>NZ_LZJW01000119.1 GCF_001667885.1 Mycobacterium scrofulaceum | reverse complement strand
TGGTCAGCCGAGCTCCAAAGAATCAAGGTGGGTATGCCGGCACGCAGGCTCGCGGCAGTGGTGCCCGAGCCGCCGTGGTGAACCACCGCCCGACAGGCGGGGAAGATCTTCGTGTAATTCACCACGCCGACCACCTTGACGTGGTCGGACTGCGGCACGCCACTGAAATCGCTCCAGCCGGAGCAGACCAGCGCCCGCTGCCCCAGCTCCTCGCACGCCGCGCTGATAAGGGCGACCGTGTCCGCCGGCGACTCGGCGACCGGCATGCTCCCGAATCCGAAGCAGATCGGCGGCGTGCCCTTAGCGATCCAGGACAACACCTCGTCGTCGGCGTCGGTGGTCAACTCCATGGTCAGCGAGCCCACGAACGGCCGTTGGCCGCCCCACTTCGCCCACTCGGCAGCCAAGCCGGGGAAACACACCTCGTCGTAGGCCTGGATTTCCAATGACCCGCGTTCGGCGATCCGGCGGGGCGAGGCGACCGTGGCCGTCGGCAGGCCGAGTTCGCGGCGCTGCCTGTCCTCGGCCTTCTTGTTCATCCGCCAGCACATCCAGTCGTAGACCGCCATCCCGGTACGGACCATCGGCCGGGGCAGAGCGGGAATCAACTCCCCGTTGGGCCGCATCGGGATGTAATGCAACGTGGCCATCGGAATGCGGTAGTAGTCCGCGACATTGATGGCGAGGTCCTGGTAGAGCTGGCCGGTGAAAAGCAAATCGGCACCGGCCCCGACCGACATCAGCGACGAGCTCATCTCCTGCCAGTTTCGCAGCACGGGCTCCCATGCGTCGCGCATCAGCTTGATGGGCCCCCGCACGAAATTCTTCCAGAAGTCACGGATGAATTCGTCGCTCCAGAAGTCGTGCATATCGGGGCCGTATCCGATGGCCGCGAGGCCTGCTTCCTGTGCAAGTTCAACGAGATTGGGCGGGACGGCCATGCGCACTTCGTGCCCTCTTCGCGTCAGCTCACGGCCGATAGCGAGGCACGGCTCGATGTCACCGCGCGTCCCATAACTTGCCACAGCAAATTTCATCGCGCTGTAACCTTAATCACTTTTCCCCCGCACAAGCAACTCCTGACCTAGAGTCTTTTGGCCCTAAATTCAGTCTCTCCCTTCCCGATTGGGATTGACCGGACTGTCGTTGAATTGCACGAGGATTGGCGTTCTGCGAACAGGCAGACCGACGAAATTCGCCCGCCGCCGTCGGGTACGACGAAGCCAATTTCATCGGCTCTATCCCCCCGACCATTGGACTGTGACGACTTTGGGCGGCTAAGCGCGACCCAGACGTCGTCGGCTGATCACATATCAGTGTGCCAGAAAGGCCGGTCCGATGTCTCGAGAAGCGGTAACTTGCGTGGCGCCGTGGCAGGAGCGGACGGTGCCCGGTCGGCCCACAGTGGAGTTGCTGGCCCCGCGGCCGATCAGGCGCGGCTGCGCGAGCTGGCAAACTTTTCCACGAAGTCGGCCGCCTTAACGACGCTTTCAGCGGGGTTGGTCATGTGCCTGGCGATCTCGCGCGCGCGGACACCGTAGTCCGGGTCGAGTATCCGGCGTAGATCCGCCAACAGCGTTTCGCGGGTGGTTGCCGAAAAGCGCCGCGTACTACCGACTTTCAATCGTTTTAGCTGCGCTCCCCAGATGGTTTGGTTGGCATCCATCGAGAGGATCAGCGTAGGGACTCCGGCGCGCAGGCTTGCCGCAGTGGTGCCTGAACCGCCATGGTGTACGACCGCGCGGCAGGCCGGAAAGACCGCCGCGTAATTCACCGCACCCACAACCTTGACGTGCTCAGGAAGTGACACGTCGCTGAAATCGCTCCACCCTGCGCAGATCAGCGCACGTTCGCCCAATTCCCCGCAGGCCGCACCGATCATTTCGACTGTTTCGACCGGCGATTCGACCGGCATGCTGCCGAATCCGAAGCAAATCGGCGGCGTTCCCGCGGCTATCCATGCGGCGACGTCGTCGTCGGCGCTCGTGGTCAATTCCATTGTCAGGGGGCCGACAAATGGCCGGAGATCATCCCATTTGGCCCATTCGGCGGCCAGCCCGGGAAAGCACACCTCGTCGTACGCTTGGATTTCCAGCGATCCGCGCTGGGCGATCCGCCGCGGGGAAGGGGCCGTCGCGCGGGGTAGCCCAAGTTGGCGGCGCTGGGCGTCCTCTACCTTTTTGTTCAGGCGCCAGCAGAACCAGTCGAA
>NZ_LZJW01000118.1 GCF_001667885.1 Mycobacterium scrofulaceum | reverse complement strand
ACATCGGCAGCCAGGGCGCGTTGTTCGACACCCCCATCCTGGTTCCGCCGCAGGCCGCCATGCTGGGGGCCGGGGCGGGCGCTTTCTGCGCCTGCTGCTTCTTTTCCGCCGCCGCGAGCACGTCCTGCTTGCGGATGCGGCCACCGACGCCGGTGCCGGTGATCTCCGCCAGGTCGATGCCGTTCTCGGTGGCCAGCTTGCGCACCAGCGGGGTCACGTAGGGGGCGCCGTCCTGACCCGAGCCGCCAGGCTCGGCGGCCGGCTGTGCTTGCGCCGGAGCGGCTTTCGGCGCGGGCGCCGGCTGGGACACCGGCTGCGGTTCGGGCTTCGCCTCGGCCGTGGGTGGTTCGGCCTTGGGCGGTTCGGGTGCCGGCTCGGGCTTGGGTTCCGGTTTGGGAGCGGGCGGGGGAGTCGGGGCGGACGGGGCCTCGGAGCCGGTGCCGATCCGCGCCAGCTCCCCGCCGACCGGCACGGTGGCGTCCTCCTCGGCGGTGATGCTGACCAGGACGCCGGCCACCGGTGAGGGAATCTCGGTGTCCACCTTGTCAGTCGACACCTCGACCAGCGCCTCGTCGACGCCGACCGAGTCGCCGACCTTCTTCAGCCAGCGGGTCACCGTGCCCTCGGTCACCGACTCGCCCAGCTCGGGCATCAGCACCGGGGTTGCGTCGCCGCCACCGGAACTCTGCGGCGCCCACCCCGGCGCCGGCGCTGGCGCACCTGCGCGGCACCACGCAGAAGGCGAGCCGGATTCGCCAGCTCACCGCCAACAAGACCCGGGAATCCCTGCAGGCCACCGCCCAGCTGACGCAGACGCACGAGGTCGACATGACCCGGATCGTCGGGTTGCGGGCCAGGGCGAAGTCCGCCTTCGCCGAGCGCGAGGGGGTCAACCTGACCTTCCTGCCGTTCATCGCCAGGGCGGTGATCGATGCGCTGAAGATCCACCCCAACATCAACGCCAGCTACAACGAGCAGACCAAGGAGATCACCTACTACGACGCCGAACATCTGGGCTTCGCCGTCGACACCGACCAGGGGCTGCTCTCCCCCGTCATCCACAACGCCGGCGACCTGTCGCTGGCCGGGTTGGCCCGCGCCATCGCCGACATCGCGGCGCGCGCCCGATCCGGTGACCTCAAGCCCGACGAGCTGTCCGGCGGCACCTTCACGATCACCAACATCGGCAGCCAGGGCGCGTTGTTCGACACCCCCATCCTGGTTCCGCCGCAGGCCGCCATGCTGGGCACCGGGGCGATCGTGAAGCGGCCCCGGGTGATCGTCGACGAATTCGGCAACGAGTCCATCGGCGTCCGCTCCATCTGCTATCTCCCGCTGACCTACGACCATCGGCTCATCGACGGCGCTGACGCCGGACGTTTCCTCACCACGATCAAGCACCGACTCGAAGAGGGAGCGTTCGAGGCCGACTTGGGTCTTTAGGAGGACTGGCGAACCGTGGCCAAGCCCGTCATCGCCATCGCGGGTTCATCCGGCCTGATCGGATCCGCCTTGACCGCGGCCCTGCGTGCCGCCGACCACCGGGTGTTGCGCATCGTGCGCCGGGCACCGTCGAACGCCGACGAGCTGCACTGGAACCCCGAGAGCGGCGAATTCGACGTCGACGCGATCAGCGATGTCGACGCCGTCGTCAACCTGTGCGGCGTCAACGTCGGACAGCGTCGCTGGTCGGGCGCCTTCAAGCAGAGCCTGAGGGACAGCCGCATCGCGCCCACCGAGGTGCTGGCGCATGCCGTCGCCGACGCCGGGGTGGCGACCCTGGTCAACGCCAGCGCGGTGGGCTACTACGGGGACACCAAGGACCGCGTGGTCGACGAAAACGACCGCGCGGGAAAGGGTTTCCTGGCCCAGCTCTGTGAGGACTGGGAAGCCGCGACGCTGCCCGCCCAATACGGCGGCGCCCGGGTGGTGCTGGCCCGCACCGGGCTGGTGTTCTCCCCCGCGGGCGGCGCGTTGGGTCGGTTGCGGCCATTGTTCCGGACGGGTCTCGGCGCCCGGCTGGGCAGCGGCCGTCAATACATGTCGTGGATCACCCTGGAGGACGAGGTGCGCGCGCTGCTGTTCGCCATCACCAACCCCGCGCTGTCCGGCCCGGTGAACATGACCGGACCCGCGCCCGTCACCAACGCCGAATTCACCACCGCCTTCGGCCGCGCCGTCAACCGCCCGACCCCGTTGATGGTTCCGGGTTTCGCGGCGCGGGCCGTGCTTGGCGAGTTCGCCGACGAGGGCGTACTCACGGGTCAGCGCGCCATCCCGTCCGCGCTCGAGCGGGCCGGTTTCGAGTTCCACCACAACACGATTGGCGAGGCGCTCGGCTACGCCACCGCCCAGCGCGACCACGACTAGCGCCGCGCCGTGACGCCCCGTCGCGGCTCGCCGGCCCGGCGAGTACCGTCGCGAACGTGATCGATTCCATCCGGTCCAGCCGGGCCGCGATCGAGGTCCGCCAGCTCGGAACCGTCGACTACCGCGCGGCCTGGCAGCTGCAGCGCGAGCTGGCCGACGCCCGGGTCGCCGGCGGCGGCGACACGCTGCTGCTGCTCGAGCATCCGCCCGTCTACACCGCGGGGCGGCGCACCGAGCCGCACGAACGACCGGTGAACGGCACGCCCGTCGTCGACACCGACCGTGGCGGGAAGATCACCTGGCACGGCCCGGGGCAGCTGGTCGGGTACCCGATCATCGGCCTGAGCGAGCCGCTCGACGTGGTGAATTACGTCCGGCGCCTCGAGGAGGCGCTGATCAAGGTGTGCGGCGACCTGGGGCTGGAGACCTGCCGGGTGCACGGCCGGTCCGGGGTGTGGGTGGCGGGCAGCGCCGGCCGGCCAGACCGCAAGGTCGGCGCCATCGGCGTCCGGGTCTCGCGGGCGACCACCCTGCACGGGTTCGCGCTCAACTGCGACTGCGACCTCGCCGCGTTCGGCACGATCGTGCCGTGTGGCATCAGCGACGCCGGCGTGACGTCCTTGTCGGCCGAGTTGCGGCGCCCGGTGGCGGTCGACGACGTCCGCGCGGCCGTCGCCGACGCCGTCTGCGACGCCCTCGACGGGGTCCTGCCGGTCCGGGAACACCCCGGCACGCGCGTAGCATCAGCCATGTGACTGTCGCACCGGAGGGCCGCAAACTGCTGCGCCTCGAGGTCCGCAACGCGCAAACCCCGATCGAGCGCAAGCCGCCGTGGATCAAGGTGCGGGCCCGGATGGGACCCGAATACACGCAGCTGAAGGGCCTGGTTCGGCGCGAGGGGCTGCACACGGTCTGCGAGGAGGCCGGCTGCCCCAACATCTTCGAGTGCTGGGAAGACCGCGAGGCCACGTTCCTGATCGGCGGCGACCAGTGCACCCGGCGCTGCGACTTCTGCCAGATCGACACGGGCAAGCCCGCGGACCTGGATCGCGACGAGCCGAGGCGCGTCGCCGAGAGCGTGCTGACCATGGGCTTGCGCTACGCCACGATCACCGGGGTGGCCCGCGACGACCTGCCCGACGGCGGGGCCTGGCTGTACGCCGAGACGGTGCGCGCGATCAAAGAGCTCAACCCGTCGACGGGTGTGGAGCTGTTGATTCCCGACTTCAACGGTGAGCCCACGCGGCTTGCCGAGGTGTTCGAGTCGCGCCCGGAAGTGTTGGCGCACAACGTCGAAACCGTGCCGCGGATTTTCAAGCGGATCCGGCCGGCCTTCAGCTACCAACGCAGCCTGGACGTCATCACCGCGGCGCGCGACGCCGGGCTGGTCACCAAGAGCAACCTCATCCTCGGGTTGGGCGAGACCCCCGACGAGGTGCGCACCGCCCTGGCCGACCTGCGGGGCGCCGGTTGCGACATCGTCACCATCACCCAGTACCTGCGTCCGTCCACCCGGCACCACCCGGTCGAGCGCTGGGTGCGGCCCGAGGAGTTCGTCGAGTTCGCCCGCGACGCGGAGGGGCTGGGCTTCTCCGGCGTGCTGGCCGGGCCGCTGGTCCGGTCGTCCTACCGGGCGGGCCGGCTCTACGAGCAAGCGGCCCGCGCCCGCGCCTGAAGCCGCCGCGCCGCCGTCGCGGTTCGCGCCGATACGTATTCTTTGACTATGGCTAAACCCCGCACCGCCGCTGAGAACAAGGCCGCCCGGGCACAGGCGCAGGCCGCGCGCAAGGCTGCCGCGAAGGAGCGCCGCGCCCAGCTGTGGCAGGCGTTCAACCTGCAGCGCCGCGAGGACAAGCGGCTGCTGCCCTACATGATCGCCGCCTTCGTCGTCATCGTGGCCATCTCGGTGGCGGTCGGTGTGTGGGCCGGCGGCCTGACGATGTTCACCGTGATCCCGTTCGGCGTGGTGCTGGGCGCGCTGGCGGCGTTCATCGTTTTCGGTCGCCGCGCGCAGAAGAGCGTCTACAGCAAGGCCGAGGGCCAAACCGGTGCGGCCGCATGGGCTTTGGACAACCTGCGGGGCAAGTGGCGGGTGACGCCCGGGGTGGCCGCGACCGGTCATCTCGACGCGGTGCACCGGGTGATCGGCCGGCCCGGCGTCATCCTGGTCGGCGAAGGATCCTCGGCCCGGGTCCGGCCGCTGCTGGCCCAGGAGAAGAAGCGCACCGCGCGGCTGATCGGCGATGTGCCGATCTACGACCTGGTCGTCGGCAACGGCGACGACGAGGTTCCGCTGTCCAAGTTGGAGCGCCACCTCAACCGCCTGCCGGCCAACATCACCGCCAAACAGATGGACACGCTGGAGTCCCGGCTGGCCGCGCTGGGGACGCGGGCCGGCGCCGCCGTCCTGCCGAAGGGGCCGCTCCCCAACGCCGGCAAGATGCGCGGTGTGCAGCGCACCGTGCGCCGGAAGTAGCGCCACCGCCGCTATCGGGTTCGCCGATCGGTCAGCGCCGCACCACCGCCGTCGCCGTCAGCCGGTCCTGCATGCCGCGGCCGTCCCAATCGGTGAACAAGGCCGGGACGACCATCCCGACGAGCGCGCCCCGCACCATCGCCCGCACGACGCCGACCGCGCCGCGCCCGTCGACCGTCACCACCTGCAGACCCAGCGCCAGCTGGCCGGGCGTGAAGCCGAACAGCCGCACCGAGACCACGCCGAGCACGAACCAGATGCCCAGCACCGCCGTCGCCAACGTGTGTTCGGAGAAGACGCCGAAGCGCATGGCCAGCGCCGCCAGCCCATAGGAGATCAGCCAGTCGATCATCAGCGCGCCCAGCCGGCGCCCCATCGGGGCCAGCGACCCCGGCCCGGTCTGCGGCAGCCCCAGCCGCTCGCCGGGATAGGTGGACGGGGAGTTCTGCGTCATCGTGTGGGACCGGGCTTCGACGCGGCGACGAGCGCGTTGCGCAACCCCGGCGGAACGCTGCGGCCGGGCAGCGGAAGCGATACGATCCAGCGGTCCATGGCCCCACAATAGAACCCACCGGTGACGGCGCCTCTTTTGTGAACAACATGGGTCGCGTAACGTGCGCGCAACACGGGGTTGACTGGCGGGCAACATCTGCTCCATAGCGTCAGGCCGCGGATCTCACCAAGTAAAGGAGCATTTCTGTGACGGAAACGACGCCCGACGACGTTTTCAAACTCGTCAAGGACGAGGACGTCGAGTTTGTCGACGTCCGGTTCTGTGACTTGCCAGGCATCATGCAGCACTTCACGATTCCGGTTTCGTTTTTCGATGAGAGCGTCTTCGAGGATGGCCTGGCCTTCGACGGCTCCTCGATTCGCGGATTCCAGTCCATCCACGAATCCGACATGCTGCTCCTGCCCGACCCCGCGACGGCGCAGATCGACCTGTTCACCGAACACAAGACGCTGAACCTGAACTTCTTCGTGCACGACCCATTCACGCTCGAGCCCTACTCGCGCGACCCGCGCAACATCGCCCGCAAGGCGGAGAACTACCTGATCAGCACCGGGGTCGCGGACACCGCCTACTTCGGCGCCGAGGCCGAGTTCTACATCTTCGACTCGGTCAGCTTCGACTCGCGCACCAACGGCTCCTTCTACGAGGTGGACGCGATCTCCGGCTGGTGGAACACCGGCGAGCCCACCGAGAACGACGGCACCCCCAACCGCGGCTACAAGGTGCGCCCCAAGGGCGGGTACTTCCCGGTCGCTCCGGTCGACCACTACGTGGACCTGCGCGCGCAGATGCTGTCGAACCTCATCAAGGCCGGCTTCAGCCTGGAGAAGGGCCACCACGAGGTGGGCAGCGGCGGGCAGGCCGAGATCAACTACAAGTTCAACACGCTGCTGCACGCCGCCGACGACATGCAGCTGTACAAGTACATCGTCAAGAACACCGCCTGGCAGAACGGCAAGACCGTCACCTTCATGCCCAAGCCGCTGTTCGGTGACAACGGGTCCGGCATGCACACGCACCAGTCGCTGTGGAAGGACGGCAGCCCGTTGATGTACGACGAGACCGGCTACGCCGGCCTGTCGGACACCGCGCGGCACTACATCGGCGGGTTGTTGCACCACGCCCCGTCGCTGCTGGCCTTCACCAACCCGACCGTCAACTCCTACAAGCGACTGGTCCCGGGCTACGAGGCGCCGATCAACCTGGTCTACAGCCAGCGGAACCGCTCGGCGTGTGTGCGCATCCCGATCACCGGCAGCAACCCGAAGGCCAAGCGCCTCGAGTTCCGTTGCCCCGACTCGTCGGGCAACCCGTACCTGGCGTTCTCGGCCATGCTGATGGCCGGGCTGGACGGCATCAAGAACAAGATCGAGCCGCAGGCGCCGGTGGACAAGGACCTCTACGAGCTGCCGCCGGAAGAGGCCGCCAACATCCCGCAGGCTCCCACCCAGCTGTCCGCGGTGATCGACCGGCTGGAAGAGGACCACGAATACCTCACGGAGGGCGGCGTTTTCACGCCCGACCTGATCGAAACGTGGATCAGCTTCAAGCGTGAGAACGAGATCCTGCCGGTGCAGATCCGCCCGCACCCGTACGAGTTCGCGCTGTACTACGACGTTTAATCCGCAAACGAAACCACCCGCGTCGGCAGCCGCCGCGCGGGTGGTTTCGTTTCGGCGACGCCCCAGGACAGCGGCCGGCGCGGAGCCCCGCTGCCAACCCGAAGCGGACGGCAACACCGCGATGACCCAAGTTGCCGCGGCCAGCTCGTTGGGTTAGCCACACTCCATGGGGTGCGCCGCGCGAGGGGTTTCACGATCACGCCCTCCGGCGGCGGGCCGCCCGACACCAAAAGCGCGCCGGCGCAATGAGAACGGTCGACGGCGCGGCGCTCGTCGAACCCGAAAGTTAAGACGAAAAGTCTTGCGGCCGCAACGGATGGGGGGCTAGCTTCAAGCGCATGACAATCAGCACCGCACAAGCAATGGTCGAGGGCCGCGTAGGCGGCGGAGCAGGCGGAGGGTTCGTCGGTGGCGGAGCCGGCGGGGGCCGCTTCGGCGGCGGAGCCGGCGGAGGGTTCGTCGGTGGCGGTGCCGGCGGGGGCTTCGTCGGTGGCGGTGCCGGCGGGGGCCGCTAACCGCTCACACGATCGGGCTGGGCGGCTCGTCGGGATCGACGGGGCCACCCAGGTCGAGTTGCATCCACGCGACGTCGTGCCAGCGGCCGCGCTTCCATTGGACGCGTCGATATAGGCCGGCGTCGCGAAACCCGAACGACCGGTGAAACCCGTTGCTGGCCTCGTTCGGTTGAGTGATGCCGGCGACAGCTTGGCGGTAGCCGCGATCCGTGAGCCGGCGCAGTAGCGCCGTATACAGCTCACGGCCGGCGCCCGTGCGCTGACGGTCGGCGTCGACATAGATTCCGGTCTCGACCGACCACTGGAAGCTCGGCAGCCGCTTGAGCAGATGGGCGTAGGCGAAACCGACGAGCCGGCCGTCCCGTTCGAACACCAGCCATTCGTGTGCGTCGGCGATGCGGGCGGCCATCTCCGCGACGCTTGGGACCTCGATTTCCCAGCTGATGGCCGTGTCCTCGACGTACGGGCGATAGATCGCGCGGCACGCCTCGGCATCCTGTGTGGACGCCGGACGCACCCGGCCGATCGGCATGCCCGTCATTGTTCCAGGCCGGCAACGGATTACCAGCCGGCGCCCATGGCTCGAACACGCGAGACTTAAACCATGGCGCTCCATTGCGGCGTGTCGTCGCCATAGGTTAAGTGTCGCGGCGAGCCGGCGGGGTCACGACCGGCCATCCACCGCGTCGAACACGCGAGACTTAAACCATGGCGCTCCATTGCGGCGTGTCGTCGCCATAGGTTAAGTGTCGCGGCGACAAGGCGGGTCACGACCGGCCATCCACCGCGATCGAACACGCGAGACTGAAACTAGGGCGCTCCATTGCGGCGTGTCGTCGCCATAGGTTAAGTGTCGCGGCGACAAGGCGAGAAGCCCAGAGCTAGCCGTCGAGCGCCAGGTCCTTGCGGAAGCGCTGCATGCCGTCGATCTTGTCGTCCAGCGACGCGTCCGGACCGGCGTAGAACATCCACGGCATGGTGATGATGCCGGTGATGCCGGCGTCGGCGGCGCGTTGGTAGTCGGCGGTGGTGAAGGCGTCGGTCAGCGGCGTCAGAACGGTGAAATCGTCCATCGACAAACCCTTTTCGGCCCTCAGCTCCCGCAACTTGCCGACGGCCTCGATGGCGCGTTCGGTCTTGATCAGGTCGCCGATCCAGCCGTCGTTGCGGGCGGCACGGCGCAGCGCGATGTCGCTGAGCCCCCCGACATACACCGGTATCGGCGGCGGCGTGGGCTCCATTTCCAACCGCGGGGCGCGATAGAACGAACCCTCGAACTCCGTCCAGCCCGGCTGCCACAGCGCCCGCATCAAGTCGATGATCTCGTCGGTCCGCTTCCCACGGGCCTCGAACCGCTCCCCCATCAACGCGAACTCCTCGCGGCACCAGCCGACGCCGATCCCGAGCTCCACCCGGCCCGATGCCAGAACCGCCGCGGTGCCAATGGCTTTGGCGGCCGAGTAGGGGTTGCGCATCGCGGGGATGTAAACGGTGTTGACGAAGCGCAGCCGCGTGGTCACTTGGGCCAGCGCGCCGATGAGCACCCACGGATCGGGCCAATCGGTGAACGGCTGCCAGCGTCGCTCCCCGTCCTTGGTGTACGGGTACGGGGTGTCCAGGGTCTCCAGGTTGACGACGTGGTCGGGGATCCCGATGCCGTCGTAGCCGAGTTCGTCGGCGGCCTTGGCTAGCTCGATGATCTCCCGGGTGTTCAAAAAGGCGCTGCTGATGTAGAACTTCATTCGGCTTCCCGCGCCCACGCCGGCTCGATGAACACGCCCTCGGCCTCCACGGTGACGCCCGCCGCATCCGAAATCGTGCCGCGCGCAAAGACTTTGCGGCCTTCCTTTCCTTCGACCCACGCCTCGCAGCGAAGCGGGCCCAGCGGCGTGCCGCGCAGGTACTTCACGGTGATGGTGCCGGTAAAACGCGCCTTGGACAGGCCCTCACTGGCCGCCTCGCCGAGCATGTGGTCGAGCACCAGGGCGCTGACGCCGCCGTGCACCAGCTTGGGCGGCCCCTCGTACGCCGTCCCCAGCACGAACTCGCTCCAGCAGCGGCCGCCCCCGTCGTGGTGGACGACGATCGGCGGTGCGATCGGGTTGCACACGCCGATCGCGGCGTTGCCCAGCGGCAGCGGGCGGCCGTTGACGCGGTAGCTCACGCCTTCGGGGCGGGTGCGTTGCCGCAACGAAGCGGTGACCGCCTCGATCGCCGAGCGCGCCTCGGCGACGACGTCGTCGCCGACCTCGGTGCGGATGGTGGCGTCGACGAGCTCGCGCACGGCGTCGGCCAGCGGGGCGTACAGGGCGGTCACTCGGTCAGCCTCCGCCGCGTCGAGCACCTCGAATGTGGCGTCCAACGCGCCGGTCTCCTGACTCAACTCCCAAACACCTTTCGTACCACGGCTTTTGCCCGTCTCGTCACCCGCAGATAGTTGTCCAGGAACTCCCCGCCGTCGTCGGTGGGCCAGCCCGCGGCCACCGCGACCGCGTTGAGCTGGCGCCCCGGACCCGGCAGCTGATCGGTCGGCTTGCCGCGGACCAGCACCAGCGCGTTGCGGGCCCGGGTGGCCGTCAGCCACGCCTGCCGCAGCAGGTCGACCTCCTCGGCCGGCACCAGCTCGGCCGCCGCGATCGCGTCGAGGCATTGCAGCGTCGAAGTGTTGTGCAGGGCGGGAATCTCGTGCGCGTGCCGCAACTGCATCAGCTGCACGGTCCATTCCACGTCGGCCAGTCCCCCGCGGCCGAGCTTGGTGTGCGTGTTCGGATCGGCGCCGCGCGGCAACCGCTCGGCGTCGACCCGGGCCTTGATGCGCCGGATCTCCCGCACCGCGTCGGCGGACACCCCGTCGGCGGGGTAGCGGGTCTTGTCGGCCATCAACAAGAACCGCTGGCCCAGGTCCGCGTCGCCGGCGACCGCGTGCGCCCGCAACAGGGCCTGGATCTCCCACGGCTGCGCCCACTGCGCGTAGTAGGCGGCATAGGAACCCAGCGTGCGCACCAGCGGACCCTGACGGCCCTCGGGCCGCAGGTTGGCGTCCACCTCCAGAGGCGGATCGACGCTGGGTGTGCCCAGCAGCGTGCGCACCTGCTCGGCGACCGTCGTCGACCACCGGATGGCCACCGAGTCCTCGACACCGGGCGCCGCCTCGCACACGAACATCACGTCGGCATCGGACCCGTAGCCCAGCTCGGCGCCGCCCAGCCGGCCCATGCCGATCACCGCGATGGCCGCCGGCGCCTTGCCGTCCTTGGGAAGGTTGGCGCGAATGATGGCGTCCAGAGCGGCTTGCAGCACCGCCACCCACACCGAGGTGAGTGCCCGGCACACGTCGGTGACCTCGAGGAAGCCGAGCAGATCGGCCGACCCGATGCGGGCCAGTTCCCGGCGGCGCAGCGTGCGGGCGGCGGCGATCGCGCGCACCGCATCGGGGTGCCGGCCGGCCGAGGCGATCAGCGCCCGGGACACCGCGGCGGGGTCCGTCTCGAGCAGTTTGGGCCCGGCGGGACCGTCGCTGTAGTCCTGAATCACCCTGGGCGCGCGCATCAACAGATCCGGCACGTAGGCGGAGGTGCCCAGCACATGCATGAGCCGCTTGGCCACCGCGGGCTTGTCGCGCAGCGTCGACAGGTACCAGGTCTCCGCGGCCAGCGCCTCGGACAGGCGGCGGTAGGCCAACAGCCCGCCGTCGGGGTCGGGGGCGTACGACATCCAGTTCAGCAGCCGGGGCAACAGCACCGACTGCACACGGCCCCGCCGGCCGCTCTGGTTGACCAGCGCCGACATGTGTTTCAGCGCGGTCTGCGGCCCCTCGTAGCCGAGCGCGGCGAGCTGCCGCTCGGCGGCCTCCGCGGTCATGCCGTGCCCGATCTCCAGGCCGGCCGGACCGATCGACTCCAGCAGCGGCTGGTAGAAGAGCTTGGCGTGCAGCTGGGACACCCGCAGGTTCTGGTGCCGCAGCTCCTGACGCAGCACGCCCGCGGCGTCGTTGCGGCCATCGGGCCGGATGTGCGCGGCGCGCGCCAGCCAGCGCACCGCCTCCTCGTCCTCGGCCTCCGGCAACAGGTGGGTGCGCTTGAGCCGCTGCAGCTGCAGCCGGTGTTCGAGCAGGCGCAGGAACTCGTAGGAAGCGGTCAGGTTCGCGGCGTCCTCGCGCCCGACGTACCCGCCCTGACCCAGCGCGGCCAGCGCGTCCACCGTGGACGCCACGTGCAGCGACTCGTCGCTGCGGCCGTGCACCAGTTGCAACAGTTGCACCGCGAACTCCACGTCGCGCAGGCCGCCGCTGCCCAGTTTGATCTCGCGGCCGCGCACGTCGGCGGGCACCAACTGCTCGACCCGGCGGCGCATGGCCTGCACCTCGACCACGAAATCCTCACGCTCACAAGCGACCCAGACCATCGGCATCAGCGCGCTCAGGTACCGCTCGGCGAGTTCCTGATCACCAACGGCGGCGCGGGCTTTCAGCAACGCCTGGAACTCCCACGTTTTCGCCCAGCGCTGGTAGTAGGCGATGTGCGATTCGACCGTGCGGACCAGCTCACCGCTGCGCCCCTCCGGCCGCAGCCCGGCGTCGACCTGGAAGAAGGCCGACGAGGCCACCCGCATCATCTCGCTGGCCAGCCGGGTGGTCAGCGCGTCGGCCCGCTCACCGACGAAGATGACGTCGACGTCGCTGACGTAATTCAGTTCGCGGGCACCGCATTTGCCCATCGCGATGACGGCCAGCCGGGGTGGCGTCCGGTCGCCGCACACGGTCGCCTCGGCCAGCCGCAGCGCGGCGGCCATCGCGGCGTCCGCCAGATCGGACAGCTGGGCGCCCACCACGGTGAACGGCAGCACCGGTTCGTCCTCGACCGTCGCGGCCAGATCGAGCGCGGCCAGCAGCAGAAGGTGATCCCGGTACAGGGTTTGCAGGCGCTGCACGGCGGAGGCGGGGTCCGCCGACACCTCGTCGACGCACGCGGTGAACGACGCGCACAGCTCCTCGTGCGAGGGCAGTTTCGCCTTGCCGCGCAGCAGTTTCCACGACTGCGGGTGCACGGCCAGGTGGTCCCCCAGCGCCAGCGACGAGCCGAGCACCGCGAACAGCCGCCCGCGCAGCGGGCGCTCGGTGAGCAGCGCGGCGTTGAGCTCGTCCCAGCCGGTCTCGGGGTTCTCGGCCAGCCGGATCAGCGCGCGCAGCGCGGCGTCGGGGTCGGGTGCGCGCGACAGCGACCACAGCAGGTCGACGTGGGCCTGGTCGTCGTGGTCATACCAGCCGAGCTGGGTCAGGCGATCGCCCGCCGGAGGATCGACCAAGCCGAGCCGCCCCACGCTGGGCAGCCGGGGGCGCTGCGTCGCGGGTTTGGTCACGACCACGACGGTATCGCAACCCGCGTACCCGGCAGGGGTAAGGCGGGCACGCGTCGATTACAGCGACAGGTAGGTGCTCAGCTCGTACGGCGTGACGTGGCTGCGGTAGTTCGCCCACTCCGTGCGTTTGTTGCGCAGGAAGAAGTCGAAAACGTGCTCCCCCAACGTTTCCGCGACGAGCTCGGAGGACTCCATGGCACGCAGCGCGCTGTCCAGGCTGGTGGGCAGCTCGCGGTAGCCCATCGCGATCCGCTCCTCGGGGGTCAGGTCCCAAACGTTGTCCTCGGCCTGCGGCCCCAGCACGTAGCCCTTCTCCACCCCGCGCAGCCCGGCGGCGAGCAGCACGGCGTAGGCCAGATACGGGTTGCAGGCCGAGTCCGGGCTGCGCACCTCGATGCGCCGCGACGACGTCTTGTGCGGGGTGTACATCGGCACCCGCACCAGAGCCGACCGGTTCGCCGCGCCCCACGACGCCGCGGTGGGCGCCTCGCCCCCGTGCACCAGCCGCTTGTAGGAGTTGACCCATTGGTTGGTGACCGCGCTGATCTCGGAGGCGTGCTCGAGGATCCCGGCGATGAACGACTTGCCCACGTCGGACAGCTGCAGCGGGTCGTCCGGGCTGTGGAACGCGTTGACGTCGCCCTCGAACAGGCTCATGTGGGTGTGCATCGCCGAGCCGGGATGCTCGGCGAACGGCTTGGGCATGAAGGACGCGCGGGCGCCGTTCTCGATCGCGACCTCCTTGATGACGTAGCGGAACGTCATCACGTTGTCGGCCATCGACAGGGCGTCCGCGAAGCGCAGGTCGATCTCCTGCTGGCCGGGCGCGCCCTCGTGGTGGCTGAACTCCACGGAGATGCCCATGAATTCCAGCGCCTCGATGGCGTGCCGACGGAAGTTGGAGGCCGAGTCGTGCACCGCCTGGTCGAAGTAGCCGGCGGCGTCGACCGGAACCGGCCTCGACCCGTCGTCCGGGCCGGGCTTGAGCAAGAAGAATTCGATTTCGGGGTGCACGTAGCAGGAGAAGCCGAGGTCGTTGGCCTTCTGCAGCTGGCGGCGCAGCACGTGCCGCGGGTCCGCCCAGGACGGCGAGCCGTCCGGCATGGTGATGTCGCAGAACATGCGCGCGGAGTGATGGTGACCGGAGGGGGTGGCCCAGGGCAGCACCTGGAAGGTCGACGGGTCGGGGTTGGCCACCGTGTCGGATTCCGAGACCCGCGCGAAGCCCTCGATCGACGAGCCGTCGAAGCCGATGCCTTCCTCGAAGGCGCCTTCGAGTTCGGCCGGGGCGATGGCCACCGATTTGAGAGTGCCGAGCACATCGGTGAACCACAGCCGAACGAAGCGGATATCCCGCTCCTCCAGGGTGCGGAGGACGAATTCCTTCTGGCGATCCATAACCGAAACAGTAGGCAACGGCTGTTAATTCTGTGTTACCGACTCGCGATCGGAACCGTTGCGAACATTGCAAACATGCTGCTCAGTGCGGTCAGGGCTGGCACCGGTAGGCCGGGGGCGGCAGCGTGCCCGCGACGAGGTAGCGCGTGACGGCGGAGTCCACGCATTGGTCGCCGTTGAACACCGCGGTGTGCTGCGTCCCGTCGTAGGTGATCAGCGGCCCGCCCAGCTGGCGGGCGAGGTTGACCCCCGCCTGGTACGGGGTGGCGGGGTCGTGCGTGGTGGAGACGACGACGACCTTGCCGGCTGGGACGGGCGAGGCGGCGTGCGGCGTCGACGTGGCCGGCACCGGCCACAGCGCGCACAGGTCGCGCGGCGCGTTCCCGGTGAACTGGCCGTAGCTGAGGAACGGGGCCGCCTGGCGGATGCGCTGATCGGCGGACACCCAGCTCGCCGAGTCCTTCGGCGTGGGCGCGTCGACGCACCGGATCGCATTGAAAGCATCCTGATCGTTGGTGTAGTGCCCGCTGCGGTCGCGGCCCTCGTAGTCGTCGGCGAGCAGCAGCAGGTCACCCGCGTCGGTGCCGCGCTGCAGCCCGAGGAGCCCACTGGTCAGGTACTTCCAGTGCGCGGGGGTATACAGCGCGTTGATGGTGCCGGTGGTCGCGTCGGCGTAGCTCAGGCCGCGGGGGTCCGACGTGCGACCGGGCTTGGCCACCAGCGGGTCGACCAGCGCGTGGTAGCGGTTGACGAATTGGGCCGGGTCGGTGCCCAGCGGGCAGCCCGGCGAGCGGGCGCAGTCGGCGGCGTAGTCGTTGAAGGCGGTCTGGAATCCCGCCATCTGCTGGACGTTTTCGTCGACCGGGCCGACGGTCGGGTCGATCGCGCCGTCGAGCACCATGGTCCGAACGTGGGCGCCGAAGCGCTCTAGGTACGCGGTGCCGAGCTCGGTGCCGTAGCTGTAGCCGAGGTAGCTGATCTGATCGTCGCCGAGCGCCTGGCGGACCATGTCCATGTCGCGGGCCACCGACGCGGTGCCGACGTTGGCCAGAAAACCGGTCCCCATCCGGCTCACGCACTGCTGAGCCACCTGTTGATAGAGCTGTTCGATGTGCGCCACCCCGGCCGGGCTGTAGTCGACCATCGGCTCGCGCCGGTAGGCGTCGAACTCGGCGTCCGTCCGGCAGCGCAGGGCCGGGGTCGAGTGGCCCACTCCCCGCGGGTCGAAGCCGACCAGGTCGAAGTTGCGACGGATGGGCGAGCTCTGAAGATCCGACGCCATGCCGGCCACCATGTCGACCGCGGACCCGCCGGGTCCGCCCGGGTTGACCAACAGCGAGCCGATCCGTTGGCCGGTCGCCGGGACGCGGATCACCGCCAGCTTGGCTTGTGCCGCACCGGGATTGTCGTAGTCGACCGGGACGGAGACGGTGGTGCACTGCGCGGTCGGGATATCCTTTGTGTCCGTGGCGAATTGATCGCAACTCCCCCACAGCTGCGGCGCCGCGGCGGACGGCATCGGGGCCGGAGTCTGCCCCGCGCCGGGTTCGGGGGTCGCGCCGGCGACCTGTGGTGCCACCGCGGATTGCCCGACCAACAGCCCGAATGACAGCAGCGCCGAGCTCAAGGATCTCAGGCGCGACATGGCTGTCATCGTGTCAGCTTCGGGTACCCGAAGCGGCGCGAAACGGTTACGCCTTGGTCTCGCCTGCGCCGCTGCACCGGCGCGTTGGATTGCGCTCGAGCTCAGACCCGTACGCGCGCTAGCACTTTGCGCCGCTGGGCGGCGTGGCGCCGCCGACCAGATACGCCGTGACGTAGTTGTCGATGCACCCGTCGCCCTGGAACACGACCGTGTGCTGAGTGCCGTCGTAGGTGAGCAGCGAACTGCGCAGCTGGTTGGCCAGATCCACGCCGGCCTTATAGGGGGTCGCGGGGTCGTGCGTGGTCGACACCACCACGGTCGGCGCCAGCCCAGGCGCGGAGATGGTGTGCGGCTTGCTCGTTGGCGGCACCGGCCAGAACGCGCACGTGCCCAGAGGTGCGTCGCCGGTGAACGTGCCGTAGCTCATGAACGGGGCGATCTCCCGCGAGCGCCGGTCTTCGTCGATCACCTTGGCCCGGTCGGTAATCGGCGGCTGGTCGACGCAGTTGATCGCGACCCGGGCGTCGGTGGCATTGGTGTAGTGACCGTGCGCGTCGCGGCGCATGTACATGTCGGCCAGGGCGAGCAGGGTGTCGCCCCGGTGGTTGACCAGTTCGCTCAGTCCGTCGGTCAGGTGATGCCACAACGTCGGCGAGTACAGCGCCATGATGGTGCCGACGATCGCGTCGCTATAGCTCAGTCCCCGTGGGTCGTTCGTCGGCGCGGGCCTGCCGACCATCGGGTTGTTGGGGTCGACGAGCGGGTCTACCAGGCTGTGGTAGACGTCGACGGCCTTGGCCGGATCGGTGCCCAGCGGGCAGGTCGATTGCTTCGCGCAATCGGTGGCGTAGTCGTTGAACGCGTCCTGAAAACCCTTGGCCTGTCGCAGGTCCGCCTCGATCGGGTCGGCGTTGGGGTCGACGGCGCCGTCGAGGATCATCGCCCGCACCTTGTCCGGGTAGGCCTCGGCGTAGGCGGAGCCGATCCGGGTGCCGTAGGAGTAGCCGAGGTAGGTCAGCTTGTCGTCGCCGAGAGCCGCGCGGATCGCGTCCAGATCCCGCGCGACGTTGACCGTGCCGACGTTGGCGAGGAAGTTCTTGCCCATCTTGTCCACGCAGCGGCCGACGAATTCCTTGGTCTCGTCCTCGATGTGGGCCACGCCCGCCGGGCTGTAGTCGACGTTCGGCTCGGTGCGCAGCCGGTCGTTGTCGGCGTCGGAGTTGCACCAGACCGCCGGCCGCGACGACCCGACCCCGCGGGGGTCGAAGCCCACCAGGTCGAACCGTTCACGGACCCGCTTGGGCAGCGACTGCACGACGCCCAGCGCGGCCTCGATGCCGGATTCGCCGGGGCCGCCGGGGTTGATCACCAACGAGCCGATCTTGTCGCCGGTGGCGGGGAAGCGAATCATCGCCAGCGTCGCGACGTCACCGTCGAGGTGGTTGTAGTCGACGGGAACCGCGAGCTTGCCGCACAGCGCTCCCGCGGGAATCTTGGCCTTCGGGTTCGCCGACCGACACGGTGTCCACTCCACCGCCTGTCCCAGCTTCGGCTCGGCCAGCACGGCGCGCCCGCCGACGACGCGCACGCAACCCGCGAGCAGGAGCGCTACAGCAGCGACCGTTGTCCAAACCAGCAGCGTGCGCGCGACCTTGACGCGGCGAGACAGACCCATGCCAACATATGCTGCCAGAGGAAACCTGAGATCCTCATGAGCGGCACCACCGTCCGGCTACCGGGTGACCGCCAGCAGCTCTTCCATCGCCACCGCAAACTCGTCGGCCATCTCCCACAAGTCGGGCAACAGGTCCGGGCACGAGAGCAGCCCGACGTCCAACTTGCCCTGCAGCGACATGGCGGTGATGTTGAGTCCGGACCCGTGGAAGATCGGCCCCAACGGATACATCGCCTTGACCTCGCAGCCCAGCATGTACAGCGGCACCTGCGGGCCCGGAACGTTGGACACCACCAGGTTGTGCACGGGCGTGGTGTCGGTGAACCGCGTCCTGGCGTAGAGCCGCATCGCGATGCCGAAGACGGCGGGCGCCGCGAATTGCGTCCAGTCCTGCAACAGCGAGGCGCCGATGGCGGAACTGTGTTCTTTGGCAACCGAATTCGCGTGTGCGATGGCCTTCAGGCGCTCGGCCGGGTCCGCGACGTCGGTATGCAGGCTGGAGAACATGGCCGACACCTGGTTGCGGCCGGGCCGGTCGGATTTGCCGTGCACGGAAACCGGCACCGACGCCACCAGGGGTGAGTCCGGCAAAGCGTTGCGGTCGGCCAGGTATTGGCGCAGCACGCCGGAAACCAGCGCCATCACCACATCGTTGACTTTGACGCCGAAACGGTTCTTCACCCGTTTGACGTCGTCCAGGTTCAATTCGGCGTAAGCGATGTTGCGGCGGCCGGTGATCCGCGCGTTGAACGCGGTCGCCGGCGCGGCGAACGGCCGCGCCATGGCTTGGCCCTCGAGCGCCCGCCGCAGGGTCGCGACCGCCGAGGACACGGTGTCGGGCACCACGTTGGCGAGGTGCAGCGGCCGGGCGGCGAACCGGACCAGCCCGCCCGCGGCGATCTGCCATCCGCTGGCGCCGCCCACCCCGCCGGCCGGATCCGGGGGCGGCGCGTCGGGTTCGGTGCTGCACAGCTGCGACATGAGGTTGGCGCCCGTCACCCCGTCGACGCCGGCGTGGTGCACCTTGGTCATCACGGCCAGCCGCCCGTCGCGATGGCAGTCGGTGCCCGCCACGCCTTCGATGACCCACATCTCCCACAGGGGGCGGCGCCGGTCCAACGGCGACTCGGCGATGTGACCGCAGATCTCCGCGAGCTCGGCCCGCCCGCCGGGCGCCGGCAGGGCGATGCGGTGCAGATGCCGGTCGAGGATGAAGTTCTCGTCGTCCACCCAGACCGGATGATCGAGGTTGAGCGGGCTGTCGGCCAGCTTCTCGCGAAACTCGGGGATGGCCTTGATGCGGAGCGACAACGCGTCGCGCAGCCGATCGAAGGTGTACCCGCCGGGCATCGTCGAGGTGTCCAGCTCCATGATCGAGCACACGTGCATCGGCTGCGACGAGGTCTCCAGGTAGAGGAAGCTGGCGTCGAGTCCGCTGAGCCGCTGCATGTCCGCATGGTATGTCTCACATCACACGGACGGTGCAACGGCGCAGCGGAGATGGCAGAATGGCACCGTCAGACGAACCCGGGGACCCGATCAGGGCCACGAGGATCGACCCGACCACCACTAGGGACAATGATGTCTGAGCAGAACGTCTATGGTGCAGCCACGTCCGAGCACACGCCGCCGCTCACCAAAATCCGCACCCACCACCTGCAGAAGATGAAGGCCGAAGGGCACAAGTGGGCCATGCTCACGGCCTACGACTATTCGACCGCCCGGATCTTCGACGAAGCCGGCATTCCGGTCCTGCTGGTCGGCGACTCGGCCGCCAACGTCGTCTACGGCTACGACACCACGGTCCCCGTCTCGATCGACGAGATGATTCCGTTGGTCCGCGGCGTGGTGCGCGGCGCCCGGCACGCCCTGGTGGTCGCCGACCTGCCGTTCGGCAGCTATGAGGCGGGGCCGGCCGCGGCCCTGGCGTCGGCCACCCGCTTCATGAAGGAGGCCGGCGCGCACGCCGTCAAACTCGAGGGTGGCGAGCGGGTGGCCGAGCAGATCGCCTGCCTCACCGCGGCGGGCATCCCCGTGATGGCCCACATCGGATTCACGCCGCAGAGCGTGAACAGCCTGGGCGGCTTCCGGGTGCAGGGCCGTGGCGACGCTGCCGAACAGACCGTCGCCGACGCGATCGCCGTCGCCGAAGCCGGCGCGTTCTCCGTCGTCATGGAGATGGTGCCGGCCGAATTGGCCACCCAGATCACCGGCAAGCTGACCATCCCGACCATCGGCATCGGGGCGGGCCCGAACTGCGACGGCCAGGTATTGGTCTGGCAGGACATGGCCGGGGTCAGCAGCGGCAAGGCCGCCCGCTTCGTCAAGCGGTTCGCCGACATCGGTGGGGAATTGCGGCGGGCCGCAATGCAATATGCGCAAGAGGTGGCAGAGGGTACCTTCCCCGCCGAGGAGCACTGCTTCTGAGGAGATCCGGACGCCGCTGACCACCAAAAGCGAAACTCGTTGTGTGGCAGGCGGGTACGATTGCTCTTGGATAAAGTCTCGACTTAAGCAAGGGTGACCACATCGACCGGGGGATTCGCGGTGACTTCGTGCACCGCCGAACGGTGCTGAAGATTCCGCTGCTGCTGGCAGGAGGCACCGCACTGGCCAAAGCACCACGCGCGGCGGCGCAGCCCGCGCCCGGCACCTCACCGCAGGCGGGCCGCTGGTCCGTCGAGCGCGCCAACCGGTGGTATCAAGCGCAGGGCTGGCCGGTGGGTGCGAACTACATCACGTCGAACGCGATCAACCAGCTGGAGATGTTTCAGCCGGAGACGTTCGACCCCCGGCGCATCGACACCGAGCTCGGCTGGGCGCGCGCCAACGGGCTCAACGCGGTGCGGGTCTTCCTGCACGATCAGCTTTGGACGCAGGATCGCCGGGGATTCCAGGCCCGCCTCGCGCAGTTCGTCGACATCGCGGCGCGCCACGACATCAAGCCGCTGTTCGTGTTGTTCGACTCCTGTTGGGATCCGCACCCCGAGGCCGGTCCGCAGCGCGCGCCGACGCCCGGCGTCCACAACTCCGGTTGGGTGCAGAGCCCGGGGGCGCAACGCCTCGGCGACCGCGGCTACGTACAGACCCTGCGCGGCTACGTCACCGGGGTGCTCACCCAATTTCGCACCGATGACCGCGTTTTGGGCTGGGACCTGTGGAACGAGCCCGACAATCCGTCGAAGTACTACCGGCCGGTCGAGCGGGACGACAAGCTCGATCTCGTCGCCGACCTGCTCCCCCAGGTGTTCGGCTGGGCCCGCTCGGTCGATCCGTCCCAACCGCTCACCAGCGGCGTTTGGGACGGCGAATGGGCCGACCCCGGGCGCCGCAGCGTGATCAGCGGCATCCAGCTGGACAACTCGGACGTGATCACGTTCCATTCCTATGCCGCGCCGGCGGAGTTCGAGGGCCGCATCGCCGAGCTCACCCCCCAGGGACGCCCGATCCTGTGCACCGAATACATGGCCCGCTCGCTGGGCAGCACCGTGGAGGGAGTCCTGCCTATCGCCAAGCGCTACAACGTCGGCGCGTTCAACTGGGGACTGGTCGCCGGGAAGACTCAGACCGTATTCCCCTGGGACTCATGGGAGCACCCGTACACCGCCGTGCCGGCCGAGTGGTTCCACGACCTGCTCGCGCCCGACGGGCGACCGTTCCGCGATCCCGAGGTTCAGACGATTCGCGAGCTGAGCGGCCTGGCGATGCATCTGCGCGAAGACCCGCCGCCCGGCTGACCACCGGCACCGACTCCGTCGACGGCGCGGATCACACGGCGGCCCATCGCCGCCATTCGCGTAACCGGGGTGTGGCAGGCTATGGGAGCCCATCACCACCGCCCCCGACGTTCAAGGCCGCGGCGACGCGCCCTCAACGGAGCCGAAAATGCCTGCAAAAGCGCCGCAGACCTCCCGCCACCTCGAGGTCGAGCGCAAGTTCGATGTCGGCGAGTCCGCCGTGTCCCCTTCGTTCGAAGGCATTGCGGCGGTGGCGCACGTCGACAAGTCGCCGACCCAGACGCTGGACGCGACGTACTTCGACACGCCGAACCAGGACCTGGCCCGCAACAAGATCACCCTGCGCCGCCGGACCGGGGGCTCCGACGCGGGGTGGCACCTGAAGCTGCCCACCGGTCCCGAGGCGCGCACCGAGGTTCGGATGCCGCTGGACGCGTCGGAGTCCGACGCCGTGCCCGAGGAGTTGCTGGACGTCGTCCTGGCGATCGTCCGCGACCGGCCCCTGGTGCCGGTCGCGCGGATCACCACCCGGCGCGAAAGCCAGGTGTTGTACGGCGCCGACGGCGCACCGCTGGCGGAGTTCAGCAATGACCACGTCACCGCCTGGTCGGCCCGTACCTCCGAGGACGCCGACCTCGAGCCCACCCAGCAGGAGTGGCGCGAGTGGGAACTCGAACTCGTCGAGTCCAACGGGGCGCCGGACACCGGCCTGCTCGACCGGCTGGGCAACCGGCTGCTGGACGCCGGCGCCGCGCCGGCCGGCCACGCCTCCAAGCTGGCTCGGGTGCTCGGATCCACGCCGCAACCCGGCGCCGAGGAGCCCGACGGGCACCCGCTGCAGCGCGCGGTGGCCGCGCAGATCCGCGAACTGCTGGTGTGGGACCGGGCCGTGCGCGCCGACGCCTTCGATTCCATCCACCAAATGCGGGTCACCACCCGCAAGCTGCGCAGCCTGCTGCGCGACTACCAGGAATCGTTCGGATTACCCGACGACGGCTGGGTGCTCGACGAGCTGCGCGAGCTGGCTGGCATCCTCGGCATCGCGCGCGACGCCGAGGTGCTCGCGGAGCGTTACGAGCGCGAACTGGACGGGTTGACACCGGATTTGGTGCGCGGGCCGGTGCACGAACGGCTGGTCGGTGGCGCCCAGCGCCGCTACCAGACCGGGCTGCGCCGGTCGCTGATGGCCATGCGGTCACAGCGCTACTTCCGCCTGCTCGACGCGCTCGACGCGATCGCCGCCCAACCGCCCGACAGCGCCACGGGCGAAGACCACGCGCCGGTCACCATCGATGCCGCCTACAAGAAGGTGCGCAAGGCCGCCAAGGCCGCCGCCCAGGTCGACGAAAACCACCCCGACCATCCCCATGAGCGCGACGAGGCGATCCATCGGATCCGCAAGCGGGCCAAGCGCCTTCGCTACACCGCCTCGGCCACCGGTGAGGACAAGGTGTCCGAACAGGCGAAGGCCGTCCAGTCGCTGCTCGGCGATCACCAGGACAGCGTGGTCAGCCGCGAGCACCTGCGGCACGAATCCGAAGCCGCGCACGCCGCCGGCGAGGACACCTTCACCTACGGCCTGCTGTATCAGCAGGAGTCCGACTTGGCCGACCGGTGCGAGCAGCAGCTCGACGACGCGTTGCGCAAACTCGCCAAGGCGGTGCACAAAGCGCAACGCTGACGGGCGGACGAGTTGGCCTGTAAGCCGGATTCTGTTCTGCGCGCCGCCGGTAACCGGAGACGCGCAGCGGCGACCATCCATCTGGACACACCGTTGCCGGGTGCCTCGAGCGGCCTACCCGCAGGCTCGGGCGAGCAACCCTCGAACGCCTGCGCGGCCGCACCTTCCGGTGCGGCCTTCTTGGCCTTGCTTCGGGTGGGGTTTGCCTAGCCACCCCGGTCACCCGGGATGCTGGTGCGCTCTTACCGCACCGTTTCACCCTTACCACCGCGAGGGTGGCGGTCTGTTTTCTGTGGCACTTTCCCGCGAGTCACCTCGGATTGCCGTTAGCAATCACCCTGCTCTGTGAAGTCCGGACTTTCCTCGAACCGCCTAGCGACGGTCCGCGGCCGCCCGGCCAACTCGTCCGCGACGATCCACGGTACTACCTGCGCGATGCCGGGGCCAGCAACCATCGCGCTCTATCGTGGACCGAGTGGACCGGTGGAACAAACGCGTCGAATCCGGCGACTGGGACGCCATCGCCACCGCGCTGGACGAGTACGGCGGGGCGCTGCTGCCGCGGTTGGTCACCACCGGCGAGGCGGCCCGGCTGCGCACGCTCTACCGTGACGACGGCCTGTTCCGCTCGACCATCGACATGGCGCCCCGCCGCTACGGCGCAGGGCAGTATCGCTACTTTCACGCGCCCTATCCCGCTCCCATCGAGGAGCTCAAACAGGCGCTCTATCCGCGGCTGTTGCCGATCGCCCGCGACTGGTGGGCCAAGCTGGGCCGTGACGCACCCTGGCCGGACCGGTTGGACGATTGGCTGGCAACCTGTCATGCCGCCGGCCAGACGAAATCCACCGCGCTCATGCTCAAGTACGGCGCGGGCGACTGGAACGCGCTACATCGAGACCTCTACGGCGACTTGGTGTTTCCGCTGCAGGTGGTGATCAACCTCAGCGAGCCCGGCACCGATTACACCGGCGGCGAATTCCTGCTCGTCGAACAGCGAATGCGGGCCCAATCCCGCGGCATGGCAACACAATTGCCGCAGGGGCACGGCTTCGCGTTCACCACCCGGGAACGGCCGGTGCCCTCGAGTCGCGACTGGTCCGCCGCGCCGGTGCGCCACGGCGTGTCGGTCGTGCGCTCCGGCGAACGCTATGCCCTTGGGCTGATCTTTCACGACGCGGCCTGAGGGGCACCCGGCCCGTCGCCACATCATCACGTTGTCGGTCACGGTCCCGACTTGCCCGTTCGGACCGGTCGCCTCGCGTTCGGCCGCCTCAGCCCGCACCCGGGCCCACCGGTCGGCGTCCAACCGCAACGAGGCGAGCACCTCGTCAATACCGGGTAGGCGGTGATCGTCGTGCTCCGCCCACGGCGGGGGCGCTCCATGGTCGACGATCAACAGCACGCCACCGACGTTCACGTGCTCGGCCGCGCGTCGCAGCACCGCCGCACGGTCCAACCGGGCCGGCGAGTGCAGATACTGGGCCGATACCAGGTCGAACATGCCGTCGGGAAAGCTCTCGTTGAGGTCGTGTTGCTGAAAGTCGATCTGCGCGAGCAGATTCCGTTCCGCGGCCGCCTCCCTTCCGCGTTGCAGCGCGGTGGCCGAGACGTCGACGGCCACCACGCGCCAACCGCGTTCGGCCAGCCATAGCGCGTCGGCGCCCTCCCCGCAGCCGAGGTCGAGGGCACGGCCGGCCGGCACGTCGGCGACCACTTCGGCAAGGCGGGGATTGACCCGTCCGCTCCACACGTGCCCCGTCGAACGGTAGCGCTCTTCCCAGAACTCCTGGGCATCATCCGATTTGCAAGAAGTTTCCATGCCGCGAGATTGCCCAGCGCCGTTCGCTTTGCCAAGCTTATTTGCCATGCAGGCAAACTCCGCTCCCGATATCGACCTTCAGGTGCGCCGGCGGCTGCGGGAACTGCGCATCCAGCGGGGCATGACGTTGCAGGAGGTGGGTGTGCGCGCCGGGATCGACATCTCGACGCTCAGCCGCCTCGAGTCGGGCAAACGCCGGCTCGCGCTCGACCACCTGCCCCGCCTCGCACAGGCCCTGTCGGTCAGCACCGACGAGTTGTTCGCGCCCTCCGAACCCCACGACCCGCGGGTGCGCGGGGCGGCGCACACCCACCACGGGGTCACCTACTGGCCGCTGACGCGCCAGGGCCCCGCCGGCGGGCTGCACGCCTTCAAGGTCCGGGTCAGCACCCGGCGCCGCACCCCGCCCGCGGAACTGCCGGTACACGAGGGCCAGGAGTGGATGTACGTCCTGTCCGGTCGGCTGCGGTTGGTGCTGGGCGACCGCGACTTCACCATCGCACCGGGGGAAGCGGTCGAGTTCTCCACCTGGACACCGCACTGGTTCGGGGTGGTTGACGGCCCGGTGGAAGCCATCATGATCTTCGGGGCGCACGGCGAGCGGCTTCACCTGCACAGTTGACGCCCGCGCACCGATTGTGCGGCCGCTTAGCATTGACCATTGCCCGGCGGGGATGTTGGTGCCAGTCTGACCAGATGACAGATACCGAAGGGTTCGTCGACCAAACGGTCACGGGTCTCGCGGAGCCGCAGCCGATGTACAAGGCGCTGCGCGAATCGAACCCGGTGTTCCGGTCGCCGCAGGCGGTGGTTCTGAGCCGGTTGGCCGACATCGAGATGGCGCTCAAACACACGGAACTGTTCTCGTCGAACATGGATGCGGTCGATCTGGGCAACGTGCGACCGCTCATCCCCCTGCAGATCGACCCGCCCGAGCATGCCAAGTACCGCCGCATCCTCGACCCGCTGTTCACCCCGCGCGAGATGGCCCGGCGCGAACCCCGCGTCACCGAGCTGGTGAACGAGATGATCGATCGCTTCGCCGAACGGGGCGAATGCGACTTCCACGCCGAGTTCGCGGTGCCCCTGCCCTGCACCGTCTTCCTGCAGCTGCTCGGGTTGCCGCTGGAGGACCTTGACAAGTTCCTGGAATGGAAGGACGGCGTGATCCGGCCCGAAGGGGACTCCGGCTTCGACCGCCGCCACGAGAGCTCCGCCGGGGTCGCCCAACAGATCTACGACTACTTCGACCGCGCCATCGACGACCACATCGCCCACCCCCGCGACGACGTGCTGTCGGCCATGATCGCGGCCGAGATCGCCGGGCAGCCGCTGTCGCGCGAAGAACTCCTCGACATCTGTTTCCTCTTCCTGATCGCCGGCCTGGACACCGTGACCGACTCGCTCGACTGCTTCTTCGTGTACCTGGCGCGCCACCCCGACCACCGTCATCAGCTGGTCGAGCAGCCCGACGTGCTGCCCAGCGCCGTCGAGGAGTTGTTGCGCTGGGAGACACCGGTGCCCGGTGTCGCCCGCGTCGCCATCCAGGACGTCGAGGTGGGCGGGTGCCCGATCAGCAAGGGCGAGCGGGTCAGCCCGTTGCTCGGGGCGGCCAACACCGACCCCGCCGAGTTCACGGATCCGGAGCTGGTGGACTTCACCCGCAACCCGAACCGGCACCGCGCCTTCGGCGGCGGCCCGCACCGGTGCCTCGGCTCGCACCTGGCCCGCATGGAGCTGCGGGTGGCGTTGCGCGAATTCCATCGCCGCATACCGGATTACGAGATCAAGCCCGGTACCCAGCTGGCCTATACCGCCGCGCTGCGCTCGGTGGAGTCACTGCCGCTGGTGTTTACGGCGTCATGACCCGCGCCGGCGACGATGCAGAACGAAGTGATGGGGTGGGGGCACCTCCCGCTTGCGGGGGAAAGCGGCGCTTATGACTGAGGTCTCGGTCGACCCCGACCGCTGCACCGGGCACGGACGCTGCTACACGTTGGCGCCCGACGTCTTCGACGCCGACGAGATGGGTCACTCCGTCGTGCTCGTCGGTGAGGTCTCCGGCGGGCTCGAGGCGCAGGCCGTCACCGCGGAGCAGAATTGCCCCGAAGGCGCGATCTCCCTAACCCGTTGAAGCAGAACGTGACTGCGGAGGCCGCCGCGCCGTCGAACGAGCGGATTATGGCCGGGGTCGCCGCCGCGGCCGTCGCGCTCGGGGTGGCCCAGCTGGTCGGCATCCCGTTCGGTGCGCGGGCCGACGCGCGGGCGGCGATCGGCGCGGCCGTCGTCGACCTGACACCGGGACCGGTCAAAGAGTGGGCGATCCAGACCCTGGGCACGTTGGACAAACTCTTCCTGGCCGTGGCCGTGCTGGTGGTGATCGCCGCCATCGCCGCCATCGCCGGGACGTTCGAGACGCGGCGCCGCCCGGTCGGTAGCGCCGTGATCGCCGCGGCGGGCGCGCTCGGATGCGTCGCGGTGCTGTCGCGGCAGGGCGCCACCGCGCTCGACACGATCCCGACCATCGCGGGCGCCGCCTGCGGCGTGGCGGTCCTGCGGCTGCTCACGCTTCGTTCTCGGCCGTCCCCCGAACACGACGGGCCGGTCGACGGCAGGCGCAGGTTGATCGTGCTCGGCGTGCTCGGATTCGGAGTGCTGAGCGGCGTGGCGGGCGCGGTCATCACGCGATTGGTGCATTCGGTGGCCGCGGACCGCACCAGCTTCGCGCTGCCCAAACCGCGCATCTCGGCGCCCCCGATACCCGCCGATGTGCAGCCGAAAGGCGTTGCGCTGCCGAGCTTCGTCACTCCCAGCGCCGACTTCTACCGGGTGGACACCGCGCTCGCCGTCCCCCAACTCAGCCACTCCGACTGGCGGCTGCGCATCCACGGCATGGTGGACCGGGAAGCGAC
>NZ_LZJW01000117.1 GCF_001667885.1 Mycobacterium scrofulaceum | reverse complement strand
AACGCGCAGCGATCCATCGACGAACGGGTGCTGCCGGCCGTCCTGCTGTTGAAGGCCGTCGGCGTCGCCGCGCAGCGGTTCGGTGAGTTCAACGGGTTCTGGCGGGAAGACGGGTTCGAGCCCGCCAACGGCGTCCACGTCGGGGTCGGGATCTCGCTGCGCGGCGGCGGCCTGGTGGCGCCCGCGATACACGACGTGCCGGAGAAGAAGCTGGACGAGCTGATGGACGACCTCACCGACCTGGTCGGGCGGGCACGATCGTTTTCGCTGCGGAGTTCGGAGATGTCGGACCCGACCATCACCGTCACCAACCTCGGAGACCAGGGCGTCGATGCGGTGTTCGGCGTCATCTACCCGCCGCAGGTCGCGATCGTCGGGTTCGGCCAGCCCGCCGAGCGGGTCTGCGTCATCGACGGCGGCATCCGGGTCGTCACCACCGTGCAGGCCACGCTCGCCGCCGACCACCGCGCCAGTGACGGGCACCGGGGCGCGCTCTTCCTCGCCGCCATCAACGAGCTGCTCCAGCAGCCCGACCTCCTAGAGAAGTGAGGCGCTATGACCAATGACGACACTCGTGCCGTGGTGCTGTCGGTGCTGACGAGCATCGCCCCGGAGGTCGACCCCGAAGACATCGCCGACGACGTGCTGCTGCGCGACCAGGTAGACCTGGATTCGATGGACTGGCTGAGCTTTCTGCGCGGGATTCACAAGCGACTGCATGTGGACATCCCGGAGTCGGACTACGCGACGCTGCGCACGCTGGCCGACGTGGTGGCCTACGTGGAGAAGAACGCGTCCACGGTGTGAGCCGCCAGCTGCCAAGGGGCGCGGCATCTTTGGAGGGCAACGAACAGGGGGTTGGCATGGGCACGACACCGGACGTCGAGGTGCTCGAGAAGGCGGTGCTGCTCGCCTGCCGCGCCCCCTCGGTGCACAACAGTCAGCCCTGGCGCTGGGTGACCGAGGACGGTGCCCTGCGCCTGTTCGTCGACCGTCGCCGGGCCATATCCGCGACCGACCATTCGGGCCGGGAGGTCATCCTCAGTTGCGGCGCCGTGCTCGATCACCTCTGCGTCGCCATGACCGCCGCGGGCTGGGAACCGAACGTTCGGCGCCTTCCCGACCCGGACGACCCCGACCAGCTGGCCGCCGTGACGTTCAGCCCCCTCGAGCACGTCACCGAGGCTCAGCGCCGCCTCGCGGAGGCGATCCTGCAGCGTCGCACCGACCGGCTGCCGTTGGGCAGACCCACCTATTGGGAGCTGTTCGAGCCCGCCCTGGCCGAGGCCATCGACGGCACCGTGGTCAGCGTGGACGTGCTCGCCGACGAGGTGCGCCCGCAGCTGGTGGAGGCGTCATTGCTCACCGAGGAGCTGCGCCGCGACGACTCGTACTATCACGCCGAACTCGATTGGTGGACTTCGTCGTTCGTGTTGGCCGAGGGGATGCCGCCCAGCGCCCTGGCCTCCGACAAGGAAAGCTGGCGGGTGGACGTGGCCCGCACCTTCCCGGTCAGGAGCCACGCGGACCGCCGCGGCGACGTCAAGGTCGATTGGGCGAAAATCCTGGTGCTGTCGACGCCCGGGGACACCAGGGCGGAGGTGTTGCGGTGCGGCGAGGCGCTGTCGACGGTGTTGCTGGAATGCACGGTGGCCGGGATGGCGACGTGCCCGCTCACCCATCTGATCGAGCTGGAGGAGAGCCGGGACATCGTGCGCGAACTCGTCGGTCGGTACGGCGAGCCGCAGGTGCTGATCCGCGTCGGGATCGCCCCGCCGCTGGAGCAGCTTCCGCCGGCCACCCCCCGGCGCCGGTTGGACGATGTGCTGCAGATCCGGTGAACGACCTTTGGTCCCGGGCGCCCGGGACTTTCGGCCGACGCCGCCGGCCCGCGCACGCAATACCATCGTGGTATAGCGCTTTCGACGAAGGGGATCACCGATGTCACTGATCGATGATGGGGTTTCCATCCTGCCGGTGAACGAATGCTGGGACCTGATGGCGGGCGTGACGCTGGGCCGCCTGGTCACCAGCGTCGGTAATCAGCCCGAGATCTTTCCGGTCAACTACGTCGTGCAGCGCCACACGGTGCTGTTTCGGACCGCCGAGGGGACGAAGTTGGTCAGCACCGCGATCAACAACCGGGTGCTGTTCGAGGTGGACGACCACAACGTCGCCGAGGGGTGGAGCGTGATCATCAAGGGCACGGCGCGCTCACTGCGCAGCAACGAGGACATCGAGGAGGCCGAGCGCGCCCAGGTGCTGCCCTGGACGGCCTCGGATAAGTCACATTTCGTGCGGATCATTCCCGAGATCGTCACGGGCCGCCGGTTCCGCTTCGGCGGCCCGGTCGAGTGATCACCGCTTAATCGGACCGCATCCGGCGCGGGCGCGGCACGAACTCCAGCGACAGCAACACCATCAGCGCCGCCGGAATGTGGTGGGCGCACAGCACCACGTAGCGCCGCTGCGACAGCGCGTGGAACTTGCGCAGGTAGCGGTACAGGGACTCCAGCCGGATGAGCGGGTCCAGCAGATGGATCAGCCGCAGCGCGGCCCGCTGTAGCGGGCCCGGCCGCGCGGCTTCGAAGATTTCCGGAAACGCGGCGAAGGCGAGGGAAAGGCGCTCTCCCCCAGCCTTTTCCGCATGAGCGATCATGTCGACGGTGAGCCGCTCGTCGACGCCGTTGGGGGCGTCCGGTCGGCGGAACGGAACGTCGAGGCTGATCTCGGATCCCCCGCCGGCGGTGAGGTATCGGTGAAACGCGACCGCCCGGCCGCCGTTGTCGCGCGCGATGGCCAGCATGACGCCCGGGAAGCGGCCCTGCAGCGCGCCGTCGAGGTTCATGCAGAACCCGCGGTCGGTGCGCGCCGCGCGGTGCGCGGCGTACAACACCTCGGTCAGCTCGGCGAGCATCGCACCGCTGAGGCGTTGTTCGTCGACGATCTCGGTGGTGACGCCGCAGTTGCGGGTGCGCTGCACCGCCTGGCGCAGGTTGCGGAAGCGGCGCCCCCTCAGGGTGAAGTGGCGGACGTCGACGACGACATCGCGGCCGATCGGCACCGCCAGCATCGGCTGGCCGACGGTGTCCCTGCCCCACAACCCAAGGTGGCGTTCACCGGCGGCCAACACGATGATCTGCCAGCCCCGGCCCCGGCACATGCGGACGAAATCGGCTGCCAACGACTCGAATTGCGTCACATCGCCGATCGGGTCACCGCTGACCACCGCGAAACCCAGCCGCGTGCGGTAGGCGATGGCCGCGGTGCCCTCGGCGTTGAAGTGATAGCTCTTGCTCGACTGCATCGCGAACGGCGCCAACGGATCTCCGCGCGTGACGTCGATCAGACCCCACACCCGGCCCAGCAGCTCCGGCTGCGCCCTCGCCGTCGTGGGCAGCATCAGCGCGAGGCCGCTGCCGGCGATCAAGACATTGCCCAGCACCGTCCAGGACACGAAATGCGCCGCCAAGCCGGCCACCACCGCGGCGGCGGCGTACACCGCATGGGCGGTGGTCACCGGACGGCCCAGTAAGATGCCGCGCGCGATCAAGGCGGTCGCCCCCAGCAGCGCCACCGACCAGCCGAACCGGCCCGGGGCGACGCGTTCGTAACCCAAATACTCCCGGGCGACCAGCACCCCCAACCAGACCAGGACGCACAGCAACACCAGCACGCTGACGCGGCGCACCGCCGGCGCATCGGCGCCCACCAAGACCCGTTCCCCGCCCCGCGCCGTGCTGGCGCCGCGGCTCCTGGGACTGCTGCTCACCGCGCGCTCTAGCGCACCACGAGCACGGAGCATTCGGGGTGGCGGAAGAGCGGATGCCCTTGGGGGCCGACCAATTCCGCCAGCTGCTGGGCCTCGTCGCCGCCGATCACGGCGAGCTGCACCCGCTCGTCGTTGGCGCTCAGGTAGCCGGCGATGGCCCGCCGCGTGGTGATCGGGTAGACCCGCACCTCGGGATAGTGCCGCCGCCACTGCTCGACCCGGCGTTCGAATGCGCCGTCGGCGTGCTCGCCGAGTTCCTCGGCCCGGCCACCGAGGACAAGCATGGGGGCGCGGCGCAGCTTCGCTTCCGCCGCAGCGAAACTCACCACGGCGTCGTTCCCCGGTGCGTCCGTCATGCGCACCACGATCCAGTTGATGTCCGGTGGCGGCCGGTCGGAGCCGGTCCGCAAGACCGCGACCGGGCACTGCGCCTTCTCGGCGAGCTCGGTCGCCGTCGAACCCACGATCGAGCGCGCGTAGCGCCCGATGCCGACCGAACCCACGCAGACCATCTCGGCATCCGAGGACGCCTCCACCAGCACCGAACCCGCGGGACCCCGCGACACCTCGGTTTCCAGCGAGACGCCCTTATTGGTTGCCTCGACCGCCAACCGCGCCTCCAGAAGCGACTTCTCGGCGTGCGCGACGTCGCGCTCGTATTCTTCGGGCGACTCATGCGTCGGTTTGATGACCGAGACGAGACGCAATGGCGCGCCGCGGGTGATGGCCTCGTCGATGCCCCACAGCGCGGCTGCGACCGCCGCCGCCGAACCGTCGATTCCTACCAGGATCGGTTTCATCGTCGGGCCCCTTCCGCCGTCGAAAGTGTGTCAGTGCGTTTGGACGGACGGGCGGATCGGCACCGCCGGGGCAAGCCGCTCCGCCCGGCGCTTGACGGCGAGCAACAGGGCACGGGTCCCGAGCGAGATCATCGGCCTGGCCAGTTCGAGGACGAACACCTCGCCGGGGTAGCGCAAGCCGATCCTGGCGCGCGCGAGCAGCCGGACCCGGTCTTCCCAGTGTGGTTGGAGGTGAAACGACAGGACCGCATTCCAGCGGGATTCGGATCGCATCGCGCCGAGCACCACGTACTTTTCGGGCGCGATCTCCGCGACGCGTAACGTCAACCCGTCCGGTAGGCCCAGCCAGCCTTCCGGAGCCAGGCGGATCGCGTCGCCCACCCGGAGCCCATCGTTAACAGCCTGTCCGGCAACGTTTCCCGTCGCCCGGATACTGCCCGCAGCCCTGTCCCGGCCCATCTGCATCAGCCACGACCACACCGCGGGCGCGGTCGCGTCGATGTCGACGGCCTCGGTCGTCTGCACGGCCGGATCGCCCACCACGGTGTCCCCCGGGACTCGCATCTGCGACTCGGCCTTGGTGGCGCCCCAATTGCGGAAGTACCTGCGCGCGCAGTACAGCACGGTGAGCAGCGCCGCGGTCTGGGCGAAGCGCTTTCTCGTGTTGGCCATGGCGCCAGTGTGCGCGGAGCGTCGTGATGCCTGCGAGGGTCCTAGGTCCTTGGTGCGGCCGCCAATATGCCCTGCGCCCACCCGGAGCGCCGCCCTAGCCGGCCGGGGTGATCAGGCCGTAATGCCCGTCGTACCGGTGGTACAACACACTGGCGCAACCGTAGGCGGCGTGGATGAAGAACAGGAACGGCAGGCCGAGCATGGCCAGCCGGTCTTCGGCTCCCTCTTCGGTGAGACAGGGCAGGGGTTGCCGGCTGATGGTGACGGGCAGCGTGTGCCGACTCACCTGATCGGCCAGCGCCGGCGCGGCCAACGCGAGGCGGTAGCCCGTCGGCCCGCCGCGGTACAGCACGCCTGCGGTGCCGGTGCCCTTCTCGGTGAACAGGTGGAAGTCGTAGTCGAGCAGCTCCATTTCGCGGGCGGCCTCGTCGAGAGTGCAAGGCGCCAGCGTGAACGACTTGCGGCGGATGACGCGGCGCTGGTTCGCCTGGCGGGGAAAGTGGTTCGGCCGGTGCGCCGAATCGGGCTCGCGGCGCCATTCGTCGGCCGCCGCCTCACCCCGGCGCGCATCCCAGTGCTCGGTCGCGCGTTCCAGGCGGCGTCGCAGCCGCGCCGCGACAAGGTCGACGGCTTCCCGCGCCGTGTCGGCCTGGACCTGGGCGCGGATCGGCCGGCCGCCCACGTCGAGGTTGGCCTGGGCAACGACGGGCCGCTGCACGGCCGGATCGCGGTGCCGGGTCAGCCGCACCCGGGCGTGCAGCACCGGCCGGCTCGCATACCGCGTGAGCTCACCGATCTTGCGGCGGGCGTATTCGGCCGCGGCGGGAAGTTCGTCGCGGGCGGTGACCTGGACGTCGATCTCCTGTGGCGCTGGGATCTTGTGACGCATACGTAAGTGTTATGTCACGGAAGCGGTTGGTAGACAGGGTCAAAGGTCATCGGAGGACACTCGAACCATTCGTCTGTGGGGCACTCGGGCGGCCTTCAGCCGTAGCGCCGGCTTCTCGATGGCGAACCAGCTCGCCGCGGCCAACGGTAGTGTGGCCACGGTCGCGACCACCGCAAAGGCAAGCGGGGCGAGGCGCCCGAGACCACAGATGACGAGAAGCTGTTGGGTCGGCCAGGCGTAAATGTATACGCCGTAAGACAAGTCGTTGTGCAGATGGAACCGGTGAACGAGGATGCCGGAGACGATGATCAAGTAGGCCAGGGGCAGGGCGCCGACGATCCGGTAGTCGGGCAGCAGCAGGCCAGAGATCGCGACGATCGCAAAGCTGGCCGCCACCCACGTCCACCGTGCGGGTATCACATCGCTGAGCTGATAGAGCACCGCGCCGGCTGCGAACATAATCGCAAAGCGTGCAAGGCATTGCGGGACGGTCCACGACCAAGGGTCGGCCATGGGCGGCAACAGCAGCGCCGCGACCACACCGAGAGCCAAGACGACCGAAGACGTCCAGCGATGCCGCGCAATACCGGCAACGCCGAGGACCAGCACCACCAGGTAGCACATCACCTCGAACACCAACGTCCACAATGACGCGTTCCACGTGCCGGGATGGGGGACGCCTCGGGGTGTGCCGTCCACGTCGAGTTTGAGCTGCGCGATGGCACTGTTGAACGCGACGAATTGCAGCGGACCGCCAGAGTGCAAAAGGCCTAGGGCGGAACCGCCCTGAAGCGCGACGCCGATCGGTGCGAAGACAAACGCGGTGACGACCAAACAGGTGTAGAAACCGGGAAGAATGCGCAGCCCCCGCGCCCGCACGTATCGCATCGGTTCCGGATGGTTCAGCCAACTGCCCGCAACCAAGAAGCCCGACACAGCAAAAAAGCCATCCACTCCCAAAGAGAACAAGAGCCGCTCTGCGACCGGTGACGAAACGCTATGGCCGGTGACCGGGAACGAATGCCAGAGGATCACCTCGACGGCCAGGATCAGCCGCCACAGATTCAGGGCATTGCCTCGCCGGTCGAACACCTGCCCGATCACGAGATGCGTCCCTCCCGGGGATGTTGGCTTGTCTTGATGGTCCGCGGTCAATGCAATGCCGCCGCCCGCACCAGCTGCTCCCCGGCCTGGCCGGTGCTGTCAGCGGCGTCGGCCTCGCGCGACAGGAAGGCGGTGAGCTCTCCGATCGCGGTCATCAGCGGCGCGGGGAAAACGATGGTGGTGTTCTTCTCCACCCCGAGTTCGATCAAGGTCTGCAGATTGCGCAGTTGCAACGCCAGCGGGTGCCTCATCATCGTGTCGGAGGCGTCGCCGAGCGCGGCGGCCGCGCGGGCCTCCCCCTCGGCGGCAATGATTTTCGCCCGCTTCTCCCGCTCCGCCTCGGCCTCCCGCGCCATGGCACGCTTCATGCTGTCCGGCAGCTGGATGTCTTTCAGCTCCACCAGGGTAACCTCCACGCCCCATTCCACCGTGGTGGCGTCGAGGATCTGGCGGATGCTGCCGTTGATCTTTTCGGTCTGGGCCAGCACTTCGTCGAGGGAGTGCTGACCGACGACATTGCGCAGGGTGGTCTGTGCGATCTGGTCGATGGCGGCGCTGACGTTCTCGATGACGACGACGCCTTGCGGGCGTCGACCACCCGGAAGTAGGCGACAGCGGCGATGTCGACGCTGACGTTGTCGCGGGTGATGATGCCCTGGGACTGGATGGGCATCGTCACGATGCGCATCGAGATCCGCCACAGGCGGTCGATGACCGGAATGATGATGCGCAGCCCGGGTTCCCGAACGGCGATCACGCGGCCGAGCCGGAAATGCACACCGCGCTGGTACTGCTGCACCACCCGGATCGACGCCAGGGCCAGCAGCACGACAACGACGACTCCCACGATGCCCAGGGTCGCGGCCAACTGGTTCATCCCGACCACCTCGATCCACCTCGGCGGCACCGCTCTCTGGGGCAGCGCGCTGTTTCTGACGCTAGGACCGCGTCGGTCCGTCAGTCAGCGGCCGAAAGTCCCGATCCGCTCGACCGAAGTACCCTTGTCCGCGGCCGCGATGCGTTGGCCGTCGTCATGACGCCGCCTGGGAGCCCCCGGCCCGCTTGCGCATCCGAGCGGCGAACGCCGCGGCCCGACCGAGGTCGTGCTCGTTGGGCCGCCCACGGTTGATGCCGCCGATGAACCCGAAGGGTCCCACGGTGTCGAAACCCCGGCAGGAGAACGATCCGATCACCTCGAAGCCCTTCTGCTCGAGCTTGTCCCGAATCGGCCTGTGGTAGCCCAACAATGGAATCTCGCGCGCGCCGCTGGTGAAGAACGTGAAGGCCGCGGTGTGGTGGTCGGCGGCGGGGAGCTGACGGATCAATCTCCGCAGCCTCGCATCGGCCATCATGTAGTAGATGCCGGAGCCGAACCCGACGAGGTCGTAGTCGTGAACGATCTCGGGCCCGACCGACTCGGGCGTGACGACCTCGGCATCCAAGACCTCGGCCATCCGGTTGGCGACCAGGCGAGTGTTGCCGTGTGATCGGGAAGCGCACACGATGAGCGACCTCATGGCCCACTCCTTTGCGCGAACGTGGCTGGGACGATTCCATGCTGCGCAGCCACGAGTGCCCGGATAAGGGCGCAAAGGCACCCCGGCTCGGGGCCTTGGTCACTTTTCGAACGGAGGTCCTTCACGGTCGGGACTTCGGTCCCTATCGGCGCATCCGGCAAACCGGTCAAATAAGTGTTGTGACTGTGACAGTTCCGAGAGCGAAGCGCAATACCGCGGCAAGCCTTGTCGGGGCGGAGGTAATCATCCTCGAGTCGCATCCGGCGTGGGTTTCGGCGCGGCGGTACGAAGCCGAGCTGCTCGAGTCGATGCGCCGTCACCCGTCATCGATGGCCCGTTCGTGATCCGCCGCATAGCGGACGCGCCGGCCCGCAGGATGGCGGCGCTGGTGGCGGCGGCGCTGCTGCTTGCCGGTGCGCCGGGCGTCGCGGCCGCAGACAGCGGGCGCCCGCAGGCCAAGCCGGAGGAACGGGCGGCGGCCCTGATCCGGCCGTCCATCATGTATCTCGCCGGTGAGGGCTACGGCCTGGTCCGGTTGCCCAGCGGGGAGATCCTGTCGCAATTCGGGCGGGGATCGAGCATGCCGTTCCTGGCGACGTGGAACTGCACCGCCTTCGTCGTCAACCCCGACGGCTGGGTGGCGACGGCAGGTCACTGCGTCGACCCGGCCAGCGCCACCGAACTGATACTCAAGCGGGCCGTCGACGAATATCGGAGCGAATTTCCGAATGCGCCCGAGTCGAGCGATCCCGCGGCCACGTTGGAGTGGTTGCAGAAGAACGCGCGGGTGGAAGGGGACGCCGTCGGCCAGGGCCCCCACGTGGGCGTCGCGCTGATGTCCGGTACGGGAACCAAACTCGCGGACAAGGTCGTCGCCAACGTCGTCGAATTCCGGCCCCTCGGAAAGGGTGACGCTGCTCTTCTTAAGGTGGCCAAGCACAACCTTCCGTCGTCCGAGCTCGCCACCGACGCCGAGGTGGCCATCGGTACGCCCGTCCTCGCGGTCGGCTTCCCCGAGAGCACCCAAAGCGTCACCGGCGCCTCGCTCGACCCCACTTACAAGAGCGGCAAAATCAGCAAGAAGTCCATGTCGGGAACCAATCCCGCATACGAGATCGACGCCGCGATGACCGAAGGCATGAGCGGTGGCCCCACAATCGGGTTGAACGGCAAGGTGATTGGCGTGAACAGCTTCGCGCCCGCCGGCGAGACGCAGCCGTTCAACTTCATCGGCCCGGCCGACGGTGTGGCCGCGATCTTGGCCGGCAAGGGCGTCAAGCCGATGCTCGGGCCCGCCGACCAGTTCTATCGCAAGGGGTTGACCGCCTTCTACGCCGGTCACTACACCGACGCGATCAGCGAGTTCGACCAGACTCTGGCCATGTCACCCGGCTACCCGGGTCTGGAGGACCTCAAGACAACCGCCGTCAACCTGCGCCAGCAGTACGGGGACTCCTCGTCGCTGAGCGGTATGAATCTGTTGTGGTACATCGTCATCAGCGTCGTGTCGGTCACCGTCCTTGCCGCCGGAGTGGCCGCGCTCGGGCGCCGGAGGCGCCAACCGCCGGCGCTCGACGCGCAGCCGCTGCGCCTGATGCCCCGGCATGAGGACGTCGAGGAACCGCACTTCTGCGCGCATTGCGGAGCCGAGCACCATCCGACCGAGCGGTTCTGCCCCAACTGCGGCAAGCACATCGACCTTCCCGCGGCGACGCGGGGTACCGGGCTGATATCTTGACCGCTGGCATATCGCCGTGAACGCCGGACTTTCGACCAGATTGGTGGCCGGGTTCGACGACGCGGTGGCCCGCACCCGGGAAGCCCTTGCGCGGCAAGGCTTCAGCATCCTGACGGAAATCGACGTCAGAGCCAGACTGCAAGCACAACTCGGCGTCGACTTGGAGGACTACCTCATCCTGGGCGCCTGCAACCCGGCACTGGCGTACCGGGCGATCAACGTGGACCGCGAAATCGGGCTGCTGCTGCCGTGCAACATGCTGGTGCGCGCCGACCCCGGCGACGCGGGCAGCGTGATCGTCGAGGCGATGGATCCCGGCCTCCTGGTGGAGGTGACCGGCGAGCCGGCACTGGTCACCATCGCCGCCGAGGTCACCGAGAACCTGCGTGCTGCGATCGCGTCGTTGAGCGAAAGCGATTGACCTCTGCGGCCACCATACCGACCAGCACCGGCACGGCCCGCGCGACGCGGGGGGTCAGGCCGGCGCCCGGACCGGTGTCCGCCGCCTCGACGGCGAAGACCACGATCGCGCCGGGTACCCGTTCCAGTGCTCGAGCCAGGGCATGGGTGCGGCCGATGTCGATGTGGTGCGAGCTCAAACCCTCGGGTTGGGTGGGCACGCCGTCCACGTCATACCGGTGGATGCGGCCCGGGTCCGCCGGGTCGGCGATCGCCGCGTCGATGACCACCGCCAGCCCCGCCCCCGTCCACGCCTCGATGAGTCCCATCGGCTCGGCGATTCCCGTTCGCACAACGACATTCGGCCACACGAGATCGCGCAACGCGTCCGCGGCGGCGACGCCGACACCGTCGTCGCGCCGGTAGCCGTTGCCGAGCCCGATGACCGCGACACGGCCGGCGACCGCTGCCTCCTGCCCGGTCATCCTCGCTCCACCGTGAGCCTCAAGAAATGCGCCGAACACGAGATGCACGGGTCGTAGCTGCGGATCAGCTGCTCGCACAACTCGGTCAACGCTGCGTCGTCGAGCGTGAGGTTGCCGGAGACCAAGCGGGCCAGGTCGGCTTCGATCGCCCCCTGGTTCTGCGACGTCGGCGGGATCATCGTCGCCGCCGAAACCAGCCCGTCCTCCTCGATCCGGTAGCGATGGTACAGCAGGCCGCGGGGCGCCTCGCTGACCCCGTGTCCGATGCCCGCCCGCGCCGGGACGTCAACGAACGGCCGCGACGGGCGCTGGTATTCGTCGATGATGCGCAGCGACTCCTCGATCGCGTACACCACTTCGACGGCGCGGACCACGATGCTGCGGAACGGGTTTCGGCATTCGCCCGACAACCCGGCCCGGGCGGCCGATTGCGCGGCGATCGGTGACAGTGCCGAAGCGTTCAACGAGTACCGGGCCAGCGGGCCGGTCAGGTAGCGACCGCCGTCGAGCGTCGCATGCAGGGCGGTGGAGTGCGGCAGCTGCGATTCGGCGACGTGCGCGGTGAAGTCGGCGACGGCGAAGGCCGGGCCGGCGCTGCGCGCGATGACGCCGTTCTCGATCGGGTAGGCGCCCGGCGCGGTGAGGGCCAGGAACTCGTGGTCCAGCTCGAGGTCGGGGAACTCGAATCCCGACACCCACTCGACCGTCGCCACCGCGTCGTCCAGCGCGCGGCGCAGCTGTTCTTCGATCGGCGCGAAGTCCGATTTCGTTGGCACGGAATAGAATCCGCCCAGGCGCACGTTGACCGGATGTATCGCCCGGCCCCCCACGAACTCCATCAGCCGGTTGCCCGCCTTCTTCAGCGACAGCCCCCGCTCGACGACCTCACGGTGGTCGCGGGCCATGCCGACGATGTCGGGGTAGCCGAGGAAGTCCGGCGCGTGCAGCAGGTAGATGTGCAGCGCGTGACTGTTGATCCATTCACCGCAGTACAGCAGCCGCCGCAGGGCGACGAGCTCATCGTCCACCCGAACCCCGCAGGCGTCCTCGATCGCGTTGCAGGCGCTGACCTGATAGGCGACCGGGCAGATGCCGCAAACCCGGGCCGTCAGGTCGGGCGGCTCGGTGTGGGCGCGTCCGCGCAGGAATGCCTCGAAGAAGCGGGGCGGCTCATAGATGTTGAGCTGCACGCTGTGCAGCGCACCGTCTCGCAGCGAGACATGCAGCGCGCCTTCGCCTTCCACCCGCGTCAACGCGCCGACGCTCAGCGTGCGTTCGGACGAGTTCATGGGCGGTCCCGTTCGGCGGCGAACGCGGCCACGTTGAACGTCGAGAACACCCGGTCGACGCCGCCGTCCGACATCCCGTCGCGGCGCAGCAGCGGGATCAGCGTCGCGGTTCGCGGCGCCGCGGAGGGGCCGAAGCAGCCGTAGCAACCGCGATGATGGCTGGGGCACAACGCCCCACAGCCGGCGTGGGTGACCGGCCCCAGGCACGGAATCCCCTCGGCGACAACCACACACGTCACCCCGCGCAGCTTGCACTCGGTGCACACCGTCTTGGCCGGCAACCGCGGTTTGCGCCCGATCAGCAGCGCCGCCAGGGTGTCGAGCAACTGGCCCCGGTCGATCGGGCAGCCCGGCAACTGGTAGTCGACCGTCACATGCGCCGACGCCGGCGTGGACGTCGCCAGCGTGTCGATGTATTCCGGCCTGGCATAGACGACGGAGGTGAACTCGGTGATGTCGGCGAAGTTGCGCAGCGCCTGCACTCCCCCGGCCGTGGCGCACGCCCCGATGGTGACCAGCACCTTCGACTGCTCGCGGATCTCCAGGATGCGTCGCTCGTCGTGTCGGGTGGTGATCGAGCCCTCGACCAGCGACACGTCGTAGGGTCCGTCGACCGTCGCGCTCGAGGCCTCGGCGAAGTTGGCGATCTGCACCTGGTCGGCGAGGGTGAGCAGTTCGTCCTCGCAGTCCAGCAGGGTCAGTTGACACCCGTCGCAGGAAGCGAACTTCCACACGGCCAGGGTGGGTCGGCTCATCACAGCTCCTTCACCCGCAGCAGCGGACCGGCAACGTCATAGCCCACCACCGGGCCATCGCGGCACAGCAGCAGCGGCCCGAGCTGACAGTGCCCGCACAATCCCGCACCGCACTGCATGTTCCGCTCCAGAGACACTCGAATATCCCTGGCGGCAACGCCTTTCGCGAGGAGGGCCTCGGCGCCGAACCGCAGCAGCGGCTCCGGCCCGCACAGGAACGCCGTCGTACGATCGGGCTCCACGGCGAGCCGTCCCAGCGGCTCGGTGACCAGGCCGACCTCGCCGTCCCAGCCCGGTGTCTTGGCGTCGACGATCAGATGCAATTCGATTTGCGGATCCTGCGCCCACTTTTCGAGCTGAGCGGCGAAGACGAAGTCGGCCTGCGACCGGGCGCCCACCACGAGCGTCAGCTTGCCGTAGCGTGACCGATCGGCCAGCGCCCCAAGGATCGCCGGGCGCAACGGGCACAGCCCGACGCCGCCGGCGACCATCACCAGATCGCGGCCGATGGCCTCCGCAAGCCCCCACGTGGTGCCGAACGGGCCCCGGACCCCGATGATGGTTCCCGGCTGCGCGTCGTGCAGGGCGCGACTGACCGCGCCGACCGCGCGGATCGTGTGCGTGATCGAGCCGTCGGTGACCGTGGGATCGCCGCTGATCGAAATCGCGGCCTCGCCGACGCCGAACGCGTAGAGCATCATGAACTCTCCGGGTTGCGGTGTGCGCAACACCTCGCCGAGCGGCTCCAGGCACAGGGTCGCCGAGTCCGGGCTTTCCACCACGCGGCTGCGCACCCGGTACGGGTTGGGCGCCATCACCGACGAGGGCGCGGCGACGGCCGCCGCGTCAGTCATCGCGGGCCATCTTGTTCATCTCCTCGGTGATGTCGATCCCGGTGGGACACCAGGCGATACACCGCCCGCAGCCGACGCACCCCGACATGTCGAACTGGTCGTGCCAGGTGCCGAGCTTGTGGGTCAGCCAATGCCGGTACCGCGAGGCGCCGGACTGGCGGACGCTGCCGCCGCCGTGGATGTAGGTGAAGTCGGGCTCGAAGCACGAGGACCAGTGCAGCCAGCGCTCGGCGTGCTCACCGGTCAGATCGCTGACGTCTTCGGTGCTGGTGCAGAAGCAGGTTGGGCACACCATGGTGCAGTTGCCGCACGTCAGGCAGCGGCTGGCGACCTCGTCCCACTGCGGGGATTCGCGCGAACGGACCAGCAGATCGCGCAGATTCACGTCGGGCATCTGGCGGCCCATGCGATGCGACGCGGCCTCCACCGCGGCATGCGCGGAGCCGATCTCCGCGTCGTCGGCGGTCCGATGTGGGACGGCCGCGAGGACCTCGGCGCCCTCCGGGGTGCCCACCTCGGCCACGTAGGTCACGTCGTCACCGTCGATTCGCTCGGTCAGCGCCAGGTCGTAGCCCGGGCCGGCCGCGGGTCCGGTGCCCATCGAGGTGCAGAAGCACAGCCCCCCGGGTTCCGTGCAGTTGACCGCGATCACAAAGATCTGCCGATGCCGGCGCACGAAGGAGCTGTCGGGGAACTCCCCGCGGCCCAGGACCCGATCGAGGGTCGCGATCGCCGCCAGGTCACACCCGCGCACCCCCAGGAAGGCGTAGCGCGGAATCTCCTCGTCCGCTTCGCCATTGCTGAAACCGTCCCGCGTGCCGGCCCACACCCGGCGCCGTGCCGGATGCAGGAACTGCTTCCAGGACTGCGGCCCGGCCGAGTGCCCGAACGCGGCGTCGTCGTCTCGGCGGCGCACCCGATAGTGTCCCGGAGCCACCTCGACGCCCCACCCACGCGGCAGGTCCGCGGCGGACTGCAATTGATCGAGGACGATCGCGTTGTCCCGCAACGTCGGACCGATCACGCGGTATCCGCGCTCGATCAGGATCTCGACGAGGCGGTGCAACCCGGCGGTGCCGAACGAGGCGGCACCGGACTCCCCGCCGTATCCGCTCATCGGCTCATCCTCTTTCAGTCCGCCTGTGCTGTATAGGGCTTGGCCACGGCGACACCGCTACGAGGCCTCGGCGAGGAACTTGATGTCGCGTTCCCACATGGCGTCGCGAACCCGATCCAGCCGCGCGCGGACGACGGCGACCAGCACCGCCATCGCGACGGCCACCGCCAGCGCCGTCACCGCCGCGACGCCGACCGCCTCGGCGGCGGCCAGCCAGGTGGGAGTCGGTGGCAGCACCGGGTTGCCGTCGGAGTCGACCCAGATCTCGACGGTTCCGTCCACCTTGGCCTGCTCGTTAACGGCGAGCGGCCCGACGCGTTCGCCGTTCGGTCCCGCCCACTTCGCTTGCACGACAGTCACACCCAGGTCCTCGACCAGGGCGTCGGTGACGGTCGCCAGGACGCGGTGCCGCTGGTGCGCCTCTTGGGTGTACACCCGATCCCGCGCGCCGTAGGTCACCGCGCCGGCCACACCGGCCAGGGGGACGGCGACCAAGGACACGGCCAGCGCCACCAGGACGACCAACGCCTCGATGCGGTCCGAGCGGCGGAGCAACGGGTTACGGCCGAAAACGCGGGCGACCCGCCAGCGGCGTGGGTTGAAGGTGAACGTGTCCATGGTGTCCTCTGCGCCGCAGCGGTTTCGCCGATTCAGAGGGCGACCCGATGCTCGTGATCGGTCATCCACTCGACGAAGTCTCCCAGCTCGCGCCGCGGAGTCGCCGGCAAGGGGTCCGCGTTGATCGGCGCCCACCCGACGCGCAGCAGCATCTGCGGGTAGTTGCTGTCGCCGAAGATGTCGGATTGGACCGCCGCGCGGGTGCCGGGCGTTTCCAGCGGTTCGGTCACCGGGCAACTGACCAGCCCCAGTGACGTCGCGGTGAGCAGCACGACGCTGGTCGCCTCACCGGCGCGCAGCTGGGCCAAGCGGTCGTCGTTGCGGGTGCCCAGCGCCAGCACCACGGCGTTGTCGTCGGCGGGCGAGGAGTCGGGCGGCATCGGCAGCACGGCGCCGGCGAAGAAGCGAGCGGGAATCTTCGCGGCCGGGTCCGGCGCCGGAGTGTTGCGGGCGGGAACGCCGGCCACCGACGCGTAGCGGCCACTCCACGCCGTCAGCTCGGCGAGATAATCCTGGTTCAGATGATCCTGGACGGATTGCGCGACGATCTTGCGCAGGTTGTCGAGGTCTTCCACCTGGCACAGCGTCACCCCGCTGCGCGCCGCCCGCGCCGCCATCAGGGCAACGTCGCCCACCGGCACCGGCCAGGAGCTGTAGTTGCGCCGGTCCGTTCGCCGCCGCGGGATGGCCGCGGCCAGCGCGATGTCGACGGAGTCGGCGCGATGGGGCGAAAGTTCAATCGCGGCAAGCTGACTGGGGTCGGCGGGGTTGGGGAACCGGGTGACCTTGGACAGCCACCCGACCGCCGCCAGCGCGACGACGCAGTGATGCAGCGCCGCACCGCAACTCAACATCAGGTCCCGCCCATCGGGGTCGATGTTGGGCAGTTGCCGGCTGTCATCGGAGTACAGGTGCAGGCTGGCCGCGTCCACCCGCCACCGCCAGGGTTGGGAATTGTGCACCGAGGGCGCCCGAGAGGCCAGGCTCAGGACCGTCCGGACCGTGCCGGCATCCGGAAAGCGGGTGTTCATGGGTCGTTCCCCTTCGGTATTGCGTCGTCTTACCCACGATCGCGGATCGGCGCCGGTCGCACGAGGGCATGACGGCTCTAGCGCAAAGGACTTTGGGCCAATCGCGCGGCCCGGCGGGCGGTGCTTCAGTCGTGCTTGTGAGGCTCCGGAGGTCCCGCGGCGGTAGGGCCGTTGGTCACCTGGTTGCGCGACGCGAACGCGCCCGCGATCGAGCTGGCGGCGATCGTCAGCAGGGCGCCGAACATCAGCGCCGACGCTTCGCCCGCGACCAGGAGGTGTTCCTCGGTGCCGATCGTCGCCGCGGCCACCGGCACGCCGAGCTGCGCGGCCGAGAGGACCGCCAGGGTCAGCGGCTGCCCGAGCAGCCGGCCGGCGCCGTGCGCCAGGACGGCGCCGAAGCCGAGCCCCGCGCCGAGCAGGATGAGTTTCGGGTGCGAGCCCAGCTCCCGCACCTGCAGCGAAGCCCCCAGCCAGACGAAGAACAGCGGGCTGAAAAACCCCTCGGTGATGCCGAACAGCTGCCGGGCCAACCGTCGCGGTTCGCCGACCATGGCGACCACCAGGCCCAGCGCGAAGCCCGCCAGCATGACAGACACGTGCGCGCTCACCGCGAGCGCCGCCAGGGCGAACAGCACGATGAGGTTGGTCCGCAACTCCAGCGCGAACCGGCGCTTCTCGGAGTAGACGTGCAGGCGGCGGCGCCAGCCGTCGGACCGGCGCAGCAGCAAGTACAACACCACCGCGCAACCCGCCACCGCCAACGCGCCCAGCGCGGCCGTCCCCGCGTGGCCGAGGTCAATCACCAACGGCAGCAGCACGATACACGCGGCATCGGCGACCGCTATCTGGGCGGTCACGGCGATCACCTGCGGCCCTTGCAGTTTCAGCGAGTCGATGATCGGCAGCGCCAGCGCCGCCGACGACGAGGCCATCAGGACCGCGTACATCGCCGCGTGCCCGGTTCCGAAGGTCGCGGCCAGGCCGACACCCAGCGCCGCCGCGGCGGCGCCGGCCAGCCCCGCCCGCCCCAGCGCTCGCGGTAGCGACGAGCGCAGCGCGCCGGCCCGCACCGGGACGTGCGTGCCGACGACGAACATGACCAGCGCGAAGCCGATGTTGGCGAGCAACTCAAACGTCGGGTTGGTGACATCGACGAGTCCCAGGCCGGTCCGGCCGACGACCAGGCCGGCGATCAGCTCACCGATGATCACGGGGATCCGCAGGCGCGGCAGCGCGGCCAGCAGCGGGCCGGCCAGCCCGATGGCGGTCAGCAGCGCCAGGGTGTGGAACCCAAACCCCGGCACGTCAGCAGTTCCTGCCCACCAGCACGAGGTTATTCTGCATTCTTCGGGCCGCAGTCCTAGGGATTGATCGTGTTGTCTCCCACTTGTCGGCCCCAGACGTACTCGATGGCGTACGGCGAGCCGGTGTCGAGGTGGTTGTACGGCGCGATGCTGTTGCCGGTGTCCATCACCAATTCCGGTGCCGGCCACAGGTGGCGGGTGATGGGCTGCCAGCACCCCGGGGCGCCGCCCGGCCCGCCGCGCGCGTTCACTCGCGGCAGGTTTTCGGGGTAGGTGTACGGGTTCGGCGCGCCGCCGACGACCCCGGCCAGCCCGCCGACCAGGCTGGCGATGGTGGCGACCGCCGACACCGGGTTGGCCAGCAGCCCCAGCCCGGACAGCGCCTCGGTGTTCATGTTCAGCGAGTAGCCGTTGAATCCACCCTCGGACGCACCGGTGAGGGGCACCACGTCGTGGTAGTTGCGCAGCGTGCAGTAGATCGCCGGGCTGTAGGTGTCCAGCAGCTGGGCCGAGGGCACCAGGTCCTGCGCGCCGCGGGCCAGGTACGGGCCACCCTTGTTGAAGATGTCGGCGCCGGTGTTGCCGAACCCGGCCGCCGACAGCAAAGCCTGGTCCAAGTCCTTCTGCTGCGCGTTGATGGTGCGCGAGGTGATGACCGCGTTGTTGAGGAAGTCGATCAGGTCGGGCGCGGCGTTGGCGTAGGTGTCGCCCAGCCCGGCCAGCTGTTGAATATCGTGGCGTGCCTGCGGCAGCTGCGGATTGACGTCATCGAGAACCGCGTTGGCGTTGACGACCGACTGCCCGAATTTGTCGCCGAGGCCGGTCAGCGCCTGGGCGGCCGCGCTTAGCGTCAGGTTGAGTTTGACCGGATCGACCTTCTCGTTGATCGACACGATCGTCTGGAACAGCGTGTTGATCTCGGTGGTCACCGATCGCGCGT
>NZ_LZJW01000116.1 GCF_001667885.1 Mycobacterium scrofulaceum | reverse complement strand
GACCCCGCGCAGCCGCTGGCCGACGTCGAGGTCGACGCCGAGCCGTTGGTCACCGCACCGGTCGACACCGAGCGCGCGTTGACCGCGCCGTTGGTGGCCGCGGCGGCCGACCTCGTCGGCACGGCGAGCGCCGCCTTGAACCGGGCCGTCGAACACGCGAAGACGCGCCGCCAGTTCGGCACGCCGATCGGCGCGTTCCAGGGCATCAAGCACGCGCTGGCCGACAACTACGTCGGATTGGAGCGCGCCCGCAGTCTCACCTACGCCGCGGCCGCCCGGCTGGACGACCCGACCACGACGCCCGCGGAGGCGTGGACCACCGCGGCGCTCGCCAAAGCGGCGGCCGGCGATGCGGCCACCAACTGCGCGCGGACCGCGGTGCAGGTGCACGGCGCGCTCGGGCAGACCTGGGAGCACGACGCCCACCTCTACGTCCGGCGCGCCTGGCAGGCCGCAGCGATGCTGGGCGACAGCCGCGCCCTTTACCACGAGGTGGGCCGGCGTTTCGCGGGAGGCGCGGCATGAGCGCGGTCGTCGACGAGTTCGGCGCCTGGTTGACCGACTTTCTGCCCAACGACTACTACGACAACTACCGCGAATACCGCTGGGACCTGACCCTGCGGCGCGACTACCAACGAGCCGCCTTCGAAGCCGGATGGATTCAGCCGACCTGGCCTAAAGAACACGGCGGTCGGTCGCTGGGCTTGCGCGACGCGATGGAGGTCAGGCTCGAGGCGGCGATGCGCTCCGCGCCCAAGCTGCCGAACATCGCGGGGCCCAACGTCGCCGCGCCCGGCATCCGTCAGTTCGGCACCCCGGCCCAGATCGAGCGGTTGCTCGTCCCGCTCCTGCGCGGCGACGAGTGGTGGGCGCTGGGCATGTCCGAGCCGGAGGCCGGGTCGGATTTCGCCGGCCTGCGCACCCGCGCCGAACGCGATGGGGACAGCTTCCGGGTCAACGGGCACAAGATCTGGACCACCCAAGCGCATGAATCACGGTGGTGCACCCTGTATGCCCGCACCGACCCGGAGGCGCCGAAACACCGCGGGATCTCCTGCCTGATCCTCGATCTGCACTCGCCGGGGGTGCGGATCGAACCCATCCGGATGGCATCGATCTCCGACGAGACGTTCTGCGAGGTCTTCCTCGACGACGTCGAGGTGCAGGCGGACAACCTGCTGGGCCCACTGCACGGCGGGTGGAACGTGGCCCTGTCGTCGCTGCACCACGAACGCCAGATGATCTGGATCATGAACTGGGTCGAGATCAAGCGCGGGCTCGAGTCGGTGCGCAGGGCGCAACCGACCGCGGACATCTGCGCGGAGCTCGGCTCCTTGCTCGCCGACGCCGAGGCGTTGCGCGCCACCGGATACCGCGCCCTGGGCAACGAACTGGCCGGACGGCCCAGCCCCGAGGCCGACACCATGAAGCTGCTCGGATCCGTTACCTTGCAGCGCGTTTGGGAGCTCGCCGCGGCCGCCGAGGGCACGCAATCGCTGAGCGACCCGGATCTGCTCTTCGAACGCCAGGATGCGCTCGCCGCGACCATCTACGGCGGGACATCGGAGGTCCAGCGCAACATCATCGCCGAGCGGGTGCTCGGGCTGCCGAAGGGATGACGACGATGGATTACGACCTCGGCGACGACGCCGCAGAACTGCGGAATCACCTGCGCGAGCTGGTGGCGAACCATATTCCCGCCGACTTCCTGGGCGCCTGCACGGAGAACCCCCGGGACCTGGCCACCACCGAGACGTTCTGCAAACTGCTGGCGGCCGAGGGGCTGCTGGCGCTGGCCTGGCCGAAAGAGCATGGCGGCGGCGGTGGTTCGGTCTGGCAGCAGACCGTGCTGCGCGAGGAGATGTGGGCCCAGCACGAGCCCCGCGGTCCCCAGTACATGGGCATCAACTGGGTCGGCCCCGCGCTGATGCGCTATGGGACCGCCGAACAGAACGCCAAGCACCTGGCCGCCATCGCCGCCGGCGACGTGATCTGGTGCCAGGGCTTCTCCGAGCCGGAAGCCGGTACCGACCTCGCCTCGTTGCGCACCCGCGCCGTGCCGGACGGGGATGGTTGGCGCATCACCGGCCAGAAGGTGTGGACGTCCTATGCGTTGATGGCATCCTGGTGCGTGCTGGCCGCATGCACCGACCCCGAGGCGCCAAAGCCGAAGCGGCTCACCCTCTTTCTGATTCCGATGGACCGTCCCGGCTTCACCGTCCGGCCGATCGGGTCGATGCTGGGACCGCATCACCTCAACGAGATGTTCCTCGACGATGTGCAGGCGTTTCCCGGCGATGTCCTCGGCGAGGTCGGTGACGGTTGGCGGGTCATGCGCGAGGCTCTGGCGTTCGAGCGCGTCGGCATCGCCCGCTACGCACGCTGCGAATCATTGCTCGACCGGATGAGCAGGCAGCTCGGGGACGACTGGTCCGCGCTGCCCGAGTCGCTCCGCTCCCGCTGGGTTCGGGCGCTCGTCGATCTACGGGTGGCCCGGTTACTGGCCTACCGGGCGGTGTCGTTGCAGGACGATCCGGCGGCGGGAGCCGCGGCGAGTGCCGCCCGCATCGCCACGACGACGTGCGACCAGCAGGTCGCCGAACTGCTCTTCGACGTGCTGGGCCCGATAGCGCTGGACAGTGGCAGCGGCGCCGCGCTGCACGGGGCGATCGAAGACCATTGGCGGTACGCCCAGGCCGCCACCGTGGCGTCGGGCACCATCGAAGTGCAGAAGATGTTGGTGGCCCGCGACGTGTTGGGAGAGCACCGGTGAAAACTGATCTGCCGCAAGACATCAGCGATTTCGCCGCCGTCGCGGCCAAGCGGCTCGGCCGGCTGGGCGGGCCGCAGGCCGCGTTGCGCGCCGAGACCGACGACGGCGTCCGGGACGCCGCGCGCGCGGCCCTCAGCGAGGTCGGCGCGTTCGAGCTCGATGTGCGGTCGGCGCCCGACGACCTGCTGGCCGCCGCCGTGCTCTGCCGGGCCGCCGGCGCAATGGTGTTGCCCTATCCCCTCGTCGAGGAGTTGCTCGCGATCGACGGCGCCCGCCTTGCCCTGGTCAGCCCCGAGGCGCCACGCATCGACCACGGCGACCTACCGGGTGACTGGATCGCCGCCGACTTGGACGGCAACCGCTACCACCCGCGGCCGGCGTCGCGGACCAGCGCCAAACTCGGCCCGTTCCTCGTGCCCGCTTCCCTCGGCGCACCCGATGGGACCGTCCCGGCCGACGACGTTAATCTTCATCTCGTGCTGGGATCATGGCGGATTCTGGGGGCGGTTCAGCAGGCGCTCCAGATCGTCACCGATCATGTGCGCGCCCGCGTGCAGTTCGGTAAGCCGCTGGCGGATTTCCAGGCCGTCAGGTTCGCCGTCGCGGAGGCCGCGGTGGCCGTGCGCGGGCTGCACGAGTTGGCCAAATACACCGTCTGCCGGCCGGAGTCGCTACCGCTGCAGGTCCGCTCGGCGGACGCACTCGTGCTGCGGCTCAAGGCGTCCGACACCGCGCGTCAGGTGCTGCGCACCTCCCATCAGCTGCTCGGCGCGTTGGGTTTCTGCGACGAGTCCGACGTCAGCGTGCTCGACCGGCACACCCAGCCGCTGATCCGCTTGCCGCTGGGCGCCGACGCCCTCGCGTTGCGACTGATTCCCGGCGTACCGGACGGCTCCCTGGAGACGCTGTTCAGCGGGCCGGTATCGGCGTGACTGAGCCCGCGGCGGCCGACGTGGCGGCCAATCCCTTGGCGGACGGAATCCCGTTCGGTGTCAAGCTTTCCGAGCTCGCCGAGCAGCGCGGCGGTGACCCGGGGGTCACCATCGTCGCCCTCGACGGGACCACGCAGTCGCTTACGTTCGGCGAGCTCGAGGCCCGTGCCAACCAGTGGGGACGCGCGCTTGCCGCCAGCGGCGCCGAGACGGGTTCGCTTGTCGCGCTGGCGATCCCGAACTCGGTTTATCTGGTGCTGGCCACGCTGGGCTGCTGGAAGATCGGCGCCGTTCCCGTTCCCATGCACTGGGACCTGCCCGAATGGGAGCGCGACCGGGTGCGCGAGGTGATCGACCCCACCGTCGTCGTCGACGAGACGAGCCAGTGGCTGCTGGAGACCCAGGCGGCCGCCGAGTCGGCCGAACCCCTCCCCGAGGCCGTCTCCCCGAACGTCAACGGCATCTGCAGCAGCGGTTCGACCGGCATCCCGAAAGTGATCCTCAGCCTGGCACCCTCGCTGTGGACCCCTCAACACGGCGAGCCGTTCCTGTCGAACTGGGCGCCGGTCGCTCAACCGCAGACCATCATGGTGCCCGCGCCGATGTACCACACCAACGGCTTCGCCACCTTCTTCTTCCTGCTGGCGGGTGATCACCTGGTGATACTCGAAAAGTTCGACGCCGCGCTGGCTTTGGATGTCATCGAACGCTTCCGGATCACCAACTTCACGGCCACGCCAACCATGCTGGCGCGCATCGCCACCCGGCCCGACGTCCGGCAGCGCGACCTGTCCAGCATCGTGTTCATCCTGCAGGGCGCCGCGGTGATGCCTCCGTCACTCATGCACACCTGGTTCGAGCTGCTGAGCCCGCAGCAGATCGTGTCGGCGTACGGGATGACCGAGAACCTCGGGCTCACCGCGTTGCGGGGCGACGAGTGGCTCGCTCATCCCGGCAGCGTCGGCCGTGGTTTCCGGGAGACCGAGATCCGGATCCTCGACGCCGGAACCAGACAGCTCGGCCCCGGCGAGCACGGCGAGATCTACCTGCGCGCGCCGATGAGCGCAGGATCGCGGTACGTGGGCGGCGCCGCCCCCCTCCCGTCGACCGAGGACGGCTTCCGCTCCGCGGGCGACATCGGGTACCTGGACGAGGACGGCTACCTCTACATCGTCGACCGCCGAGTCGACATGATCGTCACCGGAGGCGCGAATGTGTTTCCGGCGGAAGTGGAGTCGGCATTGGCGGGCCATCCCGACATCGCCGACGTGGTCGTCATCGGCCTGGCCGACGCGCAGTGGGGACGCCGGGTGCATGCGGTGGTGCAACCCGCCGACGGCGCGGTGCTCACCGAAGAGCAGGTGATCGAGTATGCGAAGAGCCGACTCGCTCACTACAAGGCGCCCAAGACCGTCGAGTTCGTCGACTCGATCCCCCGCACCGCGGCTACCAAGGTCAACCGCTCGGCCATGATCGAGGCCCGGGGCGGTTGAAGGCGGAAAGTCAGCCTACGGCCGTGATCCCGGCGTTCGATATCGTGAAGCCGCGACCCGAGGTCACGGTGCACGTCACGCCGTCCGTCTCGGACCGGCAGCTGAACGGCCCGGCCCCAGCCGTGTTTCCGTAGCCGAGGCTGGGTGTGCCTTCGGGCGGGTTGGCCAGACAACCCTCACCACTGCACCGTGACAGGACGCCCGCGGCATCCATCGTCACCGACTGCGGCGGGGAGATGCTGAAGCAGAACGCTTCGTCGGGGATACCGCGGCGCTGGTAATCGATCTCGCAGCTGATGTTGCGGGATGGGGATAGGAAGGTGACGTAGTTGTCCGGTTCGGCGCTGGCCGGCGGGGCGAACGTCGACAGGACCACGGCACCGGTGCAGCCCAACGCGGTGGCCGCGGCGGTCAACCCTTTTCTCAACACACGCCAACCCTGCCATAGCGGGGTCCGCCGTGGGCGATTCTCGTCTCGCCTTCGGCGCGTGTCCACGAAAGCTTGAACGCTCAGGACTGTTCGTTCTGCACACCAAGGGTGTTGACGGCCAACGCCAGCAGCAGGTAACCGCCGATGGTGAAGACCAGGTCCATGCGTTGCTGGTCGCTGAACACCCGGCCCAACTCGTCCCACGTGGGCTGGGTGATGGTGTGGTGCTCGATCAGCTCGTCGACGGCGCCAGCGACCATTCCGTCCACGCCGTCGGTGGCCGCGCCGGATCTGATCGCGCTGATGTCCTGTGCAGTCAAGCCGGCTCGCTCGGCGATCGGAACGTGGTGATCCCAGAGGTATTCGCACTCGCTGCGCGACACCACCCGCAGTAGCGCGACCTCTCGAACCCGGGGCGACAGTGTCGAGTCCCGCAACAGATAGGCGTTGAACGGTAGATACGCGCGGGTGAGATCCGGGTGGCGCACCAGGGTCGCCAGGACGTTGCCCGCGCCCCCGGGATTGGCTCGCTCCGCGGGGATCAATGAGGCCAGCGACGCCCGGGCACGATCGTCCCACTCCCCGGCCGGCAACGGCGTCAGACGAACTGGGCGCGCTTCGGTCATGGCGCCCCTATTGGATCGGTTCGTCGCCGAGGACGGTCGTGCGCAGCATCTCGCGCGGCGAGGCGGGGTCGTAGGGGGCCGCGCGGTGCAACACGCCACGGTTGTCCCAGATGACGGTGTCCCCCACTGACCATTGGTGGCTGTACACCTTCTCGGCCACGGTGGCGCGGTCGAGCAGCTGCTGAAGCAGGGCCCGGCCCTCGTCGAGATCCATCCCCACCACATAATCCGCCGAGGCGCCCAACACCAGCGATTTACGGCCGGTGCGGTGCGTCCAGACCAGCGGGTGCTCATGGGTGCGCCGAGACCGCCAGCGAGCCACCTGCTCCGGGCTGGCGTCGGGGTGGGCGCGGCGTTGAGAGGCCTCCAGCGAATGCACGACGCGCAGCGAGCCGAAGCGTTCCTTCTCTTCGTCGGTCAGCTCCTCGTAGGCGGCATAAGAGCTGGCAAATTCCGTTTCCCCGCCCCATTCGGCGACCTGCACGGCCGACAGCACGGTGGCCTTCTGGGGGCACTCGTCGCCGAGCGGCGTGCAACCATCGATGTGCCAGTCGAACGTGGCCTTCAAGATTGCCGCCGAGGAGTTCTTGGCCGGGTTCAGCGAGATCGGGTAGATGCCCGCGACCGGGTGATGGCCGTCGGCGGAATGGTCGACCTCGCCCAGCAGCCGACAGAAGTCGACCTGGACCTCCGGGGCGAGGTGCAGGCCACGGAAGACCAGAACGCCGTTGTCCTCCAACGCATCCAGGACCGCCTGACCGACCGGGTCGCCGGGCGCCAGGCGGGCCGGATCCAGTCCGGTGACTTCCGCGCCGACGGACGCGGTGAGCTTGTTGATGGTAAGCAGACTCATGGCCTGTCCTTCCTGATGAAAGTGCGCCGTGTCCTCAGGGCACCGGCTCGACCGTGCGGATCATCACCGCGTCGGCGGCACTGACGGGCGCGGGTTGGTGCATGATCTCCACCGCCATCGCGACCATGATCAACGAATAGATCATGTGCAGCAGGTTCAGCGCGTCGTCGGGCAGATTGTCGAGCGGAAACTTGTCGCAGTAGTCGATCGCCTCTTCGAGTCGCGGGAAGAACGCGTCGTAGAACTCGTGCATCTCGGGCATCGTGCTGGTGATCCGGGCGTTCCAGCGTTCGGTCTCGGTGGCCAGACACCACCGCTGGGCGTATTTTTCCAATTCGGCGAATGCGCTGGGCAGCATGGCATCTGACATCGGCTCACACCCCTGCCGGTTCCATGGCGCGTTCGCGTTGGTAGGCCGCGACCCAGTCGACGACGACCTTGTGCAGGTGGCGTACCAGGATTTCTTGGTCGTTGAGCGGGAACTCGTCGACGATGCCGTACTCCAGCGCGGCCTGGGTGCCGCCGAGCATCCCCGCGTCCTGCAGGGCGAACTCCTTGAGCACCACAGCCGCCACCTCGTGCTCGATCCGCTCGCGCACACTGCCGGCGGGGTGGAAGTATGTATACGCCTCGAAGCGGTGCGTGTTGTGCGAGGTGGGCCAGTACCGGTACAGCAGATACCAGCCGCCGTAGATCAAGATCTCGATGTTGGGGAAGATCTGGAAATTGCTGATGCCCCAGGGCTCGATGCCGCCGGGGTTGAGGCCAGGGGGCAGGGGGCCGAGATCCGGTGTGCGCCAGGGTCCGACGAGTCCGCTCTGGGTGGCCCGCTCGATCGGGTACATGTACTCCGGGGGCAGCAACCAGCGCCGACGCCCGGCGGTCGACACCAGCCGATGCGGACCGTCGAGCTGGAAATGCCCACAGGTGAATCCGGCGTTGGGGTCGCGCACGTCCGGGGGCACTTGTTGCGGATGCAGGGAAGGTACGTGGTAATACTCCTGGAACGCGTCGGCGAAGATCTTCCAGTTGCTGTTGTTGTGCGCCACCCACTCGTAGCGTTCGGTCAATTTGTCGAAGGGGTATCCGTCGAGACCCGTGACCATGGGCCCGAGGAACTCTCGCAGGGTCTGGCGTGGTTCGGGGTCGAAGTTGATGAACACGAACCCGTTCCAGACGTCACAGGGCAGGGGCCGCAGCCCGTACTCCGACCGGTCGAGGTCGAAGAATTCGCCTTCCTGCTGCACGAATTTCAAGGCGCCCTCGAGGTCGTAGCGCCATCCGTGATACTTGCAGGTGAATTGGCGGCAGGTGCCTCGCGTTTCCTGATGGGGAAAGTCGTTCCACACCAGCTTGTTTCCCCGGTGCCGGCAGACGTTGTAGAAGGCGCGGATGCGCTCGTCTCGCCCCTTCACCACGATGACCGACGTGCCGACCACCTCGAGCTCTTTGGTGAGATAGCTACCCGCGCGGGGCAGCTCCTCGACCCGCGCGACGTTCAGCCAGGCACGTTTGAAGATCGCCTCGCGTTCGAGTGCGTAGAACTCCGGCGACGTGGAGTCGCTGAACGACACCGGACCGGTGCCCAGGTCGGGATAGTGTTCGGTCCAGGAACCCTCCGCGGGCCGTCCCGATCGCGTCATCTGTACCTCCTGATCGCCGTCACATCACCGCTCCGCCGTTGACGCCCAGCACCTGCCCGGTGATGAAACGTGCCTCCTCCGAGCACAGGAACCCCACCGCCGCGGCAATGTCCGCCCCCGTGCCCAGGTAGCCCAGCGGGATGTTGGCCGCGATCTGCTCGTTGGAGGGCAGATAGCCGGCGGCCTGACCCTGGTGCTGCATCGGCGTTTCGATCCCCGACGGGGGGACATTGTTGACCGTGATCCCGTGCGAGGCATATTCGCGCGCCAGCGATTTGGTCAAGGTGATCACCCCGCCCTTGGAAGCCGCGTAGTGGGCGGCGAACGGTGAACCTCGCTGAGCGCTCGATGACGAGATCATCACGATCCTGCCCCAGCCGGCGTCGACCATGTCGGGCAGCGCGATCTGGCAGCAATGAAACGTGCCGGTCAGATTGACGTCGATGATCCGCGCCCACGATTCGGCGGTGATGTCGGCAAAGGCGGAGTAAGCGAACTGCCCGGCACTGGTCACCAACACCGTGACCGCACCCAGCTCGCTACGCACCTTGGCGAAAGCCTGCTCCAACGCCGGCCGGTCGGTGACATCGGCGCGGACGCCGATCGCGGTGACGCCGTCGCCGCGCAGGTCGTCGGTAACGCGTTGCGCGGCTTGCTCGTTGACGTCGAGGACCGCGACCTTGTGCCCGCGCCGGCCCAGCTCGTGGCAGGTGGCCTCGCCCATGCCCGAGGCGCCGCCCGTCACCACGGCCACCCGGCTCATCGACTCTCCGTTCACTCGTACACCACGTGCACCGTGCGACTGGTCGGCAACGCCTGGCAGGTCAGCACCCAGCCCTCGTCGACCTCGTCCTCGTCCAGCGCGTCGTTGTTGAGCATCCGGGCGCTTCCGTGCGTCAGGCGCGCCATACACGTTGCGCAGGAACCGGTTTCGCACGACGACGGCGCGGCCAAACCCGCCATGCGGGCGGTCTGCAACAAGGTGTCGCCCGCACTGTAGGCCACCGTGGTGGTGCGCCGGTCCAGCACTATGGTCACTTCCTCGGTCACGACCTCGTCGCTGTTGCGCGGCCCCGCCCCGGCTGCCGCAGTGGGTTCTGACATCTCCCCGACAATATCAACTACTTGGCATCAATATCAAGTACTAGAGATACCGGGGGGCCTTCATGTCAGTCCTCGACGTGGTCGTTGAAAAGCTCATGGCCGGTGCCCTTTTCGACAACACGGCCCAACAGTTCACGCAGCGTCTGCTGCTCCTGCTTGCTGAGGACGCCGAACACCTCCTCGTGAGCGGCGATCGCGTCGTTGACGACGGTCGCCGCGACGTTGCGGCCCTCCACCGTGAGATAGGCCTGCAGGATCCGGCCGTGCTGGGGGTCGCGTTTTCGTTCCACCAGGCCGCGGCGTTCCAGGGCGGTCAGCGCGAGCTGAACCCCTTGGGGGCTGATCAGGAGCCGCCGGGCCAGGTCGGCGCCCGAAAGGCCGGGCTCGTTGGCGAGTTGGCGCAACACGCCGATCTGGGCGGTGCTGACGCCGTGCACGCGCATCGCGTCGTTGATGGTGGTCAGCGAGTAATAGAACGCCTGCTTGAGCAGCCACAGGATGTTATCGGTGAGTTCCATCGCCGCCTCCTTGCTTGAAGATCTCGCCGCCCTTCATGACGAACGACACCTCGAGTGTGGCGTCGATGTCCCGGGAGGGATCGCCGGGCACCGCGATGATGTCGGCGAGGTAACCGGGGGCCAGCCGGCCGAGCTCGCCGTCGGCGTCGATGAGTTCCGCGGCCACCACGGTGGCCGCCCGGATCGCCTGCATCGGCGTCATGCCGCGGCTCACCAGCGCGCCCAGCTCCTTGGCGTTCTGGCCGTGCGGGATCGCCGGCGCGTCGGTGCCGCACGCGATCCGCACGCCGGCGGCGATCGCCTTGGGCAGCATGGCTTTCGCCCGCGGGAACACTTCTTCGGCTTTCTTGCGCAGCTCCGGTGCGATCCGATCGATCGCCATCGCCTCGGTCAGGTACGTGGTGGAGACCAGGAAGGTGCCGTGGTCGACCATCATCTGGATCGTCTCGTCGCTGGCCAGGAACCCGTGTTCGATGCAGTCGATCCCCGCACGGATGCATGCCTGGATCGCGCTGTCGCCGACGGCGTGCGCGGCCACCCGCACCCCGGCCCGGTGGGCTTCGTCGGCGATCGCGACGAACTCGGCGTCGGAGTATTGCTGGGCACCCGGGGCGGTGCTGTGGGACATGACTCCGCCCGACGCCGACACCTTGATCAGCTTCGCGCCGTGACGGATCTGATAACGGACACAGGCGATCACGTCGGGGACGCCGTTGGCGATCCCTTCCGCTATCGAAAGCGGCATGATGCCGGGCGCGAGCCGTTGGAACACCGTCGGGTCCAGGTGCCCGCCGTAGGGGGTGACGGCGTGACCGGCGGGATAGATGCGGGGGCCGACGTCGTCGACGGCCAGGTTCGTTCGCCGGCGCTCGTGGTGGTCGAGGGTGAGCGCATCGTCGCCGTCAATCCCGAAGGCGGCGTGCCGGATTCGGCCACCGTCATCGACCTGGGCGACGTCACGCTGCTGCCGGGCCTGATGGACATGGAACTCAACCTGCTGATCGGCGGGCCCGGCGGACCCGAAGGTTTGCCATCACCGATGCACGGCGTCCAAGACGACCCGGCCTATCGCACCCTGCGTGGTGCGGTCAATGCCCGCACCACGCTGGAGGCGGGCTTCACCACCGTGCGGAACCTGGGCCTGATGGTCAAGACCGGTGGCTACCTGCTCGACGTTGCGCTGCAGCGCGCCATCGACCAGGGCTGGCACGTCGGCCCCCGCATCTATCCCGCCGGTCACGCCGTCACCCCCTACGGCGGGCACCTGGACCCGACGGTGTTCCAA
>NZ_LZJW01000115.1 GCF_001667885.1 Mycobacterium scrofulaceum | reverse complement strand
ATGGTGGCGGCGTGGTCTTGGTCGGGGTCGCTGAGGGCTTCGTGGGCGGCCAGCGCCAGGTCGCCGGCGCTGGCGTAGCGGTCGGCGGGCTTTTTGGCCATCCCACGAGCGATCACCGCATCGAAAGCCTTAGGGATGCCGGGGCGCAACGTGGTGGGCTGAGGAATCGGATCCATCATGTGCGCGGTGACGAGAACGCTGACGCTGTCGGCACGATACGGCGGTGAGCCGGTGAGGCATTCGTAGAGCACGCAGGCCAGGGCGTAGATGTCGGCGCGGTAGGTGACCTCGGCGTTGGAAAAGCGTTCCGGGGCCATGTATTTCCACGTCCCGACCGCGGTGCCCAGCTGGGTGAGCTTTTCATCGGTGGTCGCACTGGCAATCCCGAAGTCCACCAAATAGGCGAAATCATCACGGGTGACCAGAATGTTTTGCGGTTTGACATCGCGGTGCATCACCCCGGCGGCGTGGGCGGCATCCAACGCCGAGGCGATCTGGGTGATGATGGCCACCGCGCGCGGCGGCGCCAACGGACCAAAACGTTTGAGCACGCTGTCTAAGTCGGTGCCCTCGACCAGACGCATCTCCAAAAACATCTGCCCGTCGATCTCGCCGTAGTCATGAATGGGCACCACATGCGGTTCCTGCAAACGACCGGCGGTGCGGGCTTCGCGTTTCATCCGCTCCCGAAACACCGGGTCCTTGCTGAAGGTCTCCGAGAGCAACTTGACCGCCACCGTCCACTCCTTGACGGTGTGCTCGGCCTCATAGACCTCCCCCATCCCACCCCGGCCCAACAGCCGTTTTAGGTGATAAGGCCCAAAATCCGTGCCCACCCGCGAGGCCTGCTCATCACTCATCGCTGATCCTTCTCACCCCAACCACCACAGCACCGACACCCCACAATTGCCGGGCACACCACCTGCCCGCAACCCCCCACCCAGCAACCACGACCGTAAGCCCCCACCCACCCTCACGCACCACAAACACCCCGATCCGCTTGGGCCGAGGTGCCGGCCGATTGCCTAACCCTGCGTGTCCGAGGCGATCTGGAAGGTGAACTCGTGGTCGCAGATGCGGACCTGGTCGCCGTCGCGCAGCGTGGCGGCCGAGCGGATCCGCTCTCCCTGCACGTGAACCCCGTTGGAGGACCGGAGGTCGTTGATGATGAAGCTGGTTCCCGTGTCGACGATGACGGCGTGGTGGCGGCTGACTTTGGGGCTGTCGAGAACGATGTCGTTGTCCGGGAGCCGCCCGATCCGGGTCGCCGCCGCTCGCAGCGGATAGCTGCGTCCCGACGTCTCGTGCAGGTAGGCGATCGCCTTCTGGCCCGACACCATGGTGTGCTGTTCGAGCACGGTGACCGTGTCGACGGCGGCGGTTTTGGCGGTTCGTTTCACGTCCAGCGGTTCCTGCCGCAGGATCTGCTCGTTGAGCGCTCGCAGCGTCGGGCCGGGGTCGATCCCCAGGTCATCGGCGAGCGTGGTCTTGACGCGTCGATAGGCGGCCAGGGCGTCGGATTGGCGATCGGCGAGGTAGTAGGCGGTGATCAGCTGGGCCCACAGCGGCTCGCGATAGGGGTGTTCGACGGTCAGCGCCTCCAGTTCGGTGATCACGGCGGACGCACGGCCGCAAGCGATTTCGGCCTCGGCCTTTGCGCCGTGGACCAGCAGCTTCTCCTCGACAAGGGAAGTGGCGAAGGTATCGACGAATCCGAACTCGCGTAGGTCCTCGAGCACCGGTCCGCGCCATTCGGCCAACGCGGCCGTCAGGTGCCGGCTGGCCTCTTCGAATTTGCCCGTAGCGGCCGCATGCACCCCCGCGGTCTTTTCGGCGATGAACCGTCCCAGATCGTAAGCGTTTTCGGCGATACTGAGCCGGTATCCCGGCGGCGCCGCCGCCAGGACTACCCGCGGGTCGATGCCGGCATTGCTGAGCAGCTTGCGCAGGTTGGACACATAGGAATGAATGCTCGCCCGTGCCCCCGACGGCGGCTCGTCGTCCCAGAGGGCCGTGATCAGCCGGTCGACCCCCACCGGGCTGTTGTGGTTCATCAGCAGCATGGCCAGCACCGCCCGCTGCTTGGGGGTGCCCAAGGCCACCAGGGTGCCGTCGACGCTCATCTCCAACGGCCCGAGCAGGCCGAGTTCGAGACGTTTGTCCACCATCGCTGATCGGTCCTTCCGGTCCTGCGAGCGCACCTGGGAGATGTCCTAACTTGCCATTGTGATATCAATCCCGGCGATTTCGGTAGTGACGCGCGATTTGTGCGTGTTTGAGCCCGGGGCGCTCGCTGAAGCGGGCACGAATGAAATGCCTTCCCTCCCAGAAGGAGGGGCGGGGCCCGTCGCGAACGGGTCTGGCGCTCAGGCGAAGACGCACGCGACGGACAGCCCTGGGCCGCCCGCCGCGTGATCCGAAATCAGCTGTGCCTCACATGGTGGCGACAATCAGCTCGTGACTGGCTGCCCAGGCACGCATGAATAGCGCCATCGGGACTTGGGAGTCACGGCCGTTGGGGTCACCGCTGTCGTTCAGGTGGACGATGTTGTAGGCGGCGTCGACGCCGGTGACCACGACGGCGTGGTCACCGATCGGGTTGCCGTTCTCGTCCGTGGTCTCGACGGGTGTGTGCCAGATCAATTCGCCGTTGACGCTGACCATCACCTTGTGACCGGTGCCCAGCAGCTGCTCGATTCCTTCGATGCCCGCGGGAACGCCGGTCTTTGCCGCGTGAGCCTCGTCGCTGACCACTCCGTAGACGTTGTACAGCTTGAGCAGCGTCGGAACGTCGCCGAACATGGTGCCCTGGCCCGAGTTCGGGTCTTCGGTGTCCGACGGCTTGATGTAAATCGAGCCGGGGTGGATGGTGCTGGGAGTGGCCTGGGCCTTCTTGATGATGGCTTCCTCCGAGGGTTCCTTGCCGGTGATCTGGCCGATCAGGTCGGCGGCGGCCATCAGGACGCAGTCGTCGTACTTTTGGTGGCGCCACCATTTGGCGGCGGCTGCGGGGTCGCCGTACGTGGTGCCCGAGGCCGCTTGGGCCGGGCCCGCCACTCCCAGGGCGATCGCACCGGCGGCGACCGCCAGGACGGCGGTCTTCGCGATGCTGCCGATCTTGCTGGTCTTCATGGAGTGTCCCTCTCTCAGTCCGCTTCCGTCGGCGGGCTTTCGGTATCTGAGAGAAGGTTCCGACCTTGGCCTTTTCGTTACCTCAATGAATTCTCAACGTGACGTGACGGTGGCCCACAGAACCGCGCTGTCGGGTTAGGCCCTGGTCATCGCGTAGTAGGCGCCCTTTCGGGCCAGCAGCTCGGCGTGGCCGCCCTGCTCAACGATCCGGCCCGCCTCGATGACGACGATGCGGTCGGCGTCGCGGATAGTCGAAAGGCGATGCGCGATAATAAAACTCGTGCGATCCCGGCGGAGCTCCGACATGGCACGGGCGATCAGCGCCTCGGTGCGGGTATCAACGGAGCTGGTCGCCTCGTCCAGGATCAGCAGCCGCGGCCGGGCGAGGAATGCTCGCGCGATGGTGATCAATTGCTTCTCGCCGGCGCTGATATTTCCACCGCCGCCGCTGACTCGGGTCTCGTAGCCGTCGGGCAACGTGTGCACGAACCGGTCGACATAAGCCGCCTTCGCGGCCTGCACCACCTCGTCGGGGCTGGCATCGGGCCGCCCGTAGGCGATGTTCTCCGCGATCGTCCCGTCGAAGAGCCAGGTGTCCTGCAGGACCATGCCGATCCGCGAGCGCAACGACTGCCTGCTCACGGTGGTGATATCGATCCCGTCGACCAGTATCCGGCCGGAGTCGACGTCATAAAACCGCATGAGAAGGTTCACCAGCGTGGTCTTGCCCGCGCCGGTCGGTCCGACGATCGCCACCGTGCTGCCCGGCTCGGCCACCATCGACAGGTCGTGAATCACCGGGGTATTCGGGCGGTAGCCGAAGCTCACGTGTTGGAACTCGACCCGTCCGGGCCGTTGTGCGGTGCCGCCGTCGGGAGCCGGTTCGGGGTCCGGTGGCTCTTCGGGTTCGTCGAGCAGATCGAACACCCGCTCCGCGCTGGCCACTCCGGATTGCAGGGTGTTGTACATCCCGGCCACCTGGCTCAGCGGGGCGTTGAACTGCCGCACGTATTGGATGAACGCCTGGATTCCGCCCAGGGTGATGTGGCCGGTGGCCACCTGCAGGCCGCCCACCACGGCGACGGCCACGTAGCCCAAATTGCCGATGAACGATGTCGCCGGTGCCACCAGACCGGAGAAGAACTGGGCGCCGAAGCTGGCCTGGTAGACGTTGTCGTTGTAGTCGCGGAACTGCTCGCGCGCGGCGGCCCGGTGGCCGAACGTCTTGACCACCGTGAATCCGCTGTACGTCTCCTCGATGTGGGCGTTGAGGCGACCGATGCTCGTCCATTGGGCCACGAACAGGCGCTGCGCGCGGCGCGCGATCGCCCGCGTGGCAACCAGCGACAGCGGCACTGTGGCCACGGTGATCAGGGCCAACAGCGGCGAGATGGACAGCATCATGGCCAACACGGCGACGATGGTCAGGACCGACGTCACCAGCTGGCTGATGGTCATCGACAACGACGACTGCACGTTGTCGATGTCGTTGGTCACCCGGCTCAGGAGCTCGCCGCGTTGCCGCCCGTCGAAGTACGACAGCGGCAGTCGGTGGATCTTGTCCTCCACGTCGGAACGCAGCGCGACCATCGTGCGCTGCACGGTGACGTTGAGCAGCCGCGCTTGCGCCCAGATCAGTAGCGCGGAAACGAGATACAGGACCAACGCCAGCGCCAGGGTGCGGGCCACCGCGCCGAAGTCCACGCCCCTGCCGGGCACCACGTTCATGCCCGAGAGGAGGTCGGCGAAGGTGTTGTCGCCACGGGCCCTGGCCGCGGCGACGGCCTGCGCCTTGCTGAGGCCGGCGGGCAACCGCCGTCCGATGACACCGTTGAACAGCAGGTCCGTGGCGTGGCCGAGGATTCTGGGGACGATGACCCCGATCACCGTCCCGGTGACGCCCAGGACGATCACCGCGATGCTCAGTCGCCGTTGCGGCACAAGCCGTTTCACCAGCCGGGCCGCCGAACCCCAGAAGTCGCGGGAGCGCCCGGCCGGCGCAGGCGTCAGGCCGCGAGTGGCGGTCACGGTCATGGCGTGCCCCCGACGTGGCCCGACCGGACCGCGCTCATCGATTGCGAGTCGGCGAACTGCGCATAGGTGGGGCAGTCGGTGAGCAGCGATTCGTGCGTGCCGGTCCCGACCAGTTTTCCGCCGTCGATGACGATCACTTGGTCTGCCTGGGCGGCCGTCGAAACCCGTTGCGTGACAACAATAACGGTGGCCTGACCTGAGATCCGCGTCAGCGATGCACGCACCCGCGCGTCGGTGTGGACGTCGAGTGAGCCGAACGAGTCGTCGAAGATATAGATGACAGGGCGGCGGATCACCGCCCGCGCGATTGCCAACCGTTGCCGCTGACCGCCGGAGAAGTTGATGCCGCCCTGAGCCACCCGCATCCCCAGCCCGTCGTCGTGTGCGCGCACGAATCCGTCGGCGTCGGCGATGCGCAACGCTTCCCACATCTCGTCGTCGGTCGCGTCCGCCTTGCCGTAGCGCAGGTTGTCCGCCACGGTCCCGGAGAACAGGTAGCCGCGCTGGGGAACCAGGCCGATCGCGGACCACAGCCGCTCGGTGTGGTAATCGCGAACATCGACGTCGTCGATCAGGACAGCGCCACGGGTCACGTCGTAGAGCCGGCAGATCAGCGACACCAGCGTCGACTTGCCCGAACCGGTGCTGCCGACGATGGCGGTGGTGGTGCCGGGCCGTGCGGTCAGCGAGATGTCCTGCAGGACAGGGCGGTCGGCGCCGGGATAGCTGAACGTCGCGCCCGCCAAGCGCACCAGGCCGGTGATCCCGCCGCGCGGGAACGCCGGGTTCTCCGGGTCGTCGACGGCGGCCTTGGTGGAGAGCACTTCGGTGATCCGTTCGGCGCAGACGGAGGCTCGCGGCAGCACCACCAGCGTCATGGTCGCCATCAACACCGCCATCAGAATCTGGGTGAAGTAGGCCAAGAACGCGGTCAGCGAGCCGACCTGCATCTGGCCGCGATCGATGCGCAGCCCGCCGAACCAGATCAGCGCGACGCTCGACGCGTTGACGGTCAGCGTGGTTACCGGGAGCATCAGTGCCTGCCAGTTGCCGGCGGTCAGCGCGGTATTCGACAGCGCGGCGTTGGCGCGCCCGAACCGCTCTCGCTCGTAGCCTTCGCGGGCGAACGCCCGGACCACCCGAACGCCGGAGAGCTGGTCGCGCATCACCCGATTGATGCCGTCGATCAGGCCCTGCATCCTGCGGAACAACGGCAGCATGTGCGACATCACCCAGTAATTGGTGACGGCCATGACGGGAACGCTGACCAGCAGCAGCCAGGTCAGGGCGGCCTCCTGGTGAATGGCCATGAAGATTCCGCCGATGCACATGATGGGCGCGGTGACCAGCACGGTGCTTGAGATCTGCACCAGGTACTGGATCTGGCGGACGTCATTGGTGCTGCGCGTCAACAGCGTGGGCGCGCCGAAGCGGGCGGTCTCGTGTTCGGAGAAGGTGGTGACGTGTTCGAACATCGCGGCGCGCAGGTCGCGACCGAAGCCCATGCCGGTCTTCGAGCCGAAGTACACCACCGCGACCGCGCACAGCACCTGCAGGCCGGTGACCGAGAGCATCACCAAGCCGAGCCTGACGATGGTACCGGTGTCGCCCTTGGCGACGCCCTCGTCGATGATGGCGGCGTTGACCGTCGGTAAGTAGAGCGACGCCAGTGTGCTGATCAGCTGAAGCACCATCAGCACCGCGACCAGCCGCCGGTACGGCCGGATGTACTGGCGCAGCAGTGCCAGGAGCATTTCGTAACTGTCGCACACGGCGAGTCCCGCGGCCGCCAGCAACCGCCGGATCGGCTGACTCGTGCGCCGGGTGCGGCGGCGCGACCGAAACGCCTGCTCAGGCGCGTCGGTGGTTGACCCGCTGAGCTGCCGCTACAGTGCATCGTGTGGACCGGCAGCAGGCTGAGAAGAAGCAGGGTCGCGGTGCGGCGTAACTCGAGGGCGCTGGCCGCTGCCGTGTCAGCCCTGGCGATCCTGATCCCCGCGGTTGCGGCGTGCTCCGATTCCGGGAGCAACAAGCCGGGAGCGACGTCGTCGACGGCGCCGGGGAACTCGGAGGGCCATCACGGGCCGATGTTTCCCCAGTGTGGGGGCATCAACGATCAGACCGTGGCGGAGCTGACCAAGGTGACCGGCCTGATCAACACCGCCCGTAACTCCGTCGGCTGCCAGTGGCTGGCCGGCGGCGGCATCCTGGGTCCGCACTTTTCGTTCTCCTGGTATCGCGGCAGTCCGATCGGGCGTGAACGCAAGACCGAGGAGCTGTCGCGCGCCAGCGTCGACGACATCAACATCAACGGCCACGGCGGCTTCATCGCCATCGGAAACGAGCCCAATCTGGGTGACTCGCTGTGCGAGGTGGGCATCCAGTTCCAGGACGACTTCATCGAATGGTCGATCAGCTTCAGTCAGAAGCCGTTCCCGCCGCCCTGTGACATAGCCAAAGAATTGGCGCGTCAGTCGATTGCGAACTCCAAATGACCAGAACCAGCGTCCGCGCCGTCGTAGCCGTCTTGATCACCGCGCTGGTCGTGTTGACCGGATGCTCGAGGTCCGTCGGGGGGACCGCGGTCAAGGCGGGCGGTCCTACCCGCAACAACAACTCCCAGCAGCAGTATCCGAACCTGCTCAAGGAGTGCGAGGTGCTCACCAGCGACATCCTCGCCAAGACGGTGGGCGCGGACCCGCTCGACATTCAGAGCACCTTCGTCGGCGCGATCTGCCGGTGGCAGGCGGCCAACCCGGCCGGGCTGATCGACATCACCCGGTTCTGGTTCGAGCAGGGCAGCCTGAGCAACGAACGCAAGGTCGCCGACTTCCTCAAGTACAAGGTCGAGACGCGGAACATCGCCGGGATCGATTCCATCGTGATGCGTCCCGACGACCCGAACGGCGCGTGCGGGGTGGCCAGCGACGCGGCCGGCGTGGTCGGGTGGTGGGTGAACCCCCAGGCGCCCGGCATCGACGCGTGCGGTCAGGCGCTCAAGCTGATGGAGTTGACGCTCGCCACGAACTCCTAAGTCAGCGCGGGATTTCGAAGCCGATCAGCGCGGCGCGGCCGAGTTCGAGGCCATTCCATCCGGACGTGACCGTCAGCACGGCGATCGCCGAAGTCGGGAACTTGATCGAAATCCGTTCCGCCACGGCAACATCGGTGCCAGCACCGCCGAGGCCGAGTGCCACCGCGGACATCGTCGGCTCGTGGCCGATGACAAGCAGCGTCCGGATTTCCTCGCTGACCGTGTTGATTTCTTCGATCATCGTGCCCGGGGTGGCGCCGTAAAGCCGCTCGCTGTACCGCACCGGGGCGTCGATACGCGTGTTGGCCAACGTCTGCCGGGTGCGCGTCGCGGTGGAGCACAGCACCGCGTCGATGGTCGGGGCGTGGGCACGCAGCCAGTCGCCGGCGAGGCCGGCCTCGCGAATTCCCCGTGGCGCCAACGGCCGTTCGTGGTCGGCGACGCCGGGCGGATAGTCAGACTTGGCGTGCCGCATCAACAGCAATGTGCGCTGGTCTTCCACGGAGGTCACGCTAACTAATCAGGAACCATTACCGCTATGCCGCGTCGTCATCGTCGTCGTCGTGTTCGCCGCGTAGGAGTTTTTCGGGGTGGTGGAAGGTGTTGGTGCGGGGTTGGCCGCGGTCGTGGTGTGGGGGTGGGATCCATTCGGTGTGGCCGGTGGTGTTTTTGCGGGTGCTCCAGCCGCCGGGTTTGAGCAGGCGGTGATGGGGTCCGCAGGCGAAGGTGAGGTCGTCGATGTCGGTGCGCCGGGTTTTGGCGTAGTCGGTGACGTGGTGGACTTCGGAAAGGTAGCCGGGCACGGTGCAGCCCGGCGCTGAACATCCGCGGTCGTGGGCGTAGAGGACGATGCGTTGGCCGGGAGAGGCCAGCCGTTTGGTCTGGTAGAGGGCCACGGGTTTGGCGTTGTCGAAGACGGCCAGGTAGTGATGCGCGTGGCGGGCCAGCCGGATGACATCGCTGATCGGCAGGCGGGTGCCCCCGCCGGTGCGGCCGTGGCCGGCGGCGGTTTGTAGCTCGGCCAGGGTGGTGGTGATGATGATGGAGGCGGGTAACCCGTTGTGCCGGCCCAACTTCCCCGAGGCCAGTAGCGCCCGGTTGGCTGCCAGCAGCGCGTCGTGGTTGCGTTGGGCCGTGGCGCGGGCGTCGCGGTCGATCGCGTCCTGGCTCGGCGCCCCGTCCACGCAGGGGGTGTCGTCGGCCGGGTTGCACATGCCCGGGGCGGCGAGTTTGGCCAGCACCGCCTCGAGGGT
>NZ_LZJW01000114.1 GCF_001667885.1 Mycobacterium scrofulaceum | reverse complement strand
TCATCGTCGTCCGTGGACAAGCCCATGGTCAGGGCGCCGACGAAGGGGCGTCGGTCGCCCCATCGCTTCGCCCATTCAGCCGCCAGGCCGGGAAAGCAGACCTCGTCGTAGGCCTGAATCTCCAGCGAGCCGCGCTCGGCGATCCTTCGCGGCGACGGTTTCGTCGCCGCGGGCAGACGGAGTTCTCGCCGCTGTTCGTTCTCAACCTGCTTGGTCGCGCGCCAAAAAAGCCACTCGACCGCCATCATGCCGGAGCGGAACAACGGCGCCGGCACGCTCGGAACGAGCTGGCCGTTGGCCCGCATCGGGAAGTGATGCAGCGTCGCCAGCGGAATGCCGTAATGCTCCGCGACGTTGGCGGCGGCCTGCTCGAAATTAAGTCCGGTGCACAGCAGGTCGGCGCCGCCCGCGAGTGATGTCAGCGTTGCGCTCACCTCGCCCCAGTGCCGGATGAGGGGCTCCCAGACCTTGCGCATCAATCTGAGCGGGCTGCGGATCGTCCAGATGCCTCGGAAGAATTCCGCCCACATGTTGCGGAGGAACTCCTCGTCCAAGAAGTCGTGCAGTTCGGGGCCGTACGGGACAGTCGCGAGACCCGCGGACTCGGCGAAGCCGACCAGTTCCGGCGGGACGGCCATGGCCACGTCGTGCCCCCGGCGCAGCAGCTCGCGGCCGATAGCGAGGCACGGCTCGATGTCACCGCGCGTCCCATAACCAGCGAGGGCGAATTTCGTCACGCTGTAACC
>NZ_LZJW01000113.1 GCF_001667885.1 Mycobacterium scrofulaceum | reverse complement strand
CCGCGCTCGGCGATCCTTCGCGGCGACGGTTTCGTCGCCGCGGGCAGACGGAGTTCTCGCCGCTGTTCGTTCTCAACCTGCTTGGTCGCGCGCCAAAAAAGCCACTCGACCGCCATCATGCCGGAGCGGAACAACGGCGCCGGCACGCTCGGAACGAGCTGGCCGTTGGCCCGCATCGGGAAGTGATGCAGCGTCGCCAGCGGAATGCCGTAATGCTCCGCGACGTTGGCGGCGGCCTGCTCGAAATTAAGTCCGGTGCACAGCAGGTCGGCGCCGCCCGCGAGTGATGTCAGCGTTGCGCTCACCTCGCCCCAGTGCCGGATGAGGGGCTCCCAGACCTTGCGCATCAATCTGAGCGGGCTGCGGATCGTCCAGATGCCTCGGAAGAATTCCGCCCACATGTTGCGGAGGAACTCCTCGTCCAAGAAGTCGTGCAGTTCGGGGCCGTACGGGACAGTCGCGAGACCCGCGGACTCGGCGAAGCCGACCAGTTCCGGCGGGACGGCCATGGCCACGTCGTGCCCCCGGCGCAGCAGCTCGCGGCCGACAGCTGCCAATGGCTCGATGTCGCCACGCGTTCCATAGCCAGCGAGGGCGAATTTCGTCACGGCTCCTAGCCTTGCAGTTGCCGTGCGTCGGCGGCGTCCCGGGTGCCGGTCGTCACCCAGCCCGCAGCACCCGCGCGAAATCTTCGAGAAGGTCGGCCGTCTTGGTGATGCTGTCCGTGGGCTTCGTCATCCGCGCGGCAAGTTCGCGGGCGCGGGAGGCGTAGTCGGGGGAGAGGACCTGGCGCAGGTCGGCGACCAGCGACTCGCGCGTCGTTTTCGAAAAGGGGCGGGCCACGCCGACTTTCAACCGATCCACCTGGCCTGCCCAGATTTTCTGATCGCTCATGCTCCACAGGCTCAATGTGGGCACTCCTGCGCGCAGGCCCGCGGCCGTGGTCCCGGCACCGCTGTGGTGCACCACGGCCCGGCAAGCGGGAAAAACAGCCGCGTAGTTGACCGCGCCCACCACCTTGACGTGGTCGAAATGCGGGGCACCGCTGAAATCGGTTTTGCCCGAGCACACCAGCGCCCGCTGCCCCAGCTCCTCGCACGCCGCGCTGATAAGGGCGACCGTGTCCGCCGGCGACTCGGCGACCGGCAT
>NZ_LZJW01000112.1 GCF_001667885.1 Mycobacterium scrofulaceum | reverse complement strand
ACGGTCTCGGAGATGTTGCCGACGCGGCCGATCTCCACCCCGTTGTAGGTGACCTTCGAGCCGGGATCCATCACCAGGCCGGCCCGCGACGCCACCATCGTCAGGTTCGTCTTCGCGGTGAAGCCACCGCGGAACTGCACATACACCAGGGTGAAAACGATGGCCAGGATCACCAGCACGCCGACCGCGATCCACCGGTACGGCGGGAGCCGCTGGGAGTTGATCTGCACCGGCGAAGACGTTGTCACCAGTGCCCCACCCCTCCGCGTTCTGTTTCAGGCCCTGCACACGTATTCAATAACGAAGTCCACTGGAATGTACCTTGGGGGCGGTCGTTATGCGAACCGCCGTTCGCAGAATCAGCGCCGGCTTGGTGGCGCCACGCAGCCCGCGTCGACCCGTCTTTTAACCGGACGCGGTCTCGTGACGGAAAGCCGGCGTCTGTTGCACCGCAAGCGCCGTCCGCCGCCGGAGGAACTGATCGAAGTACTCGTTGCGATCCTGCCGCAGAATCCCGTTCAGCAGCAGGGTCCAACACTTCTGCAGGTCCCGGATGAATCGTTCCGGTTCATCAAGACTGCTTGTTTTCCGCAGCCCCATATGCGCGGACAACATCATTCGCGCCAGGTCCTCGGGGCCACAGCTTTCGTCGATGTCGCCCTCAGCGATGGCTTGCTCAACGACTGCCGCCAAGGTTTTGATCCATTCGCCGAAAATATCCCGATGTCGTCCCTGCGGGTGGCCCACCGTCTCGATCAAGTTCAAGGCCGCCCTGAAGAGGGCCGACTTGATGTCCTGAACGGCGACCAGAAACGAGAAGTCGATGAGTGTCTCCAAGCCGGAAAGCGCCCGGGACAGCAGGTCTTGCATGGCGATGGTCATGACGGCGGTCTGCTCGTCGATGATCGCGGTTGCCAATGCCTGCTTCGAGGTGAAGTGGAAATACAGTGCGCCTTTGGTCAAACCGGCCTCGGCGAGAATGTCGTCGAGGCCAACCTCGTGATAAGGGCGTCGGCCAAACTGATGCGATGCGGCCTTGATGATCTGTCGCCGAGTGGCATCGGCGGAGGGGCTGGCCACAGCTAGGTGGATCGGACGGGACATGCCCTGACAGGCCGCGCTACCGACAAGTCGCCTCCCCCAGCGGGTAAACCCAAGCGATTCAACGCTAACCGTTCAAGCCGCGGCGCGCCTTCTCGTCCACCCGGACTTTTTGAATTGACTACCCGAACGGGTGGCGGGTGAATAGCAAACGCCGGTTCGGCACCGCTCATTACACTAAGCGCTACGGAATGCCGGGGCTTGAGGCGAGGCGATTTGGGGATGCAGGCGGGACCGCAAGCGAGGCAGGTCGTGGCCACCAGGGTGCGACCTCCGGCCTATGACGACGGGCTGGTCAGTCGCGTGCGGCTCATCGAGTTGCTGCGGTCCGGCCGCACCAAACGGCTGGCATTGATCCACGCCCCGGCCGGGTTCGGCAAGACAACGTTGGCTGTGCAGTGGCAGCGGGTGTTGCAGGCCGACGGCGTGCCGGTGGCCTGGCTCAGCCTGGACCGTGACGACAACGACGTGGTGTCCTTCCTCGCTCACCTCATCGAAGCGGTTCGACGGGTCGAACCGGCTTTGGCTGCCGACCTGAGCGGCCTTCTCGAACAGCACACCGGCAACGCCCGGCGTTACGTGCTGTCCGAACTCGTCAACCGGATCGCCGAACAGCGGCGGCCGCTGGCGATCGTGTTGGACGACTGGCACCTCATCGAGAGCACCGACACCGAGGCGGCATTGGAGTTCCTCCTCGACGTCGGGTCCGACAATCTGCACCTGATCATCACCAGCCGAACCCGCGGGCCGGCCGTCGCGAAACTCAAGGTGCGAAATCAGGTCACCGAAGTGGACACCGCCCAGTTGCGCTTCGACCAAGACGAGTCCGCGGCGTTCTTCGGCCTGAACGCCTTGGGACTCAACGACGACGACGTCCGCCGACTGTGGGCGAGCACCGACGGCTGGGTCGCCGCTCTACAGCTTGCGACGCTGTCCTTGCGCGGCTGCGACGATCCGTCCGCGCTTATCAGCAGCTTCTCGGGTCGTCACCGCTCCATCGCTGACTATCTGGCCCAAAACGTTCTCAACGCGTTACCGCCCGAGCTGCTGGACGTCCTGCTGACCACCTCGATCAGCGATCGCATCTGCGGAGACCTTGCTCGCGCCCTCAGCGGTCAGCCCCGCGGGCAGTCGATCCTCGAAGAACTCGAGCGCCGCAACATGTTCCTGCGGCCACTCGACGATGATCGCGAGTGGTTCCGGTATCACCACCTCTTCGCCGATCACCTGCGTCGACGGCTGGAATGCGACCATCCCGAGCGAGTCGCCGGGTTACATCGCACCGCCTCGAGGTGGTTCGCCGAGCACGGGTTGCTGGGTGAGGCGGTCACGCACGCGCTGGCCGCGGGCGATGCCGACGCGGCGGTGGATCTGGTGGAACGCCATGCGATGTCCCTGGTCGAGCACAGCCGGATGGCCACACTGCTCGGGCTGGTCAACAAGCTGCCGAAGGGCTTGCTCCCCAGCCGGCCGAACTTGCAGATCGCCATCGCGTGGGCCCATTGCCTGCTGCACCAAGCATCGGATGTGCACGTGGCCCTCAATCATGTTCGCGCCGCGGCATCTTCGGATGCCGATGACGTCGGCGCGGGCGTTCTCGGCGAGGCCGACGTGGTGCAGGCGTGCACCGACGTGTACGGCGATCGCATCGACCGCGCTGCCGCTCTGGTCGCGCCCTATCTCGTGGAGAATCCGCCTTACCGGCCGTTTCTGGTGGCGGTGTCCGCCAACATCCGCACCTTCGTCGACATCCATACCTTCGCATACGAGACGGCGCAGACTCGCCAACGATGGGCCAACCCGTATCACGAAACCGCGGGCGGCCCCTTCGCCGGCGTGTACGGGCGATGCTTCGCGGGTCTGGCCGCATTCGGCCAACTCGATCTGCCCACCGCCGAGAACCGTTACACCGAAGCTCTAGCCTTGGCCCAGAACGAGGCCGGCCCCCGTTCGCATGCGGCCCGCCTGGCGGGTGCGCTGTTGGGCAGGATCCACTACGAGCGCAATGAAATCGATACGGCCGAAGTCCTTTTGGAACAGTGCCACGAGCTCGGAGCCGAAAGCGGTGTCGTCGATTTCATGATCACGACCTATAGAACCCTGGCCCGCATCAAAGTCCTGCGCGGCGACATCGATGAGGCTCTCTGCCTACTCGATGAGGGATATGTTGCGGCCGAGCAGCTTTGCCTTTCCAGGCTGTCGGCCGCGCTCGACAACGAGTGCACACGCCTGCACCTCGCGCTGGGCGACACCGGCCGGGCGCGAGAGATTCTCGAACGCCGCGGCCACGATGTGGCGGGCGGGATGGACGGGATCGCGATGGCCACCAGGCATTACCGACTGGGCATGCGGGCCCAGATCGCATGCGTCGAAGGCAACTTCGACGCAGCCCGCGATCTACTGTCCAGAATGCGTCACGAAAGCACCGCCGCGGGATGGCGGTATGGCGCAGCCGTCAGCACCATCGAGCTGGCCAGGGTGGATTTCCTCACCGGCGACAAAGAAGCTGCTGCCGAAATGCTTGTGCCCGCGCTGCTCGACGGCGCACGGGCCGGGCTACTTCGCACCATCGTCGACGCAGGGCCCGAAATCCTGAAAATCATCGCCGAGCTTCGCGACGCCAGCCGGACCCGCCGCTGGCCGCCCAAGCTGGCCCAGGTCCCGCCCGACTACCTCTCGCGACTGCTGGCCACCGCCCACGCCGACGCGAAGAACGCCGCCATCCCAGTCGTCGCGCGCCCCTCCGACCGCGGGCCCACGCCCGAAGAGCCGCTCAACGCGCGCGAAATCGAGATACTCCGGCTTCTGGACCGAGGCCTGTCGAACCAACAGATCGCCCGCAACCTGGGGGTGACCATCAACACCGTGAAGTGGTATCTCAAGGGCATCTTCATCAAGCTGGGCGCTACCCGGCGCGGCGAATCGGTCTCCGAGGCGCGGCGACGGCAGCTGCTGCCCTAGTCGCTCCTCGAGTCTGGCTGGTTCCGCCCCCGTCCGTTAGCGTCTTCGGCGTGACCCTCAAAGACATCCCCTTGACCACCCTCGACGGCCGGCCGACCACGCTGGCCGAATTGGCCGACGGCGCGGCGCTGGTCGTCAACGTCGCCTCCAAGTGCGGACTGACGCCGCAATACACCGCGCTGGAGAAGCTGGCCGAGGACTATCGCGACCGCGGCCTGACCGTCGTCGGCGTTCCCTGCAACCAGTTCATGGGCCAGGAGCCGGGCACCGCCGAAGAGATCCAGGAGTTCTGTTCGACGACCTACGGCGTGACGTTCCCGCTGCTGGCCAAGACCGACGTCAACGGCGACGGCCGGCACCCGCTCTACGCCGAGCTGACCAAGGCCGCCGATTCCGCCGGGGAAGCCGGCGACATCCAGTGGAACTTCGAAAAGTTCCTGGTCGCCCCCGACGGTGAGGTGGTGCGGCGGTTCCGGCCCCGCACCGAGCCCGACGCCCCCGAGGTCATCAGCGCAATTCAGGACGTGCTGCCCCGTTAGGCATGAAAACGGCCCCCGGAGCAATCTCCGGGGGCCATTTCCGTTGGTAGCGGGGACAGGATTCGAACCTGCGACCTCTGGGTTATGAGCCCAGCGAGCTACCGAGCTGCTCCACCCCGCGTTGGTGAATGCCAGGTTACCGAACCGGCGTCACGGCGACCAAATCGCGCGGTCACCGGCCCTCCTGGCGCCGAGATTGCCGCCAGGGTCGCGGGTCGCGGGGCGAGCACAGCCATGGCGGCAATCTCGGCGAGGCCCAGTCTCAGTGTGACGGCGGGTTCAGCCCGTACCGCCGCGCGATGTCGTCCATCCAGTCGGGTGACCCGTAGGTCAGCCCGTACTTGTCGGCCAGCTCGCCGAACTCGGGCAGCTCGTGCAGGACCTTGCCGACCGGGTCGTCGGCGTGCTCGACGAGCAGCTCCCCGAGCTCGCGGAAATAGTTCTCGAATCCGCCCGGGGTGATGACCTCGATGATGCGGCCGGGCGTATTGCCGGCATTCCACATCGCGTGCATCTGCCCGCGGGGCTTGGTGATGTAGCCACCGGGTCCCAGCACCACTTCGCTGTCGTCGGAGCGGAAGCCGATCTCACCGGCCAGCACGATGGAGTGCTCGTCCTCGCGGGTGTGCATGTGCGCCGCCGTCAGCAGCCCGACCTCGAAGGGGTGCTCGACGATCGACACCTCACCCCCGTTGGTCTTGCTGGACAGCTTGAACACGGCCCCGAAGCCGGGAAGGGCGACGTACTCGCCCTCTCCTGGCTGCACGACGGTGACCCCGATTTGCTCCGCGCTAGTCATTTCCGGACCCCCGCGGCGGCCAGAGGGGCTCCGGCACCTCGATACCGAACGGCTTGCCCCAGCCGTTGCGGGACGAGACCTCGTGCACCGGGCGCCGATTCGCGGCCACACCCCACTTGCCGAGCGGGTAGCCGAGGGCCAGCATGGCCGACATCTCCCAACCCTCCTCGGCCGGCACGCCCAGCAATTCGTTCACCTCGTCGGCGAAATTGCGCAGCACCATGGTCATCACACCGCCGACGCCCTCGGCGCGGGCGGCCAGCAGCGCGCTCCAGATCGCCGGGAAGATGTTGGCTCCACCGAGGTCGTCGATCGCAAAGACGAAGAGCAACAAGGGGATTTCTTCGAAGTGGTCGGCCAGGTAGTTTCCCGAGCCCTGCATCCGGCGCATCGTCTCGGCGTGCGCGGCCGGGTCGGCGCCCGGGGCGGTCGCCACCATGGGTCCTGTTCCCGCGCTGAACTTCTCGTATTCGATGGCGCGGGCCCGCCGGAACAGGTCGGCGAACTCGCGGATGAGCTCAGGATCGTCCACGGCCACGAAGTGCCAGCGTTGGGTGTTGCCCCCGTTGGGGGCGCGCACCGCCGCGTCGAGGATGCGGGCCTGGGTCTCCAGCGGGATCGGGTCCGGCCGCAGCCGGCGCATCATCCGGGTGGTGTACAACGCCTCGTGAATGTCCATTTGTCCGCTCCTTTCATTCGGGCCAGCTGTTGTTGAGGATCTTGTCGACGAAGTCGACACGCTCGAAGGTGGGGTCGAAGTGCGCCAGCACGTCGGCGTTCATGGTGCCCGCCGTGGTCAGCGGGCGGTGCTTCATCCCGTCGTTGAACGCCGCCAGGATGCGCTGCTTGAATTGCGGGCGCGGGTGGGCGGCGGTCACCGCTTCGAGGGCGTCGGGGGCCAGGTGCTCGCGTCCGATGCCGACCACGTCCACCTCGACACCGGCCTGCAGCAGAGCGACCTCGGGGTCCAGGAACTCGGGCACGCCGGGCGTGGTGTGCAGCGCGATCCCGAGCCACACCTTGGCGGCGTCCTCCTGGTCGACGCCATGCGCGGTCAGGAAGTCGCGGGCCGCGTTCGCGCCGTCGACCTCGAAGCGGAGCGTCGAGGTGCGGTAGCGCTCGGTCAGCCCGATGTCGTGGAACATCGCGCCGACGTAGAGCAACTCCGGGTCCGCTTGCAGGCCGCGGCGCAGGCCCTGCAGCGCGCCGAACAGGAACACCCGCCGCGAATGGTTGAACAGCAGGTCGTCTTCGACGTCGCGGATGAATTCGGTGGCCTCGCGCACCAGGGCCGAGTCGGGGATGCGGATGCCGGCGATGGTTTCGATGGATGAAGTGGTCATACCCGTCAGTGTGCGACCGCACGCGCCAATCGACCGTGGGCGTTCGGGTCGTCCTGTCCACAGAAAGCGACACAATGTCTACGTGGCCGAGGCCGGAGCGCATTCGCGGGTGGTGGTGATCGTCGTCTTCGACGACGTGACGATGCTGGACGTCGCGGGGGCCGGCGAGGTGTTCGTCGAAGCCAACCGGTTCGGCGCCGACTACCGGGTGAAGATCGCGTCGGTGGACGGCCGGGACGTCACCACGTCGATCGGCGCTCGATTGGGTGTCACCGACCGGATCTCGTCGATCGAGTCCGCCGACACCGTTCTGGTCGCCGGCAGCGACCACCTGCCCCGGCGGCCGGTCGATCCCGCGCTCGTCGACGCCGTCAGGTCGTTGGCGACACGCTCCCGGCGGATGGCATCCATTTGCACGGGGTCGTTCATCCTCGCCCAGGCGGGGCTGCTCAGCGGCCGGCGCGCCACCACACACTGGAACGAGACCCGGGTGATGGCCCGCGCCTTTCGGGATGTCACCGTCGATCCCGACGCGATCTTCGTGCGCGACGGCAACGTGTTCACCTCGGCCGGGATCTCGGCCGGCATCGACCTGGCCCTGGCGCTGGTGGAAATGGACTACGGGACCGAACTGGTCCGCAACGTGGCCCGGTGGCTGGTCGTCTACCTCAAACGTGCAGGGGGACAATCACAATTCTCGGTGCTGGTGGAGGCCGATCCCCCGGCGCAGTCGCCGCTGCGGGCGGTGATCGACGCGGTCGCGGCCAACCCGGGCGCGAATCACAGCGTGAAATCCCTTGCGGCCCGGGCGTCGCTGAGCACCCGCCAGCTGACCCGGCTCTTCCAATCCGAGCTGGGGATGACCCCGGCCCGCTACGTCGAGCTGGTTCGGATCGATTTCGCCCGTGGCGCACTGGAATCCGGCCGCTCCGTCAGCGAGACCGCGGGCATGGCCGGTTTCGGCAGCATCGAAACGCTGAGGCGGGTGTTCGTCAACCACCTGGGCATCAGCCCGAAGGCTTACCGGGAACGGTTCCGAACGGCCTACGCCTGAGGGCTATTTGGTGTTGTTGTATTTGGTGATCGCGTCGTCCAGCCGCTGCAGCGCCGCGCCGTAACCCGCGAAATCGCCCTTCTTCTGGGCGTCCTTGGCCGCACCCAGCGCGGCCTGGATCTCCTGCAACGCAGCGGATTTGGCTGGAGACAGCGTCACCGACCCGTCCGGCACCGGCGGAACCGCCGTCGGCGGAGGCAATCCCGGCGGGCCGGCGGGCGGGGGCGGGGTGACCGGCGGCGCCGCCTGCGGATTGCCGGCGTCGGTCGGCTGGATGCCCGTCGCCGCCGCGCCCGCGCCGGGACCGAACAGCCCGGTCAACGCGTCACGAACCGTGGGGCCGTACCCGATCTTGTCGTTGTACATCATCGCCACCCGGATCAGCCGCGGGTACGACGACGCGGCGTCGCTGGCGCCCGGGGACGCGTAGACGGGCTCGACGTACAGCAGGCCACCCTGACCCACGGGCAGCGTGAGCAGGTTGCCCCAGCGGATGCGGTTCTGGTTGTCGCGCCCGATCACGCCGAGGTCCTGCGACACCGCCGGGTCGGTGGTGATGGCGTTGTTGGCCAGCTTGGGACCGTTCACCTGACCCGGGATGGTCAGCACGGTGATCCGGCCGTAGGTCGCCGGGTCGGAGCTGGCGCTGATGTAGGCGGCCAGGTAGTCGCGCTTGAACCGGTTCATCGCGCTCGTCAGCTGATACGACGACGAATTATCGTTCTTCGCAATGTTTTTCGCCACGATGTAATACGGCGGCTGGTAGCTGCTGGCGGTCGGATTCGGGTCCAGCGGCACGTCCCAGAAGTCCGACGTGGAGAAGAACGTCACCGGGTCGTTGACGTGATACTTGGCCAGCAGCATCCGCTGCACCTTGAACAGGTCCTCGGGGTAGCGCAGGTGCTCGGCCAGCTCGGGGGTGATGTCGCTCTTCGGCTTCACCGTGCCGGGGAACACCTGCATCCACGCCTTGAGCACCGGGTCCTGCTCGTCCTGCTGGTACAGCGTCACGGTGCCGTCGTAGGCGTCCACCGTGGCCTTCACCGAGTTGCGGATGTAGGAGACCTGCTTGTCGGGGGCCAGCTTGTTGAACGCCACCTCGTTCGAGTCGGCGGTGGCCGATTCCAGGGAGGTGAGCTCGGAGTACGGGTAGTTGTCCAACGTGGTGTAGCCGTCGATGATCCACACCAGTCGCTTGTTGACGATCGCCGGATAGACCGAACTGTCGGTGGTCAGCCAGGGCGCCACTGCCTCCACCCGGCGGGCCGGGTCGCGGTTGAACAGGATCCGGCTGTTGGAGCCGATCACGTTGGAGAACAGGAAGTTTCGCTCCGCGAACTTCGCGGCGAACACGCTGCGGGACAACCAGTCCCCGACCGGCACTCCCCCGAGCCCGGTGTAGGTGTAGTTCTTGGTCTCGGCGCTGGTCTCGTAGTCGTACTCGCGGTCGGCTCCGTTGCGCCCGACGATCGCGTAGTCGGCCGACGTGTTGGAGATGACGGGCCCGTAGTAGATGCGCGGCTGCTCCAGCGGCGCGGGACCGTCGGAGACCACGTTGCCGTTGGCGCCGACGACATTCACCAGAAACTCCGGATAGCCGCCGTTCTGGTTGGGGTCGTTGGCGACGCCGCGCACCGTGTTCGCCGGGGAGGCGATGAACCCGTTGCCATGGGTGTAGACGCTGTGCCGGTTGATCCAGTCGCGCTGGTTCTCGATGAGCCGGTCGGGGTTCAGCTCGCGGGCCGCGACGACGTAGTCGCGCAGCGAGCCGTTGCGGTCCACGTACCGGTCGATGGACAGCTGGTCGGGGAAGTAGTAGAAGTTCTTGCCCTGCTGGAACTGGGTGAACGCCGGGCTGACGATGGTCGGGTCGAGCAGCCGGATGTTGGACGTGGTCGCGCGGTCGTCGGCGACCTGCTGGGCGGTGGCCTGCGTGTCACCGGCGTAGGTGCGGTAGGTGACGACGTCCGACGTCAGCCCGTACGCCTGCCGGGTCGCCGCGATGCTGCGGCTGATGTACTCGCTTTCCTTCTGCGCGGCATTGGGTTTGACGCTGATCTGCTCGACGATCAACGGCCAGCCCGCGCCCACGATGAGCGATGACAGCAGCAGCAGCACCAGGCCGATGGCGGGAATCCGCAAGTCGCGCAGGACGATCGCGGAGAACACCGCGGCGGCGCAGATCAGCGCGATCGCCATCAGGATCAGCTTGGCCGGCAGCACCGCGTTGATGTCGGTGTACCCGGCGCCGGTGAAGGGCTTGCCGCCGCGGGTGTGCGACAACAACTCGTAGCGGTCCAGCCAGTACGCGACCGCCTTGAGCAACACCAGCAGACCCACCACGGTGACCAGCTGGATGCGCGCCGATCGGCTCAGCGCGCCGGTGCGGCCGGACAGCCGGATCCCGCCAAAGATGTAGTGCGCCAGCAGGTTCGCGAGGAACGCCAGGAAGACGGCGACGAACAGGTAGCTGAGCAGCAGCCGGTAGAACGGCAGGTCGAACGCGTAGAAGCCGAGGTCCTTGCCGAACTGCGGATCCCGGATGCCGAAGTCCCCGCCGTGCATGAACAGCTGGATGCGCACCCAATAGCTTTGCGCGATGACGCCGGCCAGCAGGCCGATCGCGACCGGCACCCCGATGCCCACCAACCGCAGCCGGGAAAGCACGACCGCGCGGTACCGCGCGACCGGATCGTTGTCGTTGCTCGGCACGAACACCGGCCGGGTGCGGTAAGCCACCGCGAGACCGGCGAACACGATGCCGCCCACCAGCAGGCCGGCCACCAGAAAGACCACGAACCGGGTGACCAGGACGGTGGAAAACACCGAGCGGTAGCCGAGCTCGCCGAACCACAGCCAGTCCACGTACGCGTCGATCAGCCGCGGACCGGCGAGCAGCAAAGCGATCACACCCAGTGCGATCAGGATCAGGATCCGGCTACGCCGGGTCAGCTTCGGCATCCGTGCGGTGGGCCGCATCCCCACTGGCTACGCTCCCTGCTCGATTGATCGACGGTGACAACTCTACGCATCGCGCGACCTGCGATCGGCCCGCTCGGCGTCTAACAGCTCGGCGCCTGACCCCCCGAACTGATCGCATGCAGGGCGTCGACCGCCTGGCCCAGGCTCTCCACCTTCACCAGGCGCAGGCCGGACGGATTGTCCGAATTCGCCTCGTAGCAGTTCTTGGCCGGCACCAGAAAGACCGTGGCGCCCGCCGCGTGGGCGGCGACCATCTTGTGCGTGATGCCGCCGATCTGGCCGACCTTCCCATCGGCGGAGATGGTGCCGGTCCCCGCGATGAACTTCGACCCGGCGAGGTCACCGGTGGTCAGCTTGTCGACCACCGCCAGGCTGAACATCAGGCCGGCCGACGGCCCCCCGACGTTGGCCAGGTTGAAGTCGACGACGAACGGCGCCCACGGCGCGGTCAGCACGGCGACGCCGAGGAAGCCGTAGTCGCGATCCTTGTTCGCGCCCAGCGTAATTTGGGCCACCCCGGCCGGCTCGTTCTTGCGCCGGTAATCGATCGTCACCGTCTGACCGGGTTTGGTGTTCTTCAGCAGCCCGGTGAACTGGTCGACGTCGGCCACCGGGACGCCGTTGACCGCGTCGATGGCGTCGCCGTCCTTGAGCTTGCCCGCTGACGGACCCGGGTCGGTGACCTTGGCGACGGTGACCGCGGCCGGGTATTTCAGGTAGCCCAGCGCGGCGTAGGCGGCGCTGTCCTCGGATTCCTTGAAGTCCGCGTTGTTGGCCTTGTCGACCTCGTCCCGCGACTTGCCCGGCGGGTAGATCAGGTCCCGCGGCACCAGCTGCTCCTGGCCGGACAGCCACAGCGTCAGCGCTTCGCCGAGAGTCAGCTGGTCCCGCTGGGACACCGTCGTCATGTTGAGGTGCCCGGTGGTCGGATGCGTCGCGGTGCCCTCGATCGCCACCACCTGCTTGCCGTCGACCTCGCCCAGCGTGTCGAAGGTGGGTCCGGGGCCCAGCGAGACGAACGGCACCGTCACCACCGCGAGCAACACGCCGAAGACCAGGATCGGCACCAGCGCGACCATCAAGGTCAGAATCCGCCTGTTCACGCCGATTACACTAGACGGAGCCCGCGGGCCCGGTTCAGCCACAAGCTGACCCCGACGCCACCCAACCTGTTCCCCCGGTGAGTACCGTTGACGGTATGGCTGACCTGCCTTTCGGCTTCTCCCACGGAGACGACCCAGACAAACCTGGGAAGAAAGATCCCAATTCGGGCTCCGGCGGCTCCGATCCCTTCGGCGCATTCGGCATGAGCGGCGATTTCGGCATGGGCGACCTGGGGCAGATCTTCACCCAGCTGGGCCAGATGTTTTCCAGCGCGGGCAGCGGGATGGCGGGCGGCCAAACGTCCGGGCCGGTCAACTACGAGCTGGCGCGCCGGGTGGCCACGAACTCGATCGGGTTCGTGGCACCGATCCCGGCCACTACGCACTCGGCGATCGCCGACGCGGTGCATCTGGCCGAGACCTGGCTGGACGGCGCCACGGCGCTGCCCGCCGGCACCACCAAGGCGGTGGGCTGGAGCCCGGCCGACTGGGTCGACAACAGCCTGGACACCTGGAAGCGGTTGTGCGACCCGATGGCACAACAGATTTCGACGGTATGGGCGTCGTCGCTGCCCGAGGAGGCCAAGAGCATGGCCGGCCCGCTGATGGCGATGATGTCGCAGATGGGCGGCATGGCCTTCGGCTCCCAGCTGGGACAGGCCCTGGGCCGGCTGTCGCGCGAGGTGCTGACGTCCACCGACATCGGATTGCCGTTGGGGCCCAAGGGCGTTGCGGCGATCCTGCCCGACGCCCTGGAGTCGTTCGCGGCCGGGCTCGAGCAGCCCCGCAGCGAGATCCTGACGTTCCTCGCCGCCCGTGAGGCCGCCCACCACCGGTTGTTCAGCCACGTGCCGTGGCTGTCGAGCCAGCTGCTGGGCGCGGTGGAGGCCTACGCGAAGGGCATGCAGATCGACATGAGCGGGATCGAGGAGCTGGCCCGCGACTTCAACCCCGCGACGCTGTCCGACCCGGCTGCGATCGAAAACCTTTTGGGCCAAGGCGTTTTCGAGCCGAAGGCCACCCCGGCGCAGACGCAGGCGCTGGAACGCCTCGAGACGCTGCTCGCGCTGATCGAGGGTTGGGTGCAGGTCGTGGTCACCGGGGCCCTGGGCGACCGGATTCCGGGGGCGGCCGCGCTCAGCGAGACGCTGCGCCGCCGCCGCGCCACCGGCGGCCCGGCCGAACAGACCTTCGCGACGCTGGTGGGCCTGGAGCTGCGGCCCCGCAAGATGCGCGAAGCCGCCGCGCTCTGGGAGCGCCTCACCGAGGCCGCCGGCGTGGACGCCCGCGACGCGATCTGGCAACACCCCGACCTGCTGCCCGCCGCCGAGGACCTCGACGAGCCGGCCGGCTTCATCGACCGCGTCATCGGCGGCGACACCAGCGGCATCGACGAGGCGATCGCCAAGCTCGAGGACAACCCCGAGAATCCCGGCCCTGTGGATAACTGACCGGGACGGTCGCCCCGGGCGTGGCACAGTGCACCCGTGTCACCGGCCGTGCTTTCCACCTACGCGCTGGACCCGGCGATGCCGGTGCTGCTGCGGCCCGACGGCGCGGTCCAGGTCGGCTGGGATCCCCGCCGCGCCGTGCTGGTGCGGCCGCCGGGCGGGCTGGCCGCACCGGAGCTGGCCGCGCTGCTGCGATCCATGCGGTCACCCACGCCGCTGGCCGAGCTGCGGCGGCGCGCCCTCGACCGCGGCCTGCGGGACGCCGACGGCCTGACCGATCTGGTGGCCCAGCTGGTCGGCGCGGGCGTCGCGACCGAATGCGCGAGGTCGCGGGGCCGGGCGCCGGCCATCCGGATCCACGGCCGCGGCCCGCTGTCCGAGCTGCTCGTCGAGGCGTTGCGCTGCTCGGGTGCCCGGATCGCCCGCAGCAGCCAGCCGCACGCCGCCGTGTCGGCCGCCGCCGTCGACCTGGTGGTGCTGTCCGATTACCTGGTCGCCGACCCCCGCATGGTCCGCGAGCTGCACGTCCGAGGCGTGCCCCACCTGCCGGTGCGGGTCCGCGACGGCGTCGGCCTGGTCGGTCCGCTGGTGATCCCGGGCACGACGAGCTGCCTCGGCTGCGCGGACCTGCATCGGCGGGACCGCGATGCCGCCTGGCCCGCCATCTCCGCGCAGCTGCGGGAGACCGTCGGCGTGGCGGACCGGGCCACGCTGCTGGCGACCGCGGCGCTGGCGCTCAGCCAGGTGAACCGGGTGATCGCCGCCGTGCGCCACCAGGAGGCGGTGCCGCCCCAGACGCTGAACGCCACACTGGAATTCGACCTGGACGCCGGCGCCATCGTCGCGCGGCGCTGGACCCGCCACCCGCTGTGCTCGTGCTGACGCGGCCCGTTAGCCGAGCCGCCCCTGATCCGGGACGTTGCACGACACCGCCTCATACGCCGTCGCGAGCTGGTGCAGGATCTCCGCGGTCAGCGTGCGGTCGTTGCGATGCTTGTCCAGCGTTTCGATGATCGCCCTGAACAGGGAGTCAGCGGCGTCGTGCTGCGATTGCTTGGCTGCCATGGGGGACAACCTAGGACGCCGCGCCGCGCGCCGCCCCGCGAACCGGTGTTGCGAAGATCAAGCGCAAGGCGCGCGGAACGTCATGGATGATGGATACGTGGCAGACATCAAACGCGGCCGGGCGGCGCGCAACGCGAAGCTGGCCAGCATCCCGGTCGGCTTCGCCGGCCGGGCCGCGCTCGGCTTCGGCAAACGGCTGACCGGCAAGTCGAGGGACGAAGTCCAGGCCGAGCTGATGGAGAAAGCCGCCAACCAGCTGTTCACCGTCTTGGGCGAGCTCAAGGGCGGGGCGATGAAGGTCGGCCAGGCCCTTTCGGTCATGGAGGCCGCCATCCCGGACGAATACGGCGAGCCGTACCGCGAGGCGTTGACCAAGCTGCAAAAGGACGCCCCGCCGCTGCCCGCCAACAAGGTGCACCGGGTGCTCGACGCCCAGCTGGGCACCAAGTGGCGTGAACGGTTCAGCTCGTTCGACGACAAACCCATCGCCTCGGCCAGCATCGGGCAGGTGCACAAGGCGGTCTGGGCCGACGGCCGCCCGGTGGCCGTCAAGATCCAGTACCCCGGCGCCGACGAGGCGCTGCGCGCCGACCTGAAGACCATGCAGCGGATGGTCGGCGTGGTCAAACAGCTCGCGCCGGGCGCCGACGTCCAGGGCATCGTCGACGAGCTGGTCGAGCGCACCGAGATGGAACTCGACTACCGGCTCGAGGCCGACAACCAGCGCGCCTTCGCCAAGGCCTACGAGGGCCACCCACACTTCGCGATACCCCACGTTGTCGCCAGCGCGCCCAAGGTCGTCGTCCAGGAGTGGATCGACGGCCTGCCGCTGGCCGAGATCATCCGCAACGGGACCCGCGAGCAGCGCGACCTGATCGGCACCCGGCTGCTCGAGCTCACCTTCGATGCGCCGCGGCGGCTGGGAATGCTGCACGGCGACGCGCACCCGGGGAACTTCATGCTGCTTCCCGACGACCGGATGGGCGTCATCGACTTCGGCGCCGTCGCACCGCTGCCCGGCGGCTACCCCATCGAGCTCGGGATGACGATCCGCCTGGCCCGCGACAAGAACTACGACCTGCTGCTGCCGACGATGGAGAAGGTCGGCTTCATCCAGAAGGGCCAGCAGGTGTCCGTGCGCGACATCGACGAGATGCTGCGCCAGTACGTCGAACCCATCGAGGTCGACGAGTTCCACTACACGCGCAAGTGGCTGCAGCGCATGACCGTGGGCCAGATCGACCGGTCGGTGTCCCAGATCAAGACCGCCCGGCAGATGGACCTGCCGCCCAAGCTGGCCATCCCGATGCGCGTCATCGCGTCGGTGGCCGCGATCCTGTGCCAGCTGGACGCGCGGGTGCCGATCAAGGCGCTGTCCGAGGAACTGATCCCCGGCTTCGCCGAGCCCGACAGCGCGGTCAGCTAGGCGGCGACCTCGTCCTTGCGGGGACGTCCGCGGGGTCGTTTGAAGCTCAGGATCGCGCCGCGGTCGAAGATTTCGCCGCCCCACACCCCCCAGGGCTCGGCCCGCTCCAGGGCCGCGGCCAGGCATTGGCGCCGGATCGGGCAGCCCGCGCACAGCGCCTTGGCGCGCTCGAGGTCGGCCGGGGTTTCGGCGAACCAGAGGTCGGGATCGCCGGCGTGACACGGCAACGCCGGCGTCGGCTGTCTGGGGACTGTCAGTGCCGACATGTCCTGCTCACCTGCTTCCTGGTCGGGGTCTGCCTATTTCGGTGATCCGGACCAGGGAGCGGGCTTGCGCCCGAAAAGACTGTGGCCACGGATCCTTGACTTCGGGTCCGTGGCCATTCGGTGAAAACCGGGGAGTTAGGTAGCCATTCGGTGGACCTCGAGTCCTGCGGACGCGTTCGTCGCGGCGGCGGCGCGATGCTTCAACGCGGCCGCCGGCACGGCGGTGCGGGCGGCATGCTTGAGCGCAGCCGCCGCGGCGGCCACGTCCACACCGAACGCGTCGTTGATCATCGTGGCCACCTCCCTTCGTCGTGCCAGAACGCAGCTTCGAGGGTAAACCGTCGCCGACATGCGGCACAAACGATTTTCTGACCTGCGCCTTATCGGCGATAGCCTTGCCGAGTGTGGGCCTTAGGTACGGCGATTGGCATCAATTCGTCCATAAGGCCCACACTCGACGGCGTGGTCAGCGGCCGCGCACCAACTCCAGCACGTCGGCCCCGTACTGCTCCAGCTTGCGCGCGCCGATGCCCGGGATCGCGATCAGCGCGTCCTCATCGCCGGGCCGCAGCTCGGCGATCGCGATCAGCGTGTTGTCGGTGAAGACCACATACGCCGGCACCTGCTGCTCCTTGGCGACGTCCAGCCGCCACGCCTTGAGCCGCAGCAGCAACTCCTCGTCGACGTCGGCGGCGCACGTCTCGCAGCGGCGCAACATGACCGCCGCGGCGGTGGCCAGGTCCTTGTTGCAGATCCGGCAGCGCGCCGCGGGCCCCCGGTTGCGCCGGCTCCTGCTGGGGGCGGCGTCGGCGCGCGCCTGCGGGGCGATGCCGTTGAGGAACCGCGACGGCTTGCGGCCCTGCCGTCCGCCCGGGCTGCGGGCCAGCGCCCAGCTGAGCGTCAAATGTGTTCGTGCCCTGGTAATTCCGACGTAGAGCAGCCTGCGCTCCTCCTCGACCGCCTCGCTTTCGGGGCCGTGCGCCAACGCGTGCGAGATGGGCAGCGTGCCGTCGGCCAGGCCGACCAGGAACACCGCGTCCCACTCCAGGCCCTTGGCGGCGTGCAACGAGGCCAGCGTGACGCCCTGCACCACCGGCGGGTGCCGCGCGTCGGCGCGCAACCGGAGCTCGGCCAGCAGCCCGGCGAGGTCCAACTGCGGACGCTGGGCCACCTCCGCGTCGACCAACTCCGCCAGCGCGGTCAGCGCATCCCAGCGCTCCCGGGCGCGGGTGCCCACCGGCGGCTCGGCCGTCAGCCCCAGCGGTTCCAGGACGGCCCGGACGACGTCGGGCAGCGGCCCGTCGGCGCCGCGCTCGGCCGCGCGCTGCAGCGCCAACAGCGCCTGCTTGATCTCCTGACGGGTGAAAAAACCCTCGCCGCCGCGGACCTGATAGGGGATGCCCGCCTCGGTCAGCGCCTCCTCGTAAGCCTCGGACTGCGCGTTGACCCGGTACAGCACCGCGATCTCCGACGGCGGGGTGCCCGCTTCGATCAGCCGGCCGATGGACGCCGCGACGGCGGCCGCCTCGGCCGGTTCGTCGGAATGCTCGTGGAACGTCGGGGCGGGGCCGGGCGGGCGCTGCCCCAACAGGTGCAGCTTGCTGCCGGCGACCCGGCCGCGGGCCGCCGCGATCACCTGGTTGGCCAGCGACACCACCTGCGGCGTGGAACGGTAGTCGCGTTCCAGGCGAACCACGGTCGCGTCGGGATAGCGCCGCGAGAAGTCCAGCAGGAACCGCGGCGAGGCCCCGGTGAACGAGTAGATGGTCTGGTTGGCGTCGCCGACGACGGTCAGGTCGTCCCGGTCGCCCAGCCACGCCGTCAGCACCCGCTGCTGCAGCGGCGTGACGTCCTGGTATTCGTCGACGACGAAACAGCGGTAGCGGCCCCGGAATTCGTCGGCCACGGCCGCGTCGTTCTCGATCGCCGCCGCGGTGTGCAGCAGCAGGTCGTCGAAGTCGAGCAGCGTCACCGATTCGTCGCGGACCTTCAGCGCCTCGTAGGCGGCGTAGACGGTCGCGACCCGGGCGGCGTCGAGCGGGATGTCCCGCGCCGCCGCGGCCACCGCGGCCGGATACTCCTCGGGGGTGATCAACGACGCCTTGGCCCACTCGATCTCGCCCGCCAGGTCGCGGACGTCGTCGGTGCTGGCGTTGATCCGGGAGCGGCTGGCCGCCCGCGCCACCACGGCGAACTTGGTGTCCAGCAGCTGCCAACCGGTGTCACCGACCACCCGCGGCCAGAAATACCGCAGCTGCCGGAGCGCCGCGGCGTGGAACGTCAGGGCCTGCACCCCGCCGACGCCGGTGTCCGCGCCCGCGGCGGCGCCCAGCGAGCGCAGCCGGGAACGCATCTCCCCCGCCGCCCGCTGGGTGAAGGTGACGGCCAGCACCTGCCCGGCGGCCACATGGCCGCTGGCCACCAGCTGCGCGATCCGGTGGGTGATGGTGCGGGTCTTTCCGGTTCCGGCGCCCGCGAGCACGCAGACCGGGCCGCGGGGAGCCAGCACCGCCTCGCGCTGCTCGTCGTCCAGCCCGGCGGTCAAGGCGTCGGCGACCATCGGCATGGCGTCCATCTTGGCAGCGATGGCCGACAAACCGTGGCCCCGGCCGGTGCGCGTCGGGATATCAGTGCGGTGTTCCGGCGCGGAACACATCGCCGCCGGGCTACGTTAACGAGCTATGACCACTGCCCCGATCACCGTCTACACGACCTCATGGTGTGGCTACTGCCACCGCCTGATGACTGTGTTGAAGTCCAACGGAATTCCGTACGAGGCGGTCGACATCGAGCACGACCCCGCGGCGGCCGAATTCGTCGGATCGGTCAACGGCGGCAACCGGACGGTGCCGACGGTCAAGTTCGCCGACGGGTCGACGCTGACCAATCCGAGCGCGGCCGAGGTCAAGGCCAAGCTGGCCCAAACCAGCGCCTGAGCGATCGCCGACACGCCGCCGGTGTCGATCAACTGCCCGGCCCGCCGTCGCGGGGCGGCCCTAACATTGGCGACCATGGCGTCGAGTTCTCGGTCGGGCCCCTTGCTTCGGCGTCTGTCGGCCGTCCTCGTCGCGGTCGTGGTGTCGGCATGCTCGCACTCGCCGGGCCACCCGGCGGCCACGCCGAGCCCACACGCCTACGCCGATTCGCTGGCCATCAGCCTCGACGACGCCCGCCGCATCGCGAATTTCGAAGGGCTGCAACCCTATTCATCCGACCGCCACGATCCGCCCCGGGAGACCGTCGGCAACCCGCCGGCCCCGTGCCGGACGGTGGGAACCACGGAACTCACCTTCGCCGGGGGCTGGAAGGAATACCGTTCGGTCGCCTACGCCGGCTCGACCGCCGACGCGAGGCCGGGCGGAATCGCCCCGATCAACGAGGTCACCAACGCCGTCGTCGTCTACCCGGACGCCAACGCCGCCCGCGGGGCGCTCAACCAGCTGCATACGACGCTGGATCAGTGCGCCTCCCTGCACCCCACCGCTTACGACTTCGCGCTGAACAAGCCGGATTCCCTGACGCTGAAGCTGAACTCCGACGGCTGGATCCACCTGTACACGGTCAAGTCATCGGTATTGGTCTCCGTCGGCGTGCTGGGAATCGAGCCGACCGATCAGGTCGCCAGCGCCGTGCTGCAGACCGTGACCGACCGCGTCAAGTAGCGGCACCGGGTCAGTCGGTCGCCGCCCAGGATTCGATGATCACCCGCGCGATCGAGATCGACCCGGGCAGCAGCAGTTTCGATTCCGTCGAGCTGGACCAGTCGCCCGCCGCGAGCGCCGCGCGCACCTCGTCGCGGGTGAACCACGCCGCCTCGGCGATCTCGCCGTCGTTGAACGAGAATTCCTCGGCCGGGTCCGCGACCGCGTGAAAGCCGACCATGAGCGAGCGCGGAAACGGCCACGGCTGGCTGCCCAGGTAGCGCACGTCGCGCACGGTGAGACCGATCTCCTCGCGGATCTCGCGGGCCACGCAGACCTCGAACGATTCACCGGCCTCGACGAACCCGGCCAGCAGCGAGAACATCCGCTCCGGCCACACCGCCTGGCGGGCCAGCACCGCGCGGTCGCCGCCGTCGTGGACCAGGCAGATCACGGCGGGGTCGATGCGCGGGAACTCCTCGTGCCCGGTGACCGGGTTGACCCGGGCCCAGCCCGCCCGGGCCGGGCGGGTCGGTGAGCCGTCGACCGAGCTGAACCGCGCGGAATCGTGCCAATTGAGCAGCGCGAGGGCCGAGGAGACCAGTTGGCTGCTGGTGTCGTCGAGGATCGACCCGAGGCCGCGGAGGTTGACGACCTCGGTGTGCACGTCTTCGTCCTCCGGCGCCTCCAGGGCGCCGCGGATCGCCCACACGTGGCGGTCGTTGTCGAGTCGGCCCAGGAACACCGCATCCGGTGGCGGCTTGTCGGCCAGCTTGGCCGCCGAGCCCAGCACCACCCGGCCGTCGGCGACGAGCACCTGACTGCGCGAATCCACCCGCAGCAGCGCCGCGTCCGCCCAGCCGGCCGCGGCCGCGTCGACGTCGGTGCGTAACTGGTCGGCCCGGTCGGCCCCGACCCGCGACAGCAACGGAACGTTCCGCAGCCGAAAGTCCGCGATCGCCGCGGGATCCGATGGATGGCGACCCGCTTCGCCCGGCTCCGCCGCGCTCGCGATCGACGCGGGATCCGATGGATGGCGACCCGCTTCGTCCGGCTCCGCCGCGCTCGCGATCGCCATCAGTGCCCCGCGTGCCGGATGTAGAGCAGCCGGTCGTTGGCCTCGACGGCGTCCACCTCGGGCGCGCCGATGCGCAGCAGGTGGCCGTCGCGGACCACGCCGAGCACGATGTCGCGCAGGTGCCGAGGGGAGCCGCCCACCTCGGCCGGCTCCACCTCTCGTTCGGCGATCGCCAGCCCGAAGTCCGGTGTCAGCAGGTCCTCGATCATCTCCACGACGCTGGGCGTCGTGGTGGCCAGCCCGAGCAGGCGACCGGCGGTCGCCGAGGAGACCACCACCGAGTCCGCACCCGATTGCTGCAGCAGGTGCTGGTTTTCGGCCTCCCGGATGGACGCCACGATCTTGGCGTTGGGCGCGATCTCCCGGGCGGTCAACGTGACCAGCACCGCGGTGTCGTCACGGCTGGTGGCCACGATGATCGAGGCCGCGTGTTGGGCCCCGGCCAGCCGCAGCACGTCGGCCTTGGTGGCGTCGCCGTGCACGGTGACCAGGCCCGCGGTCGCGGCGTGCTCGAGGGTGCCGCGATCGGTGTCGACGACGACGACCTCCCCCTGGGCGGCCTCGTCGCCGAGGATCGCGGCGACAGCCGTCTTGCCCTTGGTGCCGTAGCCGATCACGATCGTGTGGTTGCGCACTCTGCTCCTCCAACGCTGAATCTTCCACCCCTGCCGGGACCGCTCGGAGAGCACCTCGAGGGTCGTGCCGACCAAGACGGCCAGGAACGCGATCCGCAGCGCGGTGAAGATCAGGGTGTGCACCAGGCGCGCGGTTTCGGTGTACGGGGTGATGTCGCCGTACCCGGTCGTCGACAGGGACACCGCGGAGAAGTACACGCAGTCCAGAAAGGTCAGCGGCTGGCCCCGCACGTCGCGGTATCCGTTGCGGTCCGCGTACACGATGACGGCCGCGGCGAACAACACCACCAGGGCGATGGCCACGCGGCGGGTGATCACCCGAATGGGGCTGGCGTGCTCTTCGGGGATGCGCACGACGCCGACCAACTGGTGGCCTCGCTGGGCGGTCAGCGTCTCTTCGAGGCCGCTCAGTTGTCGAGACCTACCGTTGCGCACGGCGGTCCGTGATCGGCTCAACGCCAGCGCAGGTGACACGCACGACTCAATGTAACCACGATCGCGACCCCGGTACCCGGGCAGCGCGGGTCACCCGACGGCGGGCCCAGTCAGCAGCCCGGCCAGTTCGGCGGGGGCCGGCAGATCGTCGGGGGCGACCGTGGTGCGGGCGCGCACGTAATAGAAGGCCGTGCGCACGCACGATTCCGGGACGCCGGACAAGGCGGCCCACGCCAGGCGGTAGACGGCGAGCTGGACGGCGGCCTGCCGCATGGCTTCCGGCCCGCGCGGTGGTTCACCGGTCTTCCAGTCGGCGACCGTGGCGCCGCCGTCGGGGTCGGCGAACACCGCGTCGATGCGGCCGCGCACCAGGGTGTCGCCGATCGGCATCTCGAAGGGCACCTCGACGGCGATCGGAGTGCGTGTCGCCCAGGGCGATTCGGTGAATGCGGCCTGCAATGCGGCGAGCTCGCGGGTGTCGCCGACGTCGGAGTCGGCCGCGCCCGGCAGGTCCGCAAGGTCGAACAGGCACTCGGCGCCGTAGAACTGCTGGACCCACGCGTGAAACGCGTTGCCCAGCAACGCATGCGGGTCCGGCCGCGAGGGCAGCCGATGCCGCAGTCGCTGCGCGGCGCCCGCGGGGTCGCGGGCCAGGTCGACCAGGCCGCTGACCGACAGCTGGCTGGGCAGCACCCCGGAAGGCGGTTGGACCGCCCGCTGCCGCTCGGCGAGCAGCGCGTCGACATCGGCGGCCCAACCCTCGATGTCGGCGCCTTCGTCACCGGTGTCGCCCGCCATCGCCCCGGCCACCAACGCCGCGCCGCGCTCGACGTCGCCGCGCCGGCCGGCCAGCGGATCGACCGGCCAGACCGCTTCGACCATGTTGTCGCGCAACGGGTTCCGATCACCATCGGCCGGTGTGGGCGCCCATTGATCGACCACCCCGCAGGGGTCCCCCGCCGCGGCCGAACGGTCGATGACGTCCTTGATCTCGCACAGGAAATCCGACGGGCCGCGGGGCTTGATCCCGGTGGCGCCCCACTGGTGGCCGGACACCAGCAGGGTGTCCTCGGCACGGGTGATGGCGACATAGAGCAGCCGGCGTTCCTCGTCGACGCGCCGCTGCTCGAGCTGGCGGCGGTGCTCGGAGATCTTCTCGGACAGCTGCTTTCGATTGGTGACGTCCGAGGTGTCCAGCACCGGGATGCCCGGCGCGCCCGCCGAGGCCCGGTCGCCACGCAGCAGCGGCGGCAGTTCCGCGGCGTCGGTGAGCCAGGTGCTGCGGGACGCGGTCGACGGAAAGATCCCGCCCGACAGGTGCGCCACCGCGACCACCTGCCACTCCAACCCCTTCGCGGAGTGCACCGTGAGCACCTGGACGCGGTCACGCGCGGCCACCACCGGGGCAGGCGGCAGCCCGTTCTCGACCGACTCGGCCACGTCGAGGAAGGCAAGCAGGCCCGGAACCGACGCCGTCGCGTCGGCCGCGCCCCCCGCGTCGGCTCGTTCGGCGTAGCCGGCGACGCCGTCGGCGAACGCGTCGAGGTGTTCGGTGCCGGCCCAGCCCGCGTGCGCCCCCGCCGCGGCGCGGACGTCGCAGTCGACGCCCAGCACCCGGCGCACCTCGGCGACCAGGTCGGGCAGGGCGTGGCCCAGGTGGCCGCGCAGCGCGCGCAGCTCGGCGGCCAGCGCGGTGATGCGCTGATACCCCGCGGCCGAATACCCGTCGGCCGGACCGGGATCCGCGATGGCGTCCGTCAGGCACGCGGTGTCGGCCTCCGGGCCGGCCGCCATCGCGATCGCCTCGGGCGCGGGTGCCGCGCCTGCGCCCGGCCCGTCGCAGAGCGTCCTGGCGCGCCGCCACAGCGCGGCGACGTCGCGGCCGCCGAGGCGCCAGCGCGGGCCTGTGAGCACCCGCATCGCCGCCGCGCCCGCGGTCGGGTCGGCGACGAGCCGCAGCATGGCGACGACGTCGGCGACCTCCGGGACGGACAGCAGCCCGGCCAACCCGACGACCTCGACCGGCACGCCGCGGGCGCGCAGCGCATCGGCGATGGGCGCGGCGTCGGCGTTGCGGCGCACCAACACCGCGGCGGTCGGCGGGTTTTCGCCGTCGGCCCGCCGGTACCGGGCGGCGAGCTCGTCGGCGATCCACTCCCGTTCGGCCTGCACATCGGGCAGCAACGCACAGCGGACGGTCCCGGGCGGGGCGTCCGGGCGCGGCCGCAGCGCGTGCACCGCGACGGACCTGCGGCGCGCCTCCGCCGATATCGCGTTGGCCAGCCGCAGCGTACGCGGCGGGTTGCGCCAGCTGGTCCGCAGCTCCAGGACCGGCGCGGGCGTGCCGTCGGACAGCGGGAAGTCGGTGGTGAAGCGCGGCAGGTTGGTGGCCGAGGCGCCCCGCCAGCCGTAGATCGACTGGATCGGGTCGCCGACGGCGGTCAGCGCCAGCCCGTCGTCGACGCCGCCGCCGAACAACGCCGACAGCGCGACCCGCTGGGCGTGCCCGGTGTCCTGGTACTCGTCGAGCAGCACCACCCGGTAGCGGCCGCGCAATTCCTCGCCGACCCGTGGGTGATTCGCCGCCAGCCGTGCCGCGCAGGCCATCTGCGCGCCGAAATCCATGGCCTTGACCGACCGCATCCGCTCGCCCAGCGCGTCGAGCAGCGGCACCAGCTCGGCGCGCTGGGTCTGGGTGGCCAGCAGCCGCAGCAACCACTGGCTGGGGCCGCGGTCGCGCTGGTAGGGGCCCGCCGGCAGGGTGTGGATCAGCCGCTCGAGCTCGACGTGGGTGTCGCCGAGCTGGCGGGTGTCCACCAGGTGTTCGGCGAGCTGACCCCACAGCCGCAGCACCATCGACGTCACCGCGGCGGGGGTCTTGTCGGTGCGCAGGTCGCCGCGGTAGCTGCTCACGACGTCGAAGGCCAGCTGCCACAGCTCGGTCTCGCCGAGCAGCCGGGTGTCGGGCTCGATGGGCAGCAGCAGCCCGTGGTCGCGGATCAACGAGCCGGCGAAGGCGTGGTAGGTGCTGACCGTCGGGGCGCCCGCCGGTTCCGTGGACGCCGCGCCGTCGGGCGCCTGGGGGTACCGCCCGCTTGCGGGGGAACCGACGCCGGCCAGCCGCGCGAGGCGGGACCGCACGCGGCGCAGCAGCTGGCCGGCGGCCTTGCGGGTGAAGGTCAACCCGAGCACCTGGCCGGGTTCGGCGTAGCCGTTGGCGACGAGCCACACCACCCGCGCGGCCATGGTCTCGGTTTTGCCGGCGCCCGCGCCGGCGATCACGACCAGCGGTCCGGGCGGGGCCGCGATGACGGCGGCCTGCTCGTCGGTGGGCGGGAAAAGCCCGAGTGCACCGGCCAATTCGGCCGGGCTGAAGCGGGCGTTCACTGCGCCGCCCCGTCAACGTGGGCCGGGCACGAGGGCCGTACCGGGCAATGCGAGCAACCGTCGTTGCGCCGGGCGACGAACCGGGGACCGGCGGTCGTCTCGGCGGCGCTGACGACCAGCCGGCGCCATTCGTCGCGGGCGGCCGGCGTCAGCGGATCCTGTTCGCGCTCCGTGGCACCCGAGGCCCCGGGTTTGCCGACGTAGACCAGCCGCGCGCCGCCGGGCTCCTCGCCGGCCGCGACCATGCCCTCGGCCACCGCCAACTGATACATGGCGAGCTGGGCGTGTTGTTGGGCGTCGTCCTTGCTGACCGGCGACTTGCCGGTCTTGACGTCGACGATCACCAGCCGGCCGGCGGCGTCGCGCTCCAGCCGGTCGACCCGGCCGCGCAGCCGGACCTCGCCGCCGCCGTCGCGGGACGCGGCCAGGGTTCCGTCGATCTCGACCTCGACGCCGACTTCGGTCAGCGTGCCTCGGGTCTGCGCCCGCCACTCGACGAATGCCTCGATCATCGCGCGGTGCCGCGTCAGCTCGTTGGCCGAATGCCACTCCGCCTCGAAGGGCAGATGCCTCCAAGCGCGGTCCAGCTCGGCCAGCAATTCCGTTGCGCTCTTGTGTGATTCGGCCACCAGGGCATGCACCACCGAACCGATCGTCGAGCGCAGATCGCGTGGGTTCGTCCCGCCATGTCGTTCGGCCAGCCAGCGCAGCGGGCAGTCGTTGAGCGACTGCAGGGTCGACGGCGTCAAGGTGACGGCGTCGCCGGCTTGGTGCAGCGGTTCGCTGGTGCTGACCGGGGTCAGGCCATGCCAGCCGGCCGGGTCGGCGCCGGGTACCCCGGCCCGGGCGAGCCGCGCCAATTGCGTTGCCGCACAGGCGCGGGCGGCGTCGTCGACGGTGCCGTCGGGTGCACACACGACACCGCGCAACCGGCCCACCAAGGCCGCCGCCGACAGCACGCGGGGCGCCGAGACGGGTTGAGCCGCAGCCTGATCGGCGTCGCCGTCGGACCACTGCGCGAGCTCGTAGAAAAATGCCGACGGCAGCGCGGCCTGTTCGTCCGCGCCACCGGTGTCGCTGTCCACGGCGGTCACCAGCAGCCGGCGGCGGGCCCGGCCCATTGCGGCGACCAGCAGCCGCCGCTCCTCGGCCAGCAGCGGCGCCCGCACCGACGCCTCCTCGGTGACGCCGTCCAGCACGTCCAGCACCCGCTGGGTGGCCAGGACGCCACCGCGCGGAACGGTGTTGGGCCACAAGCCCTCCTGCAGCCCGGCGATGACCACCAGGTCCCACTCGTGCCCCAGGGCGGCGTGCGCGCTGAGCACCCGCACCTGCTCCACCGTCGACACCGGTTCCTGGTTCACGCCCGGCAGGTGTAGCGCGGCGACGTGGTCGACGAGCCCGCGCAGCGACGCCCCGGACGTGCGGGACACGTATTGATCGGTGATGTCGAACAACGCGGTCACCGCCTCCAGGTCCCGGGTGGCCTGCGCGCCGGCGGGGCCGCCGCGCGCG
>NZ_LZJW01000111.1 GCF_001667885.1 Mycobacterium scrofulaceum | reverse complement strand
CGGCGAGGTCGGCCGCGATGAACGAGAAGGTCTGCGCCAGATAGGCGAAGTACGAACCGAAATCCATCGGATAGCCGAGGGCGAACGCGATGTTGAACGGGTTCAGAAAGCTCAGCGGATTGCCGAGGACCGGCAGCCACGGGTCGAAACCGGAGAACAGCGCCTTGAAGAACGGGTTGTTCATCAGCAGGTCGATGAGCGGCTGGATGAACCGGTTGTAGAAGTCGGTGAAGCCGATCCGGTCCAGCCAGTCCAGGACGTCGTTCTGCCGGTCGGGGGGCAGCGCCGACACGGAGGAGGCGGCCGCCAGCGTGTCGGCGGCCACGACCTGAGGGGCCGGCGTCGCTTCGGGGGCGGCGGCCACCGCGGCCGTGGCGACGCCCTCGTACGCGGTCATCACCGTCGCGGCCTGCCCCCACATGCGGGCGTAGTCCGCCTCGTTGAGCGCGATCGGAATAGTGTTGATGCCAAAGAAATTCGTCGCCACCAGCGCGGCGTGGGTGGCGTGGTTGGCGGCCAACTCGGGCAGGGTCGGCATGGCGGCCAGGGCGGTGCAGTAGGCGACGGCCGCCGCTTGCTGCTGGGCGGCCATGGCCGCGCTGTCGGCGCCGGCGCGCGCCAGCCACGCGAGATACGGCGTGTGCGCGGCCAGGTAAACCTCCGCGGTCGGTCCGTCCCAGGCGCCGGCCTGCACCGCGCCCAGCAGCGTGGTCAGCTCGGCAGCGGCCTGGCCGTACTCGGCGCTCAGCGAGCTCCAGGTCGCCGCGGCGGCCAGCAGCGGGCCCGGCCCGGGGCCACTGCTGAGTAACGCCGAATGCACCTCGGGAGGGGAGGCCATCCATATCGGGGCGGTCATCGGACGCCGCCTTCGGTGGCGGCCAAAGCCCTTGTCGCGGAGGCCATGCGGGCGGGGGCGGTGTGGGCGCGGCGGTGAGCCGCCGATTTGGTGGCGGCGTCGACGGCCGCCCATGCCTGGGGACGGGACATGGTGAGTGACAGCTCTCTCGGGGTGCTCCGCCCCGGGTCGCAGGATGCGATGACGCGAGTGTCCTGGCTCTCGGATCGCTGCTCGCCTCGCCTTCCAGCTTTTCAGCCGTGGCCGTTGAGGGTCGCTCCCCGATGACAGTGGCGGGACCGCGCCGGATTCGCACCGGCTTCCTGCATCGTCATCACCTTACGGGTGACATTCTCGCATGCGTTGCGACCGCCGGTTGGCAAATCCCCCACAGCGCTCGGCGAAGCCGGGTCAGCCGCCGTCCGATACCCGCAGGGCCAGCGAAAAGAGCAGTCGCGCCTCGGGATCGGCCAGGGACGTGTCCAGCAGCTGCTCGATTCGCCGGATGCGATAGCGAACCGTGTTCGGGTGCACCCGCAACTGACGCGCGGCGGAGGCGACATCGCCGAAGCCGTCCAGATACACGCGCAGCGTCTCGGCGAGGACCGGATCGTTGGCCCGCAGGCCGACGATCCGGGGGTCGGTCAGGCGCTGCTCGCGGCCGATCAGGGTGACGATCTCGTCGAGCAGCACGGTGGTGCGCGCCTCGGCCAGCGACGTCACCTGCGGAATCGAAATCGGGTGCCGCGCAGCGCTGTCCAGCACGCGGTCCAGCTCGGCTCGCGCGGTGGCGATCCCGTTGAGGCCGGCGACGGGTGCGGCGATCGCGGCCCGCAGTTGCACGCCCAGCTCCGTGCGCATCGCCGCAATGGTGCCGCGGACCCAGGAGGTGACCGCGCGGGTCTGCGTCTGGGGTAGCAGGACGTAGATGCGCGACCCCCGAGACGCCACCTGGGCGTCCCGGCGAAAAGCGCTGGCGCTGAGCGCCATTACATCGGCCAGCCGGACCTGCCGGGGCATGTCGTCCCCGGCGTCCCAGCCGATCAGCGCCGCGGCGCCGTCGGCGGTGAGGCCGAGCTCACGGGCGACCGCATCCACGTCGGCTTCGCCGTCAACCAGGCCCAACAGCTGCTGCACCCGCCGCGCGTGGGTGGACGGCCGGGCGGCCAACCGCGCCATGATGCGCGCGGCCAGCACCGCCGCGCCGCGCAACATCTCCTCGGCGTCGTCGGCCAAAGGTTGGCTGCCCTGCTGCACCCAGATGGTGCCCGCGAACTCCGGCGGCCGGCGCGCGTCGGGTTGGTAGATCCCGACGGCCAGCCGCGGGCGCAGACCCAACTCCGGGCGCTCGGCCACGCGGACCACCCCGTCGCCGGCCCGCAGCGCGTCGAAAATGCCCCACTGGCCGATCCATTCGAGATGCTCGGGCGGTCCCGCCCTGCCCAGGATCGACAGGCGGCGCAGCTCGTCGGCTTCGTCGTTGGAAGCCGAATACGCCAACACATGCGATTGGGCGTTTTCGATGCTGACCATGCCGTGGATGCGGTCGGCCAGCGACTGCGCCAGGCCGAACAGGTCGGTGCCCGAGTCGTCCGCCGCATCGGCGCGGTCGCCGTGATGTGCCAGGACGTGATTGACCAACTGATAGAGCCGCTCCCAGCGCGCCCGCGGCTCGACGGCCACCACCGCGGCCCCCGCCCCGACCGCCGCGCTCACCAACGCGTCCGACGGCTCCTTGGCGAAGATGGCCGCCGGCACGCGCTCGCGCGCCTGCTTGGCGATCCACCGCAGCGCCTCGTCGTCGGCGACCCCCAGCAGGAAGAACACGTCAGCCGAGCCCGCTGCCGCCGCCAGTCCCAGCCGCACGTCGTCGCTGTCGATCAGCGCCGCCGAGCCGACCGGAAGGTCCAGCCCCCGCGGCGCCTCGACGAGACTGACCAGGGTCGCGTCCAGCGCCAGCAACAGCTGCCCCAGCCCCACACCGACCATTGTTCGATCGTACTATCGAATGGCCTTGATCTTGTCCGATCGGCTAGTCCGGCCAGTCGCCGTGGCGAGGATCCTGGCAACATGGACACGATCACCGAAGTGCCGTTGCCGGCCAACGAACCGGTCCACGACTATGCGCCGCACTCGCCCGAGCGCGGCCGGCTGCGCGGCGAATTGGCCGCGCTCACCGACCACCCGATTGACCTCCCGCACGTCATCGGTGGCACACACCGAATGGGCGACGGTGATCGCATCGACGTCGTTGCGCCGCACCGCCATTCCGCCAGACTGGGCACCCTGACCAACGCCGGCCACACCGACGCGGTGGCGGCGATCGACGCCGCGATGGCGGCCAAGGGCGCTTGGGCCGCAATGCCTTTCGACGAGCGCGCCGCCGTGTTCTTACGGGCCGCCGACCTGCTGGCCGGGCCATGGCGGGAGAAGATCGCCGCCGCGACGATGCTCGGCCAGTCCAAGTCGGTCTACCAGGCCGAAATCGACTCGCCCTGCGAGCAGGTGGACTTCTGGCGCTTCAACGTGGCCTTCGCGCGCCAGATCCTGGCGCAGCAGCCCATCAGCGGACCCGGGGAATGGAACCGCAGCGACTACCGCCCGCTCGACGGATTCGTCTATGCCATCACGCCGTTCAACTTCACCTCGATCGCCGGCAATCTGCCGACCGCGCCCGCGTTGATGGGCAACACGGTGGTGTGGAAACCGTCGGTCACGCAGACGCTGTCGGCCTATCTGACCATGCGGCTGCTCGAGGCGGCCGGGTTGCCGCCCGGCGTGATCAACCTCGTCACCGGTGACGGCTTCGCGGTTTCCGATGTCGCGCTGGCCGACCCGCGGCTGGCCGGCATCCACTTCACCGGGTCGACGGCCACATTCCAGCACCTGTGGCAGCAGGTGGGCGCCAACATCGGCCGTTACCACAGTTATCCGCGGCTGGTGGGCGAGACCGGCGGCAAGGACTTCGTGGTGGCGCACCCGTCGGCGCGGCCGGATGTGCTGCGCACCGCGCTGATCCGCGGCGCGTTCGACTATCAGGGGCAGAAGTGTTCGGCGGCGTCGCGGGCGTTCGTTCCGCATTCGGTGTGGCGGCGCATGGGTGACGAGTTTCTGGGTGAGACGGCCGCGCTGCGCTACGGCGACGTCACCGACCTGACCAATTACGGGGGCGCGCTGATCGACCGGCGGGCGTTCGCCAAGAACGTCGACGCCATCGAGCGGGCGAAGAGCGCGGCCCACGTCACGATCGCGGTGGGCGGCGAATACGACGACAGTGTCGGCTATTTCGTGCGCCCCACGGTGCTGCTCTCCGACGACCCGACCGATGAGTCGTTCGCCACCGAGTACTTCGGTCCGCTGCTGTCGCTGCACGTCTACCCCGACGACGACTACGAACGAATCCTCGACGTCATCGACACCGGCTCGCGGTATGCGCTGACCGGGGCGGTCATCGCCGACGACCGCGACGCCGTGCTGACGGCGCAGGAGCGCCTGCGCTTCGCCGCCGGAAACTTTTACGTCAACGACAAGCCCACCGGCGCGGTCGTCGGGCGCCAGCCGTTCGGCGGCTCGCGCGGTTCGGGCACCAATGACAAGGCCGGGTCGGTGCTGAACCTGCTGCGCTGGACGTCGGCCCGCACCCTCAAGGAGACGTTCGTGCCGGCGACCGACCACACGTATCCGCACATGGCGGCCGACTGATGGCCGGCCTGTTCGCCAGCACGCTGCGGCCGGCGATCATGGCGGCCAGCCGGCGATCGGGATTGCGCCGCGCCGCCGAGGGGTTGCCGGTGACGCGCCGCGTGGTGCATCGCTTCGTGCCCGGGGAGACGGTCGGCAGCGCGCTGGACAGCGTTGCGGCGCTGCGCTCTTCGGGCCGCTTTGTCAGCATCGACTATCTGGGGGAGGACGTGACCGACGCCGCCGACGCCGACGCGGCGGTGCGGGTCTACCTCGACCTGATCGACCGCCTGGGGCGCTTGGACGACCGCGGCGCCGTCCGGCCGCTCGAGGTGTCGCTGAAGTTGTCGGCGCTGGGACAGGCGCTGGGGCGCGACGGTGCGCAGGTCGCCCGGGAGAACGCCCACGGGATTTGCGAAGCGGCGGAGCGGGCCGGCGTGTGGGTGACGGTGGACGCCGAAGACCACACGACGACGGATTCGACGCTGGCGATCGTGCGCGATCTGCGGCTCGACTTCCCCTGGGTCGGGCTGGCGTTGCAGGCCTACCTGCGGCGCACCCTCGCCGACTGTGCTGAATTCGCGGCGGCCGGTGCGCGGATTCGGTTGTGCAAGGGCGCGTACGACGAACCGGCGGCGGTGGCCTATCGCGACCCCGCCGCCGTCACGGACGCGTACCTGCATTGCCTGCGGGTGCTGATGGCCGGCTCGGGCTACCCGATGGTGGCCAGCCACGACCCGGCGATCGTCGAGGCGGTGCCCGCGCTGGCGCGCGAAGCGGGCCGCGCCACAGCCGATTTCGAGCATCAGATGCTGTACGGCATCCGCGATATCGAGCAGCGCCGGCTGGCGGAAGCGGGAAACCAGGTCCGCGTGTACGTGCCGTTCGGCACCCAGTGGTACGGCTACTTCATGCGCCGGCTGGCCGAGCGGCCCGCCAACCTGACGTTCTTTCTGCGGGCGCTGGCGCAGCGCGGGCATTGATGGTTTTGAGCGTGCCGGCAGGGCGACGACACGCCGGCGATCACCGCCCCGGCCGCCCGGTCAAAGCCCACAGCGCATTAACGGGCGTAGCCTTTCGGCCATGAGCCTGGTCATCGAGGAGATGCCCGATCTCGGTATCACCCGGGTCTCGCGCTGGGTCTTCAACTGCTACGTCCTGCGCGGCAGCGACGGCGCGGTGGTGGTCGACGCCGGATTGCCCCGCGTCGCCAGCGATCTGGCGGGGATGCTGTATCGGCTCGGCGGCACGGTGCACGCCGTGGTCGCGACGCATGGACACAGCGACCATGTCGCCGGCGCCGCCGAACTGGCCGCCCGCTATCCCGCCCCCATCTGGTTGCCCGCCCGCACGCTCACCTACCTCGACGGGGCGAAGCCGCGCACGCCGACTCTCGGCCGGGCCGCGAGCATCTGGCCCACCTTGATCGACCAACCACTCGATCGGGTCGGGTTCGGCGGGTTCCTCGGCGGCGCCCGCGTGGCGGGATACGGCACGCCGGCCGGCATGCGCTGGACCGGTCCGCCGCCCGACGGGGGACTGACCGACGGCCAGTCGCTGCCCGGCGCGCCGGAGTGGACCGTCGTCAACGCGGGCGGGCACACCGACGACAGCATCGCGCTGTGGAACCCGACGACCCGGACGCTGCTGTCCGGCGACGCCGTGCTGACCGTTCGCGGCAAGGTTTGGCACACACCGGAAATCGTCGACGCCGCCAGCGCCGCGGCCACGCGAAAGCGCCTGGAGCAGTTGCCGGTTGCGCATCTGCTGCCCGGCCACGGCCGACCGGTGCACGCCGCCGAGACCGTGTGGCCGGGGCAGCGGCGTTGACGTCAAGGAGCGTGCGCTCAGGGCTTTGAGTGTGCGCACCGGGCGGCGACACGCCGATGAGCGACGCCAACGGCGCACACTCAACGTCGTCGCGGCCGGTCGCCCGCGAAGCCGCGCACCACGTGCGCGCGCACGAACTCGGCCGCCACCTCGGGATCGTCCATGTCCCGCATCGACGACGGCGTGCTGAAGAGCGAGAACAGGATGCGCGCAAACCATTCCGCGGCGGCCTCTACGTCGAGGTCCTTGCGCACCTCGCCGGTGAGCCGCGCGGCCGACAGGTAGGGCGCGAAGAAGTCGACGCACTCCCGCAGCAGCACGGCGGCGTCCTTGGTGAGCAGCAGGCTGACCGCGTCCTCGTCGAAGTACTTCTCGGACGCGATCGACCGGCGGGCCTGGGTCACGAAAACCGCCGCCTGGCTGAGCTTTTCCTCAAGCGAGCCGCCCCGGTCCATGGCCTTGGACATCTCGCGATAGAACCGCTCGGAAGCGTGTTCGGCGCACGCCTCGATGATCGCGGCCTTGTCGCTGAAGTACTCGTAGATGGTGCTGCGGGAAACGCCTGCTGTCCTGGCGATGTCGACGATCGTCGCCTTCTGCAGCCCCTGCTTGCCGAAGCAGGCGTAAGCGGATTCCACGATCAGCTCGCGGGTGTCGATGGCCTGGGCCGCTTGGGTCATCACGGCACCAACGCCCCCCGGGGCACCAGCCCCGCGTCGGCCGAGGCGAAGGCGGCGTTGACGTCGGTCAGGTGAAACGGTTCGGGCATCAGGCGGTCGAACGGAAAGTCGGTATGCTGCAGGAAGGTCAGCCCGATCGCCAGCGTCACGGGATCGTAGAACATGACGCCGCGCACGGATTTGTTCCCGTAGACCAGCGCGCTCGGATCCAGCTCGAAGGTCCGCCCCATCCCGACGTTGCCGACCTCGAGCAGCGTGCCGCCGTTGTTGAGGAAGCCAACCCCGTCCGGGATGACGCCGGGCACCCCGACGACCTCGAGCACCCAGTCGGCGCCGATGCCGTCGGTGCGCGCGCGGACCTGCTCGGTAACGTCCGCGGTCGAGATGGCACTCGCGTCGATGCAGTGCGTGGCGCCGAAATCGGCCGCGACGTCGAGGCGTTCGGCGATCTTGTCGATGACGATGACCTCCGCGGCACCGGCGCTGCGCGCCACGGCCGCGGCGTTGATGCCGAGCCCGCCCGCACCCTGGATGACCACCGTGTCGCCCAACCGCACATCGCGCAGCGCGAACAGCACCTGGGCCAGCGCGCAGTTCAGCGGGGCGACGGCCTGGTCCGGCAGATCCTCGGGCACCCTGTACAGCGGCTGCCACCGGCTGGTGTAGTAGTACTCCCCGTAGGCGGCGACGAAGTGCGGCGCCTGATCGTGCGTTCGGTATTCGCCGGCCATCAGGTTCTGGCAGGCATACGACCGGCCCCGCGCGCAGGCGTGGCACCGGCCGCAGAACCAGAAATACGGCGTCACGACGCGATCGCCGACCGCCAGCGGCTTCCCGGTGGCGTCGGTGGTCAGTCCGTCGCCGAGTTCCGCTATCTCGCCGACCATTTCGTGACCCATGGCAAACGGGCACGGCAACGGCAGTTCGCCGCGGAAGATGTGCAGGTCGGATCCGCAGATGCCGGCCATCCGCAACTTGAGCGCCGCGGTGCCGGGTGCCGGCGCGGTCAACGGGAATTCGGCGAGCTCGATGGGTCCGCCGTGGGCGGTCAACAACGCGAGCTTCGGCATGATGGTTCCCCTCAATCGGCGGGCGCGAGGATCAGCCCGCTGGTCGGCACCCCGGTGCCCGACGTGACCAGGACGTGCTCGACGCCCTCGACCTGGTTGTACGACGTTCCGCGCACCTGGCGCACCCCCTCGGTGATGCCGTTCATGCCGTGAATGTAGGCCTCGCCCAACAGGCCGCCGTTGGTGTTGATTGGGAATTCCCCGCCCAGCGAGAGCCGCTCGACGGTGGCGAAGTCCTTCGCCTCGCCGCGCCCGCAGAACCCGAGTTCCTCCAGCTGGGTGAACACGAACGGCGTGAAATGGTCGTAGATGAAAGCGGTTTGGATGTCCTGCGGCTTGAGACCCGAGTCGCGCCACAGCCTTTCGGCGACTACACCCATCTCGGGCAGGCCGGTGATGTCGTCGCGGTAGTAGCTCGTCATCATCTCGCCGTTGGCGGCCGCGCCCTGGGCCGCCGCGGTGATGATTGCCGGCGGCTGCCGGAGGTCGCGCGCGCGTTCGGCGCTGGTGATAACGAGCGCGACGCCGCCGTCGCTTTCCTGACAGCAATCCAGCAGCCGCAGCACCGGTTCGACGATCCAACGCGAATTCTGGTGGTCTTCCAGCGTGATCGGGCGCTGGTAGAACCAGGCGTCCGGGTTACGGGCCGCGTGGGTGCGGTCCACGACGGCGATGCGGCCGAAGTCCTCGTTGGTGACGCCGTAGGTGGACATGTAGCGCTGGGCGTGCATCGCGACCCACGCCGCGGGGGTGAGCAATCCGAACGGCGCGTAGTGCGCCATGAACAGCGGGGTCCCCAGGTCGGTGCGCCCGCTGCCGCCGAACCGCATGCCGGAGCGTTCGTTGAAGGCGCGCCAGCACACCACCACGTCGGCGACGCCCGTCGCGACGGCCATCGCGGCGTGCACGACGGTGCCCGCGGCCGCCCCGCCGCCGTGGTGCACGCGGGAGAAGAAGCTCAGGTCCCCGATGCCGACGTTGCGCGCGATCTCGATCTCGTCGCTGGAATCCATCGTGAAGGTGACCATGCCGTCGACGTCGCCGGGTGTCAGCCCGGCGTCGTCGAGCGCAGCGCTCACCGCCTCGCAGGCCAATTGCAGTTCACTGCGCCCGGATTCCTTGGAGAACTCGGTCTGGCCAATCCCGACGATGGCGGCGGCGCCGGGCAGCGAGCCGCTCACGCGGACGCCCCGTCGAGCAGGCTCAGGACGGCGGTGCCCGAGACGTGGTCGCCGAGGCTGTTGGACCCCTTGAACGTCACCTCGACGAAGTTCTCACCCCCGGTGCCCTCGGTCTTCCCGGTGACGCTTCCGGTGAAGCGCAGCGGGTCGTCCGGAAAGCACGGCACGCCAAGGCGAATCGACAGGTTCTTGACCATCGCCTCGGGTCCCGCCCAGTCGGTGAGGAACCGCACGCAGTAGCCGTTGGTGGTCAGGATGTTCATGAACAGGTTGGGCGAGCCCTGCTTGTTGGCGTAGTCGCGGTCGTGGTGCACGGGCATGAAGTCGCGGGTGGCGATGGCACCGGCGACGATCATCGTCGTGGTGATCGGGACTTCGAGCGGGGTGACCTCGTCGCCGACGGAGATGTCCGCCCAGCGCAGGGTGGTGGTAGGGCTGGCGGTGGTCGTCATGGGAGTCCTTCCGAATACGTCGCGCCGAGGTGGGCGAGTTGAGCCGCGGCCGGGCCGAGCGTGAGCTCGTTGTGTTTGGCCCACAAGAAATAACGATGCAGGGGATAGGTGGTGTCGATGCCGATGCCGCCGTGGACGTGTTGGGCGGTCGCGGCGACGCGCGCGCCGGCCTCGGCCGCCCAGAACTTCGCGATCCGGGCGGCGCGGTCGGCCGGCCGGTCGTGCGCGATCAGCCACGCCGCGTGCCAGGTGGTCCACCGGATTGCCTCGACGTCGATGAACGCGTCGGCCATGCGCTGCTGCACGGCCTGGAAGCTGCCGATGGGGCGGCCGAATTGCTCGCGCCCCGTTGTGTATTCGGCCGCGATCCGCAGGGCCCGCTCCGCGACGCCCAGCTGGACCGCGCACAGGGCGACCAGCGCGCGGGTGCACAGCGACTCGATCAGGCCCGTCCCGACGAGCCGGTCGGCGTCGAATACCGTTGCGCCGTCGAGGTATACGTCGGCGTGTGGCTCGCGGTTGGTGGTCGGCACCGGCCGGATTTCGACGCCCTGGGCATCGGCCGCCAACAGGAACAGGCCGACCTGGCCGTCGTCCATCGACGCCGGGATCAGCACCGTGTCGGCGATTTGCGCGGCGGGAACCAACTCCTTGGCGCCGTCGAGCCGCCACTTGCCGCCGTCGCGCCGCGCGGTGGTGGCCGGCGCCGTCGGATCGGAGCGGCCCGGCTCGGCCAGCCCCGCGGTCAGGATGCGGTTACCGGCGGCGACGCCCGGCAGGAAACGTTGCCGCTGTTCGGGATTGCCGTGCCGCGCGATCGGGTCGGCGCCCAGCGCCAGCGTCGCGTAGGCCGGCGCCGGCGCGACGGCCCAGCCCACCTCGGCCAGCAGCACGCCGAGTTCGACGAAGCCGCCGCCGTTACCGCCGACCGACTCCGGCAGCGCGGTGCCCAGCAGGTCGGCGGCCGCGAGCTCCTTCCAGAGGGCGTCGTCGAAGCGGAGGTCGCCGCCCTCCAACTCGGTCAGACGCTCGGGGGCCGCCCGCCGCTCGAAGAGGTCGCGGGCGAGCTTGGAGATGGTCTCCTGCTCTTCGGTGAACGTGAAGTCCATGGCCACGCCTAGCCGGCCGGCCGAAACTGATGCAGCACCAGGTCGTCGAAATCCTGGTAGTACACCTCGACCGGCATTCCCGTTCTCACGTCCGCCGGGTCGATGCCGGTCAGGTTGGATACCAGCCGCACGCCCTCCTCGAGCTCGACCAGCACGACGATGTAGGGGTATTCGAAGAACGGGAACTTCGGTTCGTGCGGCATCACGTAGCTGTAGACGGTGCCGCGGCCCGACGACTCGACGGCCTCCCAGTCCAGGGAACGGCAGTGCGGGCACATCGGGCGCGGCGGGTGGCGCAGCCGCCCGCATCCGCCGCAGCGCTGGATCAGGAGCTTGTGGTCCCGCAAGCCATTCCAGAAGAACTCGGTGTCCTTGGTGATGGCCGGCGCCAGTCGGGTCGCCATCAGCGCTCCGGCCTGAATCGCAGCACCCGGAATCGTTGCCGTCCCAGAACCTCCCCGTTCTGGTCGGTGTAGGTGGTCAGCCAGGTCAGGAAGAAGCCGGTGCCCAGGGCCGTCTTCTTTTCCTCGGAGACCGTTTCGTAGACCGTCGTCGCGCTGATGACGTCGCCCAGGCGCGGGTAGCGCTCGATCTCGAACTCCGAGTTGGTCGCCACCGTGCTGGTGTATCCGGCTTCGTCCAGGAACGCCGTGGGATTGCCTTTGATCTCGACGGGAGCGCCACCGCGCTCGCCGATGCCCTCGAGGAGCGGTGACGGCATGGTCCAGGTCTGCAGCATCACCGGCGGTGACACGATGCCGCCGAACCGCGATTTCTCGGCGAACTCCGGGTCGAGGTACACGGGGTTCATGTCGGCCATCGCGTACGCCCAGTGCCGGATCATCGGCTGGTTGACCGGATCCGGCGCGAGCGATGGCTTTCCGGTGCCGCCGGTCGGCTGGCCGACGAGGGCCCGGACCTTGGCGCTGACGGTTTCTGAGTCGGTCACTTCGTGCTGTCCTCCTAATTTGCGGTGGCGCGAAGGTCACGAGGGGCGCGCGGCATGCCCAACCCCGCCATGGCGATGATGTCACGCTGAATTTCGTTGGCCCCGCCGCCGAACGTGTTGATGACGGCCTGACGGTATGCGGATTCCAGCGCGCCGCGCAGGGGCGCGCCGGCGCCGCGGCGCACGCCGTTGCGGTCGAGCACCTCGAGCAGTTGGCGGGCGACCTGCTGAGTTAGTTCGGTGCCGAACACCTTGGCCGCCGACGCTTCCCCCATGCTGAGCACCCCTTTGGTCATCGCGGCGTTGACCCGCAGGTTGACCAGCTTGTACGCGGCGACCTGGGCTTCGACCCGGGCCAACGCGAGCTGCACCCACGGCTGGTCGATGACCCGGCCGCCGTCGAGTTCGGTGTCGGTGGCCCACCGCAGCGTCCGCTCGAACAGCGGTTCCAGCGCGCCGAGGTTGCCCAGGGCCGCCCGCTCGAAATTGAGTTGGGTGGTGATCAGCTGCCAGCCCTGGTTCTCGCCGCCGACCAGCGCGCTCGCGGGGACCCGCACGTCGTCGTAGAACGTGTAGAAGGTGGAGATGCCCGGCATGGTGTGCAGCGGTTGCCAGGAGAACCCCGGTGATGAGGTCGGCACGATGAAGATGGAAATGCCCTTGTGCTTCTTGGCGTTGGGATCGGTGCGGGCGGCCAGCCAGATGTAATCGGCGTAGGCCGCGCCGCTGGTGAACATCTTCTGGCCGTTGATGATGTAGTCGTCGCCGTCGCGCACCGCCGTCGTCCGCACCGACGCCAGGTCGCTGCCCGCCCCGGGTTCGGAGTAGCCGATCGCGAATTCGACGCTGCCGTCCAGAATCGCGGGCAAGAACTTCTGCTTCTGTTCCTCGGTGCCGCACTGCATCAGCGTCGGGCCGACCGTGTTGAGCGTCACCAGCGGGATGGGGGCGTTGACGCGCCGCGCCTCCTCGGAGAAGATGAACTGCTCGATCGCCGAGAAGCCACGTCCCCCATACTCTTTGGGCCAGCCGACGCCGAGCAGGTTTGCGGCGGCCAAAGCGCGCACACACTCCCGCACCGCGGGTCCGCCCTCGATGTTGTCGCCGATCGCCGCGACGCGCTCGGGGGTCATCACCTGTTCGAGGGTCGCGCGGATTTCGGCGCGCAGCCGTTCCTGCTCGGGTGAGTACTCCAGCTCCATCGGTTCAGGTCCCCAGCCGCACCGGCATGCGCTTGACCCCGGGCACCATGGTGGCGCGCATTCGGTCCACCGCACCCACAAGCTCTAGTTTGGGGAAGCGGCGCAACAGCTCGTCGAACATCACGCACGCCTCCAGGCGGGCCAATTGCGCACCGACACAGGAGTGTTCGCCGCATCCGAACGCGATGTGCGGATTCGGGTGTCGCGTCACCTTGAACTCCTCGGAGTCGGCACCGAAGATCTCCTCGTCCCGGTTGGCGGAGCCGTAGAGCATCACGACCACGTCGCCCTCGGCGATTCGCTGGCCGCGGATCTCGACGTCGGTCGTCGCGGTGCGCGCCATGTGGACGACGGGGCTGGTCCACCGCAGCATTTCCTCGACGGCGCCCGGGATCAGCGCCGGATCATCGACCAGCAGGCGGCATTGGTCGGGGTGCGCGATCAGCGCCAGCGTGCCCAGCGCGATCAGGTTGCGGGTGGTTTCGTTGCCGGCGACCAGCAGCAGGTAGGCGAAATTGAGCAGGTCCTCGTCGGTCAGGCTTACGCCGTCGATCTCCGCGCCGGCCAGCACCGACAGCAGGTCGTCGCGCGCGTCCACGCGCCTGGCGGCGATCAGGTCCTGGAAGTACTCGTACAGCTGACCCATGGCGACCAACGGGTCCAGCTCGATCTCGGGGTCGGCCGTCCCGGTGGCCGCGTCCGACCACACCCGGAACTGCTCCCAGTCATCGGCCGGGGCACCGATCAGCTCGGCGATCATCCGGGTCGGCAGCGGGGCGGCGATTTCGTCGGCGAACTCGTGGACCGAATCCGGTTGGACCCCATCGAGGATGCCCCGGACGATCTCGCGGATCTTGGGCTCCAGCACGGCCACCCGCCGCCGGGTGAAGCCGGAGTTGATCAGCTTGCGCAACTGCCGGTGCCGGGGCGGGTCGGTGAAGATGAGGTTGCCGTCCTGCACCGCGTTGCCCATTTGCGGATCGGGGATCGTGATGCCCCGGGTGGAGGTGAACGTGGCCGGGTTGGTGGACACGAACCGGATGTCCTCGTATTTCAGCAGCGCCCAGAAGTTGGTGACGTCGTTCCAGCACACCGGCGCCGTCGCGCGCAGTTCTCGGTACGTCGGGTACGGATCGCCGGCGTAGAAGTCGGGGGAGTGCAACAAAGACGCGGGAAATGTGGTCCGCACGGCGGCCTCCCTGACCAGACGATCCGACACATTGACGCAATGTGTCTTGCGGCCTTGTGTCTACTCCGCGTCGCGCACCCGTGTCAATACCGGCGCGAAGCGGGAAAATACCGGGCAATTCGCGTGGTTGGTGATTGACGCCACGGGGGCATGGGTGTACACCAAGTGGTTAGATGACCGACGTTCGGGTGAGGAACCGCATGACCGACCTGCAAACTCCGGGATCTCTTGTCGACACCTATCAGCTCTACATCGACGGCAGATGGGTCGAGCCGGAGGACGGTCGCTACGACGACATCAACCCGGCGACCGAAGAGTCCATCGGCACCGCGCCGGATGCGAGTGTCTCCCAGGTCGGCGCGGCGATCGCCGCCGCGCGTGCGGCGTTCGACACCGGGCCCTGGGGCCGGATGGGCCCCGACGAGCGGTCCGGCTGCCTCAACCAGCTGGGGGAGGCCCTGCTCAAGCACGCCGACGAGATCTTCGCGCTGTCCCAGGTCGAGTGGGGCTGCGTAACCAACGAGCGCATGATGCAAATCGACGGCGCCGGCTACATGTCCATGCATGCCGCCCAGCTCGCCACCAAGCTGGTCGACGAGCCGGTCACCGGGATCGGCGCCGGAACGACGCTGCTGCGTCACGAGCCGCTCGGTGTCGTATCGATCCTGACGCCGTGGAACTTCCCGCACTGCCTCAACGTCATGAAGGTCAACAACGCGCTGGCCGCGGGCAACACCGTCGTGCTCAAGCCCTCACCGCTGACGCCGCTGGCCGGGCTCGCGCTCGCGCGCATCATCGACGAGGAGACCGACATCCCGCCCGGTGTCGTCAACGTGGTCACACCGTCGGGCCTCGAGGCCGCCAAGCTGCTGACGACGGATCCGCGCATCGACATGATCAGCTTCACCGGCAGTTCCGCGGTCGGGTGCGAGGTCATGCGGGCCGCGGGCGACGCCATGAAGCGGCTGCTGCTGGAGTGCGGCGGCAAGTCGGCGAGCGTCATCCTCGACGACACGCAGGTGACCGACGACATGCTGCGGCAGATGCTGTTCGACTGCTGCTCGTTGCACGCCGGGCAGGCCTGCATCCTGCACAGCCGGCTGCTGCTTCCCGATTCGTTGCACGACGAGGTCGTCGACCGGCTCGTCGCGCTGGCCCGCGAAGTCAAGGTCGGCGACCCCATCGACCCGGCGGTGCAGATGGGCCCGCTCATCAGCGCGGCGCAACGCGATCGCGTGCAGGCACACGTCGACGGCGCGGTCCGCGACGGCGCGACGCTGGCCACCGGCGGTGGCCGCCCGGCCGGCCTGGACGTCGGCTACTACTTCGAACCGACGATTCTCACTGGCGTGCAACCGGATTCGACCATCGCGCAGGAGGAAGTGTTCGGGCCGGTGCTGTCGGTGCTGCGCTACCGCGACGACGACGACGCCGTCGCGATCGCGAACAACTCGTGCTACGGGCTCTCGGGCGCCGTGTGGGGCGCCGATGTGGACCGCGCGCTCGCGGTCGCGCGGCGGATGCGCACGGGCCAGGTCGCGGTGAACGGCATCGGGCCGGGCGACGCGCCGTTCGGCGGGTTCAAGCTGAGCGGGTTCGGGCGGGAGAGCGGTGGCGTCACCGGGCTGCACCAGTACATGGAGGTGAAGGCCATCGGGATCCCGGCATGACGGGACCCCTCGCCGGGCTCCACGTCGTCGAAATCACCAGGGAGATCTCGGGCCCTTATGCGGCAAAGCTTTTCGTCGACCTCGGCGCTGAGGTCACCAAGATCGAGCCACCGGGCGGGGATCCGCTGCGCCATTGGGGCCCGTTTCGCGGCGGGGTTGTGGATCCGGACCGGAGCGGATTATTTCAATACCTGAACGCCGGTAAGCGAATCGCGGCCTTTTCCGATGCCCGCGAGCTGATCGCGGGTGCGCGTGTGCTCGTCGAGAACTTCCCGCCCGGAAGCCTGGAAGGCTGGGGATTCGACCGCGACGCCCTTCGCGGGCTCAACCCGAACCTAGTGCTGCTCCGCATCTCTGCTTTCGGGCAGTCCGGGCCGTGGCGGGACCGGCCGGCCACGTCGCTGACGCTGCAGGCGGCGTCGGGCTGGGTCAGCGCCCGCGATCCCGACCGGCCGCCGGTGCAGGTCGGCGCGCGGATCGCCGAGTACGTCGCGGGTGGCTACGGCGCGCTGGGGGCGCTGACCGCATTGCGCTGCGCGTCCGATGATGTTGTGCAGGTGGATGTTTCGGAATTCGAGGCGTTGCTGTCGACGCTGCCGTATCCCATGCTGATGGCGGAGAAGATGCTCAGCCTCGGCCTGCCCGCCAACGCTCGGGGGGCTCCGATGCTGGGAGTGGTCCGCGCAGCCGACGGTTGGGTGGGAATCAACTGCTTGACGGGCCAGCATTGGCTGGACGTGTGCGCGATGCTGGGCCTGCCCGAGTTCGGCGAGCAACAGATCCCGATCATGTTGGGCGGTCCCGAACGCGCCGAATTCTTTGCTCGCGCAGAGCCATTGCTCGCTGAGCAAACGGTCGCCGAGATCGTCGACCTGAGCCAGGCGTTGCGGATTCCGGCGACTCCGGTCAACGACGGCGCCACCGTGCTGGAATGTCCGCAGTACGCCAAGCGCGAGTTCTTCGTGGCGGGTGGGTGTGGGGGGAGCGGCACCGCCGGGGGATTCCAACGCCCCGGCTCGCCGTTCCGCCTGACCAAAGGCCCTGTGACACAGCATCGTCCGGCATCCACTCGGACGCCGGGCGCCCGTCCCTTTGCGGGCCTGAATGTGCTTGACCTGAGCACCTTCTGGGCGGGCGCCTATCTGACCTGCTACCTGGGCGCGTTCGGCGCCGAGATCGTCAAGGTCGAATCGATCCAACGCCCTGACGGTTTTCGCTACTCTGGCGCGTTTCCCTTCGAGGGTGACGACTGGTACGAGCGTAGCGGCCTGTGGCAGGCCACCAACCTCAACAAGAAAGACCTCACCCTGGACCTGACCTCGCGGCGCGGCCTGGAGATCGCCCGGCGGCTGGCCGCGCGGGCTGACGTTGTGGTGGAGAACTTCTCACCGCGAGTGGTGGAGCAGTTCGGTCTGGACTACGAGTCGCTGGCGGCGCTGAGGCCCGACGTGATCATGGTCCGGATGCCGGGTTTCGGCTTGCACGGCCCCTGGCGCGACTACGTGGGCTGGGCGTTGAACTTCGAGCAGACCGGTGGGATGTCGGCGGTCACCGGGTATGCGGAGGGGCCGCCGTGCAACCCGCAGGGCCCCGCCGATCCCGTCGTCGGTGTGCACGCCGCTGTCGCGCTGCTGGCCGCGCTCGAGCATCGAAGCCGCACCGGCGAGGGCCAGTTGATCGAGGTCGCTCAGATCGAGGTAGCCGCCGCCGTGACCGCCGAACCGGTCATCGAATATTCGATGAACGGCGTGGTACAAACGCGCGAAGGCAACCGCCGGCGTGGCTACCTGCAGGGTGTTTACCCGACGAACGAGGAGGGCGCGTGGGTGGCCCTGTCGCTGCCCGAAGAGGCGGGAGTCGATCACGACGCGTTCGACGCCCTGGTCGCCGCGTGGACTCGCACCCAGAGCCCGGAGGCGATCGTCGAAGGCCTTGCGGTGCAAGGAATCCCGGCCGAACGCGTGATCACCGGCGACCGGATGTACGAGATCGCCCAGCTCGACGCCCGCGGCTACTACCAGGAGCTCGTCCACCCGATCACCGGACCGCACCGCTACCCGGGGTGGCCGTTTCGGATCAGCCCCGGGTCCGCCCGCCACCACCGCGGCGCCGCGCCGACGTTGGGCCAGCACAACGACGAGATCCTGCGTGGGCTGGGCCTTTCCGACGACGAGCTGGCCGGCCTGCGGGCCGCGCGGGTCACCGGTGACCGGCCGCTCGGGTCATAGCGCGCCGACCGGAACATCGAGACCCGTCTGGGCGTGGTCGTGGAAACTGATGAGTGTCGAACGGGGCGCCGTGCAGCAGCGGTAACGGTATTGCGTCCACGGCTCGTCTGGCTGTGGGTGTCCGATCAGTCGTGTTTCGCTTCGTAGCGCAACAGGACCGTGCCACACGGGAAGGTGCGGCTCTCCAGCAGTCGCAGCGATATCCATGACGGCAGTGTCGGGAAGAACGGGGTGCCGCCGCCGACGGCGATCGGCGCTACCACGATCCGGTATTCGTCCACCAGTCCGGCCCGCACGATCGGCGCGGCCAGCGTCGCGCCGCCCACCTCCAGCCTGCCGTCGGTTTCGGCCTTCAGCTTCGTCACCACCTCGACGGGGTCGCCGCGTTCCAGGCGGGAGTTCCAGTCGACGGAATCCAGGGTGTGCGAGAACACGACCTTGGGCATGTCACGCCAGATGCGGGCGAAGTCGGCGATCAGGGGGGTGGCGTCCGGGGCCTCGTCGGCTGTCGGCCAGTACGCGGACATCAGTTCGTAGAGCCGCCGCCCGTAGAACGCGCACGCGGTCTGCCGCTCGAAGTCGTTCCAGTACTGGTGCAGTTCTTCGCTCGGATCGGTCCAGTCGATGTTGCCTCGTGCATCAGCGATGTAACCGTCCACCGACACGTTGAAGCCATAGATGAGTTTGCCCATGCAGATCAGACTGCCCCTAAGGGCAGAACTCATCGGTCATTGGTCGCGAGCGGCCGCCGCTGACCCCAGTCGGCCAGTCCAGGGATGCACCGTGGTTTCAGCCGCCCTCGAAGGCGTTGTTCCCCAATGCACGCCAATTGAAGGTGCGAAGGGGCAACCACTTTCCGAGGCGTACGGCCCGGACTTCGTGGCGCTTGTGAGCCTTTGGTAAACGGCTCGTCACATGCAAAGCTTCTGGGCATGGCCATCGAGATCGCCCGCCCCAAGCTCGAAGGAAACATCGCCGTCGGTGAGGACCGCCAGATCGGCTTCGCCGAATTCGGTGACCCGCAGGGGCGCGCGATGTTCTGGCTGCACGGCACCCCCGGTGCCCGGCGGCAGATCCCGGTCGAGGCGCGGGTCTACGCCGAGCACCACCACATCCGCCTGATCGGCCTGGACCGCCCCGGAATCGGCTCGTCAACGCCGCACCGGTACCACAACATCCGCGCATTCGGCGACGACCTGCGCACCATCGCGGACACGCTCGGGATCGACAAGATGGCCGTCATCGGCCTGTCCGGCGGCGGGCCGTACGCGCTCGCCTCCGCCGCGGTGCTGCCCGACCGGGTGGTTGCGCTCGGCGTGCTCGGCGGCGTAGCGCCCTTCCTCGGCGACGAGGGCATCACCAGCGGGCTGATGAACCTGGGCAAGCGGGTGGCGCCCCTGCTGCGGCTCGGCGGCGACCCGCTGCGCATCGGCGCCAGCCTGGTGGTCCGGATGATCCGTCCGGTCGCGAACCCCGCGCTGTACCTCTACGCCGCGATATCGCCCGAGGGCGACCGCCGCCTGCTGACCCGGCCGGAGTTCGGGGCGATGTTCCTCGACGACCTGCTCAACGGCAGCCGCAAACAGTTGGCGGCCCCGTTCAACGACATCATCCTGTTCACCCAGGACTGGGGATTCCGGCTCGATGAGGTCAAGGTCCCGGTGCGCTGGTGGCACGGCGACAGCGACCACATCGTGCCGTTCGCGCACGGCGAGCACGTCGTGTCCCTGCTGCCCGACTGCGAGCTGATCGTGCTCCCGGGCGAAAGCCACCTCGGCGGCCTGGGCCGCGGCGAGGAGATCCTGTCCACCCTGACCAAGATCTGGGACGAGCAAGACTGACCGTCCCGGCGGCCGGGTAGCCTGCTGACGTGCTGCTGGCGTCCCTGAATCCCGCGGCGGTCACCGCCACCGACATCCCCGACGCGGTGCGCATCGACGGCGCCGTGCTGAGCCGCAGCGACCTGGTCGGCGCCGCGACGTCGGTGGCCGAGCGGGTCGCCGGCGCGGAGCGGGTCGCGATCCTGGCCACGCCGACCGCCTCGACCGTGCTGGCGGTCACCGGCTGCCTGATCGCCGGTGTGCCCTTCGTCCCGGTGCCCGCCGACGTCGGCGCGGCCGAGCGTCGCCACATGATCACCGATTCGGGGGTGCGGGCCTGGCTCGGCCCCGTCCCGGACGAGCCGGAGGGCCTGCCGCACATCCCGGTGCGGCTGCACGCCCGGTCCTGGCACCGCTATCCCGAGCCGTCGCCCGACGCCACCGCGATGATCATCTACACCTCCGGCACCACCGGGCTGCCCAAGGGGGTGGTGCTGAGCCGTCGCGCGATCGCCGCCGATCTCGACGCCCTGGCGGAGGCGTGGCAGTGGACGCCCGACGACGTGCTGGTGCACGGCCTGCCGCTGTTTCACGTGCACGGGCTGGTGCTGGGGTTGCTCGGCTCGCTGCGGGTGGGAAACCGCTTCGTGCACACCGGGAAACCGACACCGGCCGGGTACGCGCAGGCCTGTTCGGAGGCGGGCGGCACGCTGTTTTTCGCGGTGCCGACGGTGTGGTCGCGGGTGGTGGCCGACGAGGCCGCCGCCCGGGCGCTGCGCCCGGCGCGGCTGCTCGTCTCGGGGAGCGCGCCGCTGCCGGTGCCGGTCTTCGACCGGCTGGCCGAGCTGACCGGGCACGAGCCGGTCGAACGCTACGGCGCCTCCGAATCGCTGATCACGCTGTCCACCCGCGCCGACGGCGAGCGACGCGCCGGCTGGGTGGGCCTGCCGCTCACCGGCGTACAGACCAGGCTGCTCGACGACAATGGCAACCCGGTGCCGCACGACGGCGAAACCGTTGGGCGGCTTGAGGTTCGGGGCCCGACGATGTTCGACGGCTACCTGAACCGGCCGGAGGCCACCGCCGAGGCTTTCGACGCCGACGGCTGGTATCGCACCGGCGATGTGGCCGTCATCGACGGCGGCGGCATGCACCGCATCGTGGGCCGCGAGTCCGTCGACCTGATCAAGTCCGGCGGCTACCGCATCGGCGCCGGCGAGATCGAGACGGCGCTGCTCGGCCACCCCGGCGTGCGCGAGGCCGCGGTCGTCGGCATGCCGGACCAGGACCTGGGCCAGCGGATCGTCGCGTTCATCGTCGGCGCGCCCGACCTCAACTCCGACGAACTGATCAACTACGTGGCGCAAGAGCTTTCGGTGCACAAGCGGCCCCGCGAGGTGCGCCTGGTCGACACGCTGCCCCGCAACGCGATGGGCAAGGTGCTGAAGAAGCAGCTGCTGGCCGACGGCTGACACGCAGGAAGTTGCCAGCTTCGGCGCCGGGCGCGACCGGCAGGCTTCACCTACCGTCGTATCCGTGTATCGACGCAACCGGACAGCGAGCGGCCGTGGGTGAGCTTGGCGCCGCCGCCCCGACCCCCATGCGGCGGATCGCCGCCGCCTGCCTCGTCGGCTCGGCCATCGAGTTCTACGACTTCCTGATCTACGGGACCGCGGCGGCGCTGGTGTTTCCGACGGTGTTCTTCCCGGCCCTCGGCCCGACGCTGGCCACCATCGCGGCCATGGCGACGTTCGCGACGGCGTTCCTGTCCCGCCCGCTCGGGGCGGCCGTTTTCGGTTACTTCGGGGACCGACTCGGGCGCAAGAAGACGCTCGTCGCCACGCTGCTGATCATGGGCGCGTCGACGGTGAGCGTGGGCATGGTCCCGAGCACGGCGTCGATCGGCATCGCGGCGCCGCTGATCCTGATCGTGCTGCGGCTGTTGCAGGGGTTCGCGGTCGGCGGTGAATGGGCGGGGTCGGTCCTGCTGAGCGCCGAGTACGCCCCGACCGGCAAGCGCGGCTGGTACGGCATGTTCACCCTGCTCGGTGGCGGCACCGCCGGGATTTTGGCCAGCCTGACGTTTCTCGCCGTGAACCTCACCATGGGCGAGAACAGCTCGGCTTTCATGGCGTGGGGATGGCGGGTCCCGTTCCTGATCAGCAGCGGCCTGATCGGCATCGCGTTATACGTGCGGCTGAACATCGAAGAGACTCCGCTCTTCGTGGAGGAAAAGGCCCGCGACCTGGTGCCCAAGGCGCCGCTCGCGGAGCTGTTACGGCTCCAGCGGCGCGAGATCGTCCTGGTCGCCGGCAGCTTTCTGGGCGGTATGGGCTTCGTCTACCTGGGCAACACGTTCCTTGTCATGTACGCCCACAACCATCTCGGCTACTCGCGCAGCTTCATCTGGTCCGTCGGCGCGCTGGGCGGGCTCACCAGCATGGTGTTCGTGGCGTTCTCGGCGTGGATCTCCGATCGGGTCGGGCGGCGCCGGGTGATGTTGTGCGGGCTGGTGGCCTGCCTGCCGTGGGCGTTCGCGGTCATCCCGCTGTTGGACACCCGCGAGCCGGTGTTGTACGCGGTCGCCATCGTCGGCATGTTCGGCGCCGCCGCGGTGGCCAACGGCCCCACCGCGGCCTTCGTGCCCGAACTGTTCGCCACCCGCTACCGCTACAGCGGCGCGGCCGTGGCGATGAACCTGGCCGGCATCCTCGGCGCGGCCGTGCCGCCGTTGATGGCCGGCACGCTGCTCGCGACCTACGGCAGCTGGGCGATCGGGCTCATGATGGCCACCCTGGTGGTGGCCAGTTTCGTGTCGGTCTACCTGCTGCCCGAGACCAAGGGAACCGCGCTGGGCGCCGCCCCCGCGGCGGAGAAGGTCGCCGCGGACGCATAACCGCGCTCAGTTGGCGTGCAGGTCCGCGTTCAGGGCGATGCCCTGACCGCCGCGGGGCACCACCTCGACGGCCCCGCTGACCGAGTTGCGCCGAAACAGCAGGTTGTTGCCCCCGGAAAGCTCCAAGGCCTTCAGCAGCTGGCCGTCGGGCGTGGCGACCTTGGTGCCCGCGGTCACGTACAGGCCGGCTTCGACGACGCAGTCGTCGCCCAGCGAGATGCCCAGCCCCGCGTTGGCGCCGAGCAGGCACCGCTTGCCGATCGAAATGACTTCCGTGCCACCGCCGGACAGCGTGCCCATGATGGACGCCCCGCCGCCGATATCGGACCCGTCGCCCACCACCACGCCGGCCGAGATGCGGCCCTCGACCATCGACGCGCCCAGGGTGCCGGCGTTGTAGTTGACGAAGCCCTCGTGCATCACCGTCGTACCGGGCGCCAGGTGGGCGCCCAGCCGCACCCGGTCGGCGTCGGCGATGCGCACCCCGGTGGGCAGCACGTAGTCGACCATCCGCGGGAACTTGTCGACGCCGTAGACCGTCACCGGGCCCTGCCGGCGCAGCCGCGCCCGCACGGCCTCGAACCCGTCGACCGCGCACGGCCCGCGGTTAGTCCACACGACATTGGTCAATACCCCGAACAGGCCGCCGGCGTTCAGCCCATGCGGCGCCACCAGCCGGTGCGACAACAGATGCAGCCGCAGGTAGGCGTCGTACGCGTCGGCGGCCACGTCGTCGAGCGAGCCGATTACCGTCCGCACCGCGATGCTCTCGGTGCCGCGGTCGTCGTCGCGGCCGACCAGCGCCGCCAGCTCCTGCGGAATGTCCGACAACGCGAGGCGCGAGGTGCCGCCGGTGCCCGATTCGGTCAGTTCCGGTGCGGGAAACCACGTGTCGAGGATCGATCCGTCGGCGGCCAGCGTCGCCAGGCCGATGCCTACAGCTCCAGTCACGGCGGCCAGGTTACTTGCCGCTCGGCAGCGGATAACCTTGGACCCGTGCTGGACTTGCGCGGGGATCCGATCGAGTTGACCGCGGCTTTGGTCGACATCCCCAGCGAATCACGGGACGAGGCGCGCCTGGCCGACGAGGTGGAGGCCGCGCTGCGCGAGCAGACGTCCGGCTTCGAGATCGTCCGCCACGGCAACGCCGTGCTGGCGCGCACCCGGCGGCAGCTGCCGTCGCGGGTCTTGCTGGCCGGGCACCTGGACACCGTGCCGGTTGCGGGCAACCTGCCCAGCCGCCGCGCAAACGGCGACCTGTACGGCTGCGGCGCCGCCGACATGAAATCCGGGGACGCGGTCTTCCTGCATCTGGCCGCGACCGTGGCCGAACCGGTCCACGACCTGACGCTGGTGTTCTACGACTGCGAGGAAATCGACGCGGCGGCAAACGGTTTGGGCCGCATCGAGCGTGAGCTCCCGGACTGGCTGTCCGCCGACGTGGCCATTCTCGGCGAGCCCACCGGCGGCTACATCGAGGCCGGCTGCCAGGGCACGCTGCGCGTCGTGGTCAGCAGCACCGGGACGCGCGCCCACTCGGCGCGGGCGTGGCTGGGCGACAACGCCATTCACAAGCTGGGCGCGGTCCTGGATCGGCTGGCCGGCTACTCCGCGCGCACCGTGGATATCGACGGCTGCGAATACCGCGAGGGACTGTCCGCAGTGCGCATCGACGGCGGCGTGGCGGGCAACGTCATTCCCGACGCGGCCGCGGTCACGGTGAACTTCCGCTTCGCCCCCGACCGGTCGGTGGCCGCGGCGCTGCAGCACGTGCACGAGGTGTTCGACGGCCTCGACGTGCACATCGAGCAGACCGACGCCGCCGCGGGCGCGCTGCCCGGATTGGCCCAGCCGGCGGCCAAGGCGCTGGTCGAGGCCGCCGGGGGACAGGTCCGGGCGAAGTATGGGTGGACCGATGTCGCCCGTTTCGCCGCGCTGGGCATCCCGGCCGTCAACTTCGGCCCGGGCGATCCCAACCTGGCGCACAAGCGCGACGAGAGCGTTCCGGTCGCCAACATCACCGCCGCGGTGGACATGCTGCGCGGCTACCTCGGCGGCTAGTCCATCGCCGGCCGGCTATCGAGCGTGACGCTCGGCGTGCGGGCCAGTCAGCTCCCGCACCGCCGGGCCTGCGCGGCCGCGTCCGCGGCCGCCGCGCGCATCCCGACCGCGGCCAGCTCTTCCGACACCGCCAGCAACGCCGGACCGTCACCGGCCGCCAGCGCCTGCGCGTGGGCAAGCGCCAACTTGCCTGCGGCGCAGTCGATCTCGTCGCAAAGGCGGCCCAGCGGATCGGCGGCACGGACATCGCCGAGCCGCACCGCCTCGTGCCACACGCGCACCGCCACCGCCCGTTGGCCGCCGCGCTCGGCCATCCGGGCGGCGTCGCGGGCGGCGGCCACCGCGCCGTGCCCGTCGCGCATCGAGGCCAGCCGCCACGCCCGCGCGACACCGAGCTCCGGCGCGAACAGCGCCGACTTGGTTCCGTGTCGAGATTCGGCCCGTCCCAACGCCTTTCCCGCGGCCGCGATGTCACCCTGCTGGGCCAGGGCCGTCGCCAGCAACGTCAACGACAGCGGCCCCCATGAATAACCGGTGCGTTCCAGCGTCGCGGCCGCCGGAGCCAATAGCGCAGCGGCTCGGGCGAATTCACCGTCGGCCAGCAGCACATGGGCCAGCAGCACCTCACCGATCGCGCGGCCCGGCTGCTGCAACTCGGCGAAATCGGTGAACTGCTGGGCGAGCTCGCGCGCCGCCTCCAGCCGGCCCGCCATCAACAACGCGGTGGTCTGGCCCAACCCGATGGTGAAGCGCAGCAACCCCGGATGCTCGGCGCCCAGCGCGCGCTGGGCCAGCGGCTCGACGTCGTCGAAACGCCCCTGCCGCGCCGCGCACAGCGCCGCCGCGCTGGCCGCCCAGGCCACCGCCTGGTCGTCGGCTTCCGGCGCGGCCAGCACCTCGCCGGCGACCTTCACGGCGTGCCCGACGTTGCCCGCGTTCATCGCGAACGTGGCGCTCAGCGCGTCGAGGGTGGTCCGCGCGCCCGCGTCCGCGACGCGGTTGCGGACGGTGCGCAGGAACGCGGTGGCCCGCTCGGGCTCGCTGAGCATCCAGAACTGGTTGGCCGCGCGCAGCAGCGCCCAGTCCATCAGGGCGGCTTCGGTCAACGCGGCGGGATCCAGGCCGGCCAGCACCGCGTCCGCCTCACGCCCGCGGCCCTGCCACCCCAGGGCGTGCGCCAGCGCCAGCCGCGCCGCCAGCCCGCCGGAGCGCTGCAGCGCCGAGGAGGCCAGCCGTTCGCCCAGGGCCAGGTCGCCCAGCCGCAGCGCCTGCTGCGCGGCGGCCACCATGTCGGCCGTCGGCTGCGGGGCGTCGCTGTCCAGGGCCAGCGACGCCAAGCGCAGCCGGTCGCTGAGGTGGTCCGGCGGATGCTGCGACAGTAGCCGCACCAACTCGGTGCGCCGGTGCCGCGCACCGTCGGCACCGAGCGCCGCGCGCGCCCGGTCGGCGAACAACGGGTGGGCCGTGAACACCACCGGCTCGTCGGACTCCCCGCCGCGGGCCCGCGTCTCCACCGCCCCGCAGTCGACGGCCTGGCGGACCGCGTCCTCGCCGGTGAGGGCGCTCAGGTCCTCGAGCGACAGCGGCTCCGCGACGGCAAGATAGTCCAGCACCGCTCGGGCCGCGGCGGGGATTTCGGCGAGGAACGCGTCGACCTCGGCCGCCGTGGTCATCCCGCCGGTCGGCTCGATGTCGATTCGGGGGAGCAGCCCGTCGGTCCACAGCGCCGCGATGGCGTCGGGAGACGAATCGGCGCGGCCCGTGACGATCATCCTGCCCGCGCCCGCCAACGCGAGCTGGTACACCAGGGTTGCCGACAGGAGGTCCAGGTCATGGGCGTCGTCGACGACCAGCAGCAGGTCCTCACCGTCCAGTGACGCCCGGGCGGCGCGCAACAGCGCGGCCGGCTTGCCGATGTCGGCGATCTCGACCAGGTGGCCGAAGGCGCCGAAGGGCACCGCGCGCTCGGTCGGTGTGCCGGTCACCCAGCGGATGCGGGTGCCGGGGTTCTCGCGGCCGAAGTCCTCGGCGGCCATCCGGGCCAAGGTGGACTTGCCGCAGCCGTCCGGTCCGAGGACGACCGCCCCCCTCCCGGTCGCGAGCGCCGCGGCCAGCCGCTCCAGGGCCGACGCGTGCTGGGGGACGTTCCATCGAATCGGCATCGCCGGATTTTATTGCGCGCGGTATGCGGCCCGCAGCAAGCTTGGTCTACCTTTCGTTGTATGCCCCCGGAACGCGAGCCAGCAGGCGCGCGGGCGGTGTGTGTGTACTGCGCGTCCGGCCCCGAACATCCCGAATTGCTTGCGGTCGCTGCCGAACTCGGCGAGGCCATCGCCGAGCGCGGCTGGACGCTGGTGTGGGGCGGTGGCCGGGTTTCGGCGATGGGCGCGGTCGCATCCGCGGCGCGCGCCCGCGGGGGCCGAACCGTCGGCGTCATCCCGCAGATCCTGATGCGCCGCGAGATCGCCGACACCGACGCCGACGAGCTGATCGTCACCGAGACCATGCATGAGCGCAAACAGGTCATGGAGGAGCGCGCCGACGCGTTCATCGTGCTCCCCGGCGGCGTCGGAACCCTCGACGAGCTGCTCGACTCGTGGACCACGGGCTACCTCGGTCTGCACGCCAAACCCATCGTCCTGCTCGACCCGATGGGCCATTACGAGGGCCTGTGGCTGTGGTTGTGCGGGTTGCTCGACAGCGGCTACGTCTCGCAGCCGGCGATGGACCGGTTGTTGCTGGTCGACAAGGTGAGCGCCGCCATCGAGGCGTGCGCGCCCGATTGAGGGCGCGGGCACCCGAGCCACCCCTACTAGGCTGTGCGCCGGGTTGTTTACGCAGAATCGAGGGATGACGTGTCGAATCACGACGGGGGAGCGCGCACGGCGGTCAAACTGACCGATATCGCGTCTCGGGCGCCGGGCTTGCTGGCCGATATGCCGGTGATCGTGCGCGGGGCGATGACCGGGCTGCTGGCCCAGCCGGGGTCGAAGAAGTCGATCGGCACGGTGTTCCAGGACCGGGCCGCCCGCTACGGCGACCGGATCTTCCTGCGGTTCGGCGATCAGCAACTGACCTATCGCGACGCCAACGCCGCCGCCAACAGGTACGCCGCGGTGCTGGCCTCGCGCGGTGTCGGCCGGGGCGACGTCGTAGCGATCATGCTGCGCAACTCGCCGAACGCCGTGCTGGCGATGCTGGCCGCCGTCAAGTGCGGCGCCGTGGCCGGGATGCTCAACTACCACCAGCGCGGCGAGGTGCTGGCGCACAGTCTGGGCCTGCTGAAGGCCAAGGTGTTGGTCGCCGAGACCGACCTGGTCAGCGCGGTGGCCGAGTGTGGGGGCGCCGGCGACACCGAGACAATGACCGTGGAGGACCTGGAGCGATTCGCCGTCAGCGCCCCGGCCATCAATCCGCCGTCGGCGTCGGCCGTGCAGGCCAAGGACACCGCGTTCTACATCTTCACCTCGGGAACCACGGGCTTCCCCAAGGCCAGCGTGATGACCCACCTGCGGTGGCTGAAGGCGCTCGCGGCGTTCGGCGGCATCGGGCTGCGGCTGAAAAGCTCGGACACGCTCTACAGCTGCCTGCCGCTCTACCACAACAACGCGCTGACGGTCGCGTTGTCGTCGGTGATCAACTCCGGGGCCACGCTGGCGCTGGGCAAGTCGTTCTCGGCGTCGAAGTTCTGGGACGAGGTCATCGCCGCCGAGGCGACGGCCTTCATCTACATCGGCGAGATCTGTCGCTACCTGCTCAACCAGCCGCGCAAGGCGACCGACCGCGCGCACCGGGTGCGGGTGATCGCCGGCAACGGGCTGCGACCGGAGATCTGGGACGAGTTCACGAATCGGTTCGACATCGCGCGCGTCTGCGAGTTCTACGCCTCCAGCGAGGGCAACACCGCGTTCATCAACGTGTTCAACGTGCCGCGGACCACCGGTGTCTTCCCGATGCCGCTGGCCTACGTGGAGTACGACCCCGACACCGGCGCCCCGCTGCGCGACGACAACGGGCGGGTGCGCCGGGTGCCGCCGGGTGAACCCGGCCTGCTGCTCAGCCCGGTCAACCGGCTGCAGCCGTTCGACGGCTACACCGACAAGGAGTCGAGCGAGAAGAAGTTGGTGCGCAACGCCTTCCGCGAGGGCGACGTGTGGTTCAACTCCGGTGACGTGATGAGCCCGCAGGGCATGGGGCACGCCGCGTTCGTCGACCGCCTCGGCGACACGTTCCGCTGGAAGGGCGAGAACGTCGCCACCACCCAGGTGGAGGCCGCGCTGGCGTCCGACGAGCATGTCGAGGAGTGCACGGTCTTCGGTGTCGAGATCCCCCGCACCGGCGGTCGCGCCGGGATGGCCGCGGTCAAGCTGCGCGACGGCGCGGAGTTCGACGGCAAGTCGCTGGCGAACGCGGTCTATGACCAGTTGCCCGCCTACGCGCTGCCGCTGTTCGTGCGGGTGGTCGAGTCGCTCGAGCACACCACGACGTTCAAGAGCCGCAAGGTGGAACTGCGCGACCAGGCCTACGGGCCGGACATCAAGGACCCGCTCTACGTGCTGGCCGGCCGCGACGAGGGTTACGTGCCGTACTACGACGAGTATCCCGACGAGGTGGCCGACGGTAAGCGGCCGAAGGGCTGAGCGTGCGTTGACGGCGGCGGGCGTGCGCTCGCGGCGACGACACGCCGCGGCGGCGCGCCCTGGCCGCACACTCGATCCCCGGCCCGCGTCCGGCGCGGCGAAAGGGCACCATAGACGTGTGCATTCGACCTTCTGCGGCCGCCCGGTCGCCGGCGATCGCCCGCTGATCATGGCGATCGTCAACCGCACCCCCGACTCGTTCTACGACAAGGGTGCGACCTTCAGCGACGAGGCCGCCCGGTCCGCCGCGCACCGGGCCGTCGCCGAGGGGGCCGACGTCATCGACGTCGGCGGTGTCAAAGCAGGCCCCGGCCAGGAGGTCGACGCCGACACCGAGATCGCCCGGTTGATCCCGTTCATCGAGTGGCTGCGCGACGCCTACCCCGACCAGCTGATCAGCGTGGACACCTGGCGCTCCGAGGTGGCCAAGGTGGCGTGCGCGGCCGGGGCGGACCTGATCAACGACACCTGGGGCGGCATCGACCCGGAACTGGCGGCGGTCGCCGCGGAGTTCGGCGTGGGGCTGGTGTGTTCGCACACCGGCGGGGCGCTGCCCCGCACCCGCCCGTTCCGGGTGAGCTATGGAACCAGCACCCGCGGGGTGGTCGACGACGTCATTCGCCAGGTCACCGCCGCCGCCGAGCGCGCGGTCGCGAGCGGGGTGGCCCGCGACCGGGTGCTGATCGACCCGGCCCACGACTTCGGCAAGAACACCTTCCACGGGCTGCTGCTGTTGCGGCACCTGAGCGATCTTGTTAATACCGGATGGCCCGTGCTGATGGCTTTGAGTAACAAGGACTTCGTCGGGGAGACTCTGGGGGTGGAATTGACCGAGCGGCTCGAGGGCACGTTGGCGGCCACCGCGCTGGCGGCGGCCGCCGGGGCGCGAATGTTCCGCGTCCACGAGGTCGCCGCGACCCGACGGGTGCTCGAAATGGTCGCCTCGATCCAGGGAATCCGCGCGCCGGCGCGCACGGTCAGGGGGCTGGCATGACGGCATCCGACCTGTTCGCCGGCGACCTCACCGACGCGGTGCTGGCCGCCCGTCCGGGCGACACCTGGCTGGCGGACCGCAGCTGGAACCGTCCCGGCTGGACGGTCGCCGAACTCGAGGCGGCGAAGGCGGGCCGCACCATCTCGGTGGTGCTGCCGGCCCTCGACGAAGAAGAGACGATCGAATCGGTGGTCGACAGCATCTCACCGCTGGTCGACGGGCTGGTCGACGAGCTGATCGTGCTCGACTCCGGCTCGACGGATGACACCGAGATCCGCGCCGTCGCCGCGGGCGCCCGCGTGGTCAGCCGGGAGCAGGCGTTGCCCGAGGTGCCGATCCGGCCGGGCAAGGGCGAGGCGCTGTGGCGTTCGCTGGCGGCCACCAGCGGTGACATCGTCGTGTTCGTCGACTCCGACCTGATCAACCCGCACCCGATGTTCGTGCCGTGGCTGGTCGGCCCGCTGTTGATGGGCGACGGCATCCACCTGGTCAAAAGCTTCTACCGGCGCCCGCTGCGCGTCGGCGACGTGGCCGGCGCGACCGGAGGGGGGCGGGTCACCGAGCTGGTGGCCCGGCCGCTGCTCGCCGCGCTGCGGCCGGAGCTGGGCGGCATTCTGCAGCCGCTCGGCGGGGAGTACGCCGCCACCCGCGAACTGCTCACGTCGGTGCCGTTCGCGCCGGGCTACGGCGTGGAGATCGGCCTGCTGCTGGACACCTTCGACCGGCTGGGCCTGGGGGCGATCGCCCAGGTCAACCTCGGTGTGCGGGAGCACCGCAACCGGCCGCTGGCCGAGCTGGGCGCGATGAGTCGGCAGGTCATCGCGACCCTGCTCTCGCGCTGCGGGGTCCCCGACTCCGGCGTCGGGCTGACGCAGTTCTTCGCCGACGACACCGAGGGCACCGACTTTCAGGGCTACACCCAGCGCACGTCGCCGGTGTCGCTCGCGGACCGGCCGCCGATGAAGGTCTTGCGGCCGCGCTAAGGCCCCGCTGCGTCATCGCGGTGTCGGTGCCATAGGGCAATATCGACGACGTGGCGTTGGTGTTGCTCTACCTGGTGGTGCTGGTGCTGGTGGCGATCGTGCTGTTCGGCGCGGCGAGTCTGCTGTTCGGACGGGGTGAACAGCTGCCGCCCCTGCCGCGCGGGACGACCGCGACGGTGTTGCCCGCCTACGGTGTGACCGGCGCGGACGTCGACGCCGTCAAGTTCACCCAGGTGCTGCGCGGATACAAGACCAGCGAGGTGGACTGGGTGCTGGACCGGCTCGCCCGCGAGCTCGAGGCGCTGCGTGGCCAGCTGGCCGCGGTGCACGCCCCCGCGAAGGCCGAAGACGAACCCGAGGCCGTGGAACCCGGGGACGGCGACGATCGTCAGGACTAGATGTGAGCGATGACGGGCTGGTTCGGTGTAGCTGGGCGGCCATCCGGCCGGGACCCGATTTCGAGATGTACCGCGATTACCACGACCAGGAGTGGGGCCGCGCGGTGCACGACGGGGTGGCGCTCTTCGAGCGGATGAGCCTGGAGGCCTTCCAGAGCGGGCTGTCGTGGCTGATCATCCTGCGCAAACGGGAGAACTTCCGGCGCGCGTTCGCCGGCTTCGATTTCGAGCGGGTCGCCGGGTACACCGACGCCGACGTGCAGCGGCTGATGGCCGACACGGGGATCGTGCGCAACCGCGCGAAGATCGACGCGACCATCGCGAACGCCCGCGCCGCCGCTGAGCTGGGAACTCCCGAGGACCTGTCGAAGCTGCTGTGGTCGTTCGCGCCGGAACCGCGCCCCCGGCCGGCCGACGGCTCCCAGATTCCCTCGGCCACTGAGGAATCGAAGGCCATGGCGCGTGAGCTCAAGCGGCGCGGGTTCCGCTTCGTCGGGCCGACCACGGCCTATGCGTTGATGCAGGCGACCGGGATGGTCGACGACCATATCCGCGGTTGTTGGGTGCCTTCCTCCCGCTGACGGCGCGGGCCGCGAACGGCCCGCTAAGCCCGGAGAACCGGGTCTTTGTTCAACTCGTGACCTGGATAGGGAACAATAGAGGGGTGATTTGGCAGTTCGATGTCGGGTATGGCTGGAAAATCGCTGGCGGGGCATGCTCGGCGCCGACCAGGCCCGCAAAGGCGGGCCAGCTCGAACCTGGAGGGAGCACTCGATGGCGGCGATGAAGCCCCGGACCGGCGACGGTCCTCTGGAAGCAACCAAGGAGGGGCGCGGCATCGTGATGCGGGTACCACTTGAGGGAGGCGGACGACTGGTCGTCGAGCTGACGCCCGACGAAGCCGCCGCCCTCGGTGACGAACTCAAGGGTGTCACGAGCTCCAGCTGACCGCGCGCCGACGGACGGCTGCGCTACGCACACACCTTTCGGTAGATCTCCAGGGTCTGCTCGGCGACGTAAGCCCAGGAGAACTCCTCGACGCAGCGCTGCCGACCCGCCTCGCCGTAGCGCTTCGCCCGCTCGGGATCCGCGACGAGCTCATTGACCGCTTCGGCCAGCCTGGCCTGATAACCGGTCGGGTCGCTGGGGTCGTAATGCACCAGCAATCCGGTCACCCCGTCGGCGACCACCTCCGGTATCCCGCCGACGTCCGACGCCACCACGGCCGTCGCGCATGCCATTGCCTCCAGGTTCACGATGCCCAGCGGCTCATACACCGAGGGGCACACGAATACCGTTGCCGCCGATAATATTTCGCGCAGCTCCCCAATGGGCAGCATCTCCCGGACCCAGAACACGCCCCGTCGGCTATCGGCCAGGCGCGCCACCGCGGACCGCATCTCGTCGGCGATCTCCGGGGTGTCGGGGGCGCCCGCGCACAGCACCACCTGCACCTCGGGGTCGAAGTGGTGCGCCGCCGCGACCAGGTGCGCGACGCCCTTCTGCCGGGTGATTCGGCCGACGAACGCCACGATGGGCCGGTCCGGGTCGACCCCGAGCTCGGCCAACAGCGACCCCGTTTGCATCGGCCCGGCGGGATGCCAGACATCGGTGTCGACCCCGTTGCGGATGACGTGCACCAGGCTGGGATCCAAGGCGGGGTAGACCCGCAGGATGTCTTCGCGCATCGCGGAGCTCACCGCGATGACGGCGTCCGCGGCCTGGACGGCGGTGTGCTCCACCCACGTCGAGATGCGGTAGCCGCCGCCGAGCTGCTCGGCCTTCCACGGCCGCAGCGGCTCGAGCGAATGGGCGGTCAGGACGTGCGGGATGTCGTGCAGCAGGGCGGCCAGATGGCCGGCCATGCCGGTGTACCAGGTGTGCGAATGCACGACGCTGGCGGCCGACGCGGCGTTGGCCATCAACAGGTCCGAGGACAACGTCGACAGCGCCGGGTTGGCGCCCTGCAGGCGCGGATCGGGCTGGTGCACGAAGGCGTTCGGCCGCGGCGCGCCCATGCAGTGCACGTCGACCGCGCACAGTCGGCGCAGTTGGGCGACCAGTTCGGTGACGTGTACACCGGCTCCCCCGTAGACCTCCGGTGGGTACTCCCGAGTCATCATCGCCACCCGCATACCCGCACGGTAGTTCGGCGTCGGCGGGGCCCGCGAGTCGGGCTGGACAATCGGCTGGAAACCAACGACATTGACGGACAGCTGCGCAGCCGGCCGCCAATAGAGCGGTCCCTCTGGCAGCGGTTCGCGACGGCCGATAGGTTTGAACCATGAGGGAAGCGCCACACGTGCTGGGCATTGTCCTGGCCGGGGGTGAGGGCAAGCGGCTGTATCCGCTCACCGCGGATCGGGCCAAGCCCGCGGTTCCCTTCGGCGGCGCCTACCGGCTGATCGACTTCGTGCTGTCCAACCTCGTCAATGCCCGCTATTTGCGGATCTGCGTTCTCACCCAGTACAAGTCGCATTCACTGGACCGTCACATTTCGCAGAACTGGCGGTTGTCGGGTCTGGCCGGTGAGTACATCACGCCGGTGCCCGCGCAGCAGCGGCTGGGCCCGCGCTGGTACACCGGTTCCGCCGACGCGATCTACCAGTCGCTCAACCTGATCTACGACGAAGACCCCGACTACATAGTCGTTTTCGGCGCCGACCACGTCTACCGGATGGACCCCGAGCAGATGGTCCAGTTCCACATCGAAAGTGGGGCAGGGGCAACGGTGGCCGGCATCCGGGTGCCGCGCGGCGAGGCCAGCGCTTTCGGTTGCATCGACGCCGACGACTCCGGCCGCATCCGCGATTTCGTGGAGAAGCCCCTGGATCCTCCGGGCGTCCCGGACGACCCCGAGTCGACCTTCGTGTCGATGGGCAACTACATCTTCACCACGAAGGTCCTCATCGACGCCATCCGCGCCGATGCCGACGACGACCACTCCGATCACGACATGGGCGGCGACATCATCCCGCGACTGGTCGACGACGGAATGGCCGCGGTGTACGACTTCAACGACAACGAGGTGCCCGGTGCCACCGACCGCGACCGGGCCTACTGGCGTGACGTGGGGACGCTGGATGCCTTCTACGACGCGCACATGGACCTGGTGTCGGTGCATCCGGTGTTCAACCTCTACAACAAGCGCTGGCCGATCCGCGGCGAGTCGGAGAACCTGGCCCCGGCCAAATTCGTCAACGGCGGGTCGGCGCAGGAGTCGGTCGTCGGCGCCGGCAGCATCATTTCGGCCGCCTCGGTGCGTAACTCGGTGCTGTCGTCCAACGTCGTGGTCGACGACGGCGCGATCGTTGAGGGCAGCGTGATCATGCCGGGCGCCCGGGTCGGCCGGGGCGCCGTGGTGCGCCACGCCATCCTGGACAAGAACGTGGTCGTCGGACCGGGCGAGATGGTGGGCGTGGATCTGGAGAGGGACCGCGAGCGTTTCGCGATCAGCGCCGGCGGCGTCGTCGCGGTGGGCAAGGGCGTCTGGATCTAGTGGCGATCGCGAGCGCGGCGTAGCCGGGCGAAGCGGGTCGCCACCATCGGGTTAGGCGATCGCGAGCGCGGCGTAGCCGGGCGAAGCGGGTCGCCACCATCGGGTTAGGGGATCTCCGGGATCAGCAGGTGCGCGTCGTAGCGCGGCCCCCAAAGCAGTCTGATGCGCCCGGGCGGGGAGCCGGCGTAGGCCGCGGGAAGCTGTCCGGTGAGCGGGTTTCTCGGGCACAACCATCGCCCGGCGACCACCAGCCGCAGCTGCTCGCCGGCGCGGAACAGCGTCGCGGACGGGCCCAGCGCGACATTGACCTCGACCGCCTCGTGAGCGGAAACCGGCTGCGGGTCGGTGCACGCCGCGACGGGTTCCCACGGCCGCGAAAGCTTCGGGTCCAGCGCCCGCAGCGCGACCCGCTGCCACCCGGTGGTCACCCTGTCGCGGCCGTAGCCGTAGGAGCCCTCGAATCCGACGAACCGCCCGCCACGCCACTTCTCCACGCCGACGAACAGGTTGGCGTCGTTGCACCCGTCCAGCTCGATCCACAGCCGCGCAGCCATCGGGCCGGTCAGCTCGACGTCCGCAGGCACCGTCCAGCTGAAAGCAGCTGCGCCGGAACGGGTTTCGAACACAATGTCACCGTCGACCGGCGGCCGCTGGGCAGTCAGCAGCCCATCCCCGGCCAAATACATTGGGCGCCAACGGGTCCGCGCGAGCGGCCATTCGGCCTCTTCGCGCACCGCGGCGACCGTGTCGCGGTCTTCACGGACTTCGAGGCGGACGCTGCGAGAACCGGGTGCCCCGTCCAGCACCGCGCGAAAGAACGCCAGCTGCTCGGCGAGCGCTGGCGCGGAGTAGAACGTGGCCCACTTGCCGGCGCGGTGGGTGTAGAGGCGGGCGTGGCCGGAGGCCGCCTGGGTGAACGCGCGGATGGAGCCGCGACTGTGCAGGTTGTTGTCGGAGAAGCTGCCGCACACCAGCATCGGCACGTCGACCGCCGAGAGATCCGGCACCAGCGAGCGCCAGAATTCGTCGCGCAGCGGGTGGGCGTCCTGCATCCGTTCCAGGTCGTAGGCCTGGCGGGTGTCGCGCCGCACGTTGCGCGACCACAACCGGGTGAAACCCCGTTCGGCGACGCCGCCGGGAAAGGTGAGGTCGCGGTATGCGTCGGTGAAGCCTTCCCACGGGCAGATCGCCCGCAGCGCAGGCGGTCGCAGGGCCGCGGCGGCGTACTGGCTGATGGCCAGGTACGACACCCCAAGCATGACGACCCGCCCGTCGCTCCACGGCTGCGCGGCGATCCACTGCACCAGGTCGTAGGTGTCCTCGGCCTCCCGCCCCGACAACAGCTCCCCGGTGCCGTCGGAGTGACCGCAGCCCCGCGAGTCGGCGTTTACCACGACGAAGCCCTGCGCGGTCCACCACGCGGGATCGGGCGCCTCCCAGCCGGTCAGCGCCGAGAACGTCACCGGTCGCGGCTGGCGCAGTATTCGGTACTGGATGGAGAACGTCCAACCGTTGCCGCGCCGCCGCTTCGGGAGATCGTCCTTGCCGTACGGGTGAATGCTGAGAATGACGGGCCGGGGGCCGGCGTCGGCATGCCGGAAGAGGTTGATCCGCAATGCCGTTCCATCGCGGGTGGGCACGGCGACGTCACGTTCGACGTCGACCTCGGCCGGTGGGTCGGTCACCGTGACGGGCGGCTTGGCGATGCCGCGTATCCGGCTCAGCGCGTAGCGGAGGGCGCCGGGGCGACGCCACGGCCGATCTCGGGCGGGCGCGGAAGTGCGGGCCACGCGATCAGATTAAGCGGCTCACCACACGCTTGGCAGCAGGCGATAGCGGACGCGTTGCGCGTATTCGCGGTAGCCCGGGAGCTCCGTCTTCAGCAGCTTTTCCTCGTCGAGAATGCGCAGCACGAGGATCGCGACACCCGGGACGACCAGCAGAAGCGCCCAGTATGAGCCCAGCGCCAGGGGCATCCCGACCATCATGATCACGTTCCCCGCGTACATCGGGTGCCTGACGACCCGGTAGAGACCGTCGGACGCGACCTTCTGGCCGCTCTCCACCGTGACCGTCGCAGCGGCATAACTGTTCTCGATGATCACCCGCATGGCGATGGCCAGGCCGGCGGCCATCAAGATGTCACCGACCACGCACAGCCACACCGGCACCGTCGACCAACCCATCCGATGATCGAACGCGCTGAACGCCATGACCACGAAGAGGGTGCCGAACGCGCCGGCACTGATGATCTTTTGGGCCGTCCGGGTTTCCGCCTGGGGGCCCGCATGCATGCGCCGTTGCAGGGCCGCCGGGTGTTTGCGCGCCAAATAGATTGTGGGAACGATCGATACCACCGTGAACAGGGCGATGAAAACCCAGCCCTGCCAATAGCGGAAGGTGCCGGCCGGCAGGAACAGGACCAAAGCGTAGGCGGCGATTCCGAGAATCGATGATGCCGCCAGTCGAACACCGATCTTCATGACGCTCCTAAACTCGCAGATCGCGTCGTCGAAAAGCCACCGCTCCCAGGCCGATCAGTGTGGCATCTATGACGAGCAACCACAACAGTGGCGTGGCCGTGAAATCGCCGCTGACGCGCGGTATGTGGGCGAACGGCTCGAGGTCGAGCAACCATTGTGAGAACCCGGCCAGGGAACCGATCAGGTACAAGGCGATGAACCCGACCAGAACGCCCCACGCCACGGGCGTGAATCGCGGCGCGAGCCCGAACACGGCGACGGTCACCGCGCACAACAACCAGACGGCGGGCAGCTGCACCACCGCGCTTCCCATCACGACGGCCACCTTGCCGCCGACGTCGCCGGCCGCGGCGCCGTAGACGAGCCCACCCGCCAGCCCGCTGAGCAGCATCGCGACCGCGGATCCGAGCAGCGCGGCCAGCACGTGGCTGGCCAGCCAACGGGTTCGCGACACCGCGCCGGCCAGCGTCGCCTCGGCGCGTTGCGCCGACTCCTCCTGGTGCAGCCGCAGCGTCAGCGAAATCGCGAACGCGGCGGCCGCCATGCCCATCATGGTGAAGGCGACGGCGATGAAAGCCTCCGCCAAGGCGTTGGTGCCGCCCATCCGGACGACGATGTCGCGCGCGGCGTTGCTGTCGCCGAGCTCGTCGCCGATGCCGTGCACCACGCTGCCCATCAGCACGCCGTAGAGGCACAGGCCCACGGTCCACAGGACCAGGGCACCGCGGTCCAGCCGCCACGCCAGCCCGAACACGTTGCCCAGCGCCGGGGCGGCGGAGCCGGGACCGGGGCGTTCCGCGAACAGGCCGGCGCCCACGTCGCGGTTCGCGAGGAGCCGGTAGGCCACCGCGGTGAAGGCGACCGTCGTCGCCAGATGCAGCAGCAGCACCGGCCAGTGATCGCCCGCGTAGGGCCGGACCTGCAGCGACCAGCCCAGCGGCGAGACCCAGGACAGCGCGCCCGAACCGGCGTCCCCGAGGGCGCGCAGCGTGAACGCCGCTGCCAGGACCGCGAACGCGGCGCCGCGGGCGGACCGCGCGCTCGGCGACACTTGGGCGGCCACCGCGGCGACGGCGGTGAACACCAGGCCCGAGCAGGCCAGCGCCGCGCCGAAGGCGAGCGACCCGCCCGGGGCCACGTCGGTGGTGAGCAGCCCCGCCGCGCCGATGACGCCGGTGGCGACGCTGGCCCCGAAGGACAACAGCAGGGCGGCGCTGAGGCTGGCGTAGCGCCCGACCGCGGTCGAGTCCACGAGCTCGGTCCGGCCGGCCTCCTCGTCGGCGCGGGTGTGCCGGATGACGGTCAGGATGACGGCCACCGAGATCAGCAGGTGGAACATCCCGGCCTTCCAAATGCCCACCGCGCCAAGGCTGTCGTTGTAGATCTGCCCGTAGAGCGCACGCTGGGCGGGGCTGGCCATGATGGAAGCCGCGAACCCGGCGCGCGCCGTCTGGGTGGGGTAGACCTTTTCGATGCTGCCGACGTACACCGTTGCCAGCGGCACCGAGAGCAGCAGCACCCACAGCGGCAGCGAGATCCGGTCGCGCCGTAGGTAGAGGCGCAGCATGCCCAGCGTTCCCGTGAAGTTCGGCCGCCGTTGCGGTGCCGGGTGGGCCGGGCGGTGTGACCGATCCAAGGTTGCGGTGCTCATGACGCCGAGACCTTGTCCGCGGTGTCGTAGTGGCGCAGGAAGAGTTCCTCGAGCGTCGGCGGCTGGCTGACGAGGCTGCGCACGCCCGCGTCGCCCAGCGCCCGGATCAGCTCTCCGAGGCTCTCGCCGTCGACCTGGGCGCGCACGGTGTTGCCTTCGACGCTGACGTCCTCGACTCCCTTGATTCGCGTGAGGTCGCCGGGGTCGCCGGTCATTTCGGCCCTGATCGAGGTGCGGCTGAGATGCCGCATCGACTCCAGCGAACCGCTCTCGACGGTCCTGCCGGCCCGGATGATGGTCACCCTTTCGCACAGCGCCTCGGTCTCGGCCAGGATGTGGCTGGACAACAAGATGGTCGCGCCGCGGTCGCGCGCCTCGGCGACGCATTGCTGAAAGACGTTCTCCATCAACGGGTCCAGGCCGCTGCTCGGCTCGTCCAGCAGCAGCAGGCGGGCGCGGGACGAGAAGGCGGAGATCAGCGAGACTTTCTGTCGGTTGCCCTTCGAATACGTCCGCGCCTTCTTGTGGGGGTCGAGGTCGAAGCGCTCGATCAACTCGGCGCGCCGTCTCTCGTCGATGCCACCGCGCATGCGGGCCAGCATGTCGATGGTCTCCCCGCCGGTCAGCGTCGGCCACAGCGTGACATCGCCGGGTACGTAAGCGATCTGGCGATGTAGGGCGACCGCGTCGGTCCACGGGTCGCCGCCGAGCAGCCGAATGCTGCCGCCGTCGGCCTTGACCAGGCCGAGCAGGATGCGGATGGTCGTCGATTTACCCGCGCCGTTGGGGCCCAGGAAGCCATGGACTTCGCCTTCCCGCACAGTCAGGTTGAGGCCGTCCAGGGCGCGCACGGCTCCGAAGTTCTTTGTCAGCCCACGGATTTCGATGGGCGCGACACTGTCAACTGGCATGTGATCCTCCTTGATCTTCGGCGGCCAGGAATGCGTCGTACATGGTGCGGTCCACCATCAGGCCCTCGCTGTAGATCTCGAGGGCCGGCAGGATCATGTCCCTGGCGTAATCGCGCAGGACCGCCCGCAAATCCGTTGGTGTGTCGTGCATTTGCATGTAGAGCAAGAGGCCGCCGCCTCCCGTGATGCCGAGGTATTTGGCCCTGGCCTTCGGATCGCGGCTGGGCTTGATCGTCCCGGCGCGCACGCCCTCTTCCATGTATTCTTCGGCGTTGTCAATCATCTTCTGCCACAACATCTTCGCCAGGTCGCCACCCGTCTGCATGCTGCGCAACAGGTAGGCCGTCAGCGGGGCGAATTCCTCGATCTCGGCGAGCTGCGCGAACCAGGTGGCGGGGTCGTTGGACCGCATCGCCTCCGACTTGCTGCTGCGGATCTCTTCGGCGACGTAGTCATCGCAGGCCTTGCGCAGGCCTTCCTTGGAGCCGAAGTGGTGGATGACCAGCGCGGCGCTCACCCCCGCGGCTTCGGCGATGGCCCGCAGTCCCACGCCGAAGCCGTGCTGTCCGAACTGCTCGATGGCCGCGTCGCGGATTCGAGCGGTTGCGGTCAGGTCGGCTGAACGCATGTTCAGTACACTAAACATCCGTTCAGTCGGGAGTCAAGGCGGTATCGCGTCAAGACTTCGTATAGATCGGTCGGCCGCGTCTCCGACCGTCACCGAACGTGCGCTCAGTGCGAAATTTCGGTCAGAAGTTCGCAGTCAGAGCACGCTGGGCGCAGCTAGGCACTGCGATCTACTCGCGGACCGCGGCCAGAATCCCGTCGCCCAGCGGCACCAGGGCGGGCGTCAGCCGCTCGTCCTCGGCGATCAGCCGTGCCGCTTCCCGCACCGCGACCACCTCGGCGTCGCGGGCGGCGGGGTCACCGGCACGCCCGCCGAGGGCGGCCCGATGCACCACGATGACGCCGCCGGATCGCAGCAGTCGGATGCCCTCGACGACGTAATCGGGCTGATCGATCGGGTCGGCGTCGACGAACACCAGGTCGTAGGACTCGTCGGCCAGCCGGGTCAGCACGTCTTGGGCGCGGCCGCTGATCAACCGGGTGCGCGACGGCCCGATCCCGGCTTCGGAGAAGGCCTGCTTGGCCAGCCGCAGGTACTCGGGCTCGATGTCGATCGTCGTCAAGACGCCGTCGTCGCTCATGCCGGACAGCAACCAGAGTCCGCTGACCCCGGCGCCGGTACCCACCTCCGCCACGGCCTTGCCGCCGCTGAGTTTGGCCAGCAGGCTCAGCAGCGCCCCCACCGCCGGCGTCACCGCGCCCGCCCCGATGTCCACTGCCCGTTCGCGGGCGGCCGCCAGCAGCGCATCCTCCGAGATCGACCCCTCGGCGTGCGCGAAGAGGGATTCGGCTCGACTGGGCGCCGGCTGGCCAGGGGTCTCTGCGTCGGTGCCGTCCATGCCCGCAGCGTATTCCACTTCGGTGCGCACCCCGGCATGGCACGCCTAAGCCGCGCCGCCTGGACACGCCCGGCGAAGCGACTGCGTTTAACTTCACCCCGCGGCGGATATGTCCTGCACAGCGCTGGTAACGAAATGGTTTCTCAGGCTGAGCTCAGACTGTTCATATATCGCACATACGCCCATACGCGACGGTGTCCCTATGGATCGCGGAGCGGGTGGGACCGGGAATACGGATTGGCGGCTGCGTGTTGCCGCCGGTGACGACTTGTCGCTTTGTGACAGGACGGATTCGGAGGATTCGATCATCACCACGCTTTTGGGCCCGACCAGCATGTCGCACCCGCAAGACTGCCCCGCCGACGAATGGGTGGAGCCGTCCGACGGGCTGCAGGGCACCGCGGTTTTCGACGCGACTGGGGACAAGTCCACGATGCCCTCGTGGGACGAGCTGGTGCGTCAGCACGCCGACCGGGTCTACCGGCTGGCTTACCGCCTCTCGGGCAACCAGCACGACGCGGAAGACCTCACGCAGGAAACCTTCATCCGGGTTTTTCGGTCGGTGCAGAACTACCAGCCGGGAACGTTCGAAGGCTGGCTGCACCGCATCACCACCAACCTGTTCCTCGACATGGTGCGCCGCCGCGCCCGCATCCGGATGGAGGCGCTGCCCGAGGATTACGAGCGCGTGCCCGCCGATGAGCCGAATCCCGAGGAGATCTACCACGATTCGCGGCTCGGGCCGGACCTGCAGGCCGCCCTGGATTCGCTGCCGCCGGAATTCCGCGCCGCCGTTGTGCTGTGTGACATCGAGGGCCTTTCCTACGAGGAGATCGGCGCGACGCTGGGCGTAAAGCTCGGCACCGTGCGCAGCCGCATCCACCGCGGACGTCAGGCGCTGCGCGACTACCTGGCCGCTCATCCACAGCCGGGCACCGGCCGCGAGGCGTTGCACGCCGAGTCCGCCTAGGGTTCGCCGCCTGGGCGCGAGCCAGCGGCTTTGCGCTCTTGAACGCGATATTGCGCGCCCCCTCGCGCTACATTCGAGGGGTAGGCGCAACGAAAGGACCCGGTGATGCCCGATCGAGGACATCTGTTCCGCCGCGCGTTCTCTTGGCTTCCCGCCCAGTTCGCCTCCCAGAGCGATGCCCCCGTCGGCGCGCCGCGCCAGTTCGGCTCCACCGAGCACCTTTCCGTCGAGGCCATCGCGGCGTTCGTCGACGGTGAGCTGCGGATGAACGCGCACCTGCGGGCGGCCCATCACCTGTCGCTGTGCCCGCAGTGCGCCGCCGAGGTCGACGGTCAGAGCCGGGCCCGTGCGGCGCTGCGCGATTCGCACCCGATTCGCATCCCGAGCGCGCTGCTCGGGCTGCTCGCCGAGATTCCCTACGATTCGCCCGACGACGCGACCACCCGGGCGTCCGATCGTTTTGCTGACCGCGACGCCCGTGAGCAGCGCAAGCGCCCGTAGCTGCACGCCTTCCGAATGAGCCCCCGTCATTGATCCAGCCCGATTTTGCGCACCCCGCCCGCGCGCTCATGGGCGACCGGTCCCGAACCGTGGATACTAGGGTGGACACGACCATGCCGGTGTCGTGGGTATCGCCCGGTGCAGGGCCTGTCTCGAGCGCTCAAGAAGAGGATCCAAAGGGATAACGTGACCTCCGATCAAGGCTTCGATCAGAAGCAGGACAGCGGCAAGAACAGCGGCAACCGCCTAGCGCCGCGCCCCGTCTCCCGTCCACCGGTGGACCCCGCATCGCGCCAACTGTTCAGCCGTCCCGATGGGCTGCGGGGCTCCTTCGTGGCCGATCGGGTCCGCCCGCAGAAGTATCGGGACCAATCCGAATTTTCCCCCCACGACGAGCCGGCCGATCCGGTCCTGCAAGAGGCGTTCAGCCGTCCCGTCGGAAGCCCCGACTCATTGCAGCGCCACCCCGTCGACGCCGGCGCGCTGGCGGCCGAGAAGGACGGGGCGGAGCCCGACGAAACCGACGACCCCTGGCGCGACCCGTCGGCCGCCGCGGCGCTGGGCACCCCGGCGGTCGCCCCCGCGGGTCCCCGCGGTCCGCAGGGTTACAGCGGCAAGCTCGGCGTGCGCGACGTGCTTTTCGGCGGCAAGGTGTCCTACCTGGCGTTGCTCGCCCTGCTGCTGATCGCGCTGCTGATCGGCGTCATCGGCGGGGTGATCGGGCGCAAGACGGCCGAGGTCGCCGAGGCGTTCACCACCTCAAAGGTGACTCTGTCGACCAACGGCAACGGTGAAGGCCCGGCCGGCCGGTTCGCCAAGGTGGCGGCGGCGACGGCCAACGCGGTGGTCACCATCGAGTCCAAGAGCGACCAGGAGGGCATGCAGGGCTCGGGCGTGGTGGTCGACGGACGCGGCTACATCATCACCAACAACCACGTGATCTCCGAGGCGGCCAACAACCCCAGCCAGTTCAAGACGACCGTGGTATTCAACGACGGTAAGGAAGTGCCCGCCAACCTGGTCGGTCGCGATCCGAAGACCGACCTGGCCGTGCTGAAGGTCGACAATGTCGACAACCTGAGCGTGGCCCGGTTCGGTGACTCGGACAAGGTGAGCGTCGGCGACGAGGTCCTCGCGGCGGGTGCGCCGCTGGGACTGCGCAGCACCGTGACCCACGGCATCATCAGCGCCCTGCACCGTCCCGTCCCGTTGTCGGGTGAGGGCTCGGACACCGACACCGTCATCGACGCGCTGCAGACCGACGCGTCGATCAACCACGGGAACTCCGGCGGCCCGCTGATCGATATGGACTCGCAGGTGATCGGCATCAACACCGCGGGTAAGTCCTTGTCGGACAGCGCAAGTGGGTTGGGCTTCGCCATCCCCATCAACGAGGCCAAGATGGTGGCCCAGACGCTGATCAAAGACGGCAAGATCGTGCACCCGACGTTGGGTATCAGCACCCGGTCGGTGAGCAACGCGATCGCCTCCGGCGCGCAGGTCGCCAACGTGAAGGCCGGCAGCCCCGCGCAAAAGGGCGGGATTCTGGAGAACGACGTGATCGTCAAGGTCGGTAACCGCAAGGTCGCCGACGCCGACGAGTTCGTCGTCGCCGTGCGGCAGTTGACCATCGGCCAGGACGCCCCGGTCGAGGTGGTCCGCGACGGTCGGCACGTCACCCTGACCGTCAAGCCCGACCCCGACGGCAGCTAGATGTTCGGCAGCCTGAGCTGGGAGCACATCCTGGTCCTCGTGGTGGTCGGGCTGGTGGTCCTGGGCCCGGAGCGGCTCCCCGGCGCGATCCGCTGGACGTCGACCGCGCTGCGGCAGGCCCGCGACTACCTGAGTGGGGTGACCACCCAGCTGCGCGAAGACCTCGGGCCCGAGTTCGACGACCTGCGCGTTCCGCTGAGCGAATTGCAGAGACTGCGGGGGATGACCCCCCGCGCCGCGCTGACCAAGCACCTGCTGGACGGCGACGACTCCTTCTTCACCGGCAACTTCGACCGGCCGGTCAGCGGGGCGGCGGCCGGTGCGCCGGAGCCGCCCGCACCGGTCGAACAACGCGCCCCCGGCCAGACCCCGTTCGACGCCGACGCGACCTGATCAGGGCAAGCGCCGCGTCGGGTCGAGCCCGAGGGACACGCCCGCCAAACCGCGCCGACGCGCCGACAGCTTGTCGGCCACGCTGCGCAATTCCTTGCCCGCCGGGGAGTCGGGGGCGCTCAGCACGATCGGGGTGCCGGAATCACCGGCGGCCACCAGGGCCGGATCCAACGGGATCTGGCCCAGCAGCGGAACATCGGCACCCACCGCGCGGGACAGCCGCTCGGCCACCTGCCGGCCGCCGCCCTCGCCGAACACCTGCATCGTCGAACCGTCCGGCAGCGTGAGGCCCGACATGTTCTCCACCACGCCGGCGAGGCGCTGCCGGGTTTGCATCGCGATGCTGCCCGCCCGCTCGGCGACCTCGGCCGCGGCCAGTTGCGGCGTGGTCACCACCATCAGCTCGGCGCTGGGGATCAGCTGCGCCACCGAGATGGCGATGTCTCCGGTGCCCGGCGGCAGGTCCAGCAGCAGGACGTCCAGATCGCCCCAGTAGACGTCGGCCAAGAACTGTTGCAACGCCCGGTGCAGCATCGGCCCACGCCACACCACCGGGGTGTTGCCCTCGGTGAACTGGGCGATCGAGATGACCTTCACCTCGTGGGCGATGGGCGGCAGGATCATCGACTCGACCTGGGTGGGCCGGTCGGTGGTGCCCATCATCCGCGGGATGGAGTGGCCGTGGATATCGGCATCCAGCACGCCTACGGACAGGCCGCGCGCCGCCATCGCGGCGGCCAGGTTCACGGTCACGGTGGACTTTCCCACCCCGCCCTTGCCGGACGCGACCGCATAGACCCGGGTCAGCGAGTTCGGCTGGGCGAAGGGGATGACGGGCTCACGAGCATCGCCGCGCAACTGCTTGCGCAATTCGGTGCGCTGCTCGTCGTTCATCACGTCCAGGGTGACTTTGACGGCGCCCGTGCCCGGGACGTCGGAGACGGCCTGGGTGACCCGCTCGCTGATTTCCGTCTTCTTCGGGCAGGCGGCC
>NZ_LZJW01000110.1 GCF_001667885.1 Mycobacterium scrofulaceum | reverse complement strand
CCGTGGTGATCGTGCGCGAGGACCGCCCCGGCGACAAACGCCTCGTCGGCTACATCACCGGCACCGCCGACCCCACCGAACTGCGCACCGCGCTGGCCCAACGCCTGCCCGGCTACATGATCCCCACCGCCATCGTCACCCTCCCCACCCTGCCCACCACGGTCAACGGCAAACTCGACACCCGCGCACTCCCGGCGCCGGAATACGCCGCGTCGGGGTACCGCGCCCCGACCAATCCCACCGAGGAGATCCTGGCCGGCATCTACGCCCAGGTGCTCGGCGTCGACCGCGTCGGCATCGACCAATCGTTCTTCGACCTTGGCGGAGACAGCATCTCGGCGATGCGCCTGATCGCCGCGGTCAACACCGACCTGGACGAATACCTGTCGGTGCGCGCCGTGTTCGAGGCGCCCACCATCGCGCAGCTGGCCCCCCGCATCGGTGAGGGCGCGGGCCGGCTCGAGCCATTGGTCGCCGGTCCGCGGCCCGCGGTGGTCCCGCTGTCGTTCGCGCAGAGCCGGCTGTGGTTCCTCGACCAATTGCAAGGCCCCTCACCGGTTTACAACATGGCGGCGGCCATGCGGCTGCGTGGCCCGCTCGACGCGCGGGCGCTCGGTGCCGCGCTGGCCGACGTGGTGGCCCGCCACGAAAGCCTGCGGACCGTGTTCGCGGCGCCCGACGGAGCGCCGCAGCAGGTGGTCATCCCCGCGGAGCACGCCGATTTCGGCTGGCACGTCGTCGACGCCGGCGGCTGGTCGGCGAGCCGGCTGGACGAGGCCGTCAAGGCGGCGGCCCGCGACACCTTCGACCTGTCGACCGATATCCCGTTGCGGGCCTGGCTGTTCCGCGTCGCCGACGACGAACACGTGCTGGTGGCCGTCGTCCACCACATCGCCGCCGACGGGTGGTCACTGCGGCCGCTGACCGCCGATCTGGGCGTCGCCTACGCCAGCCGATGCGCCGGGGAGGCGCCCCAGTGGCCCGAATTGCCGGTCCAATACGTCGATTACACCCTGTGGCAGCGCGACCAGTTCGGCGACCTGAGGGATCGCGACAGCCGCATCGCCGGTCAGCTCGCCTACTGGGAAAGGGCCCTGGCGGGCATGCCGGAGCGGCTGCAGCTGCCCACCGATCGGCCCTACCCCCAGGTCGCGGACCAGCGCGGCGCCACCGTTGCCATCGACTGGCCGGCCGACCTGCAGCAGCAGATCACGGCGGTCGCCCGCGAACACAACGCGACCAGCTTCATGGTGGTGCAGGCCGCCCTGGCGGTGCTGCTGTCCAAGGTCAGCGCGAACACCGATGTGGCAGTGGGCTTCCCGATCGCCGGGCGCCGCGACCCCGCCCTCGACGACCTGGTCGGGTTCTTCGTCAACACCCTGATCCTGCGGGTCGACGTGGCCGGCGACCCCACCTTAGCCGAGCTGTTGGACCGGGTGCGGACCCGCAGCCTCGAGGCCTTCGAGCATCAGGACGTGCCCTTCGAGGTGCTGGTGGAGCGCGTCAACCCGACCCGCAGCCTGACCCATCACCCGCTGATCCAGGTGATGCTGGCCTGGCAGAACTTCGGCGGCCAGGACAGCGACCCCGCAACCGGATTGGCGCTGGGCGACGTCCGGGTCTCCTCGATCCCGCTGGACACCCAGGTCGCCCGCATGGACCTGACGTTCTCGCTGGCCGAACGCTGGACCGAGGCCAACGAGCCCGCCGGCATCGGCGGACGGGTCGAGTTCCGCACGGACGTGTTCGACGCCGACAGCGTCGAGACGCTGGTCGCGCGGCTGCAGCGGGTGCTGGCGACGATGACGACCGACGCCACCCGCTCGGTGTCGTCGGTCGACCTGCTCGACGCGGCCGAACACGCCCGGCTCGACGAGATCGGCCACCGTGCGGCGCTCACCGCGCCGGGCGCCGTGCCCGCGTCGATACCCGAAGCGTTCGACGCCCAGGTCGCCCGCACCCCGGATGCGTTGGCGCTCAGCTGCGCCGGCTCTTCGTGGAGCTATCGCGAGCTCGACGAGGCCGCCAACCGCGTAGCCCACCTGCTGGTTGGCCGCGGCGCCGGCCCGGGACGATGCGTGGCGCTGCTGTTCGACCGCTCGGCCGAGGCGATCGTGGCGATCCTCGCGGTGCTCAAGAGCGGCGCCGCCTACCTGCCGATCGACCCCGCGCACCCCGCGGCCCGGATCAGCTTCATGCTCGCCGACGCCGCCCCAGTCGCGGCGCTCACCACCACCGAGCTGGCCGCCCGGCTGGACGAGCACGACGTGGCCGTCATCGACATGGCCGACCCCGTCGTCGACGCCCAGCCCGCCACGGCGTTGCCCGCGCCGAGCGCCGAGGACATCGCCTACCTGATCTACACCTCGGGCACCACCGGTGTGCCCAAAGGCGTTGCCGTGAGCCACCGCAACGTCACCCAGCTGATGGCCTCCGCGGACTCTGCCCTGCCGGCCGGCGGGGTGTGGTCGCAGTGGCACTCCTACGGCTTCGACGTGTCGGTGTGGGAGATCTTCGGCGCCCTGCTCCGCGGCGGGCGCCTGGTGGTGGTCCCCGACGCGGTGGTCCGGTCCCCGGAGGACCTGCACGCGCTGCTCGTCGCCGAGCGGGTCAGCGTCCTGAGTCAAACTCCCTCCGCCGCAACGATGTTGGATCCGCGCGGCCTCGAGTCCGCGGCACTGGTGGTGGCCGGCGAGGCCTGCCCGGCCGAACTGGTCGACCGCTGGGCGCCCGACCGGGTGATGATCAACGCCTACGGGCCCACCGAAGCCACCGTGTACGCGGCGATCAGCGCGCCCTTGCGGGCCGGGTCCGCCGTGGTCCCGATCGGCTCCCCGGCGGCCGGGGCGGCGCTGTTCGTGCTCGACGAGTCCCTGCGGCCGGTGCCCCCCGGCGTCGTCGGCGAGTTGTACGTCGCCGGCGCCGGCCTGGCCCGCGGCTACTGGCGGCGGGCGGCGCTGACCGCGTCGCGGTTCGTCGCCTGCCCGTTCGGCGGGGCCGGGGCGCGCATGTACCGCACCGGCGACCTGGTCTGCTGGGGCGCCGACGGGCAGCTGCAATACCTGGGCCGCGCCGACGAGCAGGTCAAGATTCGCGGCTACCGCATCGAGCTCGGCGAAATCCGGGCGGCGCTGGCCGAGCTCCCCGGGGTGCGGCAGGCGGCCGTCGTCGCGCGCGAGGACCGGCCTGGAGACAAGCGCCTGGTCGGCTACGTCACCGGGCGCGCGGATCCCGCCGACCTGCGCGCCCGCCTGGCCGATCGGCTGCCCGCCTACATGGTTCCGGTGGCCGTGGTGGCGCTCGACGCGTTGCCGCTGACCCCCAACGGCAAGCTCGATGCCCGCGCCCTGCCGGCGCCCGAATACTCCGACGCCGACCACTACCGCGCGCCGAGCACCCCCGTCGAGGAGACCTTGGTCGGCATCTTCGCCCAGGTGCTCGGCGTCGAGCGGGTGGGCGTCGACGACTCCTTCTTCGACCTGGGCGGCGACAGCATCTCGTCGATGCAGGTGGTCACCCGCGCGCGCGCCGCGGGCCTGGCGTGCCGCACGCGGGACGTCTTCGTCGAGCAGACGGTCGCCCGCCTGGCCCGCGTGGTCGCGGCGGTCGACGGCGAGGCGGGCGAGGCCGACGAGGGCACCGGGCACCTGCCGGCGACCCCGATCATGCGGTGGCTGCAGGGCGTGAACGGTCCGGTCGACCAGTTCAACCAGACGATGGTCGTCGAGGCGCCCGCCGGGGTCACCGAGGCCGACGTGGCGGCGGTGGTGCAGGCCCTGCTGGACCGGCACGCCATGCTGCGGCTGCGGGTCGGCGACGAGTGGTCGTTGACGGTGCCCGAGGCGGCGGCGGTGGATGCGGCCGACCGCCTGCGCACGGTCGAGGCGCTGTCCGATACGGCCGTCGTGGCGGCGCGGTCCCGGCTGAACCCCGCCGACGGGGTGATGCTCAGCGCGCTGTGGGTCACCTCCACCCGCCAGCTGGTGCTGATCATTCACCACCTGGCCGTCGACGGCGTGTCCTGGCGAATCCTGTTGGAAGACTTGAACATCGCCTGGGCCCAGCATCGTGACGGGCAGCCGGTGGCGTTGCCGCCGGGCGGCACGTCGTTCGCCCGCTGGGCCGCCCTGCTGAGCCGGCACGCGCACGCCCCGGCGGTGGTCGAGCGCGCCGATGACTGGCGGCGGATCGCGGCGACACCGCCCGCGTTGCCGGCCGTGCGACCCGAGGCGGACACGTACGAAACCGCCGAGCACCTGTCGGTGGAACTCGACGTGGAGACCACCCGCATCCTGCTCGGCGAGGCGCCGGCGGCGTTCCATGCCGGGGTCAACGACATCCTGCTGATCGGCTACGCCCTGGCGTGGGCGGAGTTCCTGGGCAACGACGGCGCGCCGGTCGGCATCGACGTCGAGGGCCACGGGCGTCACGAGGAGCTGGCCGCCGGCGTGGACCTCTCGCGCACCGTCGGCTGGTTCACCACCAAATACCCGGTCTCGTTGACGGTCGACGAATTGCCTTGGGCGCAAGTGCTTTCCGGCGCGCCGGCGCTTGGCGCGGTGCTCAAGCGCGCCAAGGAACAGCTGCGCGCCGTGCCGGACCCGCTGACCTACGGCCTGCTGCGCTACCTGAACGCCGAGGTCGACCTCGACGGCCCCGACCCGTCGATCGGCTTCAACTACCTGGGCCGGTTGGGCGGCGCGGCCGGCGAGATGTCCGACCAGCTGTGGCGGATCTCCCGGGACGGCTCGGCGGTCACCGCCACCAGCACGGCGGTGCCCATGCCGCTGATGCACACCGTGGACCTCAACGCGGGCACCGCCGACGGCGAGGCGGGCCCGCAGCTGCACGCGAACTGGACGTGGGCGCCGTCGGCCGTGGACCGCGAGCAGGTCATCCGGCTGAGCCGGCTCTGGTTCGAGGCGCTGACCGGCATCTGCGCCCACGTGCGAGCCGGCGGCGGCGGCCTGACCCCCTCGGACGTCCTGCCGGCCCGGTTGTCCCAGGAGCACATCGACGAGCTCGAGCGGCGAAACCCGATCGCCGACGTGCTGCCGCTGACCCCGCTGCAGCAGGGACTGCTCTACCACGCCACCACCACCCGGGCCCGCGAAGACGACCTGTATGTGGTGCAGCTGGACATGAGCGTGAGCGGCCCGCTCGACCCGGACCGGCTGCGTGCCGCGGTGCAGACCGTGGTGGACCGGCATCCGCACCTGGTCGCCCAATTCCGCGAGGAGTTCGACGAGCCGGTACAGGTCATCCCCGCGAAACCCGCGATGGCGTGGCGGTACGTCGAGCTCGACGCCGGCGACGGCACCGACGAACGCGTCGGGGAACTCTGCGCCGCCGAACGCGCCGCCGTCTACGACCTGGCCGACCAGCCGGCCTTCCGGGTCGCGATGGTCCGCACCGGCGCGGACCGGCACCGGCTGGTGCTCACCATTCACCACATCGTGTTGGACGGCTGGTCCGTGCCGATCCTGGTGAACGAGACGTTCGCCAGCCTCACCGGCCAGCGGCTGGCCCCGCCTGCCCCGTATCGCCGCTTCGTCACGTGGCTGGCCGACCGCGACCTCGACGCCGCCCGGGCGGCGTGGGCCGAGGTGCTCGCCGGCTTCGACACCCCGACGCTGGTCGGGCCGCCGCAGCAGTCGGAGCTGGGCGCCCGGGGCCTCGCGACATTCGCGTTGTCGGCGGACATTACCCGCGCGCTCGGCGAACTGGCCCGGTCCTGCCAGAGCACCGTCAGCACCGTGCTGCAGGCCGCATGGGCGCAGCTGCTCACCTGGCTGACCGGCAACTTCGACGTCGCCTTCGGCACCACGGTCTCCGGCCGGTCGGCCGACGTGGTCGGCGCCGAGTCGATGGTGGGCCTGCTGATCAACACGATCCCGGTGCGCGCCCGCATCACCCCGGCCACCCGCACCACGGACCTGCTCGAGCAGCTGCAGCGCGCGCACAACGACACCCTCGAGCACGAGCACCTGTCGCTGACCGACATCCACCGGATGACCGGTCACGACAAGCTGTTCGACACGCTGTTCGCCTACGAGAACTATCCGCTGGAAACGTCGGCGATGGCGGTCAACCACGAGCTGTCCATCACCGACTTCAACGTGTTCGAACGCAACCACTACCCGTTGACGGTGCAAGCCGCCCTCTCGGGGGACCGGCTCGGTCTGCGCGTGGAATACGACGCCGGCGTCTTCGACGCGCGCATCATCGAGGCACTCACCGAGCGGCTGCAGCGGGTGCTGGTCGCGATGACCACCGACCCGACCCGGCGGTTGTCCTCGGTGGACCTGCTCGACGCGGCGGAGCGGGCCCACCTGGACGGGCTCGGCAACCGGGCGGCGCTCACCCGGCCGGCGCCCGCCGCGGAGTCGATCGTGGACGTGTTCGCCGACCACGCCACACACCAGCCGGACGCCGTGGCGGTCGCCTGGGACGACCTGTCCATGACCTACCGCGAACTGGACGAGGCGGCGAACCGGTTGGCGCACCGGCTCATCGCCGAGGGTGCCGGCCCGGGAGAGTCTGTGGCCCTGCTGTTTTCGCGGTCAGCCCAGGCGATCGTGGCGATCCTGGCTGTGCTCAAGACCGGCGCGGCGTATCTGCCGATCGACCCCGCCGCTCCGGGTGCGCGGATCAGATTCATGCTCGACGATGCGGCGCCGATCGCCGCGATCACCACCGGTGGATTGAGGTCGCGGCTGGACGAGCGCGACGTGCGGGTCGTCGACATCGAGGACCCGTCGATCGACGGCTATCCGGCCACTCCGCTGCCGGCGCCCGCCGCCGACGGCGTTGCGTACGTCATCTACACCTCGGGGACCACCGGGGTGCCCAAGGGCGTGGCGGTCACGCATCGCAACGTGACGCAGCTGATCGGCTCCCTCGACGCCGGCCTGCCCAACCCGGGCGTATGGACGCAATGCCACTCGTACGCCTTCGACGTTTCGGTGTGGGAGATCTTCGCGCCGCTGCTGCGCGGCGGGCGTGTGGTGGTGGTGCCCGAGTCGGTGGTGCGCTCGCCGGACGACTTCCGCGCGCTGCTGCTCGACCAAGGGGTCACCGTGCTGACCCAGACGCCGTCGGCGGTGGCGACGCTTGATCCGGCGGGGCTGGATTCGGTGGCGCTGGTGATGGCCGGTGAGGCCTGCCCGGCCGAGGTCGTCGACCGCTGGGCGCCCGGGCGGGTCATGGTCAACGCCTACGGCCCCACCGAGACCACGATGTGCGTCGCCATCAGCGCGCCGCTCACGCCCGGCTCGGGGACGCCGCCCATCGGCTCGCCGGTAGCGGGCGCGGGACTGTTCGTGCTCGACGCCTGGCTGCGCCCGGTGGCGCCCGGGGTGGTCGGCGAGCTGTACGTGGCCGGCACGGGCGTGGCCACCGGTTACCTCGGACGTGCGGGCTTGACCGGGTCGCGGTTCGTGGCGTGCCCGTTCGGCGAGCCCGGCGCGCGGATGTACCGCACCGGCGACCTGGTGCTCTGGAGCGCCGACGGTCAGCTGGTGTACGTGGGCCGCGCGGACGAGCAGGTCAAGATCCGGGGCTACCGCATCGAGCTGGGCGAGGTCCAGGCCGCGCTGGCCCGGCTCGACGGCGTCGACCAGGCGGTGGTGATCGCCCGCGAAGACCGTCCCGGTGAGAAACGGCTGGTCGGGTACGTCACCGGCACGGCCGACCCGGCCGAGGCGCGCACCACGCTCGCCGGACGACTCCCGGTCTACATGGTCCCGGCGGTCGTCCTGGCACTCGACGCGCTGCCACTGACCCCCAACGGCAAGCTGGACGTCCGCGCCCTGCCCGCACCGGAGTACACCGGCCGCGGATACCGGGCCCCGTCGAACGCGAGCGAGGAGATCCTGGCCGGCATCTTCGCCGGGGTGCTCGGTGTCGAGCGGGTGGGCGTCGACGACTCCTTCTTCGACCTGGGCGGCGACAGCATCTCCGCGATGCGGTTGATCGCCACGGTCAACACCGCGTTGGCCGTCGACCTCGCGGTGCGCACCCTGTTCGACGCGCCCACGGTGAGCGACCTGAGTCAGCGCCTGGCGACGGGCACGGCCGCCGACGACGAGGTCACCCCGGTGCAGACCCTGAGGCAGGGCGCCGGAGTTCCGGTGTTCTGCATCCATCCCGCGGGCGGCGTCAGCTGGCCGTATCGAGTCCTCGGCACCTACCTGGACTGCCCGATCATCGGGATCCAGCAGATCGAGGACGAAGCCGAACGCCGCTCGATCCGGGAGATGGCCAAGATCTACGCCGACCGGCTGCAAGAGGCGTACCCGGCCGGGCCCTACAACCTGCTCGGTTGGTCGTTCGGCGGCGTGATCGCCCACGAACTCGCGGTCGAACTGCAACGGCGCGGATGCGTCGTCGCCCGCCTGATCCTGCTCGACGCCCAACCGGCCATCGACGACGGTGTCGCCTCACCGGACGACGACCTGGGCGAGCAACGGGTCATGGCCGAGGCCTCGTCATCGCAGCGGCTTTTCGAACTGCTGACCCGGAATCTGCGCAAGAACGTCGAGCGGTACCGAGCCCACCGGCCGAGGCTGTTCACCGGCGACGTCACCATCGTCGCCGCCACGCGCGGCGAGCCCGACCGCGGCGCGTTCCTGGCGAAGTCCTGGCGGCCCCACGTGTCCGGTGAGATCCTCAGCTACTCGATCGACTGCGCGCACGACGACATGCTCAGCGCGCATTCGGTGGCGCTGTACGGGCAACGGCTCAGGCATTTGCTGGTCCTGGCGGAACGCCGCCTGGAATTGGCCCACGGCGGCCAGCACGGCGCTCGGGACGACAAGCTGCCCGGCGAGCGCGCCGGATAACCCGCCGCGCTAATTGCCGACCACGGCCTTGTGTTGGGGGCAATACGACGCCACCGAAGCGCCGAGAAGGTAGCCGGCCTCGCGTACCGACAGATCGGTGGCGCGTACGACGTTGAGCACCAACGAGGTTGGCGTTTTGCCCTTGTCGAGTCCGGCGCACATGTTGTGCCCCGCGGCGATCGCGGCGCCCCGATCGGTGAAAACGATCCCGCTCCGCTGAATTTCGGCGATGAAGGAATCGTCGATGTGATCGGCGGAAGCCGGTGCCGCGAAAAGCGATGCGGCCCCGGCGGCCGCGCCGAACGTCAACCACATCGCGGCATGCGCTTTCATTCGGCTCACGGTCTTCCTCGATGTGACGACGGGGTGTCCTAAGGGTGGCTGCACAGTAACCAGAACCGGCGCATCTTTCCCGCCGCCGCCAAGCCCGCCACCTCACAAGAATCGGGCTGGTGAGCCGCGACGACCGTGCGGCCGACGCGGCAATGCGCCCGACGGCCGAGCCGGGAAAGGCGTAGAAACCCGTTGCACTACCTGGTTTTCGATTTCGACGTCAACGAATGGCGGCGCCCGCGGGGCGGACGGCGAGAGCAGAGCGCAACCAAGATTTAACAGTCGGGGGAGCGGCGCGATCAGAAAGCGGCCCGCCGGCGCGCGATTCCGGCCGCTGATTCGCTCGCGTGCCGAGGACCCGCCCGCCGGGCGCTGGGAGGGCCGGCCGCCGCCGCGACGATGCATCTCACAGTGGCCGTTCGGGCGCGCAGCAAGCGCCTTCGGTATGGTCCAAGGAGTGTGCGGAGTCACCGGGGAGGTAAGGCTCGACGGGCGGGTGCCCGACGTAGCAGCGGTGTCCGCAATGGCCGCCGTGATGACCCCAAGGGGCCCGGACGCGTCCGGCGCCTGGTCACAGGGGCGGGTTGCGCTCGGTCATCGTCGGCTCAAAATCATCGACCTCAGCGAGGCCGGCGCGCAGCCGATGGTCGACTCGGAGCTGGGCCTGGCCATCGCCTTCAACGGCTGCATCTACAACTACAAGGAACTGCGCCGCGAACTCGCCGGCCACGGCTACCGGTTCTTCTCGCACAGTGACACCGAGGTCCTGATCAAGGCCTATCGCCACTGGGGCGACGACTTCGTCAGCCATTTGCACGGCATGTTCGCCTTCGCCATCGTCGAGCGCGACAGCGGCCGGGTGCTGCTCGGCCGTGACCGGCTGGGGATCAAGCCGCTCTACCTGACCGAGGACAGCCACCGGATCCGCTTCGCCTCGGCCCTGCCGGCGCTGCTGGCCGGCGGCGGCGTGGACACCCGCATCGACCCGGTCGCCCTGCACCACTACATGACGTTCCACTCGGTGGTTCCGGCGCCGCTGACCATCCTGCGCGGGGTCCGCAAGGTGCCGCCCGCGTCGCTCGTCGCGATCGAGCCCGACGGCCGGCGCACCGTCACCACCTACTGGACCCCCGACTTCACCCGGCACGACGACCGCGCCGCCTGGTCGGAAACCGACTGGGAAGAGGCCGTGTTGGACGCGCTGCGCGTCGCGGTCAAGCGCCGGCTGGTCGCCGACGTGCCGGTCGGCTGCCTGCTGTCCGGCGGCGTCGACTCCAGCCTGATCGTCGGCCTGCTCGCCGAGGCCGGCCAGCACGGCCTGATGACGTTCTCCATCGGTTTCGAGTCGGCCGGCGGCGTCGAGGGCGACGAGTTCCGGTGGTCGGACATCATCGCCAAGCGCTTCGAAACCGACCACCATCAGATCCGCATCGGGACCGACCGGATGCTGCCGGCGCTCGACGGGGCGATCGGCGCGATGAGCGAGCCGATGGTCAGCCACGACTGCGTCGCCTTCTACCTGCTCAGCCAGGAAGTGGCGCGGCACGTGAAGGTCGTCCAGTCGGGCCAGGGCGCCGACGAGGTGTTCGCCGGCTACCACTGGTACCCCCCGATGGGCTCGCCGGCCGCGGCCTCGCTGGAGGGCTCGGTAGCCGAGTACCGCGGCGCGTTCTTCGACCGCGACCCGGCCGAACTGGCGGGCCTGCTGGGTCCGGGCATCATGGCCCCGGACGACCCCAGCGAGCGCTTCGTCACCGAGCACTTCGCGCGCGCGGGCGCCGAGACGGGCGTCGACCGCGCGCTGCGGCTGGACACCACCGTCATGCTGGTGGACGACCCGGTGAAACGGGTCGACAACATGACCATGGCCTGGGGCCTGGAGGGCCGCGTCCCGTTCCTCGATCACGAGCTCGTCGAGCTGGCGGCGACCTGCCCGCCGGAGCTGAAGATCGCCCACGACGGCAAGGGCGTCCTCAAACAGGCCGCGCGACGGGTGATCCCGTCGGAGGTGATCGACCGGCCCAAGGGCTACTTCCCGGTTCCGGCGCTGACCCACCTGGAGGGGCCCTACCTCGACATGGTGCGCGACGCCCTCTACGCGCCGGTGGCCAAGGAGCGCGGCCTGTTTCGCACCGAGGCGGTCGACGCGCTGCTGGCCGACCCCAACAGCAAGCTGACCCCGCTGCGCGGCAACGAACTCTGGCAGATCGCCCTGCTCGAACTCTGGCTGCAGCGGCACGGCATCACGGGTCCGGTGGCATGACCGAAACCGATCCCTCTGGCGATCACACCGAGGCGATCACGATGGGCCTGCACGACGCCTCGCCGCCGGAACTGGTGGAGGCGATGGCCAAGGACGTCGAGCTCGAATTGGGCTGGGGCCGGCTGATTTTCGGTCAGACGTTCGCCGACTCCCACGAACTGGTCGAGGCGCTGCGCCGGGAGGGGCCCGGGCGCCGCGACATCTGCATCTACGCCCGCGAATCCCACGTGGTGGTCGCCGAGGCGCCGACCGAGCTCTTCATCGACCCCAGCCACACCTATCGGCTGCGCTTCACCGACGCGATGAAGAGCGAGGACCTGTCCCCGGCGGCGCTGGGCGTGACCGTGCGCACGCTGAACGACCCGGTCGACGCCGACGCCATGAACCGCGTCTACGTCCGCTGCGGGATGGTCCCGGCCGGCGTCGACGTCATCTGGAACAACCACCTGAACGTCCCCGCGGTGACCTACCTGCTGGCGGTGCGGGACGCGGACGGCGCCGTGGTGGGCACCGTCACCGGCGTCGACCACGAGTTGCTGTTCTCCGACCCCGAGCAGGGGTCGAGCCTGTGGACCTTGGCCGTCGACCCGGCGGCCGGGCTGCCCGGCATCGGCGCGGCCCTCACCCGCGCGCTGGCGGAGCGGTTCCGCAACGCGGGCCGCGCCTACATGGATCTGTCGGTCGCACACGACAACGCGGCCGCGATCGGCCTGTACGAGAAGCTGGGTTTCCGCCGGGTTCCGGTGCTGGCGATCAAGCGCAAGAACGCGATCAACGAGCCGCTGTTCAGCCCGCCGCCCGAGACGGTCGACGATCTCAACCCCTACGCCCGGATCATCGCCGACGAGGCGCTGCGCCGCGGCATCTGGGTCGAGGTGCTCGACGCCGAGACCGGCGAGATGCGCCTCACCCACGGCGGCCGCAGCGTCATCACCCGCGAATCGCTGTCCGAATACACCTCGGCGGTCGCCATGTGCCGCTGCGACGACAAGCGCCTGACGCGGCGCCTGGTCTCCGAGGCGGGCATCACGGTGCCGCGCGCCCGCCTGGCCACCTTCGACGAGGGCGACTACAACTTCCTCACCGAGGTCGGCGAGGTCGTCGTCAAACCGACCCGGGGCGAGCAGGGCAAGGGCATCACGGTCGGCGTGACCGCCGACAACGGTCCCGAAGAGCTGGCGGCCGCCCTGGCCCGCGCCCGCCAGCAATACCCGGACGTGTTGATCGAGCAGCGGGTGCAAGGCGACGACCTTCGGCTGGTGGTGATCGACGGCCGGGTGGTCGCCGCCGCGCTGCGGATGCCGCCCGAGGTGATCGGCACCGGGGAGCACAGCATCCGCGACCTGATCGCGGCCGAAAGCCGGCGGCGCTCCGCGGCCACCGGTGGCGAATCCCGCATCCCGCTCGACGACCTCACCGAGTCGACGGTCGCCGAGGCGGGCTGGACGCTGGACGACGTGCTGCCCCAGGGCACCCGCCTGCGCGTGCGCCGCACCGCCAACCTGCATCAGGGCGGCACCATCCACGACGTCACCGCGGTGGTGAACTCCGAACTGTGCCGGGTCGCGGTGACGGCGGCCGAGGCGATCGGCATTCCCGTGACGGGCATCGACCTGCTGGTACCCGACGTCACCGGCGCCGAGTACGCCTTCATCGAAGCCAACGAACGGCCGGGGCTGGCCAACCACGAACCGCAGCCCACGGCCGCGGCCTTCATCGACTTCCTGTTCCCCGGCCACCCGGGCCAGCCGCAAGCCTGGACGCCCGAGGAGTCGCGCGCCGACCGCAGTTGAGGCTTGCCATCTGCTTCGCTTGGGTAAGAAGAAGATTACTCAGAGAGGAGCCAGATGAGCGGAAGCGCGCAGACCGGAACGATTACCACCCATGTGCCCGCGCGCCTGGACAGGCTGCCGTGGTCGCGATTCCACTGGCGCGTCGTCATCGGGCTGGGCGGGGTGTGGATCCTGGACGGGCTCGAGGTCACGATGGTGGGCAACGTGTCCGCCCGCCTCACCGAAAAGGGCAGCGGCATCGACCTGAACGCCGCGCAGATCGGCATGGCGGCCGCGTTCTACATCGCCGGTGCGTGCCTGGGCGCGTTGTTCTTCGGCCACCTGACGGACCGGTTCGGGCGGCGCAACCTGTTCATGCTCACACTCGCCGTCTATCTGGCCGCCACCGTCGCGACCGCATTCGCCTTCGCCCCTTGGTATTTCTTCGTCGCGCGGTTTTTCACCGGCGCAGGCATCGGCGGCGAATACGCCGCGATCAATTCGGCCATCGACGAGTTGATCCCCGCCCGCCTGCGCGGCCGCGTCGACCTGATCATCAACGGGACCTACTGGCTCGGTTCGGCCGCGGGCGCGGCCGGCGCCCTCGTCCTGCTCGACACGTCGAACTTCGCCCCCAACATCGGCTGGCGGCTGGCCTTCGGCGTCGGGGCGATCTTCGGCATCTTCGTGCTCCTCGTGCGGCGCAACGTCCCCGAGAGCCCGCGGTGGCTGTTCATCCACGGCCGCGACCAGGAGGCCGAGCGGGTCGTCGGCGAGATCGAGGAGGCGGTGCGCCAAGAGACCGGCGAACCCCTGCCCGAGCCGCAAGGCCGCGGACTCAAAATCCGCCAGCGCGAGACGATCTCGTTCCGCGAGATCGCCCGGGTGGCGTTCAAGCTCTACCCGCAGCGCGCGATCCTGGGGCTGGCGCTGTTCACCGGGCAGGCGTTCCTCTACAACGGCGTGACGTTCAATCTGGGCACGCTGTTGAGCGGGTTCTACGGCGTGCCGTCGGGGAAGGTGCCGCTGTTCTTCATCCTGTGGGCGCTGAGCAATTTCGTCGGGCCGCTGGCGCTCGGCCACCTCTTCGACACCGTCGGCCGCAAGCCGATGATCACGGCCACCTACCTCGGGTCCGCCCTCGTTGCCGTCGTCCTCGCGGTCCTGTTCGTCACCCGGACCGGCGGCGTCTGGGCATTCATCGGCGTCCTCGCGGTCGCGTTCTTCCTGGCGTCGGCGGGCGCCAGCGCCGCCTACCTGACGGTCAGCGAGATCTTCCCGATGGAGACCAGGGCGCTGGCGATCGCGTTCTTCTACGCGGTGGGAACCGCGATCGGTGGCATCACGGGTCCGCTGCTGTTCGGGCAGCTGATCAACTCCGGGGAACGCGGGCAGGTGATGTGGTCGTTCCTGACGGGCGCCGCGGTCATGGCGATCGCCGGCCTGGTCGAACTGCGGCTCGGCATCGCGGCCGAACGGCGGCCCCTCGAAGAGCTGGCCCTGCCGTTGACGGTGGACGACGCCGAGCCCGACGACCGCGGACCGTCTTCTGTTTGAAACCATCGCGGCGATACCGGTGACGCGGACGTAACAAATCCGCCATCGAGAGTTCCTAGTGTGAGTCGGTCCACTAGACGGGGGCCCTCAGCGATAGGAATTCCATTGAGCGGTAACGCGGTCCGCCTTCAGGCGATCAACAATGTCGAGGCATACGTTCCTCCGGCCATCAGCTTCGTGCCGGGCGAACTGCCGGGGGAGATCTTCGGCTCCAACGTCTTCACCAAGGCGGAGATGCAGGCGCGGCTGCCCAAGGCGGTGTACAAGTCCGTCGTGGCGACCATCGACAAGGGCGCCAAACTCGACCCCGCGGTCGCCGACGCGGTCGCGGTCGCGATGAAGGATTGGGCGCTGGAGAAGGGCGCCACCCACTACGCGCACGTCTTCTACCCGATGACCGGGCTCACCGCCGAGAAGCACGACAGCTTCTTGGAGCCCGTCTCCGATGGGCAGACCCTCGCCGAGTTCGCCGGCAAGACCCTGATCCAGGGCGAGCCCGACGCGTCGAGCTTCCCGTCGGGCGGGCTGCGCAGCACCTTCGAGGCGCGCGGCTACACCGGTTGGGACGTGACCAGCCCGGCCTACGTGCTGGAGAACCCGAACGGCAACACGCTCTGCATCCCGACGGTGTTCGTGTCGATGACCGGGGAGGCGCTCGACTACAAGACGCCCCTGCTGCGCAGCCAGCAGGCGATGGGGATTCACGCCGAACGCATCCTGAAACTGTTCGGGCACACCGACCTCAACAAGGTGGTGTCCTTCTGCGGGCCGGAGCAGGAGTACTTCCTCGTCGATCGCCACTTCTTCCTGGCGCGGCCGGACCTGATCAACGCCGGCCGAACCGTGTTCGGCGCCAAGCCGCCCAAGGGCCAGGAATTCGACGACCACTACTTCGGCTCGGTGCCCGAACGGGTGCTCGGCTTCATGATGGACACCGAACGGGAGCTGTTCAAGCTCGGCATCCCGGCCAAGACCCGGCACAACGAGGTGGCCCCGGGCCAGTTCGAGGTGGCCCCGATGTTCGAGCGGGCCAACATCGCCTCCGACCACCAGCAGCTGCTGATGACGGTGTTCAAGACGATCGCCAAAAAGCATGGGATGGAATGCCTTTTCCACGAGAAGCCGTTCGCCGGGGTCAACGGCTCGGGCAAGCACGTCAACTTCTCGGTGGGCAACGCGGAGCTGGGCTCGCTGCTGGTGCCGGGCGACACCCCGCACGAGAACGCCCAATTCCTGGTGTTCTGCGCCGCGGTGATCCGTGCCGTGCACAAGTTCGCCGGACTGCTTCGCGTCTCGGTCGCCTCGGCCACCAACGACCACCGATTGGGCGCCAACGAGGCGCCCCCGGCGATCATCTCGATCTTCCTGGGCGAGCAGCTCGCCGACGTCTTCGAGCAGATCGCCAAGGGCGCGGCGACCTCGTCAAAGGGCAAGGGCACCATGATCATCGGCGTCGACACGCTGCCGCCGCTGCCGACCGATCCCGGCGACCGCAACCGGACCAGCCCGTTCGCGTTCACCGGCAACCGGTTCGAGTTCCGGGCGCCGGGCTCGGGGCAGACGGTCGCCGTGCCGATGATCGTGCTCAACACGATCATGGCGGACTCGTTCGACTACATCGCAACGACTTTGGAGAAGGCCGTCGACGACGGCGAGGACTTCGACGCGGCGGTGCAGAAGCTGCTGACCGAGATCATCACCGATCACGGCGCGGTGGTGTTCAACGGCGACGGATATTCGGAGAACTGGCAGATCGAGGCGGCCGAGCGCGGATTGCCCAACCTCAAGACGACGCTGGACGCGATTCCGGAACTCATCAAGCCCGAATCGGTCGAAGTGTTCGAGAAGTACGGGGTTTTCAACGAGCGTGAGCTGCACAGCCGCTACGAGGTCCGCCTCGAGCAGTACGCGTTGACCATCGGCGTCGAGGCGAAGCTGGCCCTGGAGATCGGTACCACGGTCATCCTGCCCGCCGCGCTGCGCTATCAGACCGAGCTGGCCCAGAACGTCGCGACGTTGAAGGCGGCCGGGGTGGAGCCGGACATGGCCGCGCTGGAAGCGGTTTCGGCGCCGCTCGCCGACCTCACCGCCGCGCTGACGACGCTGAGGGCGGCACTGTCGAAGCACTCGGCGGAATCGGGGCTCGACGAGGCCAAGCACGCCCAGGAGGCGCTGCTGCCGGCGATGGACGCGGTGCGCACGGCCGCCGACGCGCTGGAAGGCGTTGTGGCCGACGACCTGTGGCCGCTGCCCACCTACCAGGAGATGCTCTACATCCTCTGAGGGCCGAGTGCCCCGCCAATCCGTGCTGCACTCACGCCTTTAGACCAGCGGTTCAACGGGGCACCTGTACCAGCGGCTGACCACCGATCTGACCCCAGCACCCAGCCGGGTCGCGCCCGTTCTTGACCTGGTCGTTCAGGCAGTTGAAGATCGCGATCCGCAGATCCGGTGGCGGCTGGTTGGCGCGTTGCTCGGCCGCCAACCGATTCTGCTCGGCGGTCTTGACGTCCTGCTGGGCGTTGATCGTCTCCTGAACCTTCTGGTTGTAGGCGTCGATACGCTGCTGGGTCGGTTGGTCGTAGAAGATCCGCGGAATCCGGACGTCGAGGATCTCGATCTCGGAACCCACCGCGTCCTGCAGGTCCTTCTTGACCTGGGCGGCCATCGCGGGTAAGTCCGCGCCCTGGGCCGGCGCGGGCATTTGCGCCGCCCCGCCCGGCGCGTTCGCCGCGGCGGCCAGCATGACCTGCGGGTTGAACGTCGCGAACACCTTGGACAACGCGACCTGGGCCTGCCTGTCTACCAATTGCTCTTTGATCGTCTGGAATACGTTGGCCCCGCCGTAATCCTGGAACAACTTGGGCGCGGCGCCCTCGCGCAGCCGCCAGTTCAGGTTCTCGTCGACGTAGGCGTTGGAGTTGTTGGCCAGCCGCACATTGATGGCCGCCGGGTTGTTGTTCGCACCTTTGCCCTGGCTGGCGTCGTCATAGCTGTTGGACTCGAACGCCTGCAATTGAATCGCTTCCGAGAGCTCACTGACCTTGCGCCACGGCGCATGCCAGACGATCCCCGCGCCGTGCACCCCCACCGGCTTGCCGAACTCGGTGATGATTCCGACGTTGCGGGTGTCTACCCGGTCATAGGCGCTGATCAGCGTGAAGATCACGCCGAACAAGCCGGCGGTGGCCGTGATGGCCCACCACGTCAACCTCGTCTTGGCGCCGAGCAAGGCGCCCGCGGTGAGGGCCGCGATCGCCACCAGGAACAACAGGATCGCCAAAATCCACCAGCCAGGCACGACATTCCTTTCCTTGCATTGAGATCCGGCGGGAATTGCTTGACAGGGGGTGAGCGCAAGAGGAAGTGAAGCGCGTGAAAAGCACCATGTGGCACCCCTTTAGGCCGGTGCGGAGAGCGTACCCCCCAGCCACCGGACGGACAGCGGGATCTCGCGCGCTGGGCCGTGGGGATCAGCCGTAGGCGTCCCACCAGGTGTGCAGGTCCTCGACGGTGGCGGGGTCCCCGTAGACGTCGCTGAGCATCAGCTTCTCGTCGTTGGTCCAGATCACGTTCGGGTGGTTGTTGTAGGTGCCGCAGGCGATCAGCCCGGCCATGTCGTTGGGGGTCTGGTCGTAGTGCCAGCTGACGGGTGAGCGTCCCTCGCCGGGGCAGTTCACCAGGCTGACGTTGGCGATGTCGTCGTTGAAGGCCTTCTTCAGCTTGTTGGGCGTCGCGAACAGCCCGTAGGTGGCGTGGCTGGGGCCGCCGGGCTGGGTGTTCTGCCCGCAGGTCACCATCGCGACCGCGTGCACCCAGATGCTGCCCGACTCCGGGGTGGCGGGCGTGCACGTGCCGGCCAGGTAGCCGGGCGGCAGCAGGCTGATCAGCCGCGCCTGGTCGTCGTTGGGGGCGACGCTGGACGGCGGCGGGGTTTTCGCCGGGGTCGACTTGGCGTGCCGCTGCCCGGACGGTTGCAGCGCAAGCCAGATGCCGACGGCGCAGAGGGCGACGACGACCGCCACGGCGGCGGCCACGATCGGCCAGCGGGTGCGTTTGTGCGGTGCGGCCGGCGAGCCCGGCTCCGGCGGGCCCGCGTCCGGGGTGACGATCTCGCTCTGGCGCAGAATCGTTTCGGCGCGTTGGCGTTCCGGGTTGCTGAGCGCCCGGTGAGCGGCCTCGGCGAGGGCGCCGGCGGTGGGGTAGCGCTCGATCGGGGCTTTGGCCATGCCGCCGGCGATCACCGCGTCGAAGGCCGGGCTCACCCCCGCGCCTTGCTCGCTGGGTTTGGGTATGGGCTGCATCATGTGGGCGCTGACCAGCATGCCGGTGCTGTCGGCGGGGTAGGGCGGCGTCGCGGTCAGGCATTCGTAGAGCACGCAGGCCAGCGCGTAGACATCGGCGCGCGGCGTCACCTCTTCGCTCGAAAAGCGTTCGGGCGCCATGTATTTCAGGGTTCCGACGGCGGTGCCCAGTTGGGTGAGCTTCTCGTCGGAGCTGGCGCTGGCGATCCCGAAGTCGACCAGATAGGCGAAGTCGTCACCGGTGATCAGGATGTTCTGCGGTTTGACGTCGCGGTGGGTCACCCCGGCGGCGTGCGCGGCGTCGAGGGCCGAGGCGATCTGGTGGACGATGGCCACCGCCCGCGGCGCCGGCAGTGGCCCCTCCCGCTCGAGCAGGCTGCCCAGGTCGGTCCCCTCGATGAGGCGCATCTCCAGGTACAGCTGCCCGTCGATCTCGCCGTAGTCGTGGATCGGCACCACGTGCGGCTCCAACAACCGGCCGGTGATCCGCGCCTCGCGCTCCATTCGCTTGCGGAACACCGGATCTCCGCTGAACGTGTGCGACATCAGCTTGAGCGCCACCGTCCACTGCTTGACGGTGTGCTCGGCCTCGTAGACCTCGCCCATCCCGCCGCGGCCGAGCAGTCGGTTGAGGCGGTACGGGCCGAACATCGTCCCCACCCGCGAGCCTTGCGCGCCGGTCATCGAGTGACTCCCATCAACGGATCATGAGGGTGAGCGCACACCGATCTCACCGCAGAAACGTACAACATCGCCCCGGCACGCGTCGGGCGCGCGATCAGTGGGTCGGGGGAGCGACCTGCGTGACGGTGCCATCCGGGGCCAAAACGATGGTGCCGCTGAGGGCGCCGTCGCTGACGTTGATCTGAAGGTGCAAGCCGCCGTCCTTGCGGGACTCGATCGCCAGGAAGATCCGGTTGGCGTCGTAGATGTGCAGGGTCTGGGGCGCCTGCTGCACGACGTCGACGACCGCCTGCACGTCGAACTTGCTGAGATCACCGACCACCAAGCGGGATGACACGGCGTTCTCGGGGCCGACGTTGGCCCAATTGCCGTCGCGACACAGCCAGCTCACCACCTTCTGGGGGTTCGCCGTGTCCGGACGCATGACCACCACCTGGGTTTGGTAGATGTTCAGCTGATAGCCCAGGGTGTCGCCGAACTGGGTGCGCATCTGCGCCAGCACCCCGCTCACGCCGCTCAGGCTCAGCAGCTGCGGCGGCGGAGGCGTCGGGGTGGTCGTCATCGCCGCGGAGCTGCTGGGGGCCGCGCTCGGGGCGGCGGATGGCGCTGGGGCCGAAGGGGTGTCGCGCTGCAGTCCCCAGGCGATACCGCCGCCGATCAGCACCACAGCGACGGCCGCGGCCACCCCGACCCGGCGCCTACTGATTCCGGAGGTCGACGACGGCGGTCGCGCGGCGGCCGGGTGGATCTGCAGGTCGGCCAGCAGCGACCCCAGCTCGCGCAGCGTGGTGGCCCTGGTGGCGGCGCTTACGCGCTCGCGGTGCTCTTCGGTCGACAACTGACCGTCGCCGAGCGCAGCGTCGAGCGCCTCGCAGGTCCGGTTTCGGTCGGTGTCGCTCGCCCGGGTGTCATCGATCATCGCCCGCTACCCGATGAGCTTCGTCAGCCAGGTCGGGTCGGAATAGTTCACCGACGCGGTGCCGTCCCACACGAAGGGCGTCGAATTGGCGTTCAGCCCGGACAGCGTCGCGTAGCCGGCCGCGGACTTCGCCTTGCCCGTGCCGACGTCGTCGCCGGCCTTGATGCACGTCAGCACGTCGGCGTCGGCCCCGACGTTCTTGGCCAGCTGGGCCAGTTCGCCGTCGGTGCGGTCCTCCGCGCCGTCCTCCGCCGGCTGGAAGTTGCTGGCGAACAAGCCCGAATAGAAGGCGGCGTAGGTCTTGGCGTCGTTTTGCCCCGCGACGCAGTACGACGCCGCCACCGCCCGGGTCGAGTAGTTCTTGCTGTGCGACTTGTCGTCGAGGAAGTCGAGCAGGTGATAGCGCACCGCGAGCTTCTTGTTGTTCACGGCGGTGTCGATGTCGCCCGCATTGGACCGGATGAAGCTGCCGCACGGCGGGCAGATCGGTTCGTTGAAGATGTCGATGGTCGTCGACGCGGCCGAGCTGCCCACGAACACGCCGTCGTCGAGCACCCGCAGCGCGACGGCGTCCGCCGGCGGCGGCGGCTTGGTCGGCTCCGGCGGCGACGCCGATTCCCAGGGCCGGACGACGGCGAGCACGACGCCCACGATCGCCGCCAGGGCGGTGCCGACGACACCGACCCATATCCACGGTTTTCTGCTCGGCCGTGGCGGTTGCCCCCAAGGCGCGCCGATCGGTCCGCCGGTGCTGGGGCCCCAGGTGGGGGCGCCGCCCCATCCGGTCGGCTGGGGGACCGGGCCGCCGGGAGGCGGGGACGCCCACATCGGGCCGGACGAGGGGGCGTGCGCGGGAGCGGCCTGGGCGATCCCGGCGGACTGCTGGCTGGCGAACGCGGCCGGCATCCGCGCCACCTGGCTGCGCTGCAGGATGTCGGTGGCCCGGTCCTGGTCCGGTTCGGCTAGCGCCGCGTAGGCGGCCGCCGACAGGTCACCGCAGGTGGCGTAGCGGTCCGCGGGATCCTTGGCCATGCCGCGGGCGATCACGCCGTCGAAGGCGACCGGGATGCCGGGCCGCGCGGCGCTGGGTTTCGGGATCGCCTGGTGCAGGTGGGCGCCCATCACGCTCACCTGGTCACCGGTGTACGGCGGGGATCCGGTCAGGCACTCGTACAGGACGCAGGCCAGCGCGTAGATGTCGGCGCGATGCGTGACGTCGGAGTCGCTGAACCGCTCGGGGGCCATGTATTTGACCGTGCCCACGGTGGTGCCGATCTGGGTGAGCTTCTCGTCCGCGGTGGCGCTGGCGATGCCGAAGTCCACCAGGTACGCGAAGTCGTCACCGCTCACCAGGATGTTCTCCGGCTTCACGTCGCGATGCAGAACCCCGGCGGCGTGGGCGGCGTCGAGCGCCGAACCGATCTGGCGCACGATGGCCACCGCCCGCGGCGGAGACAGCGGCCCGTACCGGCCGAGCATGCCGGCCAGGTCCTTGCCGTCGATCAGGCGCATGTCGACGTAGAGCTGGCCGTCGATCTCGCCGAAGTCATGAATCGGCACGACGTGCGGTTCCTGCAACCGGCCCGCGGTGCGGGCCTCCCGCTGCATGCGGGAGCGGAAGACGGGGTCGTTGGACAGCGTCTGCGACATCAGCTTCAGCGCGACGGTGCGCTCGCGGACCGTGTCCTCAGCCTCGTAGACATCACCCATGCCGCCGCGACCGATCAGCCGCCGCAGCAGATATGGCCCGAACTGCGAACCCTCCCGCGAATCCGCGGTCGTGTCACCCATCCCGACTCCTCAGTCACCGACCGTGCGCAGGCATAAGGCTAAGGTTTCGCAGCCGGCTGGGCACGGCGAATAGCGAAAGCCAGCTAATCCGGGCGTCGGGATTAACGGAGTTCGTCGTCACCGCCCGCGCGTTCGGTCAGCCCCTCGCGGGACAGCGCGCGGACGAATCCGAAGGCCTGCATCCCGGCGGGGCCGGGGTTTTCGGTGATCCAGTCGTTGATCTTGCCCAGCGCGTTGGCCAGGTCGTCGCGCTTGACGCGGATCAGGTAGGTCAGTCGGTCGTCGTCCGGATCGTCGAGGGATTCCGCGACGGCGACGGGATTCTTGAAGGCGTACGCGATCCCGTGCACGGCGTCGTTGTTCAGCGCCCACCGAAGTTCGCTGGGCCGCAGCCGGTTCACCGCCAGATTGCGGTAGTCATGGTCGTCGTTTGAGCTGCTCACCTGGCCGATAATCCTCCTCTGTGTGGCTCGAGAAAGTGGACGGCGAGGATCTGAAAACCATGCCGCGCAGGCGATTCGATATGGGTGTGCAACCGGGCATTTCCATCATAGGAAGGGCTTTCCGCTGCTGCATGTCGAGCGGGTCAGCGGCGGTATCGCAAGAACACGTAGCCGTCGCAGACCAGCGCGTGCTCGAGGCGCATCGCGACCGGTGTGGGCAGCGGCGACGCGCTCGGGCGCAGGCCCACCGGCTGGCTCGCGGCGAGCTTGGGGGCCAAAGTCACGCAGATCTCATCGACGGCGTCGGCCTCCACCAGTTCGTCGAGCACGGTCGGGCCGCCCTCGCACAGGATGCGGTGCATGCCCCGCGCGCGCAGCAGCGCGACCGCGCGTGCCACGTCCACGGTGTCCTCGCCGGCCACCAGCACCCGCCGCCCGTCGCCGGGGTCCTCGCGCGCCGCTGCCCCCGCGCAGGTCACCACGATGGGTGGCTGATCGGGGTTGCCGAGCAGCCTGGCGGGCAGCCGCCCGCTGCGGCTGATCACCGCGATCGGCGGCGGTGGGCCTGGGGCCGCGTCGGTGAGCCGCACCGGTCCGTAGTTCTCGGCGCGGGCGGTGCCCGCGCCCACCAGGACCACGTCGGCGAAGCCCCGCAGGGCCTTCAGGAGCTGTTGATCGGTTGGGCACGACAGCGGTCCGGCCCGGCCGCCGAACGCGGCGGCGCCGTCGGCGCTGAAGATCATGTTGACCCGCACCCCCTGCGGCGGGTCGGCGTAGAACGGTGCGAGTTCGGTGATGTCGGCGACGGTGCCCACGCGGGGGGCCACGGCTACGCCTCGTGACCGGGTTCCAGGTGCCCCACGTCGCCGAAGGACACCCAGGTTTCCAGCTCCCGCGGCGGGCGGCCGTCCATCGGCGCGAGCAGATGCCCGACGTGGTCGCCGAGGGAGAACCGCTCGAGGATCTCGCCGGCGAACCAGGCGGCCGCGTCGTCGAGGATGGGCAGGTGCGCCGGGCCGCTGTGCCAGGAGCAGCGGTCGAACTTGTTGATGGTGTCGCCGGTCTGGCTGCCGAACAGCTCGACGACGTCGAGGTGCTCGTGGTCGAACACGTGCACGGCCAGGTGAGTCGCCTTGGTGGCGACCCGGAAGGTGTGGTTCTTGCGGGACAGGCCCACCAGGAAGCGGGGTGGGTGGATGCTGGTCTGGCTCGCGAAGCCGACCAGGCAGCCCGCCGCGACGCCGTCGGCGTGCGTCGTGACGACGAACATCGGGTAGTTCAGCACCGCGACCAGCTTTTCGAACGCGTCTTCTCCCGGGTTGGCCATCCGGTCAGTCTTCCCGTTCGGCCCGCGCGGGAACCGCGGGGTGCGGTCTAGGCCTGGCAGCAGGCCGCTTCGGCCTCGTCGGTGCTGGGTCCGAACGTGTCGGAGTCGGCGATGACGGTGTAGACCTCCCAGCGTTCCCCGCCGGGGCCGGTGACCCACACCTTGTCCTGGTTGGCGAAGCAGCAGGTGGTGTCGAGTTCCTCCCGGGTCAGCAGGCCGCGCTCGGCCAGGCGCGCGATTTCGGCGTGCACCGTGTCGCTGGACGCGACCTCCACGCCGAGGTGGTTGAGGCTGCCGCTGTGACCGGGGTTCTCGATCAGCACCAGTTTGAGTGGGGGTTCGGCGATCGCGAAGTTGGCGTAGCCGGGTTTGACCTTGGCGGGTTCGGCGTTGAACAGCTTGGAGTAGAACGCGATTGCCTCGTCGAGGTCTTCGACGTTGAGGGCGAGTTGCACACGAGACATGAGGTGTCCTTTCTTCGGTGCGCGTTAAGGGGTTGTGGCGGGCAGGAGTTCGGCGATCAGCGCCTCGACGCGCCGGGCGATGTCGGCGCGGATCGCGCGCACGGTGGCCAGCGACTGGCCTGCGGGGTCGGGAACTTTCCAGTCGCGGTAGGACACTCCGGGGAAGTAGGGGCAGGTGTCGCCGCAGCCCATGGTGATCACGACGTCGCTGGCCCGCACGTCCGCGGTGGTGAGGACACTCGGGTCGGCCGCGGTGATGTCGATGCCCAGCTCCGCCATGGCGGCGACCGCGACGGGGTTGACCTCGTCGGCGGGTTGCGTTCCGGCGGAACGAACTTCGATGCGGCCCGCGGACAGCCGGCTCAGCAGTGCGGCGGCCATCTGGGAGCGCCCGGCGTTGTGCACGCAGACGAACAGGACGCTGGGTTTACCGGTCATCGGCGAAACCCCGCAGCGCGAGCGAAACGTAGACCAGCCCGACCAACACCGGCACCTCGATCAGGGGGCCGACAACCCCGGCGAGGGCTTGCCCGGACGTCACGCCATAGGTCGCGACGGCCACCGCGATGGCCAGCTCGAAGTTGTTGCCGGCGGCGGTGAACGCGAGCGTGGCGGTGCGGGCGTAACCCAGGCGCAGCGCGTGCCCCAGGGCATAACCGCCCGCCCACATGATCGCGAAGTAGGCGAGCAGCGGGATCGCGATACGGGCGACGTCCCATGGGCGGGAGGTGATCTGACGGCCCTGCAGGGCGAAGAGAAGCACGATGGTGAACAGCAACCCGTACAGGGCCCACGGTCCGACCCGGGGGAGAAACCGCGTCTCATACCAGTGGCGGCCCCGGAACCGTTCGCCGAGCCGGCGCGAGGAGTATCCGGCCAGCAGCGGAACCCCGAGGAAGACGAGCACCGCCTGGGCGATGTGCCATGGGGAGACGTCGATCCCGGTTCGGGGCAGGCCCAGCCACCCGGGCAGTGCCGACAGGTAGAACCAGCCCAGCGCGGCGAACATGACCACTTGGAACAGCGAGTTCAGGGCGACCAGGACGGCCGCCGCCTCGCGGTCCCCACCGGCCAGGTCGTTCCAGATGATGACCATCGCGATGCAACGCGCGAGCCCGACGATGATCAAGCCCGTGCGGTATTCCGGGAGGTCCGGCAGCAACGTCCAGGCCAACGCGAACATCACCGCCGGCCCGATGACCCAATTGAGCAGCACGGAGGTGACCATCAGCTTGCGGTCGGCGGTGACTTCGTCGAGCCGGTCGTAGCGAACCTTGGCCAGCACGGGGTACATCATGACCAGCAGGCCAACCGCGATTGGCAGCGAAACCCCTTGCACCGCAGCGGCGCCGAGGACCGACCCCAGCCCCGGCGCGATTCGGCCCAGCGCCAGGCCGGCGGCCATCGCCGCGCCGATCCACACCGGTAGGAACCGGTCCATGGTCGGCAGGCCGGTCGCGACCGCGGTCGGTGCGCCCGTCATGGACTCAGCACCGACGAAAGTTGCTGCAGCGCACCGGGAATCACCCAGTAGTACACCCAGGTGCCACGTCGCTCGCAGTCCAGCAGCCCGGCCGAGCGCAGCAGC
>NZ_LZJW01000109.1 GCF_001667885.1 Mycobacterium scrofulaceum | reverse complement strand
GTGCACGCCGTACTGGACCGGATGGGCGACTTCACCGACCGGTTACGCAGCGGTGAATGGACCGGGGCCACCGGACAAAGGATCAGCACCGTGGTCAACATCGGCATCGGCGGGTCGGATCTGGGTCCGGTGATGGTGTATCAGGCGCTGCGCCACTACGCCGACGCGGGGATTTCGGCCCGCTTCGTCTCCAACGTCGACCCGGCCGACCTCGTCGCCACCCTGTCCGACTTAGACCCCGCCACAACGCTTTTCGTCGTCGCATCGAAAACCTTCTCCACGCTGGAGACCCTCACCAACGCGACCGCCGCGCGTCGCTGGCTGACCGACGCGCTCGGCGACGCCGCGGTGTCCAAGCATTTCGTGGCGGTCTCCACCAACAAGCGCCTGGTCGACGACTTCGGGATCAACACCGACAACATGTTCGGCTTCTGGGACTGGGTCGGCGGACGGTACTCGGTCGATTCGGCGATCGGTCTGTCGGTGATGGCGGCCATCGGCAAGGAGGCATTCGCCGACTTCCTGTCCGGATTCCACATCGTGGACCGGCATTTCAAGACCGCGCCGCTGGAATCGAACGCGCCGGCGCTGCTGGGGCTGATCGGGCTGTGGTACTCGAACTTCATGGGCGCGCAGTCACGCGTCGTGCTCCCGTATTCCAACGACCTGGCGCGCTTCCCGGCGTATCTGCAGCAGCTGACGATGGAGTCCAACGGCAAGTCGGTACGGGCCGACGGCACGCCGGTCACCACCGACACCGGCGAAATCTTCTGGGGCGAACCGGGAACGAACGGCCAGCACGCCTTCTACCAATTGCTGCATCAGGGCACCCGGCTGGTGCCGGCCGACTTCATCGGCTTCAGCCAGCCCACCGACGACCTGCCGACCGCCGACGGCACCGGCAGCATGCACGACTTGCTGATGAGTAACTTCTTCGCCCAGACCCAGGTGCTGGCCTTCGGCAAGACCGCCGAGGAGATTGCGGCCGAGGGCACCCCGGCGGACGTCGTGCCGCACAAGGTAATGCCCGGCAACCGGCCGTCGACCTCGATCCTGGCCGACCGGCTCACGCCGTCGGTGCTGGGGCAGCTGATCGCGCTTTACGAGCATCAGGTCTTCACCGAGGGCGTCATCTGGGGCATCGACTCGTTCGACCAGTGGGGGGTGGAGCTGGGCAAGACGCAGGCCAAGGCGCTGCTTCCGGTGATCACGTCGGACAGCTCGCCGGCGCCGCAGTCCGACAGCTCGACCGATGCGCTGGTGCGCCGCTACCGGACCGAGCGCGGCCGCACCAGCTGATCAGCCCGTGCGGCTCATGACGTCGGAGCCCAGCCGCCGCACGAAGGTGCGCAAGCGTTCCACGGTCGCGGTCTGTGGCTCGCTGAGGTGCAGCTGCAGCAGTTCGCGTCCGGCGGCGTGCAGGATCCGCGCGGTGTATTCGGGGTCATGCACGTGGGGGTTGATGCGCAGCAATTCGGTGACGAAGAACTCCAACACGACGGCCTGCGACTGAGCCAGCCGCGCGTACAGCTCCGGTGGCGCACCCTGCGGCGGGAACAGGAACAGTCGCCACGATGCCGGGTGGGCGTCGACCGCGGCCAGCACGCCGTCGAACGCGACGATGAGCGACTGGTCGTCGGCGACGGCATCCAATCCCGAGACCGCCTCGGCGAACTGGGCGCCGGCTCGGGCCGCCTCACGGTCGATCAGAGCCACGAAGAGTCCCGCCGGGTCGCCGAACAGCTGATAGATCAATGACCGATTGATGCCCGCCGCCCCGGCGATGCGGTTCGGTGTGGCCGCGTGGAACCCCTCGGCGTCGACGATCGCGTGCGTGACGTCGAGGATCTGCTCGCGCCGGCCTTCGGCGGTCATGCGCCGCCTCGGGTTGCCCGCTCTCATGCTTGACAGCATAACTAACAACTTGTGAGTATTGCTCACGAACTGTTAGTTATTGGGAGGCAGCGATGGTCACGTACTACCCCGAGCTCGCCGAGCGAGTCCGCCGCCAGCGCGAGTTGCTGCCCAACCTGTACGGAGACTTCGACTTCGACCGGCAGCCGGATCGCCTGGCCACGGAGCCGGACGTGGACTCGGCCCTGCCCGCCTGGATCGCCGACCGCGCACCGATCCTCGAAGACCACCGCGTGGTCGAGCTGATGAGCACCGCCACCCTGCTGGGTGACGTCGTCGCCGATCCCTATGCGGCACTGATGGATTCGCACAGCGTCGCCCAGTTGATCGACATGCTCAAGACGGCTTGCCGAGAGGGAATCGAGGCGGTGCGCGACGCACCCCACGAGCTGGTTTCGTTCATCGCCGCGATGGAGGCCACGCCGGAGTGGATCGACTTCGATCTGGTCCGCGAGGGCGCCCGCCAAGAGCGGATCCCCGCGGCGCTGCTGGCGCCCTTCATCACGCGAGGGGCCTTCATCGCGACCTTCACCAACACCTACGCCGCGCTGCCGATGGCGCTGACCGGCGCGCTCTCGGGGAAGCGGGCCGCCCGCCGGGTAAACGAGACCGCCAGTTTCTTCGCGGTCACCACCCTGCCCGGTGCGCTGGACCGTTTCGGGCCGGGTTTCGAGGCGGCCGCCATGGTCCGGCTGATGCACTCGATGGTCCGCTACAACGCGCTGAAGAAATCCGACAAGTGGGATGCCGCCGTGTACGGCATGCCCGTGCCCCAGGTGGACCAGATGCCGGCCGGAATGATCGGCCAGTACCTGCTGGCCCGCAAGGCGCGCCAGCAGGGCCGGACGAAGTTCACCGCCGAGGAGCGCGCCGTCGTCGAATTCGCCAGGTATCGCTGCTTTTTGCTCGGCCTGCCGGAAGAACTGCTGCCCGCGGAACCGGCCGACATCATCCACGTGATGCACGCGCGCTCGGCGCTGCTGCGCGACGGATTCGACAGCATCTGCCAAGAACTCGTCCGCGGCACGATGGCGGCCTACCTGCGGCCCGACACCACCCTGTTCGACCGTTGCGCCGAAGCGGTCGAAAAGAGTTTCAGCAAGCTCACTTTCGTTCGGACCTTCTGCAATGGCAATCGCGAGATTGCCGAGGCCATGGGCGTCTCGATGGGGCCGACGGACCTCGTGCGCGTCGCCCTCACCGCACCCTTCATCATCGGACGTTTCACCGCGGTGAGCCACGCCAGCCGCATGCCCGTGCTTCGGGACATCACCGACGCCTACGTGATCGGGCTGCTCAAGCTACGGCTGGCAACCTACGGCAAGCCCGAATTCACCAGCGACGCGGCGCATTACACGCCGGTGCCGCACTGATTCACGCGAACCACTTGGTGAGCGGGGGCGGCAGCACCCGCATCACCTGCACCAGCGGCGCCCACGGCCACCACGGCACCGCCGCGCGGCCGGGCTCGCGTTCCATGGCGGCGACGAGCGCGTTGACGCCAGTCTCGTTGTCCACCATCAACATCGTGCTGTTGGACTTGGCCGTCATCTCCGACTCGATGTAACCGGGCTCGATGACCGAAACCTTGATCGGCCCCTTGGCGTATTCGGCGCGCAGCGATTCACCCAGCGAGCTCAACCCGGCCTTGCTCGCGGCGTAGGCGGCCTTGACGCCCGGCACGCCCTTGTTGCCGAGCACCGAGGAGATGAGCACCAGATGGCCCGACCCGGCGTGGTTGAACATCTCCAGCGCTGTCTCGATCTGCACCAGCGCGGCCACCAGGTTGGTCTCGAGGGTCGCCTTGTTGGCCCACAGCTTGCCCGAGCCGAGCTTCGCGCCCTTGCCGATGCCGGCGTTGACGATGACCCGATCGATGCCGCCCAGCTCGTCACTGAGTTCGCCGAAGACCTTCGGCACCTGCTCGTGGTCGTTGACGTCCAGCGCCGCGACGGCGATCTTGATGCCCGGATACTTTTGGGCCAGTTCGGCTTTCAGCTCGTCGAGCCGGTCGGTGCGCCGGGCGCACAACGCCAGGTCGCGGCCCTTGGCGGCGAACGCCCGCGCCATGCCGGCGCCCAGGCCGGAACTGGCGCCCGTGATGAGGATCTTCTGCCGAGTCATCCGGGCAGCATATCGACAGGTGTCAAGTCGCGGCCCCTCGCCTACTTGAGCAGCCGCGACATCCGCCGGTCGGCCAGCACCTTGCCGCCGGTCTGGCACGTCGGACAGTATTGAAAAGACTTGTCCGCGAAGGAGACTTCGCGCACGGTGTCCCCGCACACCGGACAGGGCAGGCCGGTGCGGGCGTGCACCCGCAGGCCGGAGCGCTTCTCGCCCTTGAGCGTGGCCGCCCCCTGACCCACCGACCGGCTCACCGCGTCGCGCAGGACCGACACCATCGCGTCGTGCAGGGTGGTGAGCTGCTCATCGGTCAGCTTGCCCGCGGTCGCGAACGGGGACATCTTGGCAACGTGCAGGATTTCGTCGCTGTAGGCGTTGCCGATGCCGGCGATCACCTTCTGGTCGGTGATGACCGTCTTGATCCGGCCGGTGTTGCCGGCCAACAGACCGGCGAGGTCCTCGACGGTGAGCTCCAGCGCGTCGGGACCCAAAGCAGCGATCCCGGGCACGCTTTGCGGGTCACCGACGAGCCAGACGGCCAGCCGCTTCTGGGTGCCGGCCTCGGTGAGGTCGAAGCCGGGCGCCTCCCCGGGCGTGCCCAGGTGCACGCGCAAGGCGATCGGGCCCTTGCCGGGGCGCAGCGGCGCCGCGGACAGCTTGTCCGACCACCGCAGCCATCCCGCGCGCGACAGATGGGTGATCAAGTACAGCTCTCCGGCCTGCAACCCAAGGTATTTGCCCCAGCGGTGCGCCCCGGTCACGGGCTGGCCGTGCAACGCGCTGAGCGGCGGGTCGAACGTTTTCAGGACGGAGAGGGCGCCGACGTCGACGCGGCCGATGGTCAAGCCGACGGCGTGGCGGCGCAGGTGGTCGGCCAGGGCTTCGACCTCGGGCAGTTCGGGCACGCTCTTCAGTCTGCCGGTCGCAGTAAATAGGTGTCCATGATCCAGCCGTGCCGCGCACGGGCCTGCGCCCGAAGTTCCGCGATGCCGCCGGCGACCTCGCCGACCGTGCCCGCCACCAGCAACTCGTCGGCGGTGCCCAGGTAGGCGCCCCACCAGATGCGGGTCTCAGGCGGGCACGTCCGGAAGGAGCATTCGGCGTCGAGCATGACGACCGCTGATCCGTCCAGGCCGTGCGCGCGCAGCTGTCGGCCGGTCGTGATCAGCACCGGTTCCCCGACCTCGTTGAGCGGGATGCGGTGCCGGGCGGTCAGCGCCTGCACCGCCGTGATGCCCGGGATGACGTCGAACGTGAACTCGAGCTCGGCCTCGATGGCTGCCAGGATGCGCAGGGTGCTGTCGTAGAGCGACGGGTCGCCCCAGGCCAGAAAAGCGCCGACGCCATCAGGTCCGAGCTCGGCGGCGATCGCCGCCGACCAGACCCGCGCCCGCGCGGCATGCCAGTCCGAGACCGCGCCGCGGTAGTCCGAGCCGGCCGACCGTTCGGGGTCGGGCAACTCGACGAAGCGGTAGCCGGGCTCACGAATGAACCGGTCGCAGATCTCTCGGCGCAGCGCCACCAGGTCGCTTTTCGCCTCGCCTTTGTCCATCGCGAAGAACACCTGGGTGTCGTTGAGCGCCTCGATAGCCTGAACCGTCACGTAGTCGGGGTCGCCGGCCCCGATGCCGATGACGTGGATATGCCGGCCCAAGAATGCCTCCTCGTCGCTTGCAACAGATTGCCGAATCGAAACCTGAAGGGCCTAGTCGGGACCAAAAGTACCCAGTACCATGGGTACCGTCTGAAGCACCCAATGAAGGGACGCCAGCGATGACCACCACTGCGGTCAAGTCGAGCGGGCCGAGTCGTGAGGAGTTCTCCGACCGCCTGCTGAAGGGCTCGGTCAAAAAGTCCTACGAACCGGTCGTCGACATCGACTGGGACGCCCCGCTGGATCCTGACAAGTTCTACTTGCCGCCGCGCCTGGTCTCGCTGTACGGCACGCCCATGTGGGACGAGATGACCCGAGAGCAACAGATCGAGCTGTCGCGCCAGGAACTGGTCAACACGCTGTCGGCCGGAATCTGGTTCGAGAACATGCTCAACCAATCGTTGCTGCGGACCATCCTGCACGAGGACCCCACGAGCAAGTCGACCCACTACAAGCTGACCGAGCTGGGCGACGAGACCCGTCACATGGTCATGTTCGGCAAGGCCATCGAGCGCATCGGCGCAAAGCCGGTGCGGCCGAGGCTGTTTCACCGCATGATCATCAACGCGCTCCCACTGGCGTTCCAGCGGGGCTCGATGTTGTGGGTAGCCGCGTTGATCGGCGAAGAGATCTTCGATTCCCTGCAGCGGCAGATGATGGACGACCCGGAGCTGCAGCCGATCATCCAGCGCCTCATGCGGATTCACGTCACCGAGGAGGCCCGCCACATCCAATTCGCCCGTGACGGGGCCCGTAAACGCGTGGCCGAAATGCCCCGGATCAACCGCTGGTTCATGGCCAACATCAACGGGCTGGGCGGCTACTTCTTCAACTACCTGTTCAGCAATCCGATCCCGTACGCGCGCACGGGGCTGGACCCGAAGCGGGCCCGACACATCGCGCGCACCAGCCCGCACCGCCGCGAGATGCAGGTGGCCGGTTTCGCCCCGCTGGCGGCGTTCCTGACCGAGGTCGGCCTGCTCGGCCCGATCGCCCGCCGCGGCTGGAAGCGCAGCAGGTTTCTGTGACGCGGCCGGGCGCTCCCGCCAACTCCCGCCATCCCGTAGTCGTTCTCGGCGCGCGCGCCGGCGCTTCCGCCGCGGTGGCGGCGGCCGGCATCACCGACTTCGTCGTCCTCGACGGGCCCGCCGCGCAGGTCCGGTCGGCCTTCGAACACGACAGCGACACCTGGCGCTTGACGACGGCCGGCGGCGAGGCCGTGCGGGCGCGGGCCGTCATCGCCACCGAACCGCCGTTCGTCCCCTGGCTGCCGGACATCGCGGGTCGTGGCGACTTCCTGGGCCCGTCGTTTCCCGCGGCCGCCTGGCCGCCCCGGTTCGATCCGTCCGGCAAGCACCTCGCGGTCATCGGCACTGACGCCGGCGCAGCACACCACATCGGCCGGCTGACCGGGGTCGCGGCTTCGGTCACCGTCTTCGCGCATTCGCCGCGGCGCGTAGTCACCGAGGTGCCGCTGTGGTCAACGCGCGCCAAACGCTGGCTGCGCCACCGCTTCCGCCCGGACGCCGCCGACCGCCCCTCGATCAAGCTGGCGGGTTCGCCGATAGCGGCGGTGACGTCGTCGGGCATCCGCACCCGCGACGGCGTGGACCACCGCGTCGACGCCATCGTCTACGGCACCGGATTCTCGGTCCCCGACGAGCTGGCCGATGAAACGCTTGTGGGCGCCGACGGGCTGACCATCCGGCAGGCGTGGCACGACGGCATGGAGCCCTTCTACGGAGTGGCGGTCCGCGGCTTTCCGAATTACTTCTTCATCACCGGGCCCGACACCGGAGCGCAGGCGCGCTACATCGCCGAGTGCCTGCGCCTGATGGAGCGCACGGCCAGCAGCCGCATCGAAGTGCGCGCCAGCAGCCTGCGGGTGTTCAACGAGCGCGCGCAGCTGACACCCGATCAGGCCCCGCCGGTGGCCTCCGCGTTCGACCTGTCGGCCAGCGCTCCGGAACGCGACGACACCTATGACGGCGCCGCGACGCTGGAGATCGCCGGCGCCCACCATCCGGTCCGGGTCCGGCTCACCGGACACCTCGACCCGATCGACGGCCGTTACCACTGGCAGGGGACGGTGTTCGCTTCGCCGTCGCAACCGCTGCCCGACGACGCGCTCGGGCGTGCGCGGACCGCGACGCTGACCGTGGGCCGGCGCAGCGCCGACGCCCGCATCGTCGAACGAACGCCGTGGGGCACGCACTCGGTCGCCGGAGTGGGCGCCCCGCCGTACGCGTCCAGCTGACCCGCCCCCTTTCCCTGCTCGACCCGCGTTTTTCCGGTGTTTGGTGCGACGCCGAAGGTGGTAGTCCGGGAGGATGCGCGTGCTGCGCAGCGGAAACGAACAATGTGTTCGGCGCGGTAGAGGCGGGGGCCTCGAACGGGTGGGGACGGGCACGCGCCTCACTCACACCGCGCTGCCTGCCGCGCGCGCTCTCGACATGACGCCCGTGGGCTGCGCTTTCCTATGGCGTCCAGGTCGCTCGACCCGAATTAGACTTTTGCCGCTGAGGGCGGATACTCAAGCAGTTGGCCCGGGTGTGATTCGAGGAGCAGCGATGGAACCGGACGACACGACCCAGCCGGAAAGCAGGATCGCGACGTCTCATCCGTCGGCGAACCGGCCGGGCGACCGGGCGCCTCGACACCGGAGGCCCCCGCAGGGAAAGGGGTTGCTGTGGTGAGCTCGGTAGCTGAGTCCCCCAGCTCGCTGGCGATCGCGACGCGGACGGACGAGTCCGCGACCGTCCTGACCGTGGACGGTGTGCTCGACGGGACCAACTCCGCGACGCTCCGCGACCACATCCTGCAGGCCACCCTGGACGAGCCGGCCGCCGTCATCGTCAACATCTCCGCGCTCAAGGTGCTCGCCGAATTGGCGTGGTCCACGTTCATCGGCGCGCACTGGCAGGTCCGCGGCAATCCGAATGTCCCGATCGTGTTGGTCTGCGCACACCGCGGAACGCGCGAGGCGTTATCCCGCAGCGGCGTCGCCTACTTCATGCCGGTGTACTCGACCGAAAAGGCGGCGCTCAAGGCGCTCAGCCAGCAGAGCCGGCGCGCCGTGCGCCGGGCCGACGCTCAACTGCCCGCCGACCTGACCAGCTTGCGCGAGTCGCGCCGTCTGGTCCGCGAGTGGCTCACCGCGTGGTCGCAGTCGACGTTGATCCCCGTCGCCCTGGTGGTGGTCAACGTGTTCGTCGAGAACGTCCTCGAGCACACCCCGAGCGTTCCCGTCATGCGCCTCGAGAGCCACGGTGCGACGGCGACCATCGCGGTGTCCGACAGCAGCCACGCCCCCGCCGTGCGGCTGCCGTCGCCAACGACCGGCATCGACGTGTCCGGGCTGGCGATCGTCGAGGCGCTGTCACGTGCGTGGGGCAGCACGCCCACCGCAACGGGCAAGACGGTCTGGGCGGTCATCGGCCCCGAAAACCAGCTCTGACGCCTTATTGTGCTGGGAACCCGGCCACGGGTAGAACTAGAACACGTTCTAATCTCGTGTGACGACCGGTTTCCAGGAAGGCAGATGACGTGCGGTTCACCTACGCGGAGGCGATGACCGACCACAGGTACTACATCCCGCTGGCCCAGGCGGCCGAGGCGGCCGGGTACCACGCGATGACGATCGCCGACAGCATTGCCTACCCCTTCGAGTCAGACTCCAAGTACCCGTACACCCCCGACGGCGATCGCGAGTTTCTGGACGGCAAAGAGTTCATCGAAACCTTCGTGCTCACAGCCGCTTTGGGCGCGGTGACGACGAAGCTGCACTTCAACTTCTTCGTGCTCAAGCTGCCCATCCGGCCGCCGGCGTTGGTGGCCAAGCAGATCGGTTCGCTGGCCGCGCTGACCAACAACCGGGTGGGCTTCGGCGTCGGCACCAGCCCGTGGCCGGAGGACTACGAACTGCTGGGCGTCCCGTTCGCCAAGCGCGGCAAGCGCATGGACGAATGCATCGAAATCATCCAGGGGCTCACCACCGGCGACTATTTCGAGTTCCACGGCGAGTTCTATGACATCCCGAAGACGAAGATGACCCCGGCTCCCACCCAGCCGATCCCGATCCTGATCGGCGGGCATGCCGACGCGGCGCTGCGCCGTGCCGCCCGCCTGGACGGCTGGATGCACGGCGGCGGCGACCCGGAGGAACTCGACGGGCTCATCGCCAAGCTCAAGCGGTATCGCGAAGAGGCGGGCAAGACGGGACCGTTCCAGATTCACGTCATCTCGGCCGACGCCTACACCGTCGACGGGATCAAACGCCTCGAGGACAAGGGCGTCACCGACGCCATCGTCGGCTTCCGCATCCCCTACATCAAGGGCAACGACACCGAGCCGTTGGAGAACAAGATCCGCAACCTCGAGATGTTCGCGGAGAACGTCATCGCGAAGGTCTAGCGGCGGTCGCAAGCGCGGCGAAGCCGGGCGCCGCGGGCCGCCGCCATCGACTAGCGGCGGTCGCAAGCGCGGCGAAGCCGGGCGCCGCGGGGCCGCCATCGACTAGCGGCGGTCGCAAGCGCGGCGAAGCCGGGCGCCGCGGGCCGCCGCCATCAACCAGCGGCGGTCGCACCCCACCTCACAGCGGATCCCACCGCGGTGCGCGCTTCTCCATGTGGGCGGTGGCCGCCTCGACCGGGTTGTTGGTGAAGCCGCTGATGATCTGTGTCCGGTTCTCGATCTCGATGGCGTGCCGCAGGCTCGGCGCGTCCAGCGCCGCGTTGAGACCGATCTTGGTTTGCCACACGCCGTAGGCGTTGTTCTCGGTGATCGAGCGGGCCACCCGCAGCGCGGCGGGCATCAGGTCGTCGGCCGACACCACCTCGTGCACCAGGTGAATGCGGTAGGCCTCGACCGCGTCGATGATCCGGCCGGAAAGCATCAGTTCGCGCGCCACGCCGGCGCCGACGATTTTCGGCAGCAGGTAGCTGGTGCCCATGTCCATCGACGAGAAGCCGGCCTTGATGAACGCGGACCCGAACCGCGCCTGTTCGGAGGCGACCCTGACGTCGGAGACCAGCGTGAAGGCCAGCCCTCCCCCGACCGCCACGCCGTTGACCGCGGCGATCACCGGGATGGGCAACTCGTAGATCCGGGTGAACAGATCGGCCAGGCGAACCTGGGAGTCGTAGTTGACCTTGAAGGGCGGGGTGGTCGGTTTCGGCTTGGTCCACGGTTCGCCGGTGCCGCTCAGGTCCGCCCCGGCGCAGAAGCCGCGTCCGGCGCCGGTCAGGATCGCGGCCCTGAACTCGCCGCCGCCGAGCAGGTCAAGGGTGTGGTGCACGCCGTCGATCAGCGATCCGTCGATGGCGTTGAGGCGCTCGGGGCGGTTCAGCGTGACAAGGGCGATGTCGTCTTCGAGGGTTCCGAATTCCACTGCGGGCATAGGAGGAACCGTAGGGGACGACAGTGTTCACCGGCGGGGCATACCGTGGTTTGGCCGCCACATCGAAGGAGAGAGCATGGCACGAACCGAAGGTGACAGCTGGGACCTGGCCAACAGCGTGGGAGCGACGGCCACCATGGTCGCCGCCGCCCGCGCCGCCGCGAGCAAGCGCCCGCAGCCGGTCATCACGGACGACTTCGCCGAACCGCTGGTGCGCGCCGTGGGGTTGGACGTGTTCACCAAGCTCGCCAGCGGCGAACTGGATCCCGGCGACCTCGAGCGCAGCATCGGCTTTCACCGGATGGTCGACACCTTCGCCGCCCGCGCCCGATATTTCGACGACTACTTCGCCGCGGCCGGTCAGGCCGGCCTGCTCCAGGTGGTGATCCTGGCCTCGGGGCTGGATTCCCGTGCCTACCGGCTGCGCTGGCCGATCGGGACCACGGTGTATGAGATCGATCAGCCCGAGGTGATCGCGTTCAAGGCGGCGACGATGGCGGAGATCGGGGCGGCGCCCACCGCCAAGCTTCGCGACGTCGGAATCGATCTGCGCGAGGATTGGCCGGCGGCGCTGCAGGAGCGGGGCTTCGATCCGGCCCGTCCCACGGCGTGGCTCGCCGAGGGTGTGCTCATCGGATGGCTGCCCCCGGAGGCAGAGGTTCGGCTGCTGGACTCGATCATCCCGCTATCCGCCGAGGGCAGCCGGTTCGCCGCCGACTTCGGGACGGTGACGGGCAGTTCGCCGCAGGACCAGGAGCAGGCCAGGCTGATGACCGAGGGCTGGCGGCGGTGGGGACTCGAGATGGATCTCACCGGCTTGACCTATCCCGGCGAGCACACCGACGTCGGGGCCCTGCTGCACGAGAACGGTTGGGAAACCAGCGTATCCCGGCTCACCGACCTGTTCGCCGCGGCCGGGCTGCCGGAGTTGGGGACGGCGGCGCAACAGGTTCCGGCCACCACGATCAAATTCGTTCGCGCGGTGCGGGTTTAGCCACGAGATCTTTTGGCCGGCCACTCGGCCTGCATCACCAGGAGGGCCATGACCTCCAGCCGCGGGGTCTGGGGGTCCAGTTCGCGGTAACGTTGATAGACGTTGACGACGACCCGCTCCGCATCCAGCCAGCTCGCGTACTCACCGAGATCGATGGTGTCGGCCGCCTCCGACCAGGACATCCCCTTGCGGTAGGCGGCCTCGGCTTGTTCGGATACGTGCGCGAGATATCCACGCACCGAACGGATTCCGTCGGGGCCGCTGACGGGGCCGTGTCCGGGCACGACCGTCGGCGCGTCGAGCGCGATCATCGTGTCGCACGCGGCGATCCAGTTGGCGATGGGACCGGCCCACACGATCGGGGTGCAGCCGATGAACAGCAGGTCGCCACCGAACAGCACCCCCGCGTCGGGCACGTGCACCACCGAGTCCGCGGCGGTGTGCGCGGGACCCAGATTCAACAGATCGACACGCCGCCCGCCCACCTCGATGGTCAGCTCGCGGTCGAACGTCTGGTCGGCGTTGCGTACCGTGATGCCGCTGAAGTCGAAGTGCCCGAAGCGGTCTCGCGTGTAGGGGGTCGCGATCGGGCCGAGGTTCGCGGTCTGCGCCATCGCCAGCATCTCGGGCGCCATGCCGTGCGCGATCTCCTCGGCGGTGCCCCGTGCGGCGATGATCCGCACCGAGGCGTCGAGCAGTTGGTTGCCGTGGGTGTGGTCTCCGTTGGAGTGGGTGATCAGCGCATCGGTGATGGGCGCCGACGAGGTGACTTCGCCCATCGCCGCGAGCATTTCGCGGGTGAGCGCCAGGTCGAAGAGGGTGTCCACGAGCAGCGACGCGCCGTCCCCGGTGACCAGGCCGGCGTTGCTCCACCCGTAGCCCCCGTCCGGCAGCGTCCACGCCCACACCCGATCGGCGACCTCGTGCAGGCCGCGGGTGTAGGGCACCTTCGCGGGTGCCCGGTTCACCCGCGGCGCCGGGGGCGCGGCGTCCGGATTGGGCCGAGCGGCCAAGGGGTGGGGTGCGGGGCTGGCGCGCACGGTTTGCCGGGTCTCCCCGAGTCCCTGGACCTGGAGGGTGACGACGTCGCCGTCGTGTAGCCAGCCGGGGAAGGAGTCCAGCGCCGCCGGGTCGAGATGCTCGACGAGCGTGCACGTGGGAACAGTGCCGGAACCGATGACATCACCGGGTGCGAGGGTCACGCCGCGCGAGACGTAGGAGATGACTTCGCCGAAGCTCCAATCCATTTCGGCGGTCGACCCCGAACCGATGACAGCGTCGTTGACCAGCGCGGTCACCTGCAGATCGAGCCGGCCGGCGCGCCGGTAGGGCGCGAGTTCGTCGGGCGTCACCAGGTACGGGCCCAGCGTGACGCCGCTGTCCTTGCCCTTGCCCTGGCCGATCCCGAGCTGGCTTTCCATCTGCTGCAGGTCGCGCGCCGACCAGTCGTTGAAAATGGTGTAACCGATGATGGCCCGTTCGGCTTCGTCGACGGTCAGGTCGCGCCCACCGGTCCCGATGATGGCGGCGATCTCCAATTCGAAGTCCTGCCAAGCACTTCCGGGTGCCGCCGGTGCGTCGTCGTAAGGGCCTAAAACCGTTGCCGGGCAGGCGAAATAGAACGCCGGTATGCGATACCAGGTGTCGGCGAGCATGCGCCCTGCGCCCAGCGCGGCCTGGCAGTTGCGCATGTGATCCAGAAAGCACAGCGAGTCGCGGATGGATGGTGGTCGCGGGATCGGCGCCAAGAGCCGCACCGCACGCAGCGGCACGGTCGCCGCGGGGGCACGCAGTGCCTCTTCACCGGCGGCGTTCAAACCGTCGGCGCCCCGGGAGATCAGGTCGAGCAGGGTCACGCCGGCGGGCATGGCGTGGATGGTGTCACTGTCATCGGAGAGCAACCCGGTGCGTTCGCCATCGGCGTCAAGGTAGGTCAGCCATTTCATTCGCGCACCACCTCACTCGGTTCCTTGTCCGGTCGCAGCCCACGCCAACTCGATTGCCGCAACCGGTCATCCGGCGTCCACTCGCTGTAGCGCACCTCCCCCACCAGCACCGGCTCGACGAACGTCACGCCCCTGGCCTCGCTGCGCGGCAGCGGTGGGGCGAAGGGGGACCGGTCGGTGTGCAGGGGCGCCAGGGTCTTCTTGAGGCTCGCCAGGTCGCGTTCGGTGAACCCGGTACCGACCCGCCCCGCGAAGTGCAGGCCGCCCTCGGTCGGGATGCCCATCAGCAGAGAGCCGATGCCGCTGCTGCGTCCGCCCTCGCCGGCCTTCCAGCCGCCGATGACGACTTCCTGGGTGTTCCAATGTTTGTCCTTGATCCAGGAGGCCGAGCGTCGACCGGGCTGATAGGTGGAGTCGCGCTTCTTGGCGACGACCCCCTCCCAGCCCTGCTTGCCGGAGTGCTCCAGCGCCTGTTTCCCGTCGCCGGGCAGCAACTCCGGCACGATCAGCTCGTTGCCATCGGCCAGCGTTTCCAGCAACTTTCGGCGGTCTTGGTAGCGCGCCCGCAACAGCGAGCGACCGTCGAGGTAGAGCAGGTCGAACGCCCAGAACTGGACGCGGCTGCCGCGGCCCCGATTCTGCATGGCGTGGAAGCTGGGCACCCCGGAGGCGTCCAGCACGACAGCCTCCCCGTCGAGCACTACGTGATGCTCAGCCAGATCTGCTGCCAGCGAACGCAACTGGGGGTACTCGTTGGTCACCTCCCGGCCGCGGCGGGAGCGCACCCGCAGGTTGCCGTGGTCGATTTCGACGAGCAGTCGATAGCCGTCCCATTTGCCTTCGAACGCCCACTGGCTCGCCTTGTACGCCCCGATCGAACCGTGGGTGGCCAGCATGGGCGCGATGCCGTCGAAGTCGAAGGTCTTCTGATCCTTCATTCGGTGGGCCAGCCATTGGTCACCGTTGGTTTGGATCAGCGCGTAACGACCGGAGACCTTGTTGCCGTGCAGGTTGACGATCACCTCGTCGTCGCGAAACTTCTCCGCCTCGTAGGTTCCGGCGTCCCAGATGATCACCTTTCCGGCGCCGTATTCCCCTTTGGGGATGTTGCCCTCGAAGGTGGCGTATTCCAGCGGATGGTCCTCGGTGTGCACCGCGAGGTGGTTCACCGACGTGGTCTCGGGTAGGTTTTTGGGGACCGCCCATGACACCAGCACGCCGTCTTTCTCCAGCCGGAAGTCGTAGTGCAGCCGGCGTGCGTGATGCTCCTGAATGACGAACGAATTGCCCTGGCCAGTAACAGGTTTGGCGTGTGGAACCGGCTCCGGGGTCTTCGACGCGTCCCGCATGCTGCGGTACTTGCTCAGCCTGTCGGGTACAGGTGCGTCGTTGTCCAACGCCTCGAGCAGGTCACCGTCGCGCGCCACCCGGGCCAGCACCTCGTCATAGCGCAACTGCCTAAGCGACGCCGGGGCGCCGAGTTCCTCCCAGGTGCGCGGGGCCGCGACGGTCGGGTGCTCGCGTCCGCGCAACGAATACGGGGCGATCGTGGTCTTGGCGCCGTTGTTCTGGCTCCAGTCGAGGAACACCTTTCCGGCCCGCAGGCTTCTCGTCATGGTGGAGGTGACGAGCTTGGGCATGGACTTTTCCAGTTGCTGGGCAACGCGTTTCGCCAACACCGTCGCACCCTTGCTGCTCACCGGCTCCGCCAGCGGCGCGTACAGGTGCAGGCCCTTGCTGCCGCTGGTGAGCGGAAAAAGGGTCAGCCCGATCCCGTCGATGAGGTCGCGGACGGCGTGGGCCACCTCGGCCAGCTGCGCCATGGTCACGCCGTCACCGGGGTCGAGGTCGAACACCAGTCTGGTCGCCGGGCCGGGCTTGAGCTCCTCGGCCTTGCTTCGGGTCCACTCGGCGACGAACCGCCACTGGGGCACGTGCACTTCCAGCGCGGCCTGTTGCGCGATCCAGGCCAGCCCGTCGGGGCTGTCGATGATGGGGTACGTCGTGGTGCCCGAACGGTGTGTGACGCTGGCGCGGGGCAACCATTCCGGAGCGGAGGATGCCAGCTGCTTTTCGAAAAACGACGACTCCTCAACGCCATTCGGCCAGCGCTTGCGGGTGGCCGGGCGTCCCGCGATATGCGGAATCATCACCTGGGCAATCCGGGTGTAATAGTCGAAGACGTCCCGCTTGGTGGTCCCAGTGGCGGGATACAGCACCTTGTCGGCATTGGTGAGTTTCACCCGCGGCGCCATGTTGTCAACCTACGCGCCTGAGAAGTGACATTCGTTACCCACCACGGATTATGTCTCAAACGTAAATTTCTGTGACGTCGGTAACGAAGGCGTTGATCCACAGGCATCAGCGGGCACGCGGTACCGATGCGCATAGTGTCCAGACGTCCAGAAGGCGGCGTCCCCCTCAGCAATGCCACGCTTCGACTGCACTCCCAGCGAATCGCGGTGCCCACGTACGAGCGCTCGGCCCTGCGGCGCGGTGTCGTTCACATCGGTGCGGGCAATTTCCACCGCGCACATCAGGCCGTCTACTTCGACGACCTTGCCCGCTCGGGCATTTCGGATCGGTGGGGTGTCACCGGGGTCAGCCTGCACTCGCCGGGGGCCAAGGACTTGCTGTCCGCGCAGGACGGGCTTTACACCGTGGTACAGCGCGGGCATGACGGCCAGACCGCCCGCGTGGTGGGCTCGATCGGCTCCGTCCACTTCGCACCGAATGACGGCGCGGCGGTCCGCGCCGCCCTGGCGGACCCTCAAACCCGAATCGTCAGCCTGACGATCACCGACAACGGATACTTCCTGGATCCGGTCACCGACCAGTTCGACGCCAACCATCCCGACGTGCGAGCCGACCTGGTCGCCTCCGATGGCTACGCCACCGCGTGGGGTTATCTGGCCGAGGCTCTCGACCGGCGCCGCCGCGCAGGGTTCGCACCGTTCACCGTGCTCTGCTGCGACAACATTCCGGGTGACACCCGGCCGGCGAGGACCGCGCTGATTTCGTTCGCCGCGTGCAAGGACCCGGGGCTCGCCCGCTGGATCGAAAGGCACGTCGCGTTCCCGTCGACCATGGTCGACCGCATCACGCCGCAGACCTCGAATTCGGAACGGGAGTTCGTCGAGCAGACATTCGGTGTGGCCGACAAGTGTCCGGTCGTGACCGAACCGTATCGCCAATGGGTGATCGAGGATTCGTTCAGCAACGGGCGGCCGCCGCTCGAGGAGGTCGGCGCGGAATTCGTCGCCGATGTCAGCGAACACAAACTGATCAAGACGCGTCTGCTCAACGGAACCCACATCGCGCTCGCGTGCCTGGCGACACTGGCCGGTTACCAGCGCACCGACGAGGCGATGCGGGACGGCGTCATCTTCGACTACGTCGAGGCCCTGCTGCGGCGGGAAATCCAGCCGTTGCTGCCCGCCGTCCCGGGGATGAACACCCCGCAGTACCGGGCCACCTTGCTCGATCGGCTCAGCAATCCCAGCATGAGCGACCAATTGTCGCGGCTAGCCCGCCGAGGGACCACCAAAATCACCTCCTTTGTGCTGCCGTCCCTGCAGGAGGCGATCGCGCAGGGCAGACCGCACACGCTGCTGACGTTGGCCGTTGCCGGATGGGCCCGGTATATGCGCGGCCACGACCTCCAGGGCCGCCGACTCCGCCTCGAAGACTCGCAGGCGATACCGGTGGCTAAGTTGGCCAACATGTCCGGCCACAACCCCGATCCCCTGCTGCGGCATGCGATGTTCGCCGAGCTGCGGGCGGTTCCCGGTTTCGCCCGGCGCCTCGGCGACATGATCGCCGATATCGACACCCGCGGCGTGGTACCCACAATGCGTGACGCGCTGCGCAACGACGAGCGAGAGTTGGTGACACGATGAACGCGGGCCTGAGCTTTATGCGCACGTTCGACCCTGCGCCGATCACGACGTTGCTGTGCGACGCCGATGACAACCTGTTCGCTTCGGAGCGGCCGGCGTTCGAAGCCTCGACCGAGGTGATGAATCGCTTCCTCGCCAGGTTCGGCGTGAGCGCCCCACTGGACTCCGAGGAGTTGCGTAAGCGGGCCGTCGGGAAGAACTTTCGCGCCATGGCGCTGGACCTGGCGGCCCAGTGCCGTCTGCCGCTCGATCAGACGTTGGCGCAGAGCCTTCCGGCAGCGGTGGTCGCATCAGCCGACGACGTGGCGAAGGGCAACGCGTTGTCCGCCGATGAACTCGAGCGGTGGGTGCGCGAAGAGCGGGAACGGGTCACCGCGCATCTCGCCGTCACGCTGACCCCCGACCCGCGGGTGCTCGAACCGCTGCGCGACCTCGCGCCGCACTACGCGCTCGCGGCGGTCAGCTCCAGCGCCACCAAGCGCCTGCGCGCCTGTTTCGCCGCCACCGGCATCGATTCGCTGATACCCGAGGCGGTGACGTTCAGCGCCGAGGATTCGCTTCCGGTGCCGACGAGCAAGCCCGACCCGGCGGTGTATCTGCATTCCGGGCAGGTGATGGGTGTCGCGGCAGAACAAGGGTTGGCCATCGAAGACTCCGTCGCCGGGGTCAGTTCCGCGGTCGCGGCCGGCTACGCCACCGTGGGTAACCTGATGTTCGTGCCGCCCGACGAAAGGGATTGCCGCCGAGCGGATTTGATCGATGCGGGGGCCGTCGCGATCACCGATTCGTGGCGTGCGCTCGCCGATGTCCTGCTGTTGTCGGCCGTGCCGACCGGGGGTTCCCCGGTCACGTAGGACATCGGTTGGCCCAAGCCGCTGGGCTTCGGCCCGCGGCCGTCATACCGTCGAGAGGTGCTGCGAGCCCGATCAATTTCGGGGCCCGTGGCCCGGTGAGGAGTTGGCCAATGGTGGCTAGCACGATCAACCTGAACAATGCGTCGCTTTCCGCACTGCCGATCGAGGCCCCGAACTATGACCGCGGCAGCGTGACTGTCGGTATCGCGCATATCGGCGCCGGGCACTTCCACCGCGCGCATCAGGCTGCGTATATCAACCTCCTGCTGCAGCAGGGGCTGGCCCGCGAGTGGGGCATCTGCGGCATAGGCGTGATGCCCGCCGATTGGACCATGCGCGACGTCCTCAACGGTCAGGACGGGCTGTACACGCTGATCTTGGAGAACCCCAACGGCAGCCGGGACGCGCAGGTGATCGGGTCGATCGTGGACTACCGCTACGTCCCGGACGATCCGGAATCAGCGCTGGAGGTGCTCACCGCCGCCTCCACCCGGATCATTTCGCTGACCATCACCGAAGGTGGGTACCGCGACCCCGATGGGCCGGCGTTCGCATTGATCACCGAGGCGCTCGCCCGGCGGCGCGATCGCGGAATCCCCGCGCCGACAATCGTTTCCTGCGACAACATCGAGAACAACGGCGAGGTCGCCAAGCGCACCGTGCTCGCCGGCGCCGAACGCAGGGATCCCGCGTTGGCCGAATGGGTGGCGCAGAACGCCCGCTTCCCCAGTTCGATGGTCGACCGCATCACCCCGGCAACGACTTTGGAGATGGCCGCTGAGGTGCGGCGCGACTTCGGCGTCGACGACCGGTGGCCGGTGGTGGCCGAACCCTTCACCGCCTGGGTGATCGAAGACGACTTCGCCGATGGCAGGCCCCCGCTGGAGCAGGCCGGGGTCCTGATGGTCGACGACGTGCGACCGTACGAGCTGATGAAGTTGCGGATGCTCAACGCTGGGCATCAGTGCCTGGCCTACTTCGCGCACCTCTGCGGCTTCCAGTTCGTCCACGAGGCGGCCCGCGACCCCCTCTTCGCCGCATTCCTGCTCTCGTACTTCGAAACCGAGGCCATTCCCACCCTGCCGCCGGTGCCGGGAATCGACCTGCACGAGTTCGGCCGCACGCTGGTCGAGCGGTTCGCCAACCCGGCCGTGCGCGACACCGTCGCGCGCATCTGCGCTTACTCGTCGGACCGCATCCCGAAATGGCTGTTCCCCGTCATCTGCGACAACCTGGCCAGCGACGGGCCGGTTCGGCTGGCGGCCGCGGCGGTGGCCAGCTGGGCGCGCTACGCCGAGGGCACCGACGAATGGGGTAAGCCGTACGAGGTGGTGGACCAGCTCGCGGATTCGCTCATCCCGATCGCCCGCTCGCAACACCAGAATCCCACCGCGTTCGTCGAGGTGACCGCGGTGTTCTGCGACCTGACCCACCAGCCACGGTTTGTCGACGCGTATTGCTGGGCGCTGGATTCGTTGCACCACAAGGGAGCTCGGGCGACGCTGGAGGCCCTGGTGCGATGACCCGCGGGTTGGTGATCGGCGAATCGCTGATCGACATCGTCAACGGCGACGAGCATGTCGGGGGCAGTCCGCTCAACGTCGCCGTCGGGCTCGGCCGGCTGGGCCGCGAGATCGACTTCTTGACCCACATCGCCGATGACCCACATGGCCGGCGTATCGCCGACTACGTGAAAGGTGCTGGTGCACAGCTTGTTCCGGGCAGCGTTGCGGCCATCCGGACACCGACCGCGGTGGCGACTCTCGCCGCGGACGGATCCGCCGTCTACACGTTCGACCTGGACTGGCGGCTTTCCGGCACACCCGAGGTTCCGCCGCCGCTATTGGTGCACACCGGATCCATCGCCGCCGTACGCGAGCCGGGCTGCCTGGCGGTCGTGGCGTTGGTCGACGCCTATCGCCCCTCAGCCACCGTCACCTTCGACCCCAATGTGCGACCGTCGCTGATCACCGACCGGGATTCGGCCCGCGCGCGGATCGAGCACCTGGCCGAGCGCAGTGACGTCGTCAAGGTCAGCGACGAGGATCTGCGCTGGATCGATCCCGAGCAAGAGCCCGAACAGACGGCCCGGGCGTGGCTGGCGTCTGGACCGGCGATCGTCGTGGTGACGATGGGAGCGCGCGGCGCGGTCGCGCTGTGCTCGGCCGGTGAGGCGCGCGTGGCCGCCAGGCCGGTCCGCGTGGTGGACACCGTGGGAGCCGGCGACGCCTTCATGGTCGGCCTGCTCGACGCGCTGTGGGCAATGGACTTGTTGGGTGCCGACCGGCGGGCCGCCCTGCGGCGCATCTCGATCGACGCCCTGACCGGAGCACTTGAGGCGGCCGCGCTGTCGTCGGCGGCGACCGTGGGCCGCGCCGGTGCGCAGCTGCCCGACCGGGCCGACCTGCGGGCCCAGGCAAACCGGCGATAGCTTCCCGGCCGGCTTCGATGCGGTCACGAGCTGGGACGCAACGGCCCCGCGTGCTGTTAGCCGGCGAACAGTATGGGCATACTGACTTACATGCGCTCCATCTGGAAGGGCTCGATCGCGTTCGGGCTGGTCAACGTCCCGGTCAAGGTGTACAGCGCCACCCAGGACCACGACATCAAGTTCCATCAGGTGCACGCCAAGGACAACGGCCGCATCCGATACCAACGCGTGTGCGAGGTGGACGGCGAGGTCGTCGAATATCGTGACATCGCCCGCGCGTTCGAATCCGACGACGGCCAGATGGTCATCATCACCGACGACGACATCGCCACGCTGCCCGAAGAGCGCAGCCGTGAGATCGAGGTGCTGGAGTTCGTTCCGGCCGACGAGGTCGACCCGATGCTCTTCGACCGAAGCTACTTCCTGGAGCCGGATTCCAAGTCGTCGAAATCGTATGTGCTGCTGGCGAAGACGCTCGCCGAGACCGATCGGATGGCGATCGTGCACTTCACCCTGCGCAACAAGACGCGGCTGGCGGCGTTGCGCGTCAAGGACTTCGGCAAGCGCGACGTGATGATGGTGCACACCCTGTTGTGGCCCGACGAGATCCGCGACCCGGACTTTCCCGTCCTCGACAAGGAGGTCGAGATCAAGCCCGCGGAACTGAAAATGGCCGGCCAGGTGGTGGAGTCGATGGCCGAAGACTTCAACCCGGACCGCTATCACGACACCTATCAGGAGCAGCTGCAGGAGCTCATCGACGCGAAACTCGAAGGTGGCGAAGCGTTTACCACCGAGGAGCAGCCGAAGGAGCTCGACGAGACCGAGGACGTCTCCGACCTCCTGGCCAAGCTGGAAGCCAGCGTGAAGGCGCGTTCGGGCAACGGCAAGGCACCGGCCAAGAAGGCGCCGGCCAAGAAGACGGCCGCCAAGAAGACCACGGCGAAGAAGACCACGGCGAAGAAGGCGCCCGCCAAAAAGGCCGCATCCAAGTCCTGACCCGGACCGGGCGTGCGCTCAGCGCCGGCGCGTCGCCAGGAACCGGGTCGCCGCCGCGATCACGTTGATCACCGCGACCATGATGATCAGGCTCAGCGCCGCACCCCAGATGCGCAGGAACCCGGCATGCTCGGGGTTGGTGAGCTCGGTGTAGATCAGCAGCGGCAGCGAGGCCATGTTGCCGTGGAAGATGTCGACGTTGATCGAGCGGCTGTAACCCACCAGCACCAGCACCGGGGCGGTTTCCCCGATGACCCGGGCGACGGACAACAAGACGCCGGAGACGATGCCGGGCATGGCGATCGGGAACACGATCCGCATGATGGTCTTCCACTTCGGAACGCCGAGCGCGTAGCTGGCCTCCCGCAGGTCGTCGGGCACCAGCCTGAGCATCTCCTCGGCGGACCGCACCACCACCGGCAGCATCAGCAAGACCAGCGCCAGCGACACGGCGAACGAGCTCTGCTGGAATCCCAGCGTCGCGATCCAGAGGCTGAAGACGAACAGCGCCGCCACGATCGAGGGCACCCCGGCAAGCACGTCGACCATGAAGGTGGTCAGCCGCACCAGCCGGCCGGAACCGTATTCCACCAGGAAGACCGCGGTCATCAGCCCCAGCGGCACGGACAGCAGTGCGGCCACCCCGGCCTGCACCATGGTTCCGTACAGCGCGTGGTAGATCCCGCCGGCGAACTGCTCCGGCAGGATGCCGTGCAGCGAGTGGGTCCACCAACCCGTTCGGGTGACCGCATACCAGCCCCGGGCTATCACCACCGACAGCACCCAGACCAGCGGCACCAGCGCGATGAGGAAGGAGGCCACGAAGAAAATCGTCGCCGCGTCGTTGGTGAGCCGCCGCCGGATGCTGACGGGCCGGAACGCCTGGGCTTTGACCGGCCGGTCGAACACGCTGGCCGTCATCCGTTCACCTTCCCCCCGGCGACGGCGCGAGCCAGTGCGTTGACGACGAACGTCAAGACGAACAGCGCGAACCCGGCGGCGATGTAGGCCCCGGTGGGCAGCGGTTCACTGAATTCGGCTGCGGCCGAGGCGATTTTCGAGGCGAATGTGTAGCCGCCGTCGAACAGCGACCAATTTCCGGGGCGTGCGGCGGAACGCAGAATGATCAGCACCGCCACCGTCTCGCCGAGCGCCCGGCCCAGCCCCAGCATCGACGCCGCGATCACACCGCTGCGGCCGAACGGCAGCACGGTCATCCGCACCACCTCCCACTTGGTGGCCCCCAGTGCCTGCGCGGCCTCCATCTGGATGTGCGGGGTCTGCCGGAACACCTCCCGCGAGACCGACGTGATGATCGGCAGGATCATCGCCGAAAGCACGATGCCCGCGGTGAAGATGGTGCCGCCACCGGCCAGCGACACGTTGCCCTGCTTGAACAGGAAGAACCAGCCCAGGTGGCGATTGAGGAATGCCGCGACGGGCTCGATCTTGGGCGCCAGCACGAAGATGCCCCATAACCCGAAGATGATCGAGGGAACCGCGGCGAGCAGGTCGACGATCGCGCCGAACGGGCGAGCCAGCCGCTTGGGCGCATATTGGGTGAGAAACACCGCGATACCCACCGCGATCGGCACCGCGAGCACCAGCGCGGTGAGCGAACTGAGCACCGTGACCATCAACAGGTCACGGATGCCGAAGGCGAGCTTGCTTGGGTCGGTGGTGCTGAACTGGGCGCTGGTGAAGAAGTTCGCGTGGTTGGCCCGCAGCGACGGAACGGCACGAAGCAGTAGGAACACCGCGATCAGCAGGATCGCGGCCACGATCGTCGAACCGGCAGCGGCGGCCGCCAACCTGAACAGCCGGTCACCCCGTCGGCCTGACGGTGTGCCCAACGCCGTGAGCGCAGGTTTTTCCGCGGTCGACGGGCTGGCTACCGCTCCTCGGGTCACGACCACCTCAAATCACGTGATGGCGTTGATCGAAGCCGACAGTCTCGACTTGAACGAATCCGGGATGGGAATGTACCCGTTGTCGGCAAGGCCACTCTGCCCCGCACCGATCGTACTTTGCAGGAACGCCTTCACCGCCGTGCCGACCTGGGGGTCGGGATACTTCGAGCAAACGATCTCGTATGTCGCCAGCACGATCGGGTAGGACCCGGGCTGGGTCGGCTTGTAGAAGGAGAGTGTGTCCAGCACCAGGTCGTTGCCCTGCCCGCTGATCTTGGCGCCGGAAATGGTCTTGCCGACCGAGTCGGCGCTGATCGCCACCGCGTCCGGGCCGGCCGACGTGACGACCTTGGCCATGTCCAGTTTCTGCGCCTGGGCGAACGACCATTCGTTGTAGGTGATCGACCCCTCGGTGGCCTTGATGGCCGCCGACGTGCCGTCGTTGCCCTTGGCGCCCTCGCCGACGCCACCCTTGAACGTCTTGCCCGCGCCCTTGCCCCACGCGCCGTTCGAGGCGGCGTCAAGGTACTTCTGGAAGTTGTCGGTGGTGCCGGATTCGTCGTTGCGGAACACCACATGGATCGGCTCGGCGGGCAACGTGACACCGGAGTTCAGCGCCGCGATCGCCGGGTCGTTCCACGTCGTGATGGCGCCGTTGAAGATTTTCGCCGCCGTGGGACCGTCGAGGCTCAGCGAACTCAGACCCTTGACGTTGTAGGTGATGGCGATCGGCCCGAACACCACCGGCAGGTTCCACGCCGGGGAGCCGCAGCGCTGCTGCGCCGCGGCGTATTCCTTCGCCGCGAGCGGCGAGTCCGAGCCGCCGAAATCCGTTTGGTTGCCGTTGAATTCGCTGATTCCCGCGCCCGACCCATTGGCCGTGTAGTTCAACGTCTGACCCGGGCAGGCCTGTTCGAAGGCGTTGACGAAGCGGGTCATGGCGTTGGCCTGCGCGGTCGACCCGCTGGCCTTCAGCGTCTTCTTGCCGCCGCAGCTGACCTTGCCCGACGCCGAGCCGCTCGTCCCGCTGCTCCCGCCGTTGGCATTGTTGTCGCTTCCGCACCCCGACAACGCCAGCGCAGCAGCGGTCAGGACGCTCAGCGCGGCACCGAATCGGTTGAGTTTCAAGTCACTTCCTAACGGTAGGGATGAAACATGATGGGCGACGTTCTCCTAGCCGCTACCCGGCGATGAGCCGTCTCTCGCAGCAAGGAAGCTAACAGCAAGAAGGTTAACGTTGGGCAAATTGCTGTCGGCCGATTGTCGCTGGCCAACGCGGCCTGCGGGCGGCCCGCACGCCGGGGCGGCCGGGCTCACGAAATGGCGTCGATCGCCGCCGACAACCGGGGCTTGAACGACTCGGGAACCGGGATGTAGCCGTTGTCCGCCAGGCCGTTCTGCCCCGCGCCCACGGTGCTTTGCAGGAACGCCTTCACCGCGGCGGCGACCTGGGGATCCGGATACTTCGAACACACGATCTCGTACGTCGCGAGCACGATCGGATAGGAACCGGGCTGGGCCGGTCTGTAGAAGGAGAAGGTGTCGACGACCAGGTCGTTGCCCTCTTCGGTGAAGTCGGCTCCGGCGATTGCCTTGCCCACCGAATCGGCGCTGATCGCCACCGGGTCGGGGCCGGCCGAGGTGATGATCCGGGCCATGTTGAGCTTCTGCGCCTGGGCGAACGACCATTCGTTATAGCTGATCGACCCCTCGGTGGCCTTGACCGCCGCCGAGGTGCCGTCGTTGCCCCTGGCCCCCTCGCCGACGCCGCCGTTGAACGTCTTCCCGATGCCCCTGTCCCAGACGCCGTTGGCCGCGGAATCCAGGTATTTCTGAAAATTGTCCGTGGTGCCGGACTGGTCGTTGCGGAAGATCACCCGAATCGGCTCGGCGGGAAAAGGGACGCCCGGGTTCAGCGCCGCAATGGCCGGATCGTTCCAGGCGGTGACGTCACCCTTGAATATCTTGGCGGCCGTGGGACCATCCAGATTCAGCGACGTCACGCCCTTGACGTTGTAGCTGATCGCGATCGGCCCGAACACCACCGGCAAATTCCATGCGGGCGAACCGCAACGCTGGCGCGCCGCGAAGTATTCGATGGGAGCCAGCGGTGAGTCGGACCCCGCGAAATCGGTTTGGTTACCCGTGAATTCACCGATTCCCGCGCCCGAGCCGTTGGGCGTATAGTTCAGCGTCCAGCCCGGGCAGGCCTGCTCGAACGCCTTGATGAAGCGGGTCATCGCGTTGGCCTGGGCGGTCGACCCGCTCGCCTTGAGCGACTTGGCCCCGCCACAGCTCACCTTGGCGACCGACGTGCCCGGCGCGGGATGTTCGCCCGCCGTGTTGTCGTTACTCCCGCAGCCGGACAGCGCCAGGACGGTCGCGGCGCTGAGCGCAGCGCCAAATCGGTTCAGCCGCAATATGATCCCCGGCGGGAAAGCTCAGACATGATCGCCACCATTCATTAGCCGTGCGCACCGACCAAACGGTCAGCGCACTAAGGCTAACGCCGGGTGAATGTTCTCGCAGTGGACGCGGGATGCGCTGAGGCCGTCCCGCCACGGCGGTCAAACACACGTTTTCGGCCGGCCCGTTCCCCCGCACGCAAATGGGCACGGGGCATTGCGCCGCCCGGCCCATATGCAAAAGTAGAACCTGTTCCAGAAATGCCGCATCTGACACGGCGCGGCTTGCTACCGTGTCGGCTGACAACTTGGGCGAAGAGAGGCCGCAATGATCCTTGACAGATTTCGTCTCGATGACAAAGTCGCCGTCATCACCGGTGCCGGCCGCGGCCTCGGGGCGGCCATCGCGTTGGCTTTCGCCGAGGCGGGCGCCGACGTCCTGATCGCCTCGCGCACGGAATCGCAACTAGAAGGCGTCGCCGAACAGGTCCGCGCCGCGGGTCGGCGGGCGCACATCGTCGCCGCCGATCTCGCCCACCCGGAGGCGACCGCGGAGCTGGCCGGCCAGGCGGTCGAGGCCTTCGGGAAACTAGACATCGTCGTCAACAACGTCGGCGGAACCATGCCGAACACGCTGCTGACCACCTCGACCAAGGACCTCAGGGACGCGTTCACGTTCAACGTCGCCACCGCCCATGCGCTGACCGTCGCGGCGGTGCCCCTGATGCTCGAGCACTCCGGTGGGGGCAGCATCATCAACATCACCTCCACCATGGGCCGGCTGGCCGGCCGGGGATTCGCCGCCTACGGCACCGCGAAGGCCGCGCTGTCCCACTACACCCGGCTGACCGCACTGGACCTGTGCCCGCGCATCCGCGTGAACGCGATCGCGCCGGGATCGATCCTCACCTCCGCGCTGGACATCGTCGCGTCCAACGACGAGTTGCGCGCACCGATGGAGAAGGCCACGCCCATGCGCCGGCTTGGCGACCCCGTCGACATCGCCGCGGCCGCAGTGTATTTGGCGTCCCCGGCCGGCAGCTTCCTGACCGGTAAGACGCTCGAGGTCGACGGTGGCCTCACCTACCCCAATCTCGACATCCCCGTCCCGGATCTGTGACCCCCACGCTAAGGAGCCGTCATGGCAATCCCCGTCGTCCAATTGGGCACCGGCAACGTCGGCGTCCACGCATTGCGAGCGCTCATCACCAACCCGGAGTTCGAACTCAGAGGCGTCTGGGTGTCATCGGAGGCAAAGGCCGGCAAGGACGCGGCAGAGCTCGCCGGCCTTCCCGAATCGACCGGGGTGCTGGCCAGCACTGACCTGGACGCCGTGCTGGCCACCGGACCGCAGTGCGCGGTCTACAACGCGCTCGCCGACAACCGGTTGCCCGAGGCGCTGGAGGACTACCGGCGCGTGCTGGCGGCCGGAATCAACATCGTCGGAAGCGGCCCGGTCTTCTTGCAATACCCCTGGGAGGTCATCCCCGACGAGCTCATCAAGCCCATCGAAGACGCTGCGCGGGAAGGCAGTTCGAGCGTATATGTGAACGGGATCGATCCCGGCTTCGCCAACGACCTGCTGCCGATGGCGCTGGCCGGCACCTGTCAGAATATCCAGCAGATTCGCTGCATGGAGATCGTCGACTACGCGACCTATGACAGCGCCGCCGTCATGTTCGACGTGATGGGTTTCGGGAAGCCGCTCGACGAGATCCCGATGCTGCTGCAGCCCGGCGTGCTCAGCCTGGCGTGGGGATCGGTGGTGCGCCAGCTGGCGGCGGGCCTGGGCATCTCGCTCGACTCGGTCGCGCAGGAGTATGTGCGCGTCCCGGCGCCCGAGGACTTCGACATCGCGTCGGGGCATATCCCGAAGGGCAGCGCCGCAGCGCTGCGCTTCGAGGTGTTCGGCATGGTCAACGGCGACCCCGTCGTCGTCCTCGAGCACGTCACCCGTCTGCGCGAGGACCTGTGCCCCGAGTGGCCACAGCCGGCTCAGCACGGCGGGTCCTACCGCATCGAGATCACCGGCGAGCCGTCCTACGCCATGGACGTCTGCCTGAGCAGCCGCAAGGGCGACCACAACCACGCCGGGCTGGTCGCCACCGCGATGCGGGTGGTCAACGCGATCCCCGCGGTGGTGGCCGCGGAGCCGGGAATCGTGACGACGCTCGATCTGCCGCTGATCACCGGCAAGGGGCTCTACCTGCCCGAGTAGCCGGCCGCACCCGCGGGTATAGAACCGGTCGGGTCGCTGGGCCCAGGCGGCAGGCCGTCGCCGCCCGCCCGGGGAGACGTGGCCGAATCGTGGGTGTCCTACGGTCCGCGACGAGTATTCGGCTAACCTCACTTTCTTATTCGGCCGTATGAATCGAGGGCGACACGTTGACGGAGAGCAGCCAGGCCACGCTGAAGAGCAGCTGGTATCTGCTCGGGCCTGCCTTCGTCGCGGCGATCGCCTATGTCGATCCGGGCAACGTCGCCGCCAACGTCAGTTCCGGCGCACAGTTCGGGTACCTGCTGCTGTGGGTGATCGTCGTGGCCAACGCGCTGGCCGGCCTGGTGCAATATCTGTCGGCCAAGCTCGGCCTGGTGACCGGACGCTCGTTGCCCGCGGCCATCGGCAAGCGGATGAGCCGCCCGGTCCGGCTGGTCTACTGGGCTCAGGCCGAACTAGTGGCGATCGCGACGGACATGGCCGAAATCGTCGGCGGCGCAATAGCCTTGCGAATCCTGTTCGGCTTGCCGCTGCTGCTCGGCGGGGTCATCACCGGGGCGGTGTCCCTGCTGCTGTTGGCCATCCAGGACCGGCGCGGCCAGATCATCTTCGAGCGCGTCATCACCGGACTGCTGCTGGTCATCGCCGTCGGGTTCGCGGCCAGCTTCTTCGTGAAAACGCCGCCGCCCGACGCCGTGCTCGGCGGGCTGGTGCCGCGATTCCGGGGCACCGAGAGCGTGCTGCTTGCCGCCGCCATCCTGGGTGCCACGGTGATGCCGCACGCGGTGTACATGCATTCCGGGCTGGTGCTCGACCGCCATGGGCATCCCGCCCAGGGCTCGCATCGACGCCTGCTGCTGCGGGTGACCCGGTTGGACGTCGTGCTGGCAATGGCCGTGGCGGGGACGGTGAACGCCGCGATGCTGCTGGTCGCCGCGATCAACCTGCAGCACCGCGACATCAGCGCGTCCATCGAGGGCGCGTACTCCGCGATCCACCACACCCTGGGCCCCGCCATCGCGGTGCTCTTCGCCGTCGGGTTGCTGGCGTCCGGGCTGGCCTCGTCGTCGGTGGGCGCCTACGCCGGCGCCATGATCATGCAGGGCCTGCTGCACCGCAGGATTCCGATGCTGGTGCGCCGCTTGATCACCGTGTGCCCCGCGCTGGTGATCCTCGCGTTCGGGTTCGACCCCACGCGCGCCCTGGTGCTCTCCCAGGTCGTGCTGTCGTTCGGGATACCGTTTGCGGTCCTTCCCCTGGTAAAGCTGACCAGTGACCGTCAGCTGATGGGCGACGACACCAATCATCGCGTCACGACGGTTATTGGCTGGGGCGTCGGCGTAATGATTAGTCTGCTTAACGTGGTGCTCATCTGGCTGACGGTGACCGGCTAAATGCCGGGCCGCCGGCACGCCTACTTCGCATATGGCTCGAACCTGTGCGTCAGGCAGATGGCGCTGCGTTGTCCCGACGCCGCCGATCCGCGCCCGGCCGTCCTGTCCGATCACGACTGGCTGATCAACCAGCGCGGCGTCGCCACTGTCGAACCATTCGCCGGCAATCAGGTGCATGGCGTGATCTGGCAGATCTCCGACGGCGACCTGGCGACCCTCGATAGCGCCGAGGGCGTGCCGGTGCGCTACCGGCGGGACCGGCTGACCGTGCACACCGACGACGGGGCGTCGCCGGCCTGGGTCTACATCGACCACCGGGTGACACCGGGTCCGCCCCGGCCGGGTTACCTGCCCAAAATCATCGACGGCGCCGTGCAGCACGGGTTGCCGCAACGCTGGATCGACTTCTTGCGGCGCTGGGATCCCTCGGGCTGGCCGCGCCGTGCGCCGACGTCGGGCCCTGCGCCGCAATCGCTTTCAGCGTTGCTGAGCGAGCCAGGGATCAGCGAGGTCAGTCGATTACGGTCGCGCTTCGGCTTTCTCGCCATCCACGGTGGAGGGCTGGAGGAGATGACCGACGTGATCGCCGAACGGGCCGCGGACGCCGCCGGAGCGTCGGTGTACGTGCTGCGCCACCCCGACCGCTACCCGCACCACCTGCCGTCGGCGTCGTTCGACCCGGCCGAGTCACCACGGCTCGCCGAATTCCTCGATCATGTCGATGTGGCGGTGTCGCTGCACGGCTACGGCCGCATCGGGCGGAGCACCCAGCTGCTGGCCGGCGGCCGCAACCGCGCCTTGGCCGCGCACCTGGCCCGGCACATTCAGTTGACCGGCTATCAGGTGATCACCGACCTCGAGGACATCCCGCCGGAGTTGCGGGGGCTGCATCCGGGCAATCCGGTCAACCGGGTGCGCGACGGCGGTACTCAGCTGGAGCTGTCCCCGCGCGTCCGCGGCATCAGCCCGCGCAGCCCGCTGCCCGGCGGCGACGGCCTGTCACCGGTCACCAGCGCCCTGGTGCACGGCCTGGCGGAAGCGGCTCGAACCTGGTAATTGTCCTCATCTGTTGAACGGAGTTGTTGGTGGCCAAGGATTTTCGTTTCGGAATTAGCATGCGCTTCGTCAGGTCGCGCGAGGCATTCGTCGAGAAGGTGAAGCGCGCCGAAGATGTCGGATTCGACATTCTTTGTGTGCCAGACCATTTGGGTGCGGCCTCGCCGATCGCCGCGCTGACCGCGGCCGCCATGGTCACCACGAGACTCAAGCTCAGCATGTATGTCCTCAATGCGGCGTTCTACAAGCCGGCCCTGCTCAGCCGGGACCTCGGCGACTTGGACAAACTGAGCGACGGTCGTCTCGAGATCGGCCTTGGAACCGGCTATGTGCGCGAGGAATTCGAGGCGGCCGAGCTGCCGTATCCCAGCGCGGGCGCCCGGGTCGACTACCTCAAGCACATGACGGTCTATCTCGAGGAGCAGCACCCGAAGACGCCGATCCTCATCGCCGGCAACGGCGACCGGGTGCTGACGATTGCCGCCCAGCACGCCCACATCATCGGGCTGACCGGCTCGCGGGTCAAAGAGGCCGACGACCCGCTGACCGAGCGCATCGAGTTCGTCCGCAAGGCCGCCGGCGACCGATTCGACTCGCTGGAGTTGAACCTGGCGATCACCGCCCTGCCGGCCGAAGGCGAGACCATGCCCGACCTGAGGATGACCCGGCAATACGCCCCGGAGCTCTCGGACGAGGAGTTGCTCGAGCAGACCTCGGTGCTCAGCGGGACGCCCCGCGAGATGGCCGACAGGCTGAACTTCTACCGCGAGAAGTACGGCGTCACGTCCGTCACCGTGCAGGACAACCACATCAAGAACTTCGCGAAGGTCATCGCGGAGCTGCGCTGAGCCCGTCGGTGCGCAAGCGGCCGGTAAGCTCAGGCGGTCCGCCCTCGTAGCTCAGGGGATAGAGCACGGCTCTCCTAAAGCCGGTGTCGCAGGTTCGAATCCTGCCGGGGGCACAGGCATGTATCGGCTGGTCAGAGGGCGTTTTTGAGGGTTTCAGGTCGGCGGTTCGTGCGATCCGTGTGCGATCTCTCTAAGTATGTGCCAGCGTTCACCAGCGCATCGTGGGCGGCATCGGGACTGGTTCACCCCAGGCAGCCGACGGGCGAGTCGACGCCGAACAGGGTCCGCAGCTTGGTGATCTGCTCTGGCCTCAGCGGCGACGCGGCAGCGTCGGGGCGCGCCCGTTGGAAAGTTTGAATTCTCGCAGTGGACAGCCAGTAGCATCCTCTGTTGATGTCGGAGACCTCTGATCAGAACATACCGCCGGGCGGTCCTGACAGGCCCCCATCAGCGCTCGATGCCCCGGCCCAGGACATCCTCCCTCCCCGGCCGGGAGCTGATCGACTGACGCGGTTCAAGGTCATGCCGCAGCTAGTCTTTGCGCCGGTTTCATTCGAGCTATGCCGAGCGGCGCTGCACCTGCGCATGCTTCCACCGAGGACGGATTCAGTAGTCGTATTTGTACACGGTCTGAACGGCGATGGTTACTTAACATGGGGAGAATTCCCGAAGCGCATGTTCGAAAGCACCTACGGGGTAACACCGGATGTAGCGGTCTTCGACTATTTCAGTGGAAGGCGTCGTTACTTAAGAGTTCGTCCGTCTGTGCCACAGGTGGCCGAGGAACTGGCGCGCTGCATCGTTGAACTCCAAGGAATCTATGACCAGGTTTTCTTAATAGCTCATAGCCTTGGAGGGTTGATAGCAAAAGACGCCGTTCGCATTTATTTGCAGCAATACTCACAGGAACCGGACTCGGTCAAAAGATTAGCCGGCCTACTGCACTTCGCTTCCCCGCTTAAAGGGTCAAAATGGGCAGTGCGTTTTGCGTGGCCAGCAGTAATTGAGATCCGCTATCTTTGGCGGGGAGCTAAGTACCAGTCCGATATCCATGAATTCTTCGACAGTAATGTAGATACTACCGATTTGGACCGTCGTGGCAATCGCGCTTACATGCTGCCAATTTATGCTGCCTATGGGGAACACGACTGCGTGGTCGGCCGTAAAAGTGCGACTTATGGTGTCTTTCACAAACAGCGGCATCCATTTAGCACAGGGCATTCAAAAATTGTGAAGCCAACAACGGCATCATACGAGCAAGTTACATGGGTTGAGAACAAGCTAATTGATATCTCATATAATCGAACAAAAGTCCGGGAACAACTGGACCGAGATAGACGCGCTTCGAATAGGGGCTCATGACCACTATGATCGAGCGCAGCATTGAATGGGGCCGGGCATATGGGTATCCGTAGCCGTCGCCGTGACAAAGACGGCCACAGAATTGTGTCGATAGGTAATCTATGAACTTGGCATGGCTGGTAGCTGCATTGATCCCGACAGAGATCGGGCCAGCCTTCGAGGGCGACCCGCGGGTCGCACCTCGCCCCGAGGCAGACCTCGCGGGTCTGCTTTCGGGGTTCAGGCCCGCCTGGGCGCGCCCGCAAATCTTCCCATCCGATGCAGATTCTCGTGCTGAGCCCGACTCGGCCCTTCGACACGTTGATCGAATGATCTACGGAACCGACGGGAACGCCGGTGTCGAAGGACTAACAGAATATTTGCTCGATGAGGCGCTGACAGATGACCTTGCCAAAATTGGCAGCTTGGCCGTCGTGATCAGCCCTTACATCGCTGGTGGCGATCGATACGGGCTTTGTGAACAAGTTCTGGAGTCGGCGCTAGCGAGGCTGCAAGAACAAGACTCTCCAAGCCGCCTGATACGTGCGGCATTGTTGGCCCAACGAGCGCTCCGGCGCCGAGACCGGGGGCATCAGTTTCTTAGCGATGTCGCCACATGCCTTGATGAGTTGACCGGAGTCGATTCCTCCGAATGCGACTTTGTGCTGAGTGAAATTTCCGATGCCACTTCATCTGTGGTGGTCGATCGAATTGTGATGGCGCTGCGCCAATCCGTGTGGAGTCTCGTGCCAGGCGGCATAGGCGCTGACCAGATACTTCATAGCGACAAGACAGGGAATGACCATTCACGCGTCTACGGCTGGTCAGAGGCCTACCTGAATATCGCCTGCGGCGCAGCGGACGAGTACGGTCGCTGGCTAAACGACCTGTACTCCTCTCAACTGCAACGCAATATCGTGACTACATGGAGCCGTAGCGATCCCGATCTATATTTCCAGACACTAGCGTTAGAGCGCCTAAGCCATAAGGCGGCGTACTCGTATCGCAAGCAGCTTGCCATGATGCGACTGGTTAATTCACTGCCAAGCCTGCGCCGTCCCGACGCGGCCGCCTGCGTGCGACTCCTTCGACACTCCGAATCCGAGAAGGAACTTTCGCTCCTACTCAATCGGATGCTCAGTGGGGGTCCCCTAGATGCGATTGCGATTGACTGCCGTCAGATAATCTCAAATCGGTTGCCTGACAGCAGTATCCGAGATGTCGAATTACTTGTTCTGTCCGCGGGCGCGGACCTGCTACCCCGAGCAGAGGCAGAGGTTGCGCTCTCTGGAGTCCTGCAATTGATCAACGATGGCGGTCCTGCGCTAGCGCCCGGTTCATCGCAAATCGCCTCTTCGCGCTACGGAGAAGCATGGGTTGCGGCCGCCGCGCTCGGCGGCACCGCAGGCGCCTCCTCGCTCGTTGCTGAGCGCCTGCTCGAACAAGCCCGCCTCAGGGGACTCCAGGATGAGCTCTGGGACAGGATGTTTGCGGACATCGTTAGACGGATTGTATGGGCCGATGTCTCCGACGGAGTACGCGCCGATTGGCGAAGCTTGGTCGCTGAAAATAGCACCCTCATCGGGTCTTTCACCGTGGACGCTGTGCAACGTGCACTTGAGATACCTGCTGATCCACCACCGGAGACTGGCGATTCACTCAATTGGGCCGCGGATAGGCTTAATTACCGTCTGCGCCAACAGACGAATCCGCCCATCGAAGAGGCAGTCAGAATCTTCGAGATAGCAGCGAAGGAGATGCGAACTATTGCTGCTGAAGCCGAGCGGCATCGTTATCGACGGGGAGTGGTCGTCGCCTCGCAAGTTGCATCTACCGCGTTGTCATTTATTCCGGATGCAGACGCTGCTATGTGGGCGTTCGTTCTTGATTTTCTGACAAATGCGGAAATACCCCGCTCCGACCGCTCGCTGGGATTCGATGCGATGCCAGCATCCCGTGTTTCTGTACCTTCCGGCGTCGTTGGCGAATACAGGGAACGGATGAAGGCAGCAATTGAACAGCCCGAAGTCCCGTGGGTTGCCCCCGATGTTACTTTCACCCCTTATCCATCAGCATTGCGGTTTGGATTCGCACACCGCTTCATCTCGGACGACGAGGCCTTCACTTACACAGCGCGTCTGATCTCACGGCAAGAGCCAACCGCTGTCGAGGCGGCGGCTGTGACTCTTAGCAGTTTCTCCGAACGATCAGACGCTAGTTGGATCCAGACGCTCGCCGTCCAGCTAAGCCATGACGGCAACCCCAACGTCCGTGCAGAGGTGATTCGGGCACTCTCGCGGACCGCCGACCGAGCGTCGGCCAATGCAGACATCGCCACGAGCCGACTGGCGGAGCTGCTGCGTGACGACGGGGTCGACGTTCCACTCCGAACCCTGAGCGCACTGGCGGGTATGGCGAATATTCCCGCCGAGGTACGGGCCGTAGTAAGCGAACTTCAAGGAAGCCACCCCTCAAAGCGAATTAGAGACCGAGCTGCGGAACTTGCCGCATCGCGGGAGGGATGAACCCGCCTTTCGATGCGCGGCGCCCCGCGCCCGAGGGAGCCCCGACGCCGTCGAGGGCAACGGCTCGTCGTCATCTCGGTGCGCATTAAGGAAGCGCTGGGCCTGCGCCACCGGACGGTTACGGGGGACGGACGAACCGCCTGATTTGAGGCCACGATGGATGAACGGGCTCTGCGCGTCAGGTTTTCTCTGTGTGCGCTGTGTACCGTCGCAGCATGAGCAGCGATGACACCGCCGCCTCCGAGCACGGCGTGGACGCCGAAACCGCCGCCGTGCCGCAGCCCATTATCGAGGCGCCAGAGTTGGCCTGGTCTGCCGATGATGATGACGACATCGATGAGGCACCGACCAACCGGCGCGGTCGGCTGACATGGGCCGGTCTCACGGTGCTGGTTGTTGCCGTCACCGCCGCGCTGCTCCTGCTGGTATCAACGCTTTTTGAGCGGCACCATTCGAATACAACTAAGCGGCAACCGACCCCTTCTCCGTTGCCAACGTCTTCGAGTGTGGCAACTACACCAGCACCACCGACTATGAGTGTGAGGGCAGCGCCTGAGCCACCCGTTTACGTCCCGCCGCCGCCGTCCCACTGGTCAGCACCGCCAGTGTTCACAAGCGCGGATAACCAGTTTCTCGCAGAGTTGCGGAGCATGGGCATCGACCTCCCGACTGCTAACGCAGCCAAATACGCAATTGATAACGCGCACAACGCATGCAACTACCTCGCAGCGCACCCACGGCCAGAAACAGTCACTTACGTGCAGCGCCTCACGATGTGGAGGGACCAGGAATCTGCGAGCAAGTTCGTTACCAGCGCGCAACTTGTCTACTGCCCGCAACTCCTCTAGCGCGTCTCCGCAGTTCAGAGAAATAGGAGCGTGCTACTGAGCGTTGCACTCGATGTGGGGAATCTTTATGGGAAGGGGGACGCACCGGTGCTGTACTACGCGAACGGCGGGCCGGGTCCGGCCGGCAAGCTGTTTCGGGTTGACGCACCGGCCGGTGGCTCGTCGGCCGACTGGCTGGCGGCACCATCCGCGAGGTGGGAGCCGAAGCACGGCTGGCTGCCGTACAACGCTCAGCCTGAGATTCTGGCTACCGGTGAGATGTTCCTCATTGATTCCTCGGAAGTCGAGCGGGTCCAGCAGGAGATGATCGAGCAGTACGAGCAGGCGCAGCGCCGATTCGCGCACCTCTGAGTAGCTAACCGCCGCAACGACATTCAGCCCCGGCTCTCTCGGTCGGGGGCTTCGTGCTGCACGGGACAGGAAATCGCGCCGGAAGGTGATCAATTCTGATCACCTTCCACAGAGCCACCAAATCCCCTGGCCGGTACCTGCCATCCAGACCGGCCCGGTTCGGCCGTCAGCGTTGATCTGGGGCCGATTTCGGCGGCGCTGAGAACGCCGCGACTTCCTCGGCGCTCAAGTCCAGAGCCTCCGGCATTGTCAAGCCGACAGCGCGGGCCTGCTCGATGGTGCGAGACGCGGCGCGGCGCGGCCGTGCCTGCGGCGGTTGGAGCCGTTCACCACGAGTCACGTTGGGTTCCGGCTCACCGGGCCTGGACAACAGGGGAGCATGACCGGCGCGCTCATCTACAACGTGCGGACTGCTGTCACCGTCACTGAACGCGATGCTGTTGGCCTTGCCCAGAACGATCATGCGCTTCTCGCCCTTCTTGGGACCAAAGTGATTATTTCATCGCATGTTACGACGAAGCCGCGCTGACCACCTATCGGGAACGACTCAAACGGCGCATGCAGCCCTGAAGGCAGTTCCCACGACTGAGCGCGAACCGGCTCACCGGCCGCGAGCCGCTGATCAACCAGCGCCGTCACCCGCGCCCGGTAACTCCGCTCATGCTCGGCCCACTCGTCGCCGGTGACGTCAGACAGCACCACGTTATCCACATCGAATAACTCACGCTCAGCGCGCTTTTCGACAACATGCCGGTAAGCACCCGGCGCGTGAATTTCCATGTCTCCGTTGGCGTTCCGCGATCGACTGTTCCGCTCGACCGGCATCAGGCAACCTCCTGCTTGTCGAATCCGTCTGCGGTGCAGATACGCTCAGCCACGCTGCGCCGCCTGCCGCATCCTCTCGCGGTCCCAGCGGCTCCGCGCAGCCATCTGCGCCTTCCTGCTCGTAACCGACTGCGGCTCGGGCGCTTCGGTGGATAGTTGTGCCAGCAGCCGTGTGATAGCCGAATCCAGCAGCCGAATCTCGGCCGCTATCTTCAACTTCAGCGACACCATCTCCACCGACTTGTAGCGCCCGTTCAACTCGACGCGCCGGTCCACCGCATCGGCAAGCAACTCCCGCACCTGCTCTTCAGCCGCTGACCAAACGAGGTCTGTCCCTGCGGATTTCGACGCCGCCGCGAGTTCGTCATCAAGCGCCGCCAAAAGCCGTTGTGCCGCTTTGGTTCTCGCCGCCATGACACACAGCATATCCCAGCAGGTCAAGCATTGGGCGCTTCGCCTCCAACGGCCCGACATGCGGCCCCGGTACCGTGACCCTCGGACGGCCTGAAAGTCCGCGAGCATGGCGCACAGCCCCGGCAACGCATTAGCTGCCCCCGCAGCAAGGGTTAGCTGTCCGCGCAGGTCAGGCCCCAGAAGGTCAGCCGCCAAGCGTGCGGACCCCCGTGACATGGTTCGGCCATGTGCACCGCTCAATAGGGGTAGGGGGTGGGCCCCAAGGGGGCGCGCGAGCGGAGTTGGGAGGTTAAGTGGCGCAGCCTGAACCGAGAATGCTACGTGTCGATACCTACTCTTTGATCTCTGGCGGTTTATCGCCATCATCTATCGCTCCGCCATCGAGGTCAGGCACGTCGGGAGGGGGCACTTCTCGGGCTTCGTCCCGTTCCGACATCGCATCGGTCATGAATTTCACGGTCCAGGCGTCGACGACCTTTCTCTGAATATCGGCAACGGCCGCCGTTGCAGTGAAGTCGGAAGCGATGGCATCGACAAGCTTTCGCTGGACTTCGGCCGCGATCTGAGTCATGTTCGGGGTGTCAAGGCCCTCAGAGAACTTGCGTGCCGCCTCGGCCGCGATCTGAGTCATGTTCGGGGTGTCAAGGCCCTCAGAGAACTTGCGTGCCGCCTCGGCCGCGATCTCGGTCATCGGAAGCACTCGGTACTGGTCGAGGTTGAAAACTTCGTTCGGCCATCGGCTTTGAAACTGTTCCCACCCACCGCGCATCGGATCTTCAGGCAAGGCCTCGACCGATGCCACGCCCAGCCATACCACATCACCGTCTGCGTTGATCTCCATTCGGCCATCCACCCGTAGGTTTTTTCGAATCGAAGTCGTATCCCCTGTAATTGTGGCTAAATCAATCATGGCATCGACGGTTATGTTGATTTGCGCTGTCCATGCGCCGGCTCCGCGCCAGGCTGCGTCAACGAGTTCGAGGTCGTCCGTATTGATCACAAGTTCCCGAATTGATGCTTTAAACGTTGCGAGCGGCAAAGCGGCAGCGGCAGGCTGCAAACGCATCTTTATGACTTCGTCTCTCAGCACATTTTCGAGTGCAGTTTTATTGACGCGATTAAGTAGAGCATCGCGTTCATCGTCAGGCAACGGGTCGTAGCGTGCATCCAGGTGCTGCTTGAGTCGACCCAGTCTGCAAACGTACTTGATGCGGCCAGACGCCTGTTCAGCTTCTACCTCGTCGATCAAGTCAGGATGCAGTGGATAAGGGCACTCTTCGGAATCGATGCCTGGCGCACCGAAATCGCTCTCGTTCTCGCTAACTATCCAGACCTCGCAATCGCTATCCTCGGTCGCGATACTTCGAACTGTGTGCCAAATCAAAGCGTCACGGAAACTGTCTTTCGTTTTATTCGAATAGGGCGCGCGCCCATCAATCGCACGCTGAGCCAGATCCATTGGGTCTATCCCTGACGGTAGCGGAACGATCTCAGCGCCTATTTCTTCCAGTCGATTTCGCAAGGCTTTCGGATAACCTTCGATGCTGGCATCGATAACTTCCAACATTCCCTGCTGAACTTTGGTGAGACCAAAGTCACCAAGCCATAGCTTTTTGACGTTATTCCGAATCACGCGCCACCGCTCGGGAACATGCTTTAAGGCTTCGCGCTCCACCACCGCAGGGACTACAAATCGCAAGTCCCATTCATCCGCCTTTTCGACCAGATAAATCCATGTGTCTGAGTCGAACAGAGGTTGGTTACGGATGATATTCGTATCGACGACGATGACGGTTGCGCCCATTGCTAGCTGCTTTCGGTTTCCGAAGGGCATGGATGGAACGGTCTTTGACTACTCAAGCTAGCCGACCAACGCACCCCCAAGACTCTGAACCGCTGCATCTCCACGGCCCTCGTCTCAGCTCTGGTACGCGTACTTGGCGGTTGCGATGCGCCTTCCTCGTGACTAGTCCCGCTCGACGTCAGGAGCTGTCAGCGGCGGGGCCGGGGCGCAGCGCTGCGACGCGATTTGCCGGTTCGGCGCTGTGGCGGGTGACGCTCAGTCCGCCGGTTCGAATTCCTATGCGGCACCTACCGCTCCCTTTAGCTCCACGGCATACTCCGAGCCTGGCGGAGCGGCGGTGCTGGAATCCCCAGCGGAGCCAGCCGCCCGGTGCGCCAGGCCGTCAGAATGTCGAGGTCACCCACACAGTCCTGCGCCGTGACCGGCGCGCCGACCCGTATAGACGACACCGGGGCAGCGGGGGTCGCCTTTGACTGCCGTCCCTTGGTTCCGTGACTGTCAACCTGGCCCATGTGGAGATCCTCCTACCGTAGCGATGGAAGCTGAGGGCCGGGCCGGGAGCCAGGAACCGAGCCCAGCAACAAGCTCGCGCCCTCGACGCTCGACGCATAGCCCCGTCGCCAGCGGCTTACGCCAAGGCGCGCCACCGGAACGGGTTGCAGCAGCACTGCGCCCAACGGACAGACCAGCCCAGACCGGAAGGCCGAGGAAAGGAAGCCTTCGTTCGGAAAGCGGTCCGAGCCGATCAATCATTGTTGCCATCACCACTCAGCCCCGTGCGGCAACAGCTTCTTCCGCAACCGCCCGCTCCGCAGCAGCAGCCAGGGCAGTCCGGCGGGCGCCCTTTCAGCAGACCGCGCAACAGCGCGCTCGTGTACCTGCTGCTGCGCCCGCTGACCCAACATCCACCGCAACCTTGCCGCAGCCATCGCCACCGCCTCATCAATCGAGCGGGCGGTCAGCCAGCCCGGCGGGACGGGAACATGTAGCGTCAGCCACTCCGTGCACAACTGCGCAGTCATGGCTAGGCGCTGTCCGGCCGGTACGGTTCACCATTCGTGTACTGCTTACCGGTGATCGCGGGGCTGAACGGCGAGTAGATCGGCGGCGCCGGAGTGTCATTGGCAATGGCCTTGGTCAGGGCGTGATGGTTCTGCACCAAGACGGCGTACTGCTTGGCCTTCAGCGTGGCCTCGGCCTGCGCTTCATCGAGTCCGGGAATACGCTGCGCTAGAGCCGCATTCAGCCAGTCGGCCGGAACGCCTCGCGAGGCCAGGTAGTCGGGGAGTTCCTCACTGAGCGTCGGGATTTGCGCATCAGGCGCGGAACGGATCAATCCTGGACGGCCGTATGCAATTTGGACTTGTCGGTCACGCTGTCCAGGACGCGCTCCTTGCGGTGCCAGAACGACTGCGCAGCAAGTCGGGCCTCGACATCGTTGCCGACCTTCTGGCCCCTGACCAGATCGTCCACGCGGCTTTGCGCGGCGTCGGCGTCGGCCTTGACGGCGTCGAGGGCTGGTTGCAGGGCCAACGCCGCATCGCTCACCTGAAAGGCTCCGGCATTGTCTTTCAACACATCCGGCGAGATATTCGGTGAGTGCGCTGCGCGATAGGGGCTGTAGTAGTTGTCCACGACCGCCTGTTGCGTCCGGTAGCCGTGTTCGACCGGCGTGGTGCCCCCAGGGTCGATGAAGCCGACCGGCACGGGCGGCGGGTAAGCGGTACGCGCTGGGGCGGTGCCCGGTAGAGGGCTGAATGGGGAGCTAACGGGTGCCATGGCCTCTCCTTGACTGAATCGAAATAGGCTGCTAGGGCCAAGCTTAGACGAGCGGACCCGCATTCGTCTGACACCGAGCCGTTGTGGCTCAATGTGTTTCAGGATGCAGAGGCCATCGCGCACGACAAGTGCACATTGCCAGGCTGCCCGCACATGACGGGAAGGCCACATTCCCGGCAGCGGGGCGCACGGCTTACCCGCTGGCGGAATCGGGTCGGCGCAGTGCGAAGCAGATAGTCGGCGCGAGCATGGTGCTTGGGGCAAAGGGCGGCGTAATCTGACGGATCGACCGACCACCAGCAGCGGCGCTGCGTGTCGAAGCGCAGGTTAGATTGCGGCGCTGAGGGTTTGAGCGCGGCCTGTATGCGGACGGTGGCCCCGCAGCGGGCACACGGCCGACCGGCTAGGCGCTTGCGCGCTGCCCGGTGGACACTCTTGTAAGTTGGCCCCGACATATGCACACTGTGGCATGTGAAGCGACAGCGCGGCAATGGCCAGCGGCACCTCGACACAGGACCAGGTGATCCAATCTGATCACATACCTTGCAAATTCGCCTGATCAGCGACATATCGACTTCACTCCCGGCGGCAATATTCGTGATAACTCATTGTGCTAGTACTCCGCGTGTCATTGTGGCCCAATACTTTTTACGGCAGCGTGCGCCGCGTGGTCGTCCTGCTGAGTGCGGACGGGTTGAAGCAGTCGACGCATAATCCGGCCACATAGGCGGCGTACTGTTCGGGAGTCGAAGCGGTCACTGCTGCGGCCCTGTCGCTCGTCCGGCCGAAGGCGTGCTTCCGTTGCGAATTGCGTCTTCGTAGTTCTCGCGGGCAGTCCCATAACGGATGTTGGCAATCCGCAAGTGCGCCTTGCGGTCGTTCCAATGCAGCGCCAGCTTGCCGCCCCGCCGGGCGGACCCTTCCCGCGAGCAGGCCAGACATAGCGAATCCCAGCCCCCAGCTCCACGCTCGCGGATCTTTTGCGGCCCTGAGGATGGTAGTACCGGAGCGGCACGGTCGAGCCGTCCTGGACGATGCGCCCTCACGACACATTCCTTGACGACATGAACCGCTCACGCGCCGCGTTCAATTCGGCTTGCAGGGCAGGTGACTCGCCAGGGTGACTGTAAAGCACCTTTGACAGTGCGCGAAACACCGGCTCGATCAGGTCGGGCCGGTCACGCTCCACCCTCGCGAATAGCGCATCAGCCCACCCGCTTTCGTCGCCCGGCCAATAGGCCTGCCGTTCCGCCTTCTCGCGGCCCAGCTCCTCGGCCGTCACCAAGCGAACGCCGAACAGCTCACAGTCCGGCGCGGAATGTAGGTGCGGTGATTCTTCGGCATAGCCTTGAGCAGAGCGACCACCTCGCGGTCGTACTTGAATTCGATTGCCCACCAGCCATCGTCAAGTTGGCCAAAATGGACTTCAGGCTTCATTTGCGATCGCGATGTCTCCTTTGCGGGTTGGTGGTGTGTTGGTGGTTCGAGAGCCTGGAAGAGAGCGCGGTCATGGTTCCTGCTCGCACCACTCGCGAAGGTCGGCCGCGTAGTCAGCATCAAGGTCCGGTCCATCGCTTTTCCGCTGCCCGTTGCTTAGTGACGTACCCCTGTTGCGTTGTCCAGGCCTGTCCTGTCCTGTCCTGTCCCCCTCGCTTTCTGTTTCGGTTTGTGACTCGCTTAGCGGTTCGTTAACCAATTCGGTTTTCTGCTTACGGGGACGGCCCCCCTTTTTGCCGTTCTTCGCATTGACCAGCGACTGGTGCGCGACCTGTTCACGCGTCCTCTGATAGCCGAGGTGATGAACGATCTGGTAGTGCTGGCCGTGGTCTTCCCACCACCCGACAGACACGAGTTCTTCTGCCGCCTCTGGCCTTTTGGCCCAGCGCCTCATGTCGTCCTTGGCGAGTTGACCTTCAGTGCCTTTGCGGTTCGACCACGTCAGCCCTTCGTGGTGCAATCGGTATGCGGCGTCGGTGAGTGTCCAACACTCGTCAGCGAATTCGTCGCCGGTCTTTGTCCACGTCATGCTGCGCTCACCCGCCTCGCCCACGAGTTCGCGTCGAGGAAGTCTGCTCGGTCGCGGTTCATCCTCGCAATTGCCGACCAGTCTTCGGACGCAGAGATAGCCTGTGCCGCAGCGGCTAGCTGTTCCTGCGCCGTTTCCAATCTGAGCGCCCAGTGCTGAGCCGCATCGAGAGCAGCGGCCAGCTTCGCCGGGTGGTCATCGCGCAGCGCACACCATGCCGGTGTTCCTACCATCGGGAACGACTGCACGCCAGACTGTTCCAGCATGCGGTCGCGCCACAATTGGACTTCGAACCATGCAACCTGTCTGTTAGAATGGCGGTAGTCGTTGGCTTGCGACTGGTGTTGTGCGGAGGCCGGGGTTTGACCGCCCCGGCTCTCGCCGTTTCTAAGGCCTGGTGGCCCGTCCTCGATGACTGGCATTGTGCTGGTGGTCCTTTCGTTGTCTCATGTGCGCCCCGCCCTCTCTTCGGATTGCAGTAGGTATGTGTGCGCGTCCGGCTGCTGTCACTTGGGTCTAGTCACTGTGGGTGGGTACGAACAGCGCCTCTAGCTCGTCAGTGCGGATGTACACCTGACGTCCACCGGCCACCCGATAGCCCTTCAAGCGGCCTTCGCGAATCCATTGGCGCACAGTCGAATACGGGATGCCATATCTTCCGCGAACGTCCTGCAGTGGGATTGATACGGGCTTGGTGGTGGTGCTCATTGCCGTCCTTCTTTTTGCTCCATGATGTTGGCTAGTGCTGGAAGCTGTCGCCTTAGCACGCCTCACCGAAGCTACGCCCGACTTATGTTGCGCTCCAACGGGATTCGGCACTTGTCCACAACGCGTTTCTACGATCCATCCGCACCCGGCCTGGCCTGCGCATACGGGAAAAGGCTCCCTGGCCAGGGAGCCTTTTGTGATTTCTGTCACATGCTCGGGTTAGGGCGTGTCAGCGGCCAATTCGCTTAGCGCGGCAGCAATCTCAGCATCCCGGCCGGATACCACGCTCTGATAGATCAGCGAGGCCCGCACGGTGCTGTGCCCCAGCCGCGCCATGCTCTCCGCGAGGGTGCCCACACGGGCTATCTGGGTGCCCGCGAAGTGCCGCAGATCGTGTATGCGCAAATCATCGCGCCCAATGTCCTTGAGCGGCTTGGCAATTGCCTCCCGAAATACCTTGTCGTTGAGGTGACAGCCTCCGCGCTGTGGTGGGAACACCAGCCCATCCTTGCCCTTCTCGGCGAACACGTCCAGGTGGTGCTTGAGGTCGGCGCGGATGTGCGGCGGGATCACGATTGCACGCGGCTTGCCCGACTTCGGTGTGTCGATACGGCACTCGCCCCGGTGGGTGGCTCCCCGGCCGACGTACAGCACGCCGCTGTCCACGTCGATGTCTCGGCGGCGTAGCTCGATCAGCTCGCCCCATCGCACGCCGCACCAAGCGCTCACCAGGACGGCGGATTTCAGCCGCTCCGGTACAGCATCGGCCAGCTTGGCGACCTCGGGCACCGACAGGATGACCGGCTCCCGCTTGCGCTGCGGGTTCATCACGCGCTCGATCTGGCACGGGTTGGCCGGTAACAGGCCGTCCTTGACGGCCGTCGCCATGACGGCATGCAACAAGCCGTACGCGTGGGAGTTCCGGCGGGTGTGCTCGGTGCCCAGCCCCGCATACCAGGACCGCACCCGGTCAGCAGTCAGGTGGTCGACGGGCAGCGCGCCCAGCTTCGGCTTGATGTGTTGCGTCAGCAGCGACTCATACATAAGGCGAGTGCGAGCCTTCACCGGGCGATCCTTGACCCACTGCGCCGCGTACTCCCCAACTGTGATTACGCGGGCCGTGCGGGCCGCTGCGCGCCGGGCCGGTGAGGTCCAGTTGTCCAACTCGATCAGCTTGCGTTCGTCGGCCAGCCAGCCCTCGGCGCGGGGCTTGGTGCTGAACGTCGTCGGCGCGTTGTGCCGTACAAGCTCGTGGACATAGGACGCCTGGAAGCGGCCGGACGGCAGCTTGCGGATGTGCCCCCAGCCCCGGCTGCCCTTGGTGCATGCCATGGTGGTTTTCCCCTCGTGCGATCTCCGTGCTATCTCCCACGCTACATGCCATCGGTTGCCAGCGGTTTCAGCGAACGGCCAACCGCAGTGAAGTGCCTGCTAGACGCCCCTTTTCGCTGGCGTGGGCGCATGGCCGGATTTGGGTGGCCGACTAATTCGAATCCTGCCGGGGGCACTCAAGGCCTGTATGACTTCGGCTGATGCTGGACATTTCACCTTCGGGTGATGCCTGACAGTGTTTCGGTTGATGCTTGACAGTTGCTTCGGCTGATCCTTGACACTCCCTGAATGAGGGAGTTGAGCGTGGCCGAGCAGAGGTATCGGGCCGTGATGGATCGGTGGATAGGTCGCGTCGACGAGCCTCGCCAAGTCTTGATCACTGAGACTCGGTCGCAGCGGCGTGAGGCACGCCCAGTCCTTCGGCGAGATCTCGCAGAGCGATCTGCGCCAGCGGCAGGTCCACGCCCACCTCGCCGCCGAGGCCCAGCGCCAGGCTGAGATCCTTTTCCCCCAATTCGCGGGTGTGCAGGAACGGCTGGTACAGGAAGTGATCCGGGGCCAGCGGCCTGCTCATGTCGTCGCGGAACATCATTGCGCCGGTGCCACCGCTATGTGCGTCGGTGTGGCGCACGACCCGGCTGAACGCTTGCACATCAAGACCCGCCAACTCGGCGAGCTTCATCGCTTCGCAGGCGGCCGCAAAAGACGTGAAAGTCAGCATGTTGCGCGCCAGCTTCATCCGGGTCCCCGAGCCCGGTGCCCCCGCGTGAACCACCATCGACGCCCACTGCTTGAAGGCCGGCTTGACGCGCTCGTAGACGCCCCGTTCAGCACCCACCATGACAGCCAGGTCACCCGTCTTCACCGCTTCCACGCCGCCGCTGACCGGTGCATCGATGACGTGAATGCCGGTCGGCTCCAGTTCCGCCGCGAGCTCGACTGCGGTTCTGTGATCTATCGTCGAGTGGATCGCGATGACGGTGCCGCGCTTGACGAGCGGGGCGAGCCGTGCCACCACGTCGCGCACTTGCTCGTCGTTCAGCACCATGACACTGATGATGTCGGCGGCCGCCACATCATCCACCGTGTCGGCGACCTGCACTCCGGCGTCGGCGAATGACGTTGTCGCATCGGGCCTTACGTCGAAAACGATTAACCCGCCCGGCCAGCCGACCAACCGCTTGGCCATGGGTGCACCAAGATTGCCCAGCCCGATGAAGCCCAACTTCGGCGCCTGATCTTCGGCCATCAACTACCTCCTCGGAGTCGCATGATCATTGTGCACGACGGCATTCTCAGGCCCGCCGCAGCAGCATCGCGGTGGTCCCGCTGTTGGCCGCCCCGACGCCGACCGCGGCCAGCTTCGCACCGTCGACCTGTCGCGCAGCCGCCTCGCCACGGATCTGCAGGCACGCTTCATGCAGATGCCCGAAGCCGTGCAGACGTCCGCCGGATAGCTGCCCTCCGGCAGTGTTGATGGGTAATTGTCCGCCCAGCGAGATGCGCCCCGGGTCGGCGACATACCGCCCGGAATCTCCGACTGGGCAAAAGCCGAAGTCCTCTAGCCAGCAGAGCACGAAGACACTGAACCCGTCATACAACGAGGCCACGTCGACGTCGGCGGTGGTGAAGTCGGTGCGATCCCAGATCGTGGACCAGCGCGAACTGATGCGGGTGATGTCTTCACCTCCCTCCCAGGTGAAACGGTCGTGGTGGGCGCAGTCGAGAGCCTCGACGGCCACCCCCGGGTGGTCCAGCCCCGCGACGTGCTCGGCACGCGAAACGACGAATGCGGTCGCGCCGTCGCAGGCGATGTCGCAGTCGAACATGCACAACGGGTCGGAAACCATGCGCGCGCTCAGATAGGCGTCTAGGTCGAGTGGGTCGCGATAGATCGCCGTGGGGTTGCGGGCGGCGTGGGCCCGTTGCGCGATAGCTATCGACGCGAGTTGCTCCCGAGTCAGGCCGTACCGCAGCATTCGCGCACGAATCTGCAGCGCCGCCAGGTTGGCCGCCGTCGCACCAAAAGGCATCTGCCAGCCCAGCATCCCGGCGGGGCGGCCGCCGCCAGACCCGTACCCCTTGCGCCGGCCGGCGCCCTGGGCGGTGCCCTCCCAAATGCTGCGCCAGCACAGGACGTGATCGGCAAGCCCGCCTGTGACGGCGAGCATTGCGTCCACCACGGCGCCCAGCTGCCCCGGAGATTCCACTCCCCCGGCGACCCAGTTCGGGTTGATCCCCAGCGCGTCATGGATGTCGCGAAGGGACGCCCCGGAGAACCCGACGCCGGGTTGCGAGGACCCGGGATAGGTTGTGAGTCCATCGATGTCAGCCAACGACAGGCCGGCGTCGGCAACCGCGGCAAGACACGCCTCGGCGGTGAGCTCCAGGGGGTCCCGCCCCAGCCGGCGGCCGATTGCCGACTGGCCGATGCCGCTGATGATGGCCCGATCGGTCACCGCATCATTCATCAGCGCTCCGGCTCGAACAATGGGATGAACACCTCGTCGTCACCGTCGATGCATCGATCGAACGTGACCCGAACGGGCATATTCGGGGTGACTTCGTCGGGATGGACGTTCACCAGGTTGGTCAGCAGGCGCGCCCGCGCGTCCTCGACCGGGTTGACGAATGCGATCACGTACGGCGGCGCGAACCCCGGGAACCACTGATGGCGGTTCACCGTCCAGGATTCGACGAACCCGCGGCCGCTGAGGTCGACATACTCGGTCGCCGCGTGATCAATAGGGCACAGCAGCGCGGGCGGGTGACACAACCGCCCGCAGTCGGTGCAGCGCTGCATGCGCAGCACTCCGTCGGCGCCGGCGGTCCAGAAGGGCCGACTTAGAACCGTCAGCGCCGGAACCGGCCGGGGAGTGTCTGGTATGTCAGTCATGGGGTATGGGAATCGACTGCTAGCCAAACACTCCCGGCGATTGCGAGTAGTCCACCGTCGACAGTTCGGTCATGCCCCCATCGACGTGAAGCACCGTGCCGGTCACGAACGCCGCGTCGTCCCCCGCGAGGAACGCCACGGCGGGCGCGATCTCCACGGGGCTGGCGCCGCGCTTCATTGGCGAGGCCGCGGCGGTGCGCGTGTAGTTGTCCCATTCGGTTCCGATCAGTTTCTCCTGAGCCTCCGTGAGGGCGAACGGGCACACCGCGTTGACGCGGATGCGGTGGCGAGCCCACTCGTTCGCGGCCACCTTGGTCAGTGCCGCCACCGCGCCCTTGGCCGCCGAGTACGGAGCGGTGTAGGCGATGCCGGCGAGGGCGGAGCCCGACACGAAGTTGATCACCGACGCCCGCCCCGACTCGCGCAGGAACGGGAAGCAGAGCTGCATGAACCGGAACGTAGCCTTGGGCCCCGTGGCCTCAGAAAGCTCCCAATCCTTGTCGGTGACCAATTCCAGTGCCTTCGGCATCGCGAAGAACTGCGCCGCGTTGACCAAGACGTCGATGCGGCCGCCCCCGGTTTCCGCCGCCTCCTGAACGGCGGCTTCAATCGCATCGCGGTGGGCGACGTTGGCCCTGATGAAGGAGGCCCGCCCGGAATTGCCCCGAATGCGCTCGACGCGCTCAAGGCCCTTCTCCCCGTTGAGATCGACGATTGAAACGTGAGCGCCCAGGCTGGCCAACTCCTCGGCGATGGCCCCGCCCAACCCCTGAGCCCCGCCGGTAACCAGCGCGTATCTGTCCTCGAGACGAGACAAGACCACTCCTTGCTGCGATGTAACAATGGAACATTAAGCGTTCAATTATCCAATGATTGCAGATCGCCGCGGCGGTGCCTAGTACACCCGCCTCGCCCCCCGCCGTTCGAAAGACCCGGGGGTGCGGCCGTCATCGCAGGGCCGGGGCGGCTCCCGGGCGCAAAGCCGCACGTCGCGTAGCATGAAGACCTGAGAACACCGCCCTCGGCCTCGTAGGAGTGAGATGTTGACTGATCCGGTCACCAGCGAATCGGCGGCCGGCGCCGACGTCGACCGCCGTGACCAGATTCTCGACGCGGCGAACGAATGCTTCGCTCAGTTGGGCATCCAGCGCACCAGTGTGCAGGACGTGGCGCGCATGGCGAAGGTCTCGCGAGGCACCATCTATCGGTACTTCGTCGATCGCGATGTCCTGATCGAAGCCGCCATCGAGCATGGCGCACAAGGCTTCTACCGTGAGGTCGCCGCGGCGATGGCCAAGAAATCAACGCTGGCCGAACAACTCGGCGCGATGGCCGAGACCCATGCGAAGATCCTGCTGGACCACCGGACTCGCAACCGGCTGATGGCCGACGATGCGGAGTTGATGCGGCACATGGTTGCCGACGGTGAC
>NZ_LZJW01000108.1 GCF_001667885.1 Mycobacterium scrofulaceum | reverse complement strand
ACAATCAACGACGCCACTCAGCCATTGGAGGTAAACCCCCGATCAGCCGACTGTCACCAACCTGACTGCCGAGTACATCTAGCCGCCGGCCGAACCGGCGACCTCGCGGGCCAGCGCGCGCATCGCGGCGTTGTGCGCGTGCCGCGCGAAGAACCAGTACACCCGCCCCGGGATGCCCCGGGGCAGAAAGATGGACCGCTGGGTATAGCGACTGCCGTGGCCGTCCCGCGGCGCGACCGCGACCTCCAGCCACTCCCGCCCCGGCGCCCGCTTGGTGGAGCGCAGCCGCAACAGGGCCCCCGGCGTCCGCTCCTCGACCCGCCAGCCGCCCGCCCGCGAATTCACGGCGTTCTCCGCCGCCTGCCAGACCTTGGCGGGTTCGGTAGCGGTTTCGGCGGTGCGCACATCGGTGTAGACGATCTCGCCCGCCCAGTCCGGGTCGCTGGGCAGCGCCTCGGCCGGTTCGGACCGCAGCGACGACCACGAGGGTTCCGGGACGCCCCGCGCGGCCCGGTCGAGCGCCAGTTCGACGGACCGGCGGTAGCCGGTCAGGCCGCCGGGCGGCGGTTCGATGATGCCGTCGACGTCGTGGTTGCGCATCACCGCGTCGCACTCCAGCGATTCGATCAGTGGCCGCGCCAGCCCCGGCGGGATCGGCGTCACCGTCCCCACCCAGAGGCTGGCGATCGTCGGCGTGAGAAACGGCAACACGATCAGATAGCGCTTGCCCAGCTCCGCCACGTCGGCGTAGACGCGCATCATGTCGCCGTACTCCAGGACGTCCGGACCGCCGATGTCCCACGTGCGCGATGACGGTACCGGCGCCGTGGCCGCGGCGACCAGGTAGTAGAGCACGTCGCGCACGGCTATCGGCTGGATCTTGTTGTGCACCCATTTCGGGGTGGTCATCACCGGCAACCGGTCGGTGAGATGCCGGATCATCTCGAACGAAGCCGATCCCGAGCCGACCACGACGCCCGCCTGCAGCACGACGGTTTCGATGCCCGAGGCGATCAGCGCGTCGCCGACCGCCGTCCGCGACTCGAGGTGCGGGGAGAGCTTGCCGCCCTCGGGATGCAGCCCGCTCAGGTACACGATGCGGCGCACCCCGGTGCGCCGCGCCGCCGTCACCACGTTGCCGACCGCACGCGCTTCCTCGTCGGCGAAATCCTTCGACGAGCCCATCGAATGGACCAGGTAGTAGACGACGTCGATCCCGTCGAACGCCGCGACCAGGGAATCGACATCACCCAAGTCGCCACGCGCGACCTCGGCCCGCTGCCGCCACGGCACGTCGTCCAATTTGGCCGGGTTGCGGGCCAAGGCGCGAACCTGGTGACCTTCGTCCAGCAGGCGCGGCGCCAGCCGGGCACCGATGTAGCCCGTCGCCCCGGTCACGAGACAGCGCAGCTGTCCAGCCATCAAATCTCCGTTCGTCGCCTGCCAATTATTCGGACCCGACGCGGGGGAGGATTACCGGCTTTGGCCGTCCGTAAGCGCCAATGGCGTCAGCGATCGGTGAAGTCGGGTGTGCGGCGCTGCTGGAAAGCGGTTGCGCCCTCGACGAAGTCGTGTGAGCGCAGCAGGACGACCTGCCCCTCGTATTCGCGCTGCAGGGCCGGATCCAGTTGGGGCAGCGTGGCCGCGTTGATCGCGAGCTTCGTCTTGCCGAACGCGACCGCGGGCCCCGCCAACAAGCGTGCGATCACCTTGTCCACCTCGGCCTCGAACGCGTCGGCCGGGTACACGGCGCTGACCAAGCCCCAGGACAGCGCCTCGGCGGCGGGCAGGCGTTCGGGCAGCAACGCCATGTGCATCGCCCGGATGCGGCCGACGGCGGCGGCGATCAGCGCGGACGCACCGCCGTCCGGCATCAGGCCGATCTTGGTGAAGGCGAGCATGAAAAACGCGCTCTCCGAAGCCAATACGATGTCGCAGGCGAGCGCCAGCGAAACACCCACGCCGGCCGCCGGACCGTGGACCGCGGCGACCACGGGGTGTGGCACGGCCGCGATCGCCCGGATCAGCCGATTGATCTCGAGCACGATCTCGTCCGGCGGAAGCCCGGTGCCGGACACGTCGTCGGCGCTGATGCCGGCCCCGGAACAGAATCCGCGGCCCGCACCGCCCAGGCGCACCACCTTCACCTCCGGGTCGGTGGCCGCGCGTTCCATCGCGTCGGCGATGCCGGTAATCACCGGCACGGTCAGGGAATTGAGGCTGTCCGGCCGGTCGATGGTCACCGACAGCACGCCGTCGGACAGGGTGACGGAAAGGCCTGCGACGGCCGCCAGGGTGTCGATCGCGGATTCGGGCATGGGCTCACCCTAGGTGACCGGGCTGCGCGCCCGTCGAACCCGGCTGCGAAGATGCCAACTACAACGGGCGTCAGAGCAGACGAAAGGTCGGTAGATCGTGGCTGGACCGCTGAAGGGGCTACGGGTCGTCGAATTGGCCGGGATCGGGCCGGGCCCGCATGCGGCGATGATCCTGGGGGATCTGGGCGCCGACGTGGTGCGCATCGATCGCCCGTCGACCGGGCCGGGCGGGGCCGCCAGGGATGCCATGCTGCGCAACCGGCGCGTGGTGACCGTCGACCTGAAGTCCGACGAGGGCCGCGCCGTCGTGCTCGAGCTCGTCGCCAAGGCCGACGTGTTGATCGAGGGCTTCCGGCCCGGTGTCACCGAGCGGCTGGGGCTCGGCCCCGAGCAGTGCGCCGAGGTCAACGAGCGGCTGATCTACGCCCGGATGACCGGCTGGGGGCAAGCCGGCCCACGCAGCCAGCAGGCGGGCCACGACATCAACTACATCTCGCTCAACGGAATCCTGCACGCCATCGGCCGGGCGAACGAGCGGCCGGTGCCGCCGCTGAACCTGGTGGGCGACTTTGGCGGCGGCTCGATGTTCCTGTTGGTCGGCATCCTGTCCGCGTTGTGGGAGCGGCAGAACTCCGGCAAGGGTCAGGTCATCGACGCCGCCATGGTCGACGGCTCCAGCATGCTGATCCAGATGATGTGGTCGATGCGCTCGCTGGGCATGTGGTCGGACGTGCGTGGCACCAACATGCTCGACGGGGGAGCGCCCTATTACGACACCTACGAGTGCGCCGACGGGCGGTACGTTGCCGTCGGTGCCATCGAGCCGCAGTTCTACGCCGCCATGCTGGCCGGGCTCGGCCTGGACGCGGCGAACCTGCCGGCGCAGAACGACGTCAGCCGCTGGCCCGAGCTGCGCGCCGCGCTGACGGCGGCGTTCGCCGGCCACGACCGCGACCACTGGGCCAAGGTGTTCGCCGATTCCGACGCCTGCGTGACCCCGGTCCTGGCGTTCGGCGAGGTGCACACCGAGCCGCACATCACCGAACGGAACACCTTCTACGAGGTGGACGGCGGCCTGCAGCCGTTGCCCGCGCCGCGGTTCTCCCGGACCGCCCCGGACGTGCCCCGGCCTCCGGCCTCGCCGCTGCCCGACGTTCAAGCGGTGCTCGCCGACTGGGTATAGTCGCCAACCAACTGGTTGGCTGGAATCCCGAGAAAGGACTCGCATGGAAATCAAGGACGCCGTCGCCGTCGTCACCGGGGGCGCCTCGGGCCTGGGCCTGGCCACCACCAAGCGGCTGTTGGACGCAGGCGCGCAGGTCGTGGTCATCGACCTGCGGGGTGAGGAGGCCGTCCAAGAGCTCGGCGAGCGCGCCCGGTTCGTCGAGGCCGACGTGACCGACGAGGCCGCCGTCGGCAAGGCGCTGGACACCGCCGAGTCGCTGGGCCCGCTGCGCATCAACGTCAACTGCGCGGGCATCGGCAACGCCATCAAGACGCTGTCCAAGGACGGGCCGTTCCCGCTGGACGCCTTCAAAAAGGTGGTCGGGGTCAACCTGATCGGCACGTTCAACGTGCTGCGGCTGGCGGCCGAGCGCATCGCGAAGACCGAACCGATCGGCGAGGAGCGCGGCGTCATCATCAACACCGCCTCGGTCGCCGCGTTCGAGGGCCAGATCGGCCAGGCCGCCTACTCCGCGTCCAAGGGCGGGGTCGTCGGCATGACGCTGCCCATCGCGCGCGACCTGTCGCGGGAGCTGATCCGCGTGGTGACGATCGCGCCCGGCTTGTTCAAGACCCCGCTGCTGGGATCGCTGCCCGAGGAGGCGCAGGCCTCGCTCGGCAAGCAGGTGCCGCACCCGGCCCGGCTAGGTGATCCCGACGAGTATGGCGCGCTCGCCGTGCACATCATCGAGAACCCGATGCTCAACGGCGAAGTGATCCGCCTGGACGGCGCGATCCGCATGGCGCCGCGCTGAGACCCGCAGACACGAAAGCCCCCCGCGACGAGCGGGGGGCTTTCGTAGCAGAGAGAAAACTTATTTACGGAACCATCGACTGACGGCGGGTTCGGCCATCAGCAGGCGTGCGAGCATGCTCATGGTCGTACCTCAGCTCGCCGCTTGCAGTTCGTCGAACTGCTCGGAGGTCTCGCCTTCCACCAGCACGTCGCCGTGGTAGAGGGCTTCGAAGTCAACCTTGATGACGTCGGCACTTGTGTCGTCGATCCACATGACACTGAGCGTATTGGCCACCATTAAGGAATCTTTGAGTCACGATTCGGAAAATGGTGGCAATTTACCGGCGGGTAGGTTGTACACCGTCGACCGCGGCATTTAGCCCCTTGACCTGCTTAGTTGCCGCACAATTTTCTGGCCGGACTCTTAGCGTCGCAGCGGTTTAGAACGTCGCGATTGAACCCCGCAGCCGCCGCGTTCCGTGTTTAAGAACGACTCTGTTTGACGCGTGAAAACTAGCGTTTGTTACGTTGTCGCAGGTACGCCAGCGCCAGGTGCGATCGGCACCGGCGGCGGAAGGGCTGAAAATGCTGCAGGGGATCGCCCGAATGGCCATCGCGGCGCCGCGCCGCATCATCGCAGTCGGTGTCCTGGTCTTCATCGCCGCCGCGGTCTTCGGTGTCCCCGTCGCCAAGAGTCTGTCGCCCGGAGGGTTTCAGGATCCGGACTCGGAGTCCGCCCGCGCGATCCAGGTGCTGACCGACAAGTTCGGGCAGAGCGGTCAACAAATGCTGATCCTGGTGACCGCGCCCGGCGGTACCGAGAGCGAACAGGCCCGCAGCGTGGGCACCGACCTCGCCAACCAGCTGCAGAAGTCCCCGTTGGTCTACAACGCGACGTCGCCGTGGACCGTCCCACCGGAGGCGGCTGCCGACCTGGTCAGCCGCGACGGCAAGACCGGCCTGCTCGTGGTGAACCTCAAGGGCGGGGAGAACTACGCGCAGAGCAACGCCCAAACCGTCGCCGACCAATTCGTGCACGACCGGGACGGCGTCACCGTCCGCGCCGGCGGCGCCGCGATGCAGTACGCCCAGATCAACACGCAGAACCAGGCCGATCTGCTGGTGATGGAGATGATCGCGCTACCGCTGAGCTTCCTGATCCTGATCTGGGTCTTCGGCGGACTGCTGGCGGCCGCGTTGCCGATGGCGCTGGGCGCGCTCGCCGTCGTCGGGTCGATGACGGTGTTGCGGCTGATCACCTTCACAACCGAGGTGTCGATCTTCGCGCTGAACCTGAGCACCGCGTTGGGACTGGCGCTCGCCATCGACTACACGCTGCTGATCGTCAGCCGCTACCGCGACGAGTTGGCCGAGGGCAGCGACAGGGAGCAGGCCCTGATCCGGACCATGGCCACCTCCGGGCGCACCGTGTTGTTCTCCGCCGTCACCGTGGCGCTGTCGATGTCGGCGACCGTGGCGTTCCCGATGTACTTCCTCAAGTCGTTCGCCTACGCCGGCGTGGCGACCGTGGCCTTCGTCGCGACCGCCTCGATCGTCATCACCCCGGCCGCCATCGTGCTGCTGGGCCCGCGGCTGGACGCGCTCGACGTGCGCCGGCTGATGCGCCGGGTCTTCCGCCGACCCGAACCGGTGCACAAGCCCGTCGACCAATTGTTCTGGTACCGGTCGACCAAGCTGGTGATGCGCCGCTGGGCCCCGATCGGTCTGACCGTCGTCGCTCTGCTGCTCCTGCTCGGGTCTCCGTTCATCGGCGTGAAATGGGGCTTCCCGGACGACCGGGTGCTGCCGCGTTCGGCGACGTCCCACCAGGTGGGTGACCAGCTACGCACCGACTTCGCGCACGACTCCGCGACGTCGGTGCCCGTCGTCGTCCCCGACGCGCGCGGCCTGAGCCCGGCGGACCTCGACCGCTACGCGGCCGACCTGTCGCGGGTGCCCGACGTGTCGGCGGTCTCGGCCCCCGGCGGGACGTTCGTCGGAGGCAACCGGACCGGGCCCCCGGCCGGGGCCACCGGGCTGGCCGATGGCAGCGCCTTCCTGACCGTCAGCAGCACGGCGCCGCTGTTCTCCCCGGCGAACGACGCTCAACTCAAGCGGCTGCACGAGGTGCCCGGACCGGCGGGCCGGTCCGTCGTGATGGGCGGTGTCGCCCAGGTCAACCGTGACAGCGTCGACGCCGTCACGGACCTGCTGCCGCTGGTCCTCGGGCTGATGGCCGCGGTCACCTTCGTGCTGCTGTTCCTGCTCACCGGCAGCGTGCTGTTGCCGGCCAAGGCTCTGGCCTGCAACTTCCTGTCGCTGACCGCGGCGTTCGGCGCGCTGGTCTGGATCTTCCAGGACGGGCACCTGGGCGCGCTCGGGACGACGCCGAGCGGGACGTTGGTAGCCAACATGCCCGTGCTGCTGTTCTGCATCGCCTTCGGGCTGTCGATGGACTACGAGGTGTTCCTGCTCTCGCGTATCCGCGAGTACTGGCTCGCGTCCGGGGCGGCGCGCCCGGCGCGCCCGACCGCGAAGGAGGCGCACGCCGCCAACGACGAGAGCGTCGCGCTCGGCGTCGCCCGCACCGGCCGCGTGATCACGGCGGCCGCCCTGGTCATGTCGATGTCGTTCGCCGCGCTGATCGCCGCCCACGTGTCGTTCATGCGGATGTTCGGCCTCGGCCTGGTGCTCGCCGTCTTCGCCGACGCCACGCTGGTGCGGATGGTTGTCGTGCCGGCCTTCATGCACGTGGCGGGGCGGTGGAATTGGTGGGCGCCCAAGCCCCTGGCATGGCTGCACGACCGGTTCGGCATCGACGAGGGCGGGCCGGTCGAGACCGGCTACGCCGAGCCGGTTCCGGTCGACGGTGAGCCGGTGGGGGAGCCGGTGCCGAACATCGGCTGACGCGCCGACCGGCCCGTCGGCAAGTCCTTAATTCTTTGGCCAAGAGTCGGAAGGTTGACCTGTATGACAACGGCGGTGGACAACCCGTTCTTCGCACGCATCTGGCCCGTCGTCGCCAGCCACGAAACCGAGGCGATACGCGCCATGCGCCGCGAGAATCTGGCCGGGTTGTCGGGGCGGGTGCTGGAAGTCGGCGCGGGCATCGGGACGAACTTTCCGCACTACCCGGAGTCGGTTCGCGAGGTGGTCGCCGTGGAGCCCGAGCCACGGCTGGCGGCCCAGGCCCGCGCTGCGGCGGAGGTGGTGCCCGCCCGCGTCGTGGTGCTGGGCGAGACGGCCGAGGGCTTCAGCGGCGGCGAGCCGTTCGACGCCGTGGTGTGCTCGCTGGTGTTGTGCTCGGTGCGCGACCCCGGCGGTGTGCTGCGGCGGCTGTACTCGGTGCTGCGCCCGGGCGGCGAGCTGCGGTACCTCGAGCACGTGGCGAGCGCCGGGGCGCGTGGCCGCCTGCAGCGGTTCGCCGATGCGACGCTGTGGCCGCGGTTGTTCGGCAACTGCCACACCCACCGCGACACCGAGCGCGAGATCATCGACGCCGGCTTCGAAGTCGACGTGTCCCGGCGCGAGTTCACGCTGCCGGCGTGGGCGCCGATGCCGGTGTCGGAGCTCCTGCTGGGCCGCGCCCGCCGGCCGTAATTCGGCGGGGCTATTTCAGCAGGGCGGGCAGCCGCTGCAGCAGCCCGGGCAGGGCCCGACTGGCCGTCTCGCGGATGCTGATCGTCGCGTGCCGCGACAGCGGGGTGACCTCGGGGTTGACCTCGATGACGGCCGTGCCGCGAGACAGGGCCAACTCGGCGAGCCCGGCGGCCGGATAGACGATGGCCGACGTTCCGACCACCACCATCACGTCGGCGGCCTCGGTCGCCTCGACGGCCGATTGCCACGGCCCGTCGGGCAACGGCTCACCGAACCACACGATGTCGGGCCGGATCAATCCGCCGCACTGACAGACCGGGGGCTCCACCTCGAGCGTCGGTTCGGGCATCTCCGGCAACTTGCCGGTGTACGGCATACCGCAACGGTCGCAACGGAATTGGAACAGGCTGCCGTGCAGGTGGTGGACCGGCGCGCTGCCGGCGCGCTCGTGCAAGTCGTCGACGTTCTGGGTGATGACGCTGACCTCGGCGCCGTCCTGCCAGGCGGCGATGGCGCGGTGTCCGGTGTTGGGCGCAACGTCGGCGACCAGATAGTGGCGCCACAGGTACCAGCCCCAGACCCGTTCGGGATTGTCGCGCCACCCTTGGGTGCTGGACAGCTCGTACGGGTCGAAGCGCGCCCACAAGCCGTTCTTGTCGTCGCGGAAGGTCGGCACCCCGCTCTCCGCGGAGATCCCCGCGCCGCTCAGCACCGCTACTCGCATCCCACAAAGATAGCCGTGCGTGGGACATACTGAAGACGTGGAGCTGCGGGATTTGCTGAAGGTCGACGTCAAGGCGGGCAAGCCGCTGTTCGACCAGCTCAGGACCCAAGTCATCGACGGCGTCCGCGCCGGGGCGCTGCCGCCCGGCACCCGGCTTCCGACCGTGCGCGATCTGGCCGGCCAGCTGGGGGTCGCGGCGAACACCGTGGCCCGCGCCTACCGGGAACTCGAGTCGGCGGCGATCGTCGAAACCCGGGGGCGCTTCGGCACTTTCATCTCCCGCTTCGACCCCACCGACGCCGCGATGGCGGCCGCCGCCAAGGAGTACGTGGAGGTGGCTCGCGCGCTGGGGCTGACCAAGTCCGACGCGATGCGCTACCTGACCAACGTGCCGGACGACTGAGCCAATCCGCCTGGCGCGCAGTGCGTTAGCGCAATACCTTGGCCAGCGTGCGCAGGTTGCGCGTCGTCGTCGACGACTTGTAGCGGGGCTTGCCCATCGTCTTGCCGATCGTGCTGTCCAGGGTGGCGCCCTTGCGAACCTGCCAGTAGATCACGCCGTCGCCGGGGCTGATCTTCTCGTCGCCGGCCGCGCCCAGCCCCGCGAGTTCGTCGAGCACCGCGGCGTCGGCGACGAAAGTGACGTAGGACTGGTAGCCGTCGACCTCGGGCTCGAACGGGTAGGCGTCCACGACGGCGCGCACCGTGTCGAGGTCGTAGACGAGCACCCACGCGTCGTAACCGAAACTGTCGCGCAGCGCGGCTTCGGCCTTCTTGCGCACCCCCGCGGCGCGGGCGGACGACTCCAGCAGGATGTTGCCGGTGGCCAGGATGGTGCGCACGTTGGTGAAACCAGCCTCGGTCAGCGCGCTCGCCACCTCTTTCATCTTCAGGTTGACGCCGCCGACGTTGACTCCGCGCAGGAATGCGGCGTACTCGGTCATGATCCGATTTCACCAGGGCGGCCCGGGGTGGCGCGATCCGGGACGGTCGCTGGACGCGCGACGTAGGCTGCTGACATGGGACGCCAAGTTTTCGACGATAAGTTGCTGGCCGTGATCAGTGGAAACTCCCTCGGAGTGTTGGCGACCATCAAACGCGACGGGCGACCCCAGCTGTCCAACGTCAGTTACCACTTCGACCCGCGTGACCTGGCCGTGCGGGTGTCGATCACCGAGCCGCGGGCCAAGACCCGCAACCTGCGCCGCGACCCGCGGGCGTCGATCCTGGTCGACGCCGACGACGGATGGTCCTATGCGGTGGCCGAGGGCACCGCCACGCTGACACCGCCGGCGGCTGACCCCAACGACGACACCGTCGAGGCGCTGATTGCCTTGTACCGCAACATCGCCGGGGAACACCCGGATTGGGACGAGTACCGCCAGGCGATGGTCACCGATCGGCGGGTGCTGCTCACCCTGCCGATCTCGCACGTGTACGGCATGCCGCCCGGCGTGCGGTAGCCGCCCGATTCCGGCCATCGGGGGCTAGGCTGCCGGTATGGCTGAATCGAAGTCCTCCGAGGCGCCGGAATCGGACGACGACACCAAGCGCAAGTTCCGCGAGGCCCTCGACCGCAAGATGGCCAAGTCGTCGGGCGGGGCCGGCCACACCGACAGCGGCGGCAAGCAGTCGCGGGCGCACGGCCCGGTGGAGAACCGCCGCGAGTTCCGCCGCAAGAGCGGGTGAAATCGTCCGTTAGCGGCTGCCGCCCAACGCCTTTCAGCCTTCGGGTGGCGTAAACATGCCGATCGAGGGGTCCGCCCGGCCCGGTTCGCCGCGCAGGCTGCCGCGCGTGCTGGGGTGCGAGAAGTCCAGCCGGGAAGGGTCGTTCTGGTATGCCCAGTCCGCCACGATGGTGCGGCGGCTGAACTTCCAGCGGCCGTCGTGGCGGGTGTAGTCGTCCAGGTACCGGCCGCCGATGATGACGTCGATGTCGTGCTCGGGCCCGGCGAAGGTGTGGAACACCAGGCAGTAGACCTCCCCTCGGGCGCTGTCCCCCTCGACCACGAAGTTCGTTGTGGTGACGTTGTGTTGGGACACCCGCACATACGGTTCGGCCGCCCGCAGCTGCGCGATGAACTCTTCGACGCCGCCCGTCGAAAACGATCCGTGGGAGTCGGTCGCCTCGGGGTGGTAGAGGGTGCGCAGCGCTTCGTAGTCGGCGCGGTCGACGGCCCGGCAATAGGCGGTGACGAGGGCATGCAGTTCGTCGCGGGCCAGCATCAGCGCCAATCGGGCCTCATCCACCACCACGCCACGATAACGCGCTGGTTCGGTGAGTAGTCTCCCAAACAACGGTTCATCGGTCTTAGGGTGTTCAGCGGAAGAAAGGTCGTTGACGGTGAAACTTTGGCTCGCTCAAGATCCCGAGGCCGACGCGCTGCTGGACGAGGACCCGTTGGCCCTGCTCATCGGGATGGTTCTCGATCAGCAGGTGCCCTTCGAGACCGCCTTTTCCGGGCCGAAGAAGATCGCGGACCGGATGGGCAGCTTCAGCGCGGCCGAGATCGCCGACTACGACCCCGACAAGTTCGCCGCGCTGTGCTCGGAAAAGCCTGCGATACACCGCTTTCCGGGATCGATGGCCAAACGTATCCAGGCCCTGGCCCAGATCATCGTGGACCGTTACGACGGCGACGCTGCCGGGCTGTGGACCGCCGGGGACCCCGACGGCGAGGAACTGCTGCGGCGGATCAAGGGGCTGCCCGGCTTCGGCGACGTCAAGGCGCAGATCTTTTTGGCGTTGCTGGGCAAGCAGTACGGCGTCACCCCGAAAGGCTGGCGCGCGGCGGCCGGGCAGTTCGGCAAGGCCGGCACCCACATATCCGTCGCCGACATCGTCGACGCCCAGTCGATGGGCAAAGTCCGTTCGTACAAGAAGCAGATGAAGGCAGCAGCCAAGGCTGACCAGAAGGGAAGGGCGGCAACGTGAAGACACACCTGACGTGTCCGTGCGGGGAAGCCATCGTCGGCAAGGATGAGGACGAGCTGGTCGAGCTGACCCAGGCTCATCTCGCCAGCGATCATCCGGGTCTCGAGTACGACCGCGACGCGATCTTGTTCATGGCGTACTAGCCGCTCGCCACACGCGAGCGCGCGTGCCCCCGGTGGGGAACACGCGCGCTCAGGGCGGGACCGTGCCGGTCTACGGCACCACCGTGGAGCCGATGGTGGGCATGAATTGGCACTGCTTTTCCTTGGTCGTGACCTGCCCGAAAATGGTCGACATGATGCTGCCGGACCCGGTGTCGGCGATCGCGGTCAGCGTCGTCGGCCCGTCGGCGTTGATATCGGTGCGCGGCTTGAGCGCGACGGTCCCCGACTTACCCGTCGTCAGGTTCACCCAGGTGACGTTTAACGGCAGCTTCTGCACCTCGGCGGGTCCAGGGGTGCCGACTGCGGTGAACACGTAGGCGGTCTGCCCGGGGCCCGGGCCGGGCGTCGGGATCTTCGCCGGACCCGCCACCGACAGCGCCGTGGCGATCGCGCTGGTGCCGTCCGCCAGGCAGTTGGTGCCGATCGAGGGATACATGAAGTCCTGCGTGGGCGGAGCGTCGGGGCCGAACCCGGGAGCCGCCGCGGGTGCGGCGGCGGGCGCGGCGGCGCAGGCCTTCAGCCACAACCAGGGCGCGCCCGGCGAG
>NZ_LZJW01000107.1 GCF_001667885.1 Mycobacterium scrofulaceum | reverse complement strand
GGCGCCACCAGGTCGGTCGAGGCGATGACCGGAATCACGTTGTCCCTGCGCGAATACCGCGACGGTGACCTCGACGGGGCCTGGTATGCGATCGCCGCCACCAACGACCCGAACGTGAACGCCGCCGTCGTCGCGGAGGCCGAGCGTCGCCACCTCTTCTGCGTCCGCGCCGACATCGCCGTCGAGGTCACCGTCGCGGTATTCGCGCAGGGACAACGTGATTCCGGTCATCGCCTCGACCGACCTGGTGGCGCTGCGGGAGATGACGTGGACGTCCGCGCCGCTGGCGATGAGCAGGGGCAGCCGGCGTTGGGCGACCGAGCCGCCGCCGACCACGACGACCTTCTTGCCGGCCAGGCGCAGCCCGGCGAGGTAGGCGTTCTCGGTCACCGGGCAAGCCTAGTGGCGGTCGCGAGCGCGGCAGGATGCCGGGCGCTGCGGGTCGCCACCATCGGAACCAGTGGCTGCGCCTGTTGGGGCCGCGGGCGTAACGCCATGGCGAGTTTGGCCGGGTTTTTTCGCCGCAGCGTTACATTCGCGGCCGGCGGGCGTGTGCGACGAACCGCGCGACGGCTTGCGGCGCCGCGGCGGGATGGGTGTGCAGGTACGACGCGTGCACGCCGGCATGCGCGACGCCGTCGCGCATGGCGTCGGTTCCGTTGCCCCGGTACATCCATGCGGGCTGGTAGCTGTCGCTGAAAGTGACTGCGGTCCGGTGGAATTCGTGTCCCACCGCGCGCTGACCGGCGGCGTACAGCGGCGAGTCGACCACGGCGACGGCGTCGCGATAGGCCAGCGTCAGGTGCGGGGTGAACCGCGCCGAGCCGGCCAGCACCCCGCACATCGGATGGCCGTCGAGTTCGGTGGCCAGGTAGATGAGGCCGGCGCATTCGGCGTGGATCGGCGCGCCCGCGGCGGCCAGCTCGTTGATCTGCCGGCGCACCACCTGGTTGGCCGAGAGCTCGGCGGTGAACTGTTCCGGGAAGCCGCCGGGCAGCACCACCGCGTCGGTGCCGTCGGGCAACGGGTCAGCGAGCGGGTCGAATTCGACTACCTCGGCGCCGGCGGCGCGAAGCAGTTCGATGTGCTCGGCATAGGCGAAGGTGAACGCCTTCCCCGCCGCCATCGCCACGGTGGCGCGCGCGCCGCGCGTCTCCCCCACCGCCGTCGCCGGGTCCCACGCCGGGCGCTGGTGGCTCGCGGCGACCGCCGCCACGGCCGCGAGGTCGACGTGGCGCGCGACCAGGTCCGTCATCGCCTCGACCGCAAGCCGCGCGCGACGCCCGTACTCCACCGCGGTGACCAGGCCCAAATACCTTGTCGGCAAATCTAATTCGGCGGCGCGCGGGATGGCCCCGAGCACCGCGACGCCGGCCTGTTCGCAAGCCTGCCGCAGCACGTGTTCGTGCCGGGCCGAACCGACCCGGTTGAGGATCACGCCGCGGACCCGCGTCGCCGCATCGAAGGTCGAAAACCCGTGCAGCAGTGCGCCGATGCTGTGACTCTGCCCGCGGGCGTCGACCACCAGGATCACGGGCGCGCCCAACAGGCCCGCCACGTGCGCGGTGGAGCCCTCGGCGGGGCCGGTCGCGACGGGGCCGATGCGCCCGTCGAAGAGTCCCATCACCCCTTCGACCACCGCGATGTCCGCGCCGGCGGCGCCGTGCGCGTACAGCGGGCCGACGAGGTCCTCGCCGACCAGCACCGGGTCGAGGTTGCGGCCGGGCCGCCCGGCGGCCAGGCCGTGATAGCCCGGGTCGATGAAGTCCGGGCCCACCTTGAACGGCGCCACGACGTGGCCCGCGCGACGCAGGGCACCGATCAAACCCGTTGCGACGGTTGTCTTTCCGCTGCCCGACGCCGGCGCGGCGACGACGACGGCGGGGACGCTCACCACTCGATGCCCTTCTGCCCCTTACGACCGGCGTCCATCGGGTGCTTGACCTTGGTCATCTCGGTGACGAGGTCGGCGGCCTCGATCAACCGCCGCGGGGCATCGCGCCCGGTGATGACGACGTGCTGGTGGCCGGGCCGCGCCAACAGCGTGTCCACCACCTCGTCGACGTCTACCCATCCCCATTTCAGCGGATAGGTGAACTCGTCCAGCACGTAGAAGTCGTGGCGCTGATCGGCCAGCCGGCTTGCGATCTCCGCCCACCCGTCGGCGGCGGCCGCCGCGTGATCGAGCTCGCTGCCCGCCTTGCGGGACCACGACCAGCCGGCGCCCATCTTGTGCCATTCGACGGGCCCACCGACGTTGTGCTGCTGGTGCAGCTGACCGAGCTGGGCGAAGGCGGCTTCCTCCCCCACCTTCCACTTGGCGCTCTTGACGAACTGGAACACGGCGACGGAGAGCCCGGCGTTCCAGGCGCGCAACGCCATTCCGAATGCGGCGGTCGACTTCCCCTTGCCCGGGCCGGTGTGCACCGCCAAGACCGGGGTGTTGCGCCGGGCCCTGGTGCTCAGCCCGTCGTCGGGCACCTGAACCGGTCGGCCTTGGGGCATCAGCGGTTACCCTCCTCAGGCCGCGTTTCGCACGGCGCGCGTCAGGGAGTCCGCGTGCAACTGCTCGAGGCGCACGGCCGGCGCCCCGAGGTGGCGGGCCAGTTGCGCAGCCAAACCCAGCCGCACGTAGGACGTTTCGCAATCCACGACCACCGCGGCGGCGCCCTCGGCCACGAGCCGGGCGGCCGCCGCCCGGCTGCGGCCCAACGGATCCGGTCCGGCCGTGGCCCGGCCGTCGGTGAGCACCACCACCAGGGACCGCCGGGCCCGATCGCGCGCCTTCTCCCGCACGATCAGTTCCCGCGCGGCGAGCAGGCCCTCCGCCAAGGGGGTTTTGCCGCCGGTGTCGAATCGGGCCAGTCGCCGGCCGGCGATGTGCGCCGACGACGTCGGCGGCAGCAGCAGCCGCGCCTCGTGCTGGCGGAACGTGATCACGGCGACCTTGTCGCGGCGCTGGTAGGCATCGCGCAGCAGCGACAGCGTCGCCCCGCTCACCGCGGCCATGCGATCGCGCGCCGCCATCGAGCCCGAGGCGTCCACGACGAAGATGACCAGGTTGCCCTCGCGCCCCTCGCGGATCGCCCGTCGCACGTCGTCCGGGCCCGGCCGCAACGGCCCGGCGCCGGCACGCTCGGCGGCCGCAAGCACGGTGGCGAACAGGTGCAGCCCGTGCGCGCCGGAGCTCGTGTCGCCGCCGTCGGCCGATGCGATCACGCTCCCGGTGGCGTTGCGCGCCCGCGACCGCCGCCCCGGGGCGCCGTCGCCGACCCCGGGCACCGTCAGGGCCCGGGCGCGGAAGGTCTTCGACGGCGGCGCGCTGGGGCGCGGCGGTTGAGGCTGCTGGGTGGTCGACGAATCCGGTTGTTCGGCAGCACCTTCCGCGGACTGCCCGCCGCCCGGCGGGTCGGGGTCGGGGTCGGGCTCGTCGTCACCGGCTTGCGCCAGCGCCGCGTCGAGCTGGTCGCGGTCGATGCCCGGGTCGTCGAAGGGGTCGCGGCGGCGCCGATGCGGCAACGCCAGCTCGGCGGCCACCCGGACGTCCTGCTCTTCGACGGCCTTGGCCCCCCGCCAGGCGGCGTGTGCGGCCGCGGTGCGGGCCACCACCAGGTCGGCGCGCATCCCGTCGACGTCGAACGCCGCGCACACCGCCGCGATGCGCCGCAATTCGTTGTCCGGCACCACCACGTCGCCGACGAGCGCCCGCGCGTCCGCGATGCGCCGGGCCAGCTCCGCCTCGGCCTCGGCGTACCGCTCGACGAACGCGTCGGGGTCCGCCTCGTAGGCCATCCGCTGTCGGACGACTTCCACCCGCACGTCGACATCGCGTGACGCGTGCACGTCGACGGTGAGGCCGAACCGATCCAGCAGTTGCGGACGCAGTTCACCCTCCTCCGGATTCATCGTGCCGATGAGGACGAACCGGGCCTCATGCGAATGGGAGATGCCGTCGCGTTCGATGTGCACCCGGCCCATGGCCGCGGCGTCCAGCAGCACGTCCACCAGATGGTCGTGCAGCAGGTTGACCTCGTCGACGTAGAGCACGCCGCCGTGCGCGCGGGCCAACAGCCCCGGCGAGAACGCGTGCTCGCCGTCGCGCAGCACCCGCTGCAGATCCAGCGAGCCGATCACCCGGTCTTCGGTTGCGCCGAGCGGCATTTCGACCAAACCGGCCCCGTCGCCGTCGGTCGCCGCGGACAACAACGCCGCCAGGCCGCGCACGGCCGTCGACTTCGCCGTGCCCTTCTCGCCCCGGATCAGCGCACCGCCGATCTCCGGGCGCACGGCGCACAGCAGCAGCGCGAGGCGCAGCTGGTCGTGCCCGACGATCGCGCTGAACGGATACGGCTTCACGTCATCTCCGTGAGACCGGAGCCGGGCCCGTCCGCCGCCGGTGCGGGCCGGGCATCGGCCTGAGTAAGAGGCGGGCGCGAGGGCTTGAGCATCGGCACGTGCGGAATGCCGTCGTCGACGAAATCCTCGCCGGCGCGGACGAATCCGTGCTGCGCGTACATGTCGGCCAGGTACGTCTGCGCGTCGATCCGGCACGGGTAGTCGCCCACCTCGGCCAGGGCTGCGCGCAGCAGCCGGGTGGTGTGGCCCTGCCCCCGGGCGCTGCGTTTGGTGCACAACCGGCCGATCCGGAACGTCTTCTGGCCGCCGGCGTGTTCTTCCATCAACCGCAGCGTGCAGATCACCTCACCCTCGGGCGTCTCCAGCCAGAAGTGCCGGGTTTCGGCGAGCAGGTCGCGCCCGTCCAGCTCCGGGTAGGGGCAGGCCTGCTCCACCACGAACACCTCCACCCGCAGCTTCAGCAGCTCGTAAAGGGTTCGTGCGCCAAGGTCTTTGGCCCAGGACCGACGCAACGCTTCACTCATGACCGAACCCCCGAATCGGACTTCAACCCCAGCGCCTCGGCGCTCCAGGACCACACCTCGTCATACAGCGCCGGCTCGCGGGACAGCTCGACTCCCAGCGAGGGCACCATCTCTTTGAGCCTCGGCAGCCAGGAGCGATAGCGGCCGGCGAAGCACCGCTCGAGCACCTCGAGCATGGCCGCCACCGCCGTCGACGCCCCCGGCGACCCTCCCAGCAGCCCGGCAATGCTGCCGTCGGCGGCGGCCAGCACGGTGGTGCTGAAGTCCAGCACACCCCCCTTGCGCCGGTCCCGCCGGATCACCTGCACGCGCTGACCCGCCACGGTCAGCTCCCAGTCGGAATCAACTGCGCTGGGGGCGAATTCGCGCAGCGCGTGGATGCGGTCGGGTTCGGACAGCCGCAGCTGGGCCAGCAGGTAGTTGACCAGCGTCAGCTGGGTGAGGCCGACGCCGAGCATGGACAGCGCGTTGTCCGGCTTCACCGAGCGCGGCAGGTCGCTGAGGCGGCCGTGCTTCAAGAACTTCGGCGACCACCCGGCGTACGGGCCGAACACCAACCACGGCTTGCCATTGACGAATCGGAGGTCCAGGTGCAGCGCGCCGAGCGGCGGGGCTCCCGGCGCCGGGACCCCGTACACCTTGGCCCGGTGGGCGGCGGTGAGCGCGGGGTTGTCGGTGCGCAGGAACCGGCCGCCGATCGGGAATCCGGCGAAGCCCCTGACCTCCTTGATGCCGGACTTCTGCAACAACGGCAGCGCGTCACCGCCGGCGCCGACGAAGACGAATTTGGCGTTCAGCCGGTGCTTTTCGCCGGTGCGGCGATTGCGGAGCAGCAGCGTCCAGCTGCCGTCCGGTTGCCGCGTCAGATCGCGGACCTCGTGGCCGAACAGCGCGCTCGCGCCGCCTTGCACGCAATAGCCGATGAGCTGGCGGGCCAGCGCGCCGAAGTCGACGTCCGTGCCGTGCGGCGCCCAGTTGAGCGCGGTCGGCTCGGAGAAGTCACGCTTGGCGGCCATCAGCGGCAGCCGGCGGGCGAACTCGTCCGGGTCGTCGATGAATTCGGTGCCGGCGAACAGCGGGTTGTCGGCCAGCGCCCGTTGCCGTCGGCGCAAGAATTCGACGCGGTGCGCGCCGCGCACGAAGCTCACGTGCGGGATCGGGTTGCAGAAGCCGGTATCGGTCAGGATCCCGTTCTGCGCGGCGTAGGCCCAGAATTGGCGGGTCACCTGGAACTGCTCGTTGATGCGCACCGCTTTGGTGACGTCGATCGAGCCGTCGGGAGTTTGCGGGGTGTAGTTGAGCTCGCACAGCGCCGAATGGCCGGTGCCGGCGTTGTTCCAGGGACTGCTGCTCTCGGCCGCGACGGCGTCCAGCCGTTCGACGATGGTCATCGACCAATCCGGCTGCAGCCGGCGCAGCAACGCGCCCAGCGTCGCGCTCATGATGCCCGCGCCCACCAGCACGACGTCCGTGCGTGCGGTTCGGGCTAGCGACGACACCTGCTCCTGGTCCTTCCCTCGACTGCACCGGTCCCCAGGCTATCCGAGCGGAACGGGGCGCGAACGGCGTGCGGCTCCCCGCGACCAGCAAAACCTCTAAGCTGGCCTCGTGACTGGCTGGGTGCCCGACGTCCTGCCCGGATATTGGCAGCGCACCATCCCCCTCGGGCCCGACCCGGTCGGCGAGGGCGAGATCGTCGCAACGCTGATCCGGCGCGGCGAGCCCACCGGCCCCTCGGGGGCCGGGCATGCGGTGCTGGCCGTGCACGGCTACACCGACTACTTCTTCAACACCGCGCTGGCCGATCACTTCGCCGACCGGGGCTTCGCCTTCTACGCGCTGGACCTCCAAAAATGCGGGCGCTCACGCCGCGACGGCCAGACGCCGCACTTCATCACCAATCTCGACGACTACGACACCGAGCTGGAACACGCGCTGGCTGCCATTCGCGACGAGGACCGAACCGCCAAAATCTTGGTGTACGGCCATTCCTCCGGCGGGCTCATCGTGTCGTTGTGGCTGGACAGGCTTCGCCTGCGCGATGCCGCGGCGCACGCCACCATCGGCGGTTTGGTGCTCAACAGCCCGTTCCTGGACCTGCACGGCCCGGCGGTGCTGCGCCATTCGGTGACCTCGGCGCTGATTTCCGGCCTGTCTCGGGTGCGGTCCAAGGGAGTGGTCCGGACGCCCACCGAGGGCGGGTACGGCACCACGCTGCACCGCGACTACCACGGCGAGTTCGACTACAACCTGCAGTGGAAACCGGTGGGCGGCTTCCCCATCACGCTCGGCTGGCTGCACGCCATCCGCCGTGGCCATGCCCGGCTGCACCGCGGGCTGGACGTCGGGGTGCCCAACCTGATCCTGCGTTCGGATCACACGGTGCGAGAAACCAGCGATGCGGCGTCCATGCAGTGCGGCGATGCGGTTCTCGACGTCACGCAGATCGCCCGGCGGGCCGGCTGCATCGGGAATCACAGCACCATCGTTCCGATCGACGACGCCAAACACGATGTCTTCCTGTCGCTGCCGCAGCCGCGGCAGGCGGCCTATCGGCAGCTCGACCGCTGGCTGGACCACTACCTCAACGCCGACCGCACGTCTTCGAAGAAGGGGTGACGGGGTGGAGACATACGACATCGCGATCATCGGAAGCGGTTCGGGCAACAGCCTTCTCGACGAGCGGTTCATCGGCAAGCGGGTCGCGCTGTGCGAGCACGGCACGTTCGGCGGCACCTGCCTCAACGTCGGCTGCATCCCGACCAAAATGTTCGTCTACGCCGCCGAAGTCGCCACGACGATCCGCGAGGCGGCGCGTTACGGGGTCGACGCGCACGTCGACCGGGTGCGCTGGGACGACATCGTCTCGCGCATCTTCGGGCGCATCGATCCGATCTCGATGAGCGGGGAAGACTATCGCCGCGCGTCACCCAACGTCGACCTGTACGACCAGCACGCGCGGTTCGGGCCGGTCCAGCCCGACGGGCGCTACCTGTTGCGCACCGCCGCCGGTGAGGAGTTCACCGCCGATCAGGTGGTGATCGCGGCGGGGTCGCGGCCGGTTATCCCGCCCGCGATCCTCGACTGCGGCGTGGCTTATCACACCAGCGACACGATCATGCGCATCCCGGAGTTGCCGGAGCACCTCGTGATCGTCGGAAGTGGCTTCGTGGCGGCAGAATTCGCGCACATCTTCTCCGCCCTCGGCGTCCGGGTGACGCTGGTGATCCGGGGCGGCACGCTGCTGCGGCATTGCGACGACACCCTGTGCAAACGCTTCACCCGCATCGCGGCGGCCAAGTGGGAACTGCGCACCCACCGCAACGTCGTGGGCGGCGCCAACCACGACTCGGGCGTAGCCCTGCAGCTGGACGACGGATCGACCCTGAACGCGGACCTGCTGCTGGTCGCGACCGGGCGGGTGCCCAACGCGGACCTGCTGGACGCCGAACAGGCCGGTGTCGATGTCGAGGACGGCCGGGTGGTGGTCGACGAATACCAACGGACCTCCGCCCGTGGGGTTTTCGCCCTCGGCGACGTCTCCTCGCCGTACCAGCTCAAACACGTCGCCAACCACGAGGCCCGCGTCGTGCGGCACAACATCCTCTGCGACTGGAACGACACCGACGCGATGGTCGCCACCGATCACCGCTATGTACCGTCGGCGGTGTTCACCGACCCCCAGGTGGCGGCGGTCGGCCTGACCGAAACCCAGGCCATGGCACAGGGATTCGACATCTCGGTCGCGAGGCACAACTACGGCGGCGTCGCCTACGGTTGGGCCATGGAGGACACCACCGGGATAGTCAAGCTCATCGCCGAGCGCGGCACCGGGCGCCTGCTGGGCGCGCACATCATGGGTCCCCAGGCGTCCTCGATCATCCAGCCGCTGATCCAGGCGATGAGCTTCGGGTTGACCGCCCCGGAGATGGCCCGCGGGCAGTACTGGATTCATCCGGCGCTGCCGGAAGTGGTCGAGAACGCGCTGCTGGATCTGGGCTAGTGGCGATCGCGAGCGCGGCATGGCCGGGCGCTGCGGGTCGCCACCATCTGGGCTAGTGGCGATCGCGAGCCCGGCATGGCCGGACGCTGCGGGTCGCCACCATCTGGTCTAGTACCGGGCCGAGGTCAGTGCCCGGACCGGTTGAGCGGCCGCTCCCCGTCCTGGCACTGAGGGCACAGCCCGTGCAGTGTCAGGCCCGCGGCCTCCGAGAGCGTAAACGAGCTGCCCGCCATCGCGTGCTCGAGCGCCGCGCTGAGCTGCCGCGCGGGCACCTCGATGATCGAGCCGCATTCGGTACACACGGCGTGGTGGTGCGGCGCGGTGGCCATCCCGTAGGTGGTGACACCGCCGTCGAGGGTCAGCGCATGCAGCATCCCCTGCCCCACCAGGGTGGTCACCGTGCGATAGATCGTTGCCACGTCGGGAGCGTGGGCGCCGTGCGGCAACGCCGCCCGCACCCGCTTGTGGATTTCGGCCACCGGCAGGTGCCCGTCGACGGGCTCGAGCACCGCGAGGACCTGGATTCGTGAGGACATCCGCCGCAGCCCCCGCGCGCGCAGCAGATCACCGATCCGCGCGGCGACGGAGGGGTCCAGATCCGACGGCTTGGGCGTCACCCGCCCAGTGTCGCGCCGCGATGCGGGGCGCGCCAGTTTTCGGCCGAATTCGCGCCCGCTGCCGGCCAGGGGTTTCCTGCAACCGACTTGCATCTAGCCGGCGGCCGCACATACAGTCGTGCCGGTTGTTCCCTCAGGTTGGAAGGACCCCAGTGGCCAGTACTGAGCTCGACTGGCGACCGTCATGGACGACCAAGCTGCGCAACGCCTTGACGGCGGCGGAATGGTGGCGACTCGCCTCGATGCTGGCGGTCATCGTCGCGCTCCATCTGGTCGGCTGGCTGACCCTGGTGGCCCTGGTCGCCCCGGCGCAATTAAGCCTCGGCGGCAAGGCATTTGGTGTGGGCATCGGGTTGACGGCCTACACCCTGGGCATGCGGCACGCGTTCGACGCCGACCACATCGCCGCCATCGACAACACCACCCGCAAGCTGATGAACGACGGGCAGCGCCCGCTCGCGGTCGGATTCTTCTTCTCGCTCGGCCATTCCACGGTGGTGTTCGCGCTGGCGGTCCTGCTGGCGTCCGGGGTGAAGACCATCGTCGGGCCGGTCCGCGACGACTCGTCGG
>NZ_LZJW01000106.1 GCF_001667885.1 Mycobacterium scrofulaceum | reverse complement strand
AAGCCGTATTTGTGGGAGTAGCCCGCGGCGGCGCCGGCGCGACGGCCCATGACGCCGGTGGGCATGCCGCGCAGCAGGGCGTTGCCCGGCGGGTTGCCGGTCGCCCCGGCGGTCTGCACCGGCAGCGCCTCGGCCTCGGCGGCGTTGGCCGGGCTGACCGCCGAGGTCAGCGTGGCCCACTGCTGGGGCACCGACAACGACCCGACATGAACGGCTTGGCCGGCCCCGGCCGACACCGCACCACCACCGATGTTGCCCAGGTTGCCCAACCCCAGTTGGGCGAACTGCGGCGTGGGATACCACGCACCACCAGCACCCGCGGTGCTACCACCAGGACCCGACACCAACTGCTGAGACAACTGCGACCAAAACGCCACGATGCCGTTGGAGAAATAAGCCAGACCGGTGTTCTGCTTGAGCATCACCGTGTACAAGGTCGGGTTGAGCCCCAGGTAGTTGTTGGTCGGCGTGGGCAACCCCGTCTGCAGGCCCTGGATCGCATTGGTCAACCACGTCAACGGCCCCGGCTGGGTCGTGGCCGCCGCCGTCACCTGCTGAGTCGGCGCCGCCGCCGTCACCAACTGCGTGCTCGCCACCTGCGAGGCCACCGTCTGAGCGGTGTTGCCCGCGGGCTGCTGAGCGGCCTGAGTCACCGCCAACGCCTGCTCGGCCACCCCATCGGGCGCCGTGGTATTCGGCGGGGCATCAAACGGCGCCAACTGCGAAGCCGTCGCCGACGCCGCGGCATAGCCATACATCGCCGCCGCATCCTGAGCCCACATCTCCATGTACTGCGCCTCGGTCGCCATGATCGCCGGCGTGTTCTGCCCGAAGAAATTCGTCGCCACCAACGTCGCCAACAACACCCGATTGGCCGCAATCACCGGCGGAGGCACCGTCATCGCAAACGCCGCCTCAAACGCCGCCGCCGCCGCCCGACCCTGACTGGCCGTATCCTCGGCCAACCCCGCCACCGCACCCAACCAACTCACAAACGGCGCCACCGCGGCCACCATCGACGACGACGCCGGACCCACCCACGGACCCGACGTCAACTCAGCAATCACCGAGCTATACCCACTCGCCGCCGCAGCCACCTCAGCAGCAATCTCATCCCACGCCGCCGACG
>NZ_LZJW01000105.1 GCF_001667885.1 Mycobacterium scrofulaceum | reverse complement strand
AACACACCCGCAGATCCCCACCACCCCCTGGCACCACACCCGCCACTGGATCGACACGGCAGCTGCTGCTCCAGTGAGGCTGCGGCACAACGCTTCCCGGGACGCCGGTCTGACGCCCGCCCGCTCGGCGCGAAAGGGCGACGGCACCCCGATTGATGAGTGGTCCTACGAAGTCGGCTGGCCCGTACGGCCGCTCCCGCAGGCCGATGCCGCGACGACCGGCCGGTGGCTGGTCGTGGGCGACACCGGATTGGCGGACGAACTCGGCCGCGTCGCCGGGGCCCAACGCATCGAGGGACTGGAGTTCGGCGCCCTCGCGGACGACGAGGTGCTGCACGGGGCCCTCAACCGGGTCGATCGGGTGCTCTTCGCGCCGCCCGCCTGCGAACCGTCGGCGTGGCCTATCAGCTGTTCCACCAGGCCCGCCGGCTCGCCGCGGCGATGGCGGCCGCCGCCTCGCCGCCCAAACTGTTCATCGTCACCCGCAACGGCCAGCCCATCGCCGAGGGCGACCGCGCCAACCCCGCACACGGGACACTGTGGGGACTGGGACGCACCATCGCACTCGAACACCCCGAAATCTGGGGCGGCATCATCGATCTCGACGACTCGGTGCCCGCGCGGGTGCTGGCTCGCCGGGTGCTCGACGAGGCCGGCGGGGCGGACGAGGAGGACCAAGTCGTCTACCGCAACGGCGTTCGGCACGTGCCGCGGTTGCACAGACGCACGCTGCCCGTCGAAGCGGTGACGCTGGACGCCGGCGCCAGCCAATTGGTCATCGGCGCCACCGGCAACATCGGCCCACACCTGATCCGCCAACTCGCCCGGATGGGCGCCACGACGATCGTGGCGGTGTCGCGCAACCCCGGGCAACGGCTGCGTGAGCTCTCCGACGGCCTCGCCGCGGCGGGAACCGCCCTCGTCACCGTCGCCGCCGATGCCACCGACGAAGGCGCGATGCGGGAACTGTTCGACCGGTTCGGTGCCGATCTCCCACCGCTGGAGGGCGTCTATCTGGCGGCGTTCGCGGGCCAGCCGGTCCTGCTCAGCGAGATGACCAACGACGACGTCACGGCGATGTTCGCGCCCAAGCTGGACGCCGCGGCGGTGCTGCACCGCCTGACGCTGGAGACGGCGGTGCGCCACTTCGTGTTGTTCTCCTCCATCTCCGGACTCACCGGTTCCCGGTGGCTGGCCCACTACACCGCCACCAGCGGCTACCTGGACGCCCTGGCATATGCCCGGCACGTGATGGGACTGCCGGCCACGACGGTCAACTGGGGATTGTGGAAGTCCCTGTCCGACGCCGAGCACCAATTCGGCCAGATCAGCATGGGTTCGGGTTTGGTGCCCATGGACGACGAGGTCGCGATCGGCGCCCTGCCGCGGGCGATGAGCTCCCCCGCAGGAGTGCATTCCGTCGTAGTGGACGCCGATTGGCCACTGCTGGCGGCCGCCTACCGCACCCGCGGCTCGCTGCACATCGTCGACGACCTGCTGCCGGCGCTGGGCGAAATGTCTCTGCCCGCAAGCGAATTCCGCACGGGTTTGAGCAAGTGCCCGCCCGAACGCCGCCATGACATGCTGCTCGACCACGTTGGACTGCTCGCGGCCAGGGTGATGGGGCTGCCACCCAGCGAGTCGCTGGATCCCTCGACCGGCTTCTTCCAGCTCGGGATGGACTCGCTGATGAGCGTCACGCTGCAGCGCGCGTTGTCGGACAGCCTGGGCGAATCGCTGCCGGCCTCGGTGATTTTCGACTACCCGACCGTGTACAGCCTCACCGACCACCTGGCGACGATGCTGCCCGAGCTCGCCGGGCCGGGCACGGAACCGGAGTCCGACGCCTACGACGATCTCAGCGAAGCCGAGTTGCTGGAACAACTTTCGGAAAGACTAAGAGGAACGCAATGACCACCTCGACACCCGACCGCCGGGCGATCATCACCGAGGCGCTGCACAAGATCGACGATCTGAGCGCCCGGTTGGAAATCGCCGAGAAGGCGGGTACCGAGCCGATCGCGGTGGTCGGGATGGGCTGCCGGTTGCCCGGCGGGGTGGACAACCCGGACCAATTCTGGGACTTGTTGCGGGACGGGCGAAGCGGCATTGTGCCGGTGCCGCCCGAACGCTGGGACGCCGACGCCCTGTTCACCGACGACCACACCGTGCCCGGGACGATCTGCAACCGCGAAGGAGGCTTCCTTTCCACGTGGGAGCCCGACGAATTCGATGCGGACTTCTTCTCCATCCCCCCGCGCGAGGCGGCGGCGATGGATCCACAACAGCGACTGTTCCTCGAGGTCGCCTGGGAGGCGTTGGAAGACGCCGGAATTCCGCCGCATACCATCCGGGGCACCCAGACCTCGGTCTTCGTCGGCGTCACCGCGTACGACTACATGCTGACGCTCTCCGAAGCGATGCGGCCGGAGGAGCTCGACGCCTACGTCCTGACGGGGAACTCCGCCAACTTCGCTGCGGGCCGGATGGCGTATCTGCTCGGGGCGCGCGGCCCGGCGATGGTGCTCGACACGGCGTGCTCGTCGTCGCTGGTGGCCATCCACCTGGCCTGTCAGAGTCTGCGCTGGAACGAAAGCGACACGGCCGTGGTCGGCGGCACCAACCTGCTGCTGAGCCCCGGCACCAGCATCGCCTGCTCGCGGTGGGGCATGCTGTCGCCCGCGGGGCAATGCAAGACCTTCGACGCCGACGCCGACGGGTATGTGCGCAGCGAGGGCTGCGGGGTGGTGGTGCTCAAGCGGCTGTCCGACGCGCAACGCGACGGCAACCGCATCCTCGCCGTGGTCCGCGGTTCCGCGGTCAACCAGGACGGCGCCAGCAGCGGCGTCACCGTTCCCAACGGGCCCGCGCAGCAGGCGCTGCTTCGCCAGGCGCTGGCGTCGGCCAAGTTGGGGCCCGCCGACATCGACTACATCGAGGCGCACGGCACGGGCACCCCGCTCGGCGACCCGATCGAACTCGATTCCCTGAGCAAGGTTTTCGCCGACCGCGACGGTCGGGCGCCGCTGGTGTTGGGGGCCGTCAAGACCAACCTCGGTCACCTGGAGGCGGCGGCCGGCATCACCGGGTTCATGAAGACGGTGCTTGCCGTCCGGAACGGACGCATCCCGCGCAACCTGAACTTCAACGAGCTCACCCCCCACGCCGGCGAGGGCGTGTCGCGGCTGACCATCGCCACCGACGACATGGACTGGCCGGAGACCGGGCAGCCCCGCCGGGCCGGCGTGTCGTCGTTCGGTGTGAGCGGGACGAATGCGCATGTGGTGATCGAGCAAGCGCCCGAGGCCATTGCGGAACCGGGTGGCCCCGAACCGGTGGTGTCGACGCTGGTGGTGTCCGGCAAGACCGCACAGCGGGTGGCGGCGACGGCCGCGGCGCTGGCCGACTGGCTGGACGGCCCCGGCGCCGCCGTGCCGCTGCCCGACGTGGCGCACACCCTCAACCACCACCGGGCCCGGCACGTCACCTTCGCCACGGTCGCGGCCGCCGATCGGGGCCAGGCGGTCGCCGGGCTGCGGGCGCTGGCGGCCGGTGAACCGGCCCCGGGCCTGGTGGCCTGCCGCGAGGGCACGGTCGGGCCGGGCAGGGTCTTCGTCTACTCGGGCCGCGGGTCGCAATGGCCCGGCATGGGCCGCCGGCTGCTGGCCGACGAGCCGGCCTTCGCCGCCGCGATCGACGAACTGGAGCCCGATTTCGTTGCCCAAGCCGGCTTTTCGCTGCGCGAGGTGATCGCCACCGGCAAGGAACTGATCGGGATCGAACAGATCCAGCTGGGGTTGATCGGCATGCAGCTGGCGCTGACCGCGCTGTGGCGCGCCCACGGCATCACGCCCGACCTCGTCATCGGGCATTCCATGGGCGAAGTGGCCGCCGCCGTGGTGGCCGGGGCGCTCACCCCCGCCGAGGGATTGCGGGTCACCGCAACCCGGTCCCGGCTGATGGCGCCGCTGTCCGGGCAGGGCACCATGGCCGTGCTCGAGCTCGACGCCGCCGCGACCGAGGCGCTGATCGCCGATCACCCGCAGGTGACGTTGGCGATCTACGGCTCGCCGCGCCAGACCGTCATCGCGGGGCCGACCCAGGCGATCGATGACCTGATCAACACGGTCCGCGCACAGAACCACTTCGCCAGCCGGGTGAACATCGAAGTGGCGCCGCACAATCCGGCGATGGACCCGCTGCAGCCGCTGATGCGCGCGGAGCTCGCCGACCTGTCCCCGCGGCCGCCGGCCATCCCGATCATCTCCACCACCTACGCGGACCTGAACAGCCGGCCGGCTTTCGACGCCGAACACTGGGCCACCAACATGCGCAACCCGGTCCGCTTTCAACAGGCGATCGAGGCCGCCGCGGCCGAGCACCACACTTTCATCGAAGTCAGCGCACACCCCCTGCTGACCCACGCCATCGGCGAAACCCTCACCGGCCGGGACGGCTACCTCAGCATCGGCACGCTGCAGCGCGATGCCCACGACACCCTGACCTTCCACACCAATCTCAACACCGCCCACGTCACCCGCCCGCCGCAGACGCCCCACCCCCCGGAACCACACCCCGTGCTGCCGACAACCCCGTGGCAGCACACCCGGCACTGGATCTCCCCCGCCACGGCCGGGCACCACGCGCCGCACACGCACCCGCTGCTCGGGGCCGGCGTCACCGACCCCACCACCGGCACCCGGATCTGGGAATGCGAGCTCGGCCCGGACCTGCTGTGGCTCGGTGACCACGTCATCGACGACCTCTGCGTCCTGCCGGGCTCGGCCTACGCCGACATCGCGCTGGCGGCGGCCACGGACGCCTTCGGGGGCTCCGCGCACGGGCACTGGACCATCCGCGACCTCGGCCTGGACCACATGCTGCACGTCGACGACGGCACCGTGCTGGTGACGACGCTCACCGGTGACGAGCAGACCTGCCGCGTCGAAATGCGCACGCACACCGCCGCTTCGGGCTGGGTCAAGCACGCCACCGCCACCCTTACCCGCGAGACCGAACGCGCGCTGCCGCCACCGCCGGTCGACGAGCCAGGAGGGACCGCCGTCGACCCCGACGAGCTGTATGAACGGCTGCGCGGTGCCGGGCAACAACACGGGCCGGCCTTCCGCGGGATCGCCGGCCTCACCGTCACCCCGTCCGGCGCCGCCCGCGCGGACGTGCGACTGCCCGCGTCGGCCAGGACCGGATCGCGCAACCTTGTTCTGCACCCGGTCATGATGGACATCGCCGTACAGGCGCTCGGGGCCACCCGGGTCGCGACCGACCTGGCCGGCGGGCAGACCGCCCGCCAAACCCTGGCGCTGCCCGTGCGATTCGCGGGTGTCCGCGTCTACGGCAACGTGGCCGAGGGCGTTCGCTCGTTCGGCTCACTGTCGGCCACCGACGACCCGAACCGGCTGGTGGGCCACGTCGTCCTGACGGACGAGGACGGACGACCGCTGCTGGTCATCGATGAGGTGGAGATGGCCGTACTCCGATCCGGCGGCGCCGCAACGGGACTCAGCAACCGGCTGTTTGCGCTCCAGTGGCAGCCCACCCCGCTGGACAAACCGGCCGGCACGCTCGCCGGCGTCCTGCTGATCGCCGACCACGACGACGCCGACCCGCTGCGCGTGGCGCTCGGCGACGGCGCCACCGAGGTCGACGTGGTGTCCCCGACCGACCCGGCGCGGCTACGAGCGGCGATCACCCGAACCCCGTGGGATGCCATCGCCGTGGTCTGCCCGGCGCGAGCCGTCGACGAGTCGCTCACCGACGAAGCCCAACTCGACCTGGCACAGGCGCGCACGCTGCTGATCGCCGACATCACGAAGACGGTGACGCGGATGGGCGCCCGGAACAGCCCGCGGCTGTACATCATCACCCGCGGAGCCCAACAGCTCGACCCCGCCGATCGCGTCACGTTGGCGCAGACACAACTTCGCGGCATCACCCGGGTGCTGACCTTCGAGCACCCGGAATTGAGGCCCACGCTGATCGACACCGACGCCGACGGCACCGGTTCGCTCGCCGACCTGGCCACGGAACTGCTCGCGGCTTCCGACCACGACGAGGTCGCCCTGCGCGGCGGGCAACGCTACGTCAACCGGGCGGTGCCCGCGCCAACCACGGCGGCCGGTGAACTCGCCCCCGAGCCCCGCCGCACCGTCGTCGACCTGGACGGCGGCGGCGCCGTGCGCCTGCAGATCGATCAGCCCGGACGGCTGGACGCCCTGAACCTGCACGCGGTCAACCGGATTCGGCCCGGTCCCGGCCAGGTGGAGGTTCGCGTCGTCGCGGCGGGGCTGAACTTCAGCGACGTGCTGAAGGCGATGGGCGTGTACCCGGGCCTCGACGGAGCCCCGCCCGTCGTCGGCGGCGAGTGCGTCGGCCTGGTCACCGCGGTCGGCCCCGACGTCGACTCCGTCGAGATCGGCCAGCGCGTGATCGCCTTCGGCCCCGGCACTTTCGCCTCGCACGTGACCACCCTGGCGGACCTCGTCGCCCCGGTCCCCGACGCGCTGCCCGACGGCGAGGCGGCCGCGTTCGGCATCGCCTACCTGACCGCCTGGCATTCCCTGTGCGAGGTCGGGCGGCTGGCCCCCGGCGAACGCGTGCTCGTTCACTCGGCCACCGGCGGCGTGGGACTGGCCGCCGTTTCGATCGCCCAGATGCTCGGCGCCCGGATCTACACGACGGCCGGCTCGGACAGCAAACGCGAAATGTTGCGGGGACTTGGCGTCGAGTACGTCGGCGATTCCCGAAGCGTGGATTTCGCCGACGAGATCCGCGACCTCACCGATGGCTACGGCGTGGACGTGATCCTCAATTCGCTTCCGGGCGAAGCGATTCACCGCGGCGTCAAGCTGCTGGCTCCCGGCGGCCGGTTCATCGAGCTGGGCAAGAAAGACGTGCACGCCGACGCCGGGCTGGGGCTGGCGGCCCTGGCGAAAAGCGCGTCCTTCGCGGTGGTCGACCTGGACCTCAACCTCAAACTGCAACCGGCCCGCTACCGCCGCATGCTCGCGGAGGTCCTGCGGCACGTGGCCGAGGGCCGCCTGCAGGCGCTGCCGGTCACCGAATTCGGCCTACCGGACGCGGCCGACGCGTTCGCGCTGATGGCCTCCGGGCGACACACCGGCAAGATCGTCGTCTCGGTACCGGCCGGCGGGCGCATCGATGCGATCGCCTCACCCCCACCACAACCACTGGTCAGCCCGGACGGCGGCTACATCATCGTCGGCGGCATGGGCGGCCTCGGCTTCGTCGTCGCCCAGTGGCTGGCCGAACGCGGCGCGGGATTCGTTGTGCTGAACGGACGTTCGGCCCCCACCGGGGATGTCGCGGCCACCGTCGCGGAATTGAACGCCGCGGGCAGCCGCATCGAGGTGGTCACCGGCGACATCGCCGAGCCCGGCACCGCCGAGCGGCTGGTGCGGGCGGTCGAAGACGCCGGCTTCCGGCCGGCCGGGGTCCTGCACAGCGCCATGGTTCTCGACGACGAGATCGTGCTCAACATGTCGGAGTCGGCCGCGCGGCGCGTGTTCACCCCGAAGGTCGCGGGCGGCTGGCCGCTGCATCGCGCCACCGCCCACCTGGATCTCGACTGGTGGCTGGCGTTCTCGTCGGTGGCCTCGCTGCTGGGCGCGCCCGGCCAGGGCGCCTACGCCGCCGCCAACTCCTGGGTCGACGGCCTGGTGGCCCACCGGCGCGCGGCGGGGCTGCCCGCCGTCGGAATCAACTGGGGCCCATGGGCGGAGGTGGGCCGCGCCCAGTTCTTCGCCGACCTCGGCGTCGCGATGATCACGGTCGAGCAGGGGCTGGAAGCCATGCAGCTGGCGTTGTCGGCCGACCGGGCGCGCACCGGCGTGTTCAGCCTCGACGCCCGGCAGTGGTTCCAGTCCTTCCCCGCCGCCGCCGGTTCGTCGTTGTTCGCCCAGCTGCACGACGCGACGAGCGAGCGGCGCGCCGGTGGCGGCGCCATCCGGGCCGAACTGGACGCCCTGGACGGGGAGGCGGCCGGTGAGCGCCCGGCCCGCCTGGCGGCCGCGATCGCCGACGAGATCCGTGCGGTGCTGCGCTCGAGCGAGCCGATCGACCCGGGCCGGCCCATGCAGTCGCTCGGCCTCGACTCGCTGATGGCCCTCGAGCTGCGCAACCGGCTCGAATCCAGCCTGGGCACAACGCTTCCGGCCGCCCTGGTCTGGGCGTACCCGACCATCACCGACCTCGCGGGCGCGCTGTGCGAGCGACTGGGTTACGCGTCGCTCACCGACGACCGGCAACCCCCCGACGGGGACACCGCGCTGTCGGACGAGGAAATGGAATTGCTGTCCGATCTGGTGGCGGCAAGCGAGCTGGAAACCGCGACGGGGGGCAGTGAGTAATGACGAGCATCGCCGAACGCGCGGCGCAGATGTCACCGAAAGCGCGCGAGGTCCTGGCGCGTGAGCTGGTCCGCGCGGGAACGGCGTTCCCCACCGACATCGCCGAACCGGTGGCCGTGGTCGGAATCGGATGCCGGCTGCCCGGCGCGGTTTCCGGGCCGGAAAGCTTCTGGCAGCTGCTGGTCGACGGCCGCGACGCGGTCGGCGAGGTACCGGCGGACCGGTGGGACGCCGACGCGTTCTACGACCCCGACCCGCAGGCGCCGGGCCGGATGACGACGAAATGGGGCGGGTTCGTCGACGACGTCGCCGGGTTCGACGCCGACTTCTTCGGCATCACGCCCCGCGAAGCGGTCGCGATGGACCCCCAGCAGCGCATCCTGCTCGAGGTCGCCTGGGAAGCGCTCGAACATGCGGGCCTGGCACCGGATGCGTTGAGCGGCAGCCGAACCGCCGCGCTGATGGGCATCTCGGCGTGGGACTACACGATCCTCAACCTCGAGCGGCGCGCCGAAATCGACGCGTACATGAGCACCGGTAACCCGCACAGCGCCGCGGTGGGCCGCATCTCCTATCTGTTGGGCTTGCGCGGCCCGGCCGTCGCCGTGGACACCGCGTGCTCGTCGTCGTTGGTGGCGATCCACCTGGCCTGCCAGGGCCTGCGGATGCGGGAGAGCGACGTCGCACTCGCGGGCGGGGTGCACCTGTCACTGTCCCCGTTCACCAGCATCGCGCTGTCCAAGTGGTCCGCCCTGTCACCGACGGGCCGCTGCAAGACCTTCGACGCGCTGGCCGACGGCTTCGTGCGCAGCGAGGGCTGCGGGGTGGTGGTGCTCAAACGGCTCTCCGACGCCACCCGCGACGGTGATCGCGTGCTCGCCTTGGTGCGGGGTTCGGCGATCAACTCCGACGGCCGGTCCAACGGTATGACGGCACCGAACGCGGCGGCGCAGCGCGATGTGATCACCACCGCGCTGCGCCAGGCCGACACCACGGCGGACAGCATCAACTACGTCGAAACACACGGCACCGGAACCATATTGGGTGATCCCATCGAGTTCGAGGCACTCGCGGCCACCTACGGGCTGCCCAACGGTCAGGGCGAGGGCGGCTGCGCGCTGGGCTCGGTCAAGACCAACCTCGGGCATCTGGAGGCGGCGGCCGGGGTCACCGGATTCATCAAGGCGATCCTGGCGGTCAACCGGGGTTTCATCCCGCCCAACCTGCACTTCACCCGGTGGAACCCGGCGATCGACGCGTCGCCGACCCGCCTGTTCGTGCCGACCGAGGGCACCGAGTGGCCCGCCCCGGGCATCCGCCGGGCGGCGGTGTCGTCGTTCGGCCTGAGCGGAACCAACGCGCACGTCGTGATCGAGCAGGCGCCCGATCGGCCACCGGCGCAGCCGCATCCCGCGCCGGCGGTGTCGACCCTGGTGGTGTCGGGCAAGACACCGCAGCGGCTGGCGTCGATGGCCGCGACGCTGGCCGACTGGCTGAGCGGCCCCGGCGCGGCGACGCCGCTGGCCGATGTCGCGCACACGTTGAGTCATCGTCGCGCCCAGCACAATTGGCGCGGGGCCGTCGCCGCCCGCGACACCGCCGCCGCGGTCACCGGCTTGCGGGCCCTGGCCGTCGGCGCCCCGGCTCCCGGGGTGCTCGGTCCCCTCGAGTCCACCCGCCGGCCCGGCACGGTCTTCGTCTACTCCGGACAGGGTGCGCAGTGGGCCGGCATGGGCCGCCGCCTGCTGGCCGACGAACCGGCCTTTGCGGCCGCGATCGCCGAGCTCGAGCCTGATTTCGTTGCCCAGACCGGGTTTTCGTTGCGCCAGACCCTCTCCGACGGCCAGCCGCTGGTCGGTATCCAGAACATTCAGCCCGTGTTGGTGGCGATCCAGCTCGGGTTGACCGCGCTGTGGCGCCACCACGGCATCGAGCCCGACGCGGTGATCGGGCACTCGATGGGCGAGGTCTCGGCCGCCGTCGTGTGCGGGGCGCTCACGCCGGCGCAGGGATTGCGGGTGATCGCCACCCGGTCCGCGCTGATGGCCCGGCTGTCCGGTCAGGGCGCGATGGCGCTGCTCGAACTCGATGCCGACGCGGCCGGAAACCTGATCACCGACTACCCGCAGGTGACGCTGGCCGTGCACGCGTCGCCGCGCCAATCGGTGATCGCCGGGCCGCCGGAGCAGGTGGACGCGGTGGTCGCGGCGGTGGCCGCGAAGAACCTGCTCGCCCGGCGCATCGAGGTCGACGTGGCCTCGCACCACCCGATCATCGACCCGATCCTGCCCGAACTGCGTTCCGCCCTAACCGATTTGGCGCCCAAGTCGCCGGCCATCCCGATGATCAGCACCACCACGGATGGCCTTGCGCCGTCGCTGGACGCCGACTATTGGGCCGCCAACCTGCGCAGCCCGGTGCGCTTCCACCAGGCCGTCCGCCGGGCCGCGGCCGACCGGCACACCTTCATCGAGATCAGCCCGCACCCGCTGCTCACCCACGCGATCGCCGACACGTTGGGGGCGGAGGCCGGCCACATCATCGGCACCCTGCACCGCGACACCGACGACACCGTCAGCTTCCACACCCAGCTGGCCGCCGTCGCGCAACGCCCGCCGGACGCCGGGCACGGCCGCCTGGCCGACATCCCGGTGACCCCCTGGCAGCACACCCAGTTCTGGGTTGCCGACCGGTCCGCGATGTCGGAGTCGGTCGCCGCCCACCCACTGCTGGGCACGCACATCGAGGTTCCGTCCAGCCGTGACCATGTGTGGCAGGCCGACACCGGCACCGCGGTCTCCCCCTGGCTCGCCGACCACAAGGTGTTCGGGCAGGCCGTGATGCCCGGCGCCGCGTTCGCCGAAATCGCGTTGGCCGCGGCCAGCGAGGCGCTGGGCGTGCCGGTTGCGGGCGTGTCGATCAATCAGGTCGAGGTCGAGCAGATGCTCACCCTCGGCGACCACACGCAGCTGACCACCCAGCTGACCCGGGGAGCCGACGACAAGACCCGCATCGAGATCTACTCACGGTCGTCCGGCGGCTGGGTCCGGCACGCCACCGCCAAGGCCGAGCTGCGGACGTCCGACGCCCGCCCCGACCGGCCCGCGGCCCCCGGGCACGGCGACACCGAGATCAAGCCGGCCGACCTGTACGGCGTGCTGCGGCACGCAGGCCAATTCCACGGCCCCGCCTTCGCGGCGCTGGCCACCGTCCACCGGATGCCCGGCGGTTTCGTCGAATCCGAGATCGTCCTTCCCGACGAGGCGCCGCGGCATCCCGCCTTCCGGCTGCACCCCGTCCTGCTGGACGCCGCGCTGCAGAGCCTGGCCGCCGCCATGCCGGACGACGACCTCGCCGGGTCCGCCGAAGCCAGTTACCTGCCGGTGTCCTTCGACGCGATCCGGGTCTACGGCGACCCGGGGCGGCGCGCCCGCTGCCGGGTCCAGCTGACCAACCTCGACGAGGGCGGCGCCGGCAAGCTCGGCAGGATCGTCCTGACCGACGACGCCGGGACCGTCACCGCGGAGATCAACGACATCTATCTGCGCCGCGTCGAACGGCGAAGTGTGCCGCTTCCCCTGTCGCAGAAGGTGTTCGACAGCACCTGGGTGCCCCAACCGATCGCCGCCACCGGGTCCGAGGCCCCCGGCAGCTGGCTGGTGCTCGCCACCGCCGAAACCCGTGACCGCGCGGAGGCGTTCGTCACCGGTTGGCGCTCACCGGCGCGCCGGCTGGTCACCGCCGACCTGCACGACGAACCGGCCGTCCTCGCCGCGTTCGCCGACACGGCCGGTGATCCCGAGCGCCCACCCGTCGGTGTGGTCGTGTTCGTGGCCCCCAACCCCGCCGTCGCTGACGGCGGCATAACGCAAGCGCGGGAGACGGTCTGGTCGATTTCGACCGTCGTCCGCGCGATCGTCGGCGGCTGGCACGGCCAGTCGCCGCGACTCTGGTTGGTCACCCAGGGCGGGTTGGCGGTCCACGAAGAGGCCGGCCAGCCCGGGATCGGCGCGCTCAAGGGGCTGGTTCGGGTGCTCGCCTACGAGCATCCCGAGCTGCGCACCACGCTGGTCGACCTCGACGGCGATTCCGCGACGACGCTCGAAGCCGAACTCTCCGAAGCGGTTTCGGGTCAGATCGACGACGTCGTCGCGTGGCGCGGCGGGCAGCGGTACACCGAGCGGCTCACCCGCGCCGTCATCGGTGAACCCACCACCCGAGACGTCGTCCGGCGCGGAGCGTCCTACATCGTCACCGGTGGCCTGGGCGGCCTCGGCCTGGTCATGGCGCGGTGGCTGGTGGACAGCGGCGCGGGGCGACTCGTCCTCAACGGGCGCAGCGAACCGTCGGAGCAGCAGCGCGCGGTCCTTGTCGAGCTGGAGCGCACCGCGGAGATCGTCGTGGTCACCGGCGACATCGCGACCGAGGGTGTCGCCGAGAAGCTGGTGGCCGCCGCCGGGGAAAACCTGCGCGGCGTCCTGCACGCGGCCGCCGTGCTCGACGACAGCCTGGTGTACTCCATGACCCGGGAAAGCGTCGAACGGGTGTGGGCGCCCAAGGCCACCGGGGCGCTGCGACTGCATCAGGCCAGCGCCAACTGCGAATTGGACTGGTGGCTCGGGTTTTCCTCCACCGCCTCGATGCTGGGCGGCCCCGGACAGGCCTCGTACGCGTGCGCGAGCGCCTGGCTCGACGCGTTGGTCGACTGGCGCCGGGCGGCGGGCCTGCCCGCCGCGGTGATCAACTGGGGCCCGTGGGCCGAGGTCGGGCTCGCGCGCACGCTGACCGGCGGCGCGCTCGATCCCATCACCCCCGCCGAGGGCACCGCCGCGATGGAGCCGCTGCTGGCCAGCGGCAGATGCCACAGCGGCGTCGGCCGGCTGCGGCCCGACCGGGCGCTCATCGCCTTCCCCGAAATCCGCAACCTCGGTTACTTCACCAACGTGGTCGCCGAATTGGAGGCCGCGGGCGACGGCGGCGACTGGGCCGGCCCCGAAGCGCTGACCGGGCTGGAACCCGATGCGGCACAAGCGCTGATGACCGACCGGCTGCGGGCACGCATCGCCGCGGTCATGGGCTACGCCGACCGATCGGCCGTCGACCCGGGCGTGCCCCTCGTCGAGCTGGGGATGGATTCCCTGATGGCCGTTCGCATTCGGAACTCGGCGCGCGCCGACTTCGGGGTCGAGCCGCCGGTCGCGCTGCTGTTACAGGGCGCGTCGCTGCACGACCTCACGGCCGACCTGGTCCGCCAGCTCGGCCTGGCCGGCGACTCGCAGGCACTCGAACGGGAAGACGCGGTTCGCGACCGGGCGCAGCAGCGCGCGGCCGCGCGCCAACAAGCCGCGCTGCGGCGGAAACGAGGACACCAAGCATGAGCACGACCCCAACGGAGCTGCCGCCCAACGCGATCGCGGTGGTCGGCATGGCCGGGCGATTCCCGGGCGCCAACGACGTGTCGGCGTTCTGGGACAACCTGCGGCACGGCAGGGAGTCCATCACCACGCTGTCCGAGCAGGAGCTGAAAGCCGCCGGGATCGGTGACGACGTGCTGGCGAACCCGGCCTACGTGCGGCGGGCACCGATCGTCGAGGGCGTCGACGAATTCGACGCCGAATTCTTCGGCTTCCCACCGCAGCTCGCCCGGATGCTGGACCCGCAGCACCGGCTGTTCCTGCAGTGCGCGTGGCACGCGTTCGAGGACGCCTGCTGCGACCCCGCGCGGTTCGACGGCTCGATCGGCGTATACGGGACCAGCTCGCCCAGCGGCTATCTCCTGCACAACCTGTCCTCGCACCGCGCCCAGGACGCCTTCCTGGGGACGGGGCTCAACTTCGAGCAGTTCAACCTGTTCCTGCAGAACGACAAGGACTTCCTGGCCACCCGGGTGTCCCACCAATTCGATCTGCGCGGCCCGAGCATCACGGTCCAGACCGCGTGCTCGTCGTCGTTGGTCGCCGTCCATCTCGCCTGCCAGAGCCTGCTCAGCGGGGAATGCGACATGGCCCTCGCCGGCGGGGTGTCACTGTCGGTCCCGCACCACGTGGGGTACTGGAATTCCCCGGGATCCATGGTGTCCGCGGCCGGCCATTGCCGGCCCTTCGACGTGCGGGCCGACGGCACCGTCTTCGGCAGCGGTGTGGCCATCGTGGCGCTCAAGCCGCTGCAGGCCGCCCTGGACGCCGGTGACCGCATCCATGCCGTCATCCGCGGATCGGCGATCAACAACGACGGATCGATGAAAATGGGTTACGCGGCGCCGAATCCGGCCGCTCAGGCCGACGTGATCGCGGAAGCCCACGCGGTGGCCGGTGTCGATTCCTCGACCGTGAGCTATGTCGAGACCCACGGAACCGGCACGCCGCTCGGTGATCCCATCGAGGTCCAGGGGCTGCGCTCCGCTTTCGCCGTGTCGCAGACCCCGCGGCCCGGCCCGTGCGTGCTCGGGTCGGTCAAGTCGAACATCGGCCACCTGGAGGTGGCGGCCGGGGTGGTAGGCCTGATCAAAACCATTCTGTGCCTGAAGAACAAGGCCATCCCCGGGACACTCCACTTCACCAGCCCGAACCCGGAGCTGCGCCTCGACGAGACGCCGTTCACGGTGCGCAACACCTTCGGCGCGTGGGAGTGGGACGGCGCACGCCGGGCCGGCGTCAGCTCGTTCGGGGTGGGCGGCACCAACGTGCACGTCGTGGTCGAGGAGGCGCCGCCGGTGCCCGAGCGCGCCGCGCCCTCGGGCCCGCAGGTGCTGCTGCTGTCGGCGCAAACCACGGCGGCGCTTGACCAGTCGCGCGCCGCGCTCGCCGACGCGTTGGCCGACCCGGACGGCCCCTCGCTGGCCGACGTCGCCCACACCCTCGCCGGGCGCCGCAAGCACCGCCTCACCGCGGCGGCCGTGGTGCACGACCGCGAGCATGCGGCAACGGTGCTGCGGGCCGCCGAGCACGACAACGTCTTCGTCGGTGAATCCCGCGACGGCGGCGAAGTCGACCGGGTCGTGTTCATGTTCCCGGGCCAGGGCGCCCAGCACGTCGGCATGGCCTGGGGCCTCTACGACACGGAGCCCGTGTTCGCCGAACACTTCGACGCGTGCGCCGCGGGATTCGGCGACGAGATGGGCATCGACCTCAAGGCGCTGGTATTCGGTGACGCCGCAACCGATCTGGAGCGCATCGACCGCTCCCAGCCCGCCCTGTTCACGGTCGAATACGCGCTGGCGCGGTTGGTCGACCGCTACGGGCTGCGCGCCGGGGCTTACATCGGTTACAGCACGGGCGAATACATCGCGGCCACGCTGGCCGGGGTCTTCGACCTCGAAACGGCGATCAAGCTGGTGGCCTTGCGCGCCCGCCTGATGCACGAGTCCCCGCCCGGCTCGATGGTCGCCGTCGCGCTGGGCCCCGACGACGTCACCCCCTACCTCGCCCCCGGCGTCGAGCTGTCCGCGGTGAACGATCCCGGCAACTGCGTCGTCGCCGGGCCCAACGACGACGTCCGCGCGTTCACCCAGCGCCTCCGCGAGGCCGGCATCACCGCCCGGCGCGTGCGGGCGACGCACGCCTTCCATTCCAGCGCAATGGATTCCATGGCGGCGGAATTCCAGCGGTTCCTGGCCGGCGTCGAGCTGCGCCGCCCCGACACGCCGTTGCTGTCCAACCTCACCGGAACCTGGATGTCGGACGACCAGATCACCGACCCGGCCAGCTGGGCAAGCCAGATCAGTTCCACGATCAGGTTCGCCGACGAGCTCGACGTGTTGTTGAGCCACCCGGACCGCGTCCTCGTCGAGGTCGGTCCCGGCGGCAGCCTGACGGGCTCGGCGATGCGGCACCCGAAGTGGTCGGCCGGGCACCGGGCGGTTCGCCTGATGCGGCACCCGATTCAGAACGTCGGCGACCGGGACACCTTCTTGCTCGGGCTCGGTCAACTTTGGGCGGCCGGTGTGCCGGTCGACTGGGAACCGCTGACCGGGCCGGCGCCGAGACCCGTCTCGCTGCCCGGTTACGCGTTTGCCCGCGAACGGCATTGGGTCGACGCGAAACCTCTTGCCTGGCTCGACCGGCCGACCGAAACACCACATGCCGCAAGCGGTTCGGCAAACGGCGCGGAGGTGTCCACCAATGGGCACCAATCACACACCGAGGCGACGCTGCGCCAGATCTGGATGCAATGCCTGGGCCTGAACTCCATCGGCCGCAACGACAACTTCTTCGACCTCGGCGGCGACTCGCTGATCTCGATCGGCATCGCGACCAACGCCAGCAACGCCGGGCTGGATGTCACGCCCCAGGATCTCTACGGCCACCCGACGTTGGCCACCCTGGCCGCCCACGTCGACGCCAAATACGCGGCGGGCTCGCTGGCGAAGGCGCCCGACATCACCTCCCACCCGGCCGTTCCGCCCAATGTCGCGCAGTTCCTAGAGGCCGGCGTGCGACAGGCGGGGCGCTGGCGCTTCCCGCTGATCCTGCGCCTCGACCCGGCGGTCGGGCCCGACGACGTCCGCGCGGTGCTGACCGCGTTGACCGACCACCACGACGCGTTGCGGCTGCAGCTCGTCGAGCACGCGGGAACCTGGGTCCAACGCGTCGCGGTGACAGGGGAATTCGACCGGCTGTCCTCCCGGACGCTGCCCGACACCGACCCCGGGGCTCAGCGGGCCGCGGTGCTCGAGACCGCGGCCGAGCTGACGGCGCAGGACGACCTGACCGCGCCGTTGACCGCCTGCTACATCGCCGACGCCGGCGACGCGCGCTACCTGGCGCTGTCCCTGCACGAGGCCGTAGCCGACACCGCGTCACGCGAAATCCTGGTCGCCGACATCTTCACCGCCTTCACGCAACGCCTTGCGGGCGAGGACATCTCGCTGCCACCGACCACCACCTCGTGGCGTGACTGGTCGTTGCGCGTCGCCGGCCTTGCCACCCACCCCGCGGTCCTCGATACGCGCGACTTCTGGCTGGAGAATTCGGCCCGGGCGACGCTGCGGCCTGCCGACCCGGCCGTCACCGACCGGCCGCACGGTGACGACCTCGCCAAGGTGTCCTCGGCGCTCACGGTCGAGCAGACCTCCGAAATCGACGATGCGCGGCGCGCGCTCGGCTGGTCGATCGACGAGATCCTGCTCGCGGCGCTCGGCAGGACCATCGCCGAGACGATCGGATCCGGCGTCATCGCCGTCGACCTGGAGGGGGCGGGCCGTTCGGTGCTGCGGCCGGACGTGGACCTGCGCAGGACCATCGGCCGGTTCACCACGATCTACCCCGTGCCGCTGCGCTGTGCGACGGCCGACGACACCGGCGCGAGCGACCTGCTGGCCACGATCCGCGACACCCTCGAATCCGTTCCGCACCACGGGATCGGATACGGGCTGCTGCGGCACCTGTATGCGCCCACCGCGCGCGCGCTCTCGGACGTGCCGCCCGCCGACGTCCACTTCCGCTACGTCGGGGTGATCCCCGAGCTGCCGACCATCGACGCGCCGGTGCAATTCGACTCCGACGCGGCCATGCCGGTGCGCGAGGCGATCCCCGGCCTGGGTCACGCCTTCGAGGTTCGGGCCTACCGCCACTCCGGTGTGTTGCACCTCGACTGGTGGTACGACACCCGCCGGGTGGGAAGCGAGCGCGCCGAAGCGCTGGCGCGGCGCTTCCCGTTGGCCCTGCGCGAGCTGATCGGGGACGCCATGTCCGCCGCTTCCGGTGACGGCGACATCGACTCGCAGCCGGTCGAATTGGCGTTGGTGGACTTGTCGGCCCTGGACGCAAATTGAGGGGGACCCCGGTGAACCACACGCGCAGAGCCACGGACAAGGCCGTCGTCGTCGACAAGGTCCGCAAAACCTTCGGCGACTTCGTGGGCCTGCACGAGGTCAGCTTCGAAGTCGGCCGCGGCGAGGTGCTCGGCCTGCTCGGGCCGAACGGCGCGGGCAAGACGACCCTCGTCGACATCCTGTCCACCCTGAGCCAGCCGGACGGCGGCCGCGCCGTGGTCGCCGGTTACGACGTCGTCCACGAACCGGCCGGTGTCCGCCAATCGATCATGCTCACCGGGCAGCAAGTGGCGATCGACGACATGCTCACCGGAACCGAGAACCTGGTGATGTTCGGCCGGCTGTTCGGATTGACCAAATCGGCGGCCCGCGCCCGCGCTCAGCAGCTCATCGACGAATTCGATCTGGCGTACGCCGCCGACCGGCGGGTGAAGACCTACTCCGGCGGCATGCGCCGGCGCATCGACATCGCCTGCGGCCTGGTGGTACGGCCCCAGGTGGTCTTCCTCGACGAGCCCACCACCGGGCTGGATCCGCGCAGCAGGCAAAGCATTTGGGATCTCGTCGCCAAGTTCAAGGGCATGGGCATCGCCACGCTGTTGACGACGCAGTATCTCGAGGAGGCCGACGCGCTGGCCGACCGGATCGTGGTGATCGACCACGGGCGGGTCATCGCCGAGGGAACGGCCGATGAGCTCAAGGAGCGCACCGGCGGCAGCTACTGCGAAATCGTGCCGCGCCGCCTCGCGGATCTGCGGGCGATCGCCGACGTTCTCGGCCCCCTGCTCCCGGAGAAGATCCGGGCCGCTTTGACGCCCGATTCGGATCGGATCGCGATTCCCGCCCCCGACGGCGCCAACACGCTCATCGAGGCCGTCGGGCGATTGGCCGCCGCCAACATCGAGGTGGCCGATGTGGCCCTGCGACGGCCGTCGCTCGACGACGTATTCCTCGCGCTGACCGACGAATCCCCCATCGCGACCCAGGCCGTCGGGTGACCGCCGCCACGACCACCGAGCGCCGCCTGTCCACGCTGACGCAGTGGTGGGTCCTCACCATCCGGTTCGTCGCACCGACGTTGCGCAACGGCGAGCTGATCGTGACCGTCGCGTCGTCGGTCGTTTTCACGGCCGGCTTCTACATTCCGCTGCATCAGGTCATGGGCACCGCGACCAAGGGCATGTCGAGCAGCTACGCGCAATACGTGATGCCGTTGATCGCGCTGCAGGCGATCACCTTCGCCGCGATGTCGACGGCGTTTCGGGCCGCGACCGACTCGGTGCAGGGCATCAATCGCCGGTTCCGGTCCATGCCGATGGCCCCGTTCGCCCCGGTGGGCGCCCGCGTCTCGGCCGCGGTGTACCGGTGCACCGTTTCGGTGGCGGTGGCGGTGATCTGTGGCTATGTGATCGGGTTCCGGTTCCACCGCTCGGCGATCTACGTCGCCGCGTTCTGCGTGCTGGTGGTGGCCATCGGGTCGATGCTGTCGTTCGCGGCGGACCTGGTCGGCACCGGGACACGTAACCCGGAGGCCATGACGCCGCTGCTCATCCTGCCACCGTTGATCTTCGGACTGCTGTCCACCGGAGTTCAACCGGCGCAGCAGTTTCCGCACTGGATCCAGCCGGTCGTGCGCAACCAGCCGGTCTCCCAGTTCGTGATCGCTCTGCGCGCCCTGGCCGGCGACGCCGCCCCGTACGGCGGCCCGGTGACGTGGTCGGCGCTGGCGCCGACGCTGGCCTGGTTGTGCGGGTTGACCGTGCTGCTGATACCGACGTCGGCGATCGTATTGGCCAGGCGGGCGCGATGACCCTGCTCGCTGACTCCACCGATCTGGTCGCGGAACGGCCCCGCCACCAGGAGGACTCGGCGCGGGCGCTGGCGTCCCAAACCTGGGTCCAGACGCGCCGGATCCTGCTGCGCTGGGCGCGCGACCTGACGACGGTGATCGAGGCGCTGGTGTTGCCCGTCCTGTTCCTGCTGACGCTGAACATCATCCTGGGCAACGTGATCTCCCAGGTCACCGGCCACAGCGCGCTGTACGGCACCGTCCCGCTGAACGCGCTCGCCGCCACGATCAACGGCGCGGCGATCGGCGCGATCGGCCTCATCGGCGAGCGCTCCGACGGCCTGCTGCGCCGGCTGTGGGTGGTGCCCGTGCACCGCGCGTCAGGCGTGCTCTCGCGCATCACCGCCGAAATGATTCGGATCATGATCACCACGCTGGTCGTGCTCGGCGTCGGGATGCTGCTGGGGTTCCGCTTCCGGCAGGGTCTACTCGCGACCCTGGCCTGGCTCGGGGTCCCGCTGATATTCGGGCTGGCTTTCGCGACCCTGATCACGATGGTGGCGCTGTACACCGCGAACAACTTCCTGCTCGAAACCGTCACGCTGGCACACGTTCTCGCCGTGGTGTTTTCCACCGGCTTTCTGCCGGTTGACCAATTCCCGCGCTGGATTCAGCCGGTGGTCGCCCACCAGCCGATGAGCTACGCGATCGAGGCGATGCGCGGCCTGTCGCTGGGTGGCCCGGTGCGGTGGCCGATGATCGCCACGCTGTTGTGGGCCGGCGGCATCACCGCCGTCTGCATCGTGCCGACGCTGGTCGGCTACCGACGGGCCAGCACGAGCTGACAAGGTGGTAGAAGAATGTTTCCCGGATCCGTGATTCGAAAGCTGACGCGCAGCGAAGAGGTCTTCGCGGTCAACGAAACGTATTTCGCCTTCACCGCATTCGTCCACGGTCCCCTGGACATCGACGCGATGGCGGACGCCTTCGACGCGCTGCTCGAGGCCCATCCGGTGTTCACCGGCCGGCTGGAAAAGGGCGACGACGGCCGCTACCAGATCGTCGCCGAAGACCTCATGCACCCCGGCATCTGGGTGATCGATGACGACGCCGATCCCGCCGCGGGAATCCGGCTCGACCAGACGCAAACCCTGCTCAACCTCCGGTTGAAGCGCGGCGGCGAGCGCACCGAGCTGACGCTGTACACCCATCACAGCCTGGCCGACGCCCACCACGCATTCGGTCTCCTCGAGGAGCTGTTCTCGCTCTACACCGATGTCGTGACTACCGGCGCACCACCCCCGATCACGCCGCAGCCGGCGCCCGAATCGCTGGAGCTGTTGCTCGAACAGCGAGGCGTGACAAAGCAGCAGCGGTCCGGGCTGGAGAAGTTGTTCAAGGCGATGTTCGCCTACGATCTGCCACCCCAGCAGAAGCCGCCGGCGATGCCGGATCCTGATGCAATTCAACCTATTCCGATCGCGCGGATCCGGTTCACCGAAGAGGAGACCGCCGAGCTGGTGGAGTTCGGCCTGGCCAATCAGCTCAGCCTCAACTCCGTGGTGGCGGCGGCGATTCTGCTGGCCGAGTGGGAACTGCGCGACACGCCGCACATTCCGATCCCCTACATCTATCCGGTCGATCTGCGTTACCTGCTGTCACCCCCGGTAAGCCTGACCGGCAGCACGCTGCCGCTGGGCGTGGCCACCTATCTCGCCGAGATCAGGGCCGACACCGACCTGGTGGATTTGGCCCGCGGGATCGTGGAGTCCTTCCGAAACGACCTGTCCGACGGCGTGATTCAGCAATCGGCGATGCATTTCAACCTGCAGTACCAGGGCACCCCGGCCGGGCTGCCCCCGGTGGTGCTGTGCACCGACACCGGCACCATCCCCCCGCTGCGGGTGCCCGAGGAGATCGAGCTCGAGGACTTTCAGAGCGAGCTCTACTTTCCCACCCGCGCCCCCGTCGACCTCTACAGCGTCGGCACCTTCGCCAACCGGCTGTTCATCGAACACCACGCGCACCTGCCCGGACGCGAAAAGACTTTGGAGGCAATCCATTCCCGGCTGTGCTCGCTGGTCGACGAGGACAGCTGGGTGATGGAGTGAACCCCGCCGTCAGGATGCCGCGGCGGCGCCCTCCGCTTCGGCGACCAGCGTCTCGGTCAGGTGCAGGCTGAGCGAACGCGCGGAGTTGTAGGTCGCCACGACCTTGGGGGTGATCCGTATCCCGGTCTCGGCCTCGATGCGGGTCCGCAATTCGAGGTTGCCCAGCGAATCCAGGCCATGATCGGCGAACGGGCGGTCGGGATCGATCGCGCGCCGCAGGATCAGCCCGGTCTGCTCGGTGATGAGGCGCCGCAGCCGGGCCGGCCATTCGTCGGGCGGCAGCGCCCGCAGTTCGGCACGCAGCGTGGCGCCCTCACCGCCGTGCTGCTCCCCGGCGGCCTGGAAGGCCTCGGCGAACGGGCTGCGCGCCACCAGCGCGGCCAGCCACGGCGCGCCGGTCGTCGGGACGTAACCGGTGTAGCCCCGGTCGTAGCGGAGCAGCGTCTCGAACGCCCGCGCGCCCTCCTGCGGGGCGATCATCGTGGTACGGCCGCCGGCCGCCAGGAAGGTGGCGCGCCCGATCTCGCCCCAGGCGCCCCACGCGATCGTGGTTGCGGGCAGGCCCTGGCCGCGGCGCCAGTGGGTGAACCCGTCCAACCAGCTGGACGCCGCGGCGTAGGCGCCCTGGCCCGCCGAGCCGAACAGCGCGGCGACCGACGAGAACGAGCAGAACCAGTCCAGCGGCTGCCCGGCCGCCGCGTGGTGTAAGTTCCACACGCCGTTGACCTTTGGCGCCCAGTCCTTGTCGATCAGCTCGTCGGTGATGTTGGCCAGCACGGCGTCCTCGACCACCGCGGCGGCGTGCAGCACGCCGCGCAGCTGAAGTCCGGTCGCCGTGGCCGCGGCCACCACCCGGGCCGCGGTGTCGGCCTCCGCGATGTTGCCGCTTTCCACGACGACATCGGTCCCGTTCGCGCGGAGCCGTTCGATTGCCTGGCGCGCCTTGGGGGTCGGTGCGGAGCGGGCGGTCAGCACAATCCGCCCGCAACCGGCCTTGGCCATCTCGGAGGCCAGGAACAAGCCCAGCCCGCCCAGGCCGCCGGTGACGATGTAGGCGCCGTCGTCGCGGAAGACCGGGACCTGCTCCGGCGGCAGCACCGCGCGGGTCCGGCCGGTGCGGGGCACGGTGAGCACGAGCTTGCCGGTGTGCTCGGCGCCGCTCATCACGCGGATCGCCGTGGCGGCCTCCGATATCGGGTATTCGGTGCAAACCGGTTGGGGCAGATCGCCGTCCGCGATCCGCTGGTAGACCGCCCGCAACAGCTGTTGCACCCGCCGCGGGTGCGTCTTGGTCAGCAGGGCCAGATCGACGGCGTAGAACGTCAGGTTGTGGCGGAAGGGATACAGGCCCAACCGGGCGTCGTCGTAGATGTCGCGCTTGCCGATCTCGACGAATCGCCCGCCGTAGGCGAGCAGGTTCAGCCCGGCGCGCTGGGCGGCCCCGGTCAGCGAGTTGAGCACCAGGTCGACGCCGTATCCGTCGGTGTCGCGGCGGATCTCGTCGGCGAAGGCCGTGCTGCGCGAGTCGTAGACATGCTCGATCCCCATGCCGCGCAGCATCTCCCGTCGTTCCGGGCTGCCCGCGGTGGCGTAGATCTGCGCACCCACCATTCGCGCGATCGCGATCGCGGCCTGGCCGACGCCGCCGGTGCCGGAGTGGATGAGCACCTTGTCCCCGGCCGAGATGCCCGCCAGTTCGTAGAGCCCGTACCACGCGGTGCCGTATGCCGTCGCCGCGGCCGCCGCCGCGACCGCGTCCAATCCGGGCGGCAGGCCGGCGACGAGCCGGGCGTCACAGGTGACGAACGTGCCCCAGCTGCCGTTGGCGAACCCGGAGAAGCCGCCGACCCGGTCGCCGACGCGGTGCTCGGTGACATCCGCACCGACGCGGGTCACCACGCCGCCCAGGTCGAACCCCAGCTGGTGCGGCTCGCCCTCGAGGTCGGGGTAACGGCCTAGCGCGGCAAGGACTTCGGCGAAGTTGACGCTGGACGCGTCGATCGCGACCTCCACCTCCCCCGGCCCGGGCGTCCTGCGGTCCGCGGCGACGAATTCCAGCGTCTGCAGGTCACCGGGGTGACGGACCACCACACGCATCCGGTCCGTCTCGTGGTTGACCGTGGTGACCCGGCGTTCCTCGGCGCCCAGCGGCGTGCAGCGCAGCCGCGCCGTGTACCACTGCCCGCCGCGCCAGGCGGTCTCGTCCTCGGCTGAGCCGCACAGCAATTCGTGCGCCGCATGTTCGACGTCCGCGTCGCTCTCCAGATCGATCTGGGTGGTCCGCAGCTGAGGGTTCTCCGCGCCGACCACCCGCAGCAGGCCGCGCAGCCCGGCCTGCACCAGGTTCGGCTCGTCCGCGGGCCGCACGATCTGCGCCCGCCGGGTGATGACGTACAGCCGCGGCGGCGTCGCCGACATCTCCGGCAGGTCGCGGATCATGCGCACCAGATGGCGGACCTGCTCCCGGCCGTCGAGCAGGCCCTGCTCGTCCGGCTCCCCGGCCGGTGGCGGGCACACGATCACCACCCCCTCGAGGCCGTCGCGCACCGCGCCGCCGAGCCGTTCGGCGGCGGCCTGGTGGTCCGCCCGCTGCGGCCAGTTCAGCACGTCGCATTGCGCGCCAAGGGATTTCAGTGTGTCCGCGAGCGTCGACGTGAGCAGGTCGGCCTCGGCGGTGTCGATCAGCAGCCAGGACCCGGCGACCCGCTCGGGAACCGCCGGCAACGTCTGCTGCTGCCAGTCGATGGTCAGCAGCCGCTCGGCCATCAGCTCGTCGGCGCCGCCCCGGCTGAGCCCCATGCGCAGGCCCTGCACCGCCAGCAGCACCGCGCCGTCGGAATCCAGCACGTCGAGGTCGACGTCCACCGAGGACGCCGTCGCCGCGGCGAGCCGCAGGTGGCAGTAGCGGGCGCCGCGCGTCGGGCCGTAGCGGCGCAACCGCGCGACGCCCAACGGCAGCAGGCCGCCTTGCGCGGCCTCCTTGACGGCGGGATGCGCCAGCACGGTCTGGAAGCAGGCGTCCAACAGGGCGGGATGCACGCCGTAACCGCCCTGCTCCGCACGGACCGCGGCGGGCAGCGCGACCTCGGCCACCACGCTGCGGCTCTTGCCCTCGGCGGTGCGCGTCGACACCAGGCCGGTGAAGGCCGGACCGTACTCAACGCCGCGCTCGGCGAACGACTGGCGCAGCGCCGCACCGTCATTCCCCTGCGGGTGGGTGGCCAGCAGTGCGGCGACGTCGCGTCGCTGCGGCTGCTCGTCGACGACCGCGTGCAGCACGGCGGCCGCGCGGCGGATCCGCTCCCCGTCGCGATCGGTCTCCACCACGAACTCGGCAACGCCGGTGTCCCGGACCGAAGCCACCGCGCTCACCGGTGTCTCGTCGTCCAGCAGCAGCATCTCCTCGAAGCGGATGTCGCGGACCTCGGCGTCCGGCCCCAACACCGCCGCAGCGGCCGCCAGCGCCATCTCGCAGAAGCCGGCCCCGGGAAAGACCGCAAGCCCGTTCACCCGGTGGTCGGCCAGCCAGGCCAACGCCGCGGTGCCCACCCCGCCCTGCCACGCGTGGCGCTCCGGCTCCTCCGGCAGCCGCACGTGCGCGCCCAGCAGCGGGTGCACCTCGACCGTGAAATTCCCACGCGCGCGCGCCCCGTCGGCATCGATGAGCAGCCGCTGGTGGGTCCACGTCGGCAGCGGCGCGTCCACCAGCCGACCGCCGGGGTACAGCGCCGAGAAGTCGATGGCGGCGCCGGCGCTGAACAGATCCGCGAGGAAGCCCAACAGCCCATGCGGCACCGGTTGTTCGCGGCGCATGGCCGGCAGCGCGGCGATCCCGACGTCGGAGGCGGCGGCGTTCTGTTCGACCGCGCGGGTCAGCAGCGGGTGCGGCGACGGTTCGCCGAAGACGCGGTGACCATCGTCGAGGGCGGCCTGCACCGCCGCGGCGAATTTCACCGACTGACGCAGGTTGTCCACCCAGTAGCGGGCGTCGAAAGCCGGCCGTGCGCGCGGATCGTCAAGCGTGGCAGAGTAATACGGCACTTCGGGCACCGCCGGCGTCAGGTCGGCGAGTTGGGCGGCCAAGTCGGCCAGGATCGGATCGACCTGGGACGAGTGTGAGGCGACGTCCACGGCCACCTCGCGGGCCATCACCTCGCGGCCCTCCCACCCCGCTACCAGATCGCGCACGGCGCGCGTCGCCCCACCGATCACCGTGGAGTTGGGCGAAGCGACCACCGAGACCACCACGTCGCCGGCGCCGCGGGCGGCCAACTCCTCGCGCACCTGCTGGGCGGGCAGCTCCACCGAGGCCATCGCTCCCGCGCCGGCGATGCGGCACATCAACGCCGAGCGTCGGCAGATCACCTTGACCCCGTCCGGCAGCGACAGGGCGCCGGCGACGACGGCCGCCGCGATCTCGCCCATCGAGTGGCCGATCACCGCCCCGGGCCGCACACCATGGGCGCGCATCGCGGTCGCCAGCGCGACCTGGAAGGCGAACAGCGTCGGCTGCACCCGGTCGATGCCGGTGACCGTCTCCGGCGCCGACATCGCCTCAGTGACCGAGAAACCCGCCTCCGCCGCGATCAACGGCTCGGCCGCGGCGACGGCGGCGGCGAACGCCGGCTCCCTGGCCAGCAGCTCCGCGCCCATCCCGGCCCACTGCGAGCCCTGGCCGGAGAAGATCCACACCGGCCCGCGGTCGTCGTGGCCGGCGGCCGGCGCGTAAGGCGTGTCCCCGTCGGCGATTTCGCGCAAGCCGGCGATCAGCTCGTCGACGCTATCCGCGGTCACCGCGGTGCGCACCGTCCGGTGCGAGCGGCGCCGCGCCAGCGTGTAGGCCAGGTCGGCGGCGGACACGGTCCCCCGGTTGTCATCGATCCACTCGGCCAGCCGCCGCGCCGTGCGGCGCAGCTCGTCGGCGGAGGTGGACGACAGCGGGAACAGCAGCGGCCGTGGGCAGTCCGCGCCGCCCGTGTCGGCGGCGGTGTCGGGCGCCTGTTCGAGGACGGCGTGCACGTTGGTGCCCGACATCCCGAACGACGTCACCCCGGCCCGCCGCGGGCCGCCCTTGTCCGGCCAGGGGGTAACCTGCTGCGGCACAAACAATCCCGTTTCGAGGCGGGCGAGCTCGCCGGGCAGCCGGGTGAAGTGGGCCATCGGCGGCACCACGCCGTGCCGCAGCCCGAGCACCGCCTTGACCAATCCGACCGCGCCGGCCGCGGCCTCGGTGTGCCCGACGTTGCTCTTGGCCGATCCGAGCGCGACGCGATTGCCGCCGGCGCCGTAAACCTCGGTCAGGCTGGCGAATTCGAGCGGGTCACCCTTCGGGGTTCCGGTGCCGTGGGCTTCGACCATGCCGACGGTGGCCGGGTCGACTCCGGCCGCGCCCAACGCCGCCCGGTAGACCGCGGCCTGCGCATCGGCGGACGGCGTCGTGATCGTCTCGGAACGGCCGTCCTGATTGACCGCCGTGCCGCGGACCACGGCCAGGATGCGGTCGCCGTCGCGCACCGCGTCGGGCAGGCGCTTGAGCAACACCACCGCGCACCCGTCGGAGCGGACGAACCCGTCGGCCGCGACGTCGAACGTGTGGCAGCGGCCGGTGGGCGAGAGCATGCCCTGCGCCGACGCCGACGCCGACACCCGCGGATCCAGCACCAGCATGGCGCCACCGGCCAGTGCGAGATCGCTCTCGCCGGTGTTCAGGCTCGCGCACCGGTGTGTTCGTGGGGATGTGCCAGCAGGACTACACGCTGATGAGCGGCGACGCGGGCGTGATGGAGGACGCCTACGGCTACACGTGCACCCCGTTCAGCATGGCCTCCGGCCGGATCGCCTACGGGTTGGGTTTGGTGGGCCCGGCCATCACGCTCGACACCTCATGCTCGTCCGGCCTGCTCGCCGTCCACCTGGCGTGCGCGAGCCTGAACACCGGCGAGAGCGATCTCGCACTGGCCGGTGGCGCCATGCTGGTGCTGGATCCGCGGGTGT
>NZ_LZJW01000104.1 GCF_001667885.1 Mycobacterium scrofulaceum | reverse complement strand
AGGCCAACCTTGTGCCCCAGCACGCGGGCACCCTCGGCCACCCGCTGGCGGATGTTTATCAGCTGGATCTCATAGGCATCGACGACGTCAATGTCCGGATGAGCAGCGGTCAGCGGAGCGATCGGCGAGCGGCTCCGCTCAGCCTGCGCCAAGTGGACAGCTAGCTGGTGGCGAAATTCCCTGCTAAGCACGAGAACTGGTTCCCTCAGCATTTGCAGTTGAAGTCATTGCCTTGGCGTCCATCCCGCCGAGTGGGCCGGCCCCGATCTCGGCGTTATGGGCATGCGCGAAGTGGTGAAGACCGAAGACAGCGTCCATGCCATTGCGTAATCCCATGTGGTCTTCGCATTGGTTGACCGCCCGCTTGGCCAGCGCGAGTCCGAATTGGGGCATCGCCGCGATACGCGTTGCAAGGCCGAAGGTTTCATCGCGTAGCTGCGACCGTGCGACGACTCGATTGACCATACCGATTTCGTAGGCGCGCTGCGCGCTGAACCTCTCACCTGTGTACAGGATCTCCTTGGCAAACTTGGGTCCAAGCGCCCAAGGGTGTGCGAAGTATTCGACGCCCGGAATGCCCATGCGCACAACGGGATCGCTGAAGAAGGCATCATCGGCGGCCACGATCAGGTCGCAGGCCCAGGCGAGCATCAGACCACCGGCCACACACGCGCCTTGTACCATCGCAATAGTGGGCTTCGGGATTTCGCGCCACCTTCGGCACATCCCAAGATAAACCTCTGTTTCCCGCGCAAAACGTTGGTCGCCGCCTGGCTTGTCGACGTGGTCCCACCACAACACCGCCCGATTCTCATAGCGCACGTTGTGGTCACGTTCGGGGGTGCCAATATCGTGACCGGCGCTGAAGTGCTCGCCGGCACCCGCTAACACGATCACCTTGATGTCGTCATCGTTCACTGCGCGCCTAAACGCTGCATCCAGGGCGTAGGTCATCGCCGAGTTCTGCGCATTGCGGTAGCGCGGACGGTTCATGGTGACCACAGCGACCCCGGAGGTCACTGCATAGGTCACCACCTCGTCTACATCAGGCGTGTCCATGTCGATGCCTTCCGTCATCACGCATTCCGGTTCTGACCATCATCAGCGCAGTCGACCCGCAGTCAGGTGGTCGGTGTCCATACACCGGGAGTCATCTCGCTCACAGCAGGTAGGGTGCATCCCGGCAATCAGTGCGGCGCCGCCACGTCCCTCAGCGCATCTCGACTGTCGGGATTACCGAATCGGTACATGCGCCGTTCTCGCGTAGCGTCAACGCGATGCGCTTCTCGTTGCGCTTTGAGCGGACATGTGCCGCGCCAGCGCAGATCGTTTACGACCTGCTCACTGATGTCACACGATGGCCGGAGTGGCTAGACGGTGTGCGGGCCGCGGTCTGGGAGTACCCCGGAACGGCCAACTCCCGTACCGGGGCTATTCGTCGAATCGCCATGAGCGGCTTGACTATGCGCGAGAAAATACTGATCGCCGACCGCCCCTACCGCCACGCCTATACCATCCTGTCGGGAATCCCCGTCACCGAGCACCGCGCCGACGTTCACATATCCACGACGCCTAGCGGATCTCACATCGTATGGAAGGCAACGTTTCGGAGCCGCATTCCGCTCACAGGGCCGCTGATCTGGCTGATGCTGCGCGTGACTATGCCCGCGATGGTGAATGCTCTAGCCCGCGGCGCCGAATCACAAGCGACGTAGCAGGCTGGGTTTGTGCCCCACGCGGCGGCCGGACCCATGGTGTTGCCTTCACGCCGCCGATCACCGCTGCCCACACGTGCGGACCGGCGACCGAAAGTCGTTGCTGTTAGCCACTTGCCGCCGGGGGGTAGGCTGCGCAATCTACATGCGCGCCAGGGTGAACGGATACGTGTAGGTTCCCGCGGGCGACCCGTTACAGCCCGAGGAAAACGAGGAGTCCAACGAGCCAGCAAGCGTGGACGCATCCCATGCGTAAACGTCGTGGGTGGGTATGACTGGGCCGTAATAGATGTCACCACAACGCAGACCGTCGGGAACGTCGACGCTCAAGGTATAGCGGCCATCGGCGAACCGCGCGGTGCCGGTGTACTCGAATGCCCTGGCTACCGGTTGGGGTATCCCGCTCACGCGGACACAGTCACCGCTGCACGACGAAATCGCCCAGATCCAGGTATGGAAGTCGTACCTGCCGGTGATCAAAAGCTGGTAATTGCCGGTTCGCATCTCCGCGTGGGCCACGGGCGCGAGCCCGAAGACCGCCGCCGCCAGGCAGATGCCCAGTATAGGCGCCTTCAAGTTCGTTCCATTCTGTTTGGGCCAAAGGATCAGACGACATGCCGTTAGCCACCGCAATGGCGGACTGCCCTTGGCGGGGCCGCTGGTCGCGGCTCACATATGCGAGCCGCCGTCCACACGGACTTCGGTCCCGGTGATGAAGTAGGCGTCGGGACAGCCCAGCATGGCTACTACGGCGGCTACAGCGTCTGGTCTGGCGAAGATCGCGCCGTCAGCCAGTGGAAGTACGGGCTGAACCTTGCCGAACAAGGAAAAGTCGACGTCAGCGGGTAGGCCCGGACCTATGCTCTGCTTCGATTCACCTGTGCCATCAGTCATTCCGGAGGAAATTGACCCCGGCTGCACCGAGTTGAACCGGATTCCCTCTTTGCTGAACTCCATAGCCAACGCATGTGTCATCGCCTGAATTCCGCCCTTGGATGCGGCGTAGGCGGACATATACGGGTGAGCAAAGGCCGCCGAGGTGGAGCTGAAGTTGACCACGGCTGGACCGACGCCCTCGCGTAGGGCCGGGATCGCCTCGCGGGTCATCAGGAAGGTGCCGACCAGGTTGATACGGAGTACCTGCTCAAAATCGGCCACGGTGGTGTCCAGGAAATGGGCCGAGCGCAGAATCCCCGCCGCGTTGACCAACGTGTCGAGACCTCCCAGCGCCGCGAGCGCCCGGCCGACACCGTCGCGGACGGACTGCTCGTCGCCGACGTCCAACGTCACAGTGGCGAGCCGGTCCGCGTACGTGTCGGCCTTGGCCACCGTGTCCTTCAACCCGGACTCGCTGATGTCGGCGGCCACAACTCGTCCGCCTTCCTCCAGCACGCGAAGCACGGTTGCTTGTCCAATGCCCGAGCCACCCCCGCTGATCAAGACGCGGCGATTCGCATATCTCTGAGGACTGTTCACAACGGGGATGGTGCTCCGCGCAATCGGCAATGTCAGCCGCATGTCCCGGTGGGTGGTCCTCTCCTAGGCGGGGAGGGCCCGGTATGGACCCGGTTCGGGTGCCCTCGCATGGGATCCGCAGCGATGGATAGGCGTCCCGGTAAGCGGGACATCGTGTGGTTCACGTCTCACCCGACTGGGAGGGTTCTGCTCGACGCAGCTCGGACCGATGTGGTGCAGGCGTGACCCGAGCTGCGATGTCTGGTGTCCGACGAGGTGAAGGAGCCACAGCCGGTGATCACGAAGGCGCCCGACCGTTGGTCGCCGGGGCTTTCGTCGTTTGGCGCCAAGCTGGCTGGGCCCATGCAGGCCATCGGAGGACTGGCCGCGATGGCGGCCGATGCGGCGAAGTTCGCTGTCCGCAGGCCGTTTCAGGGACGAGAGTTTCTGGATCAGTCGTGGTTTGTCGCACGCGTCTCGCTGATGCCCACGCTGCTGGTAGCCATTCCATTTACCGTGCTGGTCAGCTTCACGCTCAATATCCTGCTGCGCGAACTGGGTGCGGCCGACCTTTCGGGCGCGGGTGCAGCCTTCGGTGCGGTCACCCAGGTCGGCCCCCTGGTCACGGTGCTGATCGTGGCGGGCGCCGGCGCCACGGCGATGTGCGCCGATCTGGGCTCGCGCACCATCCGTGAAGAGATCGACGCGTTGGAAGTGTTGGGAATCAATCCCGTTCAACGATTGGTCACCCCGCGCATGCTGGCATCGGGACTGGTGGCACTGCTGCTCAACAGCGTCGTCTGCATCATCGGCATCCTGGGCGGCTACACGTTCTCGGTGTTCGTCCAGGACGTCAACCCGGGTGCATTCGCGGCGGGCATCACCCTGCTGACCGGGGTGCCCGAATTGATCATTTCCTCGGTCAAAGCGCTGTTGTTCGGTCTCATCGCCGGCCTGGTGGCCTGCTACCGCGGGCTGACGATCACCGGTGGCGGCGCCAAAGCTGTGGGCAACGCCGTCAACGAGACGGTGGTATACGCGTTCATGTCGCTGTTTGTCATCAACGTCGTGGTGACGGCTATCGGCATCCAGATGACGGCGAAGTAGGCAGACGGTGACGCTGCGAGCGGCATATCCGGGTCTGGCCCGAGAAATCAACAGACCGATCAGCGCGCTGACCGGCATCGGTGACCACGTCGCGTTCTACGGGAAGGCGATCGCCGGGGCCCCGTTTGCGGCCACCCGCTACCGGCGAGAAATCATCCGCTTGATCGCCGAAATCAGCATGGGCGCTGGCACCTTGGCGATGATCGGCGGGACAGTGGTCATCGTCGGATTTCTCACCCTGGCGACGGGTGGGACGCTGGCCATCCAGGGATACAGCTCGCTGGGCAACATTGGCATCGAGGCGTTGACCGGCTTTTTGGCCGCGTTCATCAACGTCCGTATCTCGGCGCCGATTGTCGCCGGCATCGGCTTGGCGGCCACCTTCGGCGCCGGCGTGACCGCCCAACTGGGCGCCATGCGCATCAATGAGGAAATCGATGCGCTCGAAAGTATGGGGATCCGGCCCGTTTCCTACCTAGTGAGCACACGGATCGTCGCCGGTATGCTGGCGATCACGCCGCTGTACTCGATCGCGGTCATCTTGTCGTTTGTGGCCAGCCAATTCACCACCGTGGTCGTGGTGGGGCAATCCGGTGGGCTCTATGGTCACTACTTCTCGACGTTTCTGAACCCAACCGACCTATTGTGGTCATTTCTGCAGGCGATCCTGATGGCCTTGGCCATCCTGTTCACCCACACCTACTACGGCTACTTCGCCGGCGGGGGACCCTCGGGTGTCGGGGTCGCGGTGGGCACTGCGGTGCGCACTTCCCTGATCATCATCGTGTCGGTCACCCTGCTGGTTTCGCTGGCCATTTACGGCGCCAACGGCAACTTCAACTTGTCGGGCTAGGGGAAGAAAGCTGATGTGGAGCAACACTGTTCGCCCCTTGCTGGGTCTGGCCACCGTCGGTGTGATCGGCGCGATCGTCGCTGCCACCATCGTGTTGTTCGAAGGCGGTGCCATCGAATCGGTGCCGGTCACGGTGCTATCGCCCCGGGCGGGACTGGTGATGAACCCGGACGCCAAGGTGAAGCTGCATGGTGCACAAGTGGGCAAGGTCTCCTCGATCGACAACCTGCCCGACGGCCGGGCCGCGATTCACCTGGCGATCAATCCCTCCTGGCTGAATCTGATTCCCGCCAACACCGGCGTCGACATCGAATCCACGACCGTCTTCGGGTCGAAATTCGTGCAACTCATCCCACCGCCCGATCCCTCCCCCCAGTCGCTGAAGGCGGGCCAAATCCTTGACTCTGAGCATGTCACCGTCGAAATCGATACCGTGTTCGAGCAATTGGTGTCGGTGTTGTCGCAGATCGAACCGGAAAAGCTCAATGAGACCCTTGGCGCCCTCGCGCAAGCGTTCAGCGGCCGCGGTGACAAACTCGGCCACACCCTGGCCGATCTGGACGCCCTGCTGACCAAGATCGACCCGAGCCTGACCTCCCTGAGCCACGAACTCTCGGTGGCCCCACAGGTGCTCAACGCCTACGCCGACGTGGCCCCCGACCTGGTCAAGACAATCCAGAACGCGGCCCGGCTGAGCGACACCGTGGTCGACCGGCAGCGTGATCTCGACACCGCGCTCATCAGCGCGATCGCGCTGGCCGACACCGGAAACGACGTCCTGGCCGGCAACGCGCAGGCGTTCACTGCCGTCCTCCATCTGCTCGTCCCGACGACGAACCTGACCAACAAATACAACCAGGCCATCACCTGCGCCCTGGCCGGCCTCAAGCCGCTGGCCACCGGTCCGCCCCTGCCCGTACCGGGTGTCCTATTGCTGGATTCATTTCTGCTGGGCACCGAACGCTACCGGTACCCCCAGAACCTCCCCAAGGTCGCGGCGACGGGCGGTCCGCAATGCATGGGACTACCAGACGTGGGCTTCGGGCACCGCCCGCCCTACCTGGTCACCGACATTGACGCCAACCAGGCGCAGTACGGAAACCAGGGAATCCTGTTGAACTCCAATCGCCTTAAACAATGGCTTTTCGGGCCGATCGACGGGCCTCCGCGCAACACTCCACAGATCGGGATGCCGGGGTGACGGGCTCGGTTGGGAACACCGTCAAGTTTGGGGCGTTCGCGGTGGTGACCGTTGTGCTGACGGCGGCCCTGTTCGCCATCCTCGGCCAGTACCGCACAGGTTCGACATATGGCTATTCCGCGGTGTTGAGCGATGCCTCCAGCCTGAAAGCCGGTGATTCGGTGCGTGCCGCCGGGATCCGGGTCGGCACAGTCAACGATGTTGCGCTGCAATCGAATAACACCGTGCTGGTGAGTTTCGATGCGAACCGCGAGGTCAGGCTCACTACCAGCACGCGAATCGCGGTGCGTTACCTCAACCTGGTCGGGGATCGCTACCTTGACCTGCTCGACGCGCCCGGTTCTGCCGGGATTCAGGCGCCCGGATCGCGGATTCCGATAAACCGCACCGAGCCGGCGCTGGATCTCGATTTGTTGTTGGGTGGGCTCAAACCGGTGATTCAGGGGCTCAACCCCCAATCGGTGAACGCGCTGACCAATTCATTGATCCAGATTCTGCAAGGCAGCAGCGGCGATGTGGAGTCGTTGTTCGCCAAGACCTCATCGTTCTCCAATGCCCTGGCCGACAACGGGCAAGTCGTACAGCAATTGATCGACAATCTCAACGAGGTGGTCGCCACGGTGGCCAAGGACGGCAGCAAATTCTCGACGACGATCGGGCGCCTCGAGCGGCTCATCACCGAATTGGCGGCTGATCGTGATCCGATCGGAGACGCCATCAGCGCGCTCGACAAGGGAACCGCATCATTGGCCGACCTGCTTACCCAGGCCCGTCCGCCGCTGGCCGGTACCGTCGACCAACTCAATCGGCTGGCTCCGCTGCTCGACAATGACAAGGCGCGGCTGGACCTCGCGCTGCAGAAAGCCCCCGAAAACTACCGCAAACTCGTGCGGTTGGGCGCCTACGGAAGCTTCATCAACCAGTACCTGTGCGGCATCTCCATTCGTGTCACCGACCTTCAGGGCCGCACGGCCGTCTTCCCGTGGATCACCCAAAACACCGGACGATGCGGGGAACCCTGATGCTGAAATATCGTGGCGCACAACTTATCCGGGCCGGATTCATCGCGTTCGTGCTGGTCGCGCTGGTCATCATCATCGGCCTGCACCCCCAACAGCTGTTGTCGATGGCCACCTCCATTCGGTACCGGGCGCTGTTCACCGAGGCCGGAGGCCTAACTGCAGGCAACGACGTCCGAGTGTCGGGCGTGAAAATGGGAACGGTCTCCGACGTCACGCTCAGCCATGGCAAAGCGTTGGTGACGTTTAGCCTCGACGCCAAGGTGCACCTGGGATCGAGCACGACGGCCCACATCAGGACGGGCACCCTGCTGGGTGCGCGGATGCTGGCCATAGAGCCCGCAGGCACCGGCAGCATGCACGCCTCCGATGTCATCCCGGTATATCGGACGTCCTCGCCATACTCCCTGACCGACGCCGTCAGCGACTTCACCGCCAACACCGCCGCCACCGACACCGGCGCGCTCAACGCATCCCTGGACACCTTGGCCGAGACGATCGAGCGGATCACACCACAGCTGGGGCCCACGTTCGACGGCCTGAGCAGACTGTCGCAATCGTTGAACGGCAGGAATGAATCGCTGGCCCATCTGCTCAAAAGCGCCGCCGACGTCACCGGCATCCTGTCGGAACGCAGCCAGCAGGTCAACACCATGTTGCTCAATGCCAACGACCTGCTGGGAGTTCTGAATCAGCGTCGCTACGCGATCGTCAACCTGCTGGCCAACACCTCGGCGCTGGCCCAGCAACTCTCGGGCATGGTGGCAGACAACGAGAAAGAACTGGCGCCCACGCTGACCAAACTCAATTCAGTCACCGCGATGCTGGAGAAGAACCGCGACAACATCGCCAAGGCGATCGTCGGACTAGCCAAGTACCAAGTAACCCAGGGCGAATCGGTCAACAACGGCTTCTATTACAACGCATTCGTCGGCAATCTGATCCCGGCGCAGGCCCTGCAGCCGTTCCTGGACTACGCGTTCGGATTCCGGCGAGGCGTCAATGCGGGTCAACCACCCGACAATGCCGGACCGCGCGCAGAATTCCCCTGGCCGCACAACGGCATTCCCGGAGGACGATGATGGCAACCGGGGCGAACAAGGCGTGGTACACCAAGGCGCTGCTGGTGACATTGGTGGGACTTGTCGCTGCGGCCACGGCTTTCGTGGTACACGCCGAAGTGTTCGGGCCCAAGGTGATCACCGCATATTTTCGCTCCGCGACCGCCATCTACCCCGGCGACGAGGTGCGCGTGGTGGGGGTCAAGGTTGGCACCATCAAGTCCATCGAACCCCAAGGGACCCAGGCCAAGATGACACTGGCCGTCGACCGTGATGTGCCGATCCCGGCCGACGCCAAGGCCGTGATCGTGGCACAGAACCTGGTGGCGGCCCGGTATGTGCAGCTGACTCCGGCTTACGAAGCCGCGGGAACCGGCGGTCCGACGATGGCCGATGGGGCGGTGATCGGCGTGGAGCGAACCGCGGTGCCCGTCGAGTGGGATCAGGTCAAAACGCAACTGATGCGGCTGGCCACCGAATTAGGTCCCGCAAGCGGCCTTTCCACCAGCTCGCTCGGGCACTTTATCGACAGCGCGGCCAATGCCATGGCCGGCAACGGCGACAAGCTGCGGCGGACGATCACCGAGCTGTCTCAGGTTGGGCGCATCCTCGCCGGCGGTAGTGGCAACATCGTCGACATCATCAAGAATCTCCAGATCTTCGTTACCGCCCTGCGCGACAGCAACGTCCAGATCGTCGAATTCCAGGACCGCCTCGCAACGGTGAGCAGCGTCGTGGACGGTAGCCGATCAGACCTGGACGCCGCGCTGACCAACCTATCCTCGGCGGTCGGCGAGGTGCACCGATTCATCGCCGGAAGTAGAGACCAGACCGCAGAACAGATTCAACGGCTGGCCAATGTGACGAAAAACCTCGCCGACAACCGCATGGCGGTGGAAAACCTTCTGCACGTGGCGCCTAACGCAATCGCCAACGGCTACAACATCTATAGCCCGGACTCCGGAACGGCACGGGGAGCCTTTGCCATGTCGAACTTCGCCAATCCGGTGGCACTGGTGTGCTCGGCGATCGGCGCGGTCAAGAATGCCACCGCCTCCGAAACGGCGAAGCTGTGCGCCCAATACCTGGGCCCCGCACTGCGTTTGATCAACTTCAACTACCTGCCGATTCCGTTCAACGCCTATCTGGCCAAATCGCCGAGCCCGGACAACCTCGTCTACTCGGATCCGAACCTGATGCCCGGCGGGCCGGGCGGAGTCCCACCCATCCCGACCGATCCACCCGCAGTGTCGGCCTACACCGGCGCGGGCGACATACCACCCCCTCCGGGATGGGAATTGCCGCCGGGTCCCCCGGGGATCTACGCCCCCAACGGATTACCCGCGGACCCTTCGCCGGCGCTGTTGCCCCGCGCGCCAATCCCACCGGGAGTGCCCCGGCCAGCTCCAGCGGCCCCCGGCCCGGCCAGCCTGCAGGACATGCTGCTGCCGGCTGCTCCGCAGCCACCGCTGCCGGCCGCACCGCAACCCGCCGGAGGCACACCATGACCGGATCGCGATCAACGCGTCGTCTCGCAGCGATCGTGTCATGCGTGGTGTTGACGGCAACCGGATGCGCGTTCGATGGCCTCAATTCACTGCCTCTGCCTGGCACTGTCGGTCGCGACCAGGACGCGGTGACCTACCACGTCCAAATCGCTAACGTCGGTACGCTGGAATCTAATTCGCCGGTGATGATCAACGACGTCGTCGTTGGCAGCGTGGGCAAGATGACGCTGCGCGATTGGCATGCCGACGTGGATATCTCGGTGCGTCCAGACGCCGTGGTGCCGGCCAACGCTATCGCCAGGATCGGCCAGACAAGTCTGTTGGGCTCGATGCACCTGGAACTGAACCCCCCACCGGGCGTGCCCGCAGCCGGCAGGCTCGCACCCGGGGCGACCATCGGTCTGCAACGCTCCTCGACCTATCCGTCCACCGAGCAGACCTTGTCCTCGCTGTCAGTTGTCGTCAACGGCGGGGGACTGGGCAAGGTCGGAGGCCTTATCAACGAGTTCAACGCGGCACTGGGCGGGCGCGAGGACAAGATCCGCGATCTGCTGACGCATTTGAACGACTTCGTCGGTGTTTTGGATTCCCAGCGTGACAACATCAACGCATCCATCACGGCATTGAACGCCCTGGCCGGCACCCTGGCCGGAAAAAGCGGTGTCATAACCGAAGCACTGCAACGGATTCCGCCCGCACTGGACGTTCTGATCAAGGAACGGCCAAGGATCACAACCGCGCTGGAGAAATTCCGGGTGTTCAGCAACACGGCCACCGGATTGATCAACGCCACGCACGACGATCTGGTCGCCAACCTGAAAAATCTGGAGCCGACCGTACGCGCACTCGCCGACGTCGGCCCCAGCCTGGACACCGTCTTGGCCTTCGTGCCGGCCTACCCCTACCCACAGAACTTTATTGACCGCGCGATCCGGGGCGACTATTTGAACGAGTTCATCACCTTTGACTTCACGATCCCGCGGCTGAAGAGGGGATTGCTGCTGGGCACACGATGGGGACAGGAGGGAGCCACGCTGGTGCCCGCCCCGGGAGACCCCTGGTATGCCACCTTTACCAAGGATCCGCTCAACGCCCCCCTCACGGCCCCGCCCAACGCGGTGGCCACGCCGCCGATGGCCGGTCCGCCAACGCCAGCCGGCGCCCCGGTGACCACCCAGCAGCTCAGCCAGCCACCGATCCCAGCGCCGACCGATTTCGTGCCACAGGATGTGGGGGACCGCTGATGTTGACGCGCTTCGTCCGAATTCAGCTGACAATCTTCACCATCGCGTCGGTCATCGGGATGACCGTGATGATCGTCGAATACCTGCAAGTGCCCACCCTGCTGGGCGTCGGCCGCATGCGGGTCACGCTGGAATTGTCGGGCACCGGCGGGCTGTACCGGTTTTCCAACGTGACCTATCGAGGAGTGGAGGTTGGAAAAGTCACCGACGTGCGGCCCACCCGCGCCGGCGCCGAGGCCACACTGTCGTTGAACACCAGCCCGCAAATCCCGGCGGATCTGCGCGCGGAGGTGCTCAGCGTGTCGGCGGTCGGAGAGCAATATGTGGACCTGCAGCCAGCGACGGCGGCAGGACCTTACCTACATGACGGCTCCATCATCCCCGCGGCACACACCTCGATCCCACAGGCCGTCGGACCGATGCTGGATCAAGTCAGCACGCTGATCAACAGCGTCCCCAAGACCAAGATCAGCGGCCTGCTCGACGAAACGTTCAAGGCCTTCAACGGATCCGGGTACGACGTCGGGTCGCTGCTGGACTCCTCGTCACAACTCATCGGCGACGCCAACGCCAACGCCGAGCGGTCACGCACCCTCATCGACGACAGCCGGCCCCTGCTCGACGGCCAGGCGCAATCTGGCGACGCCATCCGCACGTGGGCACGCAGCCTCGCCGGCATCAGCCAACAACTCGTCGCCGACGACCACCAGACACGGACATTGCTGCGCGCGGCACCCGGTGCCGCCGATGAGGCATCACGCCTGTTCAACCAGGTCAAGCCGACGCTGCCAATGCTCCTGGCGAACCTCACCACGCTGGGCCAGGTCGGTGTCACCTATCACCCCTCCCTCGAGCAGCTGCTGGTGTTGCTGCCGCCCACCATCGCCGCCACTCAGTCCTACGGCGCCCCCAAGAACAATCCCACCGGATACTCCCTGGGCGACTTCACCCTTACCATCGGCGACCCGCCCGCATGCACGGTAGGGTTCTTGCCGCCGTCGTCCTGGCGGTCACCAGAGGACACCACGGTGATCGACACTCCCGACGGGCTGTACTGCAAACTGCCGCAGGATTCACCCATTGGGGTACGCGGTGCCCGGAACTACCCGTGCATGGGCCACCCCGGCAAGCGCGCGCCCACGGTCGAAATCTGCAACAGCGACAAACCTTTCGAGCCGTTGGCAATCCGCCAACACGTCCTGGGTCCCTACCCCCTCGATCCCAACCTCGTCGCGCAGGGCGTCCCGCCCGATGACCGCGTCACCTTCGGAGACCGAATCTTCGGACCATTGGGGGGCACCCCGCCGCCGGGACCGCTGCCGCCAGCGGCCGGCCTCGCGCCTGTGCCCCCGCCGGATTCGCCGCCGGCCGCTCCAGCGCCGCCACCTGACGGTCCCGAGGGGCCGGCCCCGGCTGCGGCGCCGAGTGCCTACACACCCCAGCGGCCCGGCCCATCGGTTGCCGTCGCAACCTATGACCCGCGAACCGGCCGGTACGCCACCCCCGACGGCACCGTGTATCGGCAGTCGGACCTGGTCCCCCACGCCGGTATGCGGTCCTGGAAAGACCTCTTTCCGACATGAGCAGCCGCACACGCCTAGGTCTCGAGACTGCAACCCTCCTAGGCGCCTTCGTGATCACGACCCTGGGCACTGCGCCCCCCGGCAGCGCGGCCGGCGACTGGGGCCTGAACGGCACCTACACCGCGACATCCAACGGGGAGTGGGCCAAGACCAACGAAATCTTTCACAACGAGGCCAGCATCCGAAGCATCTGGACGATCAACACGACCTGCAGCTATCCCACCGAATGCACCGGCACGGTAGTCAGCGACTGGGGTTGGCGCGCCCCGATCTATCAAACCGGCGGTGTGTGGTTCGTCAAGCACATCGTCGACAACTGGCAGCCCTGCCCGGATGGAACCGCGGCTCAGGGATTCCAGGTCTTCAGGTTCGCCCCCACCAACCCCGACGGAGATACCGTCGATCCAGCCTCGCCCGTTCTCACAGGCGCCGACGAGACGACCGGCATCAGCGGCGCCTGCGGACGCAGTAAGACATGGTTCATCAGCATGCCGTTCAAGCTGGTCAAGACGCGGTGAGGGGTCGAGAATGAAACCATCCATACCGCGGCAACATTCGGGTCTTGTCGCACCCCCACGTCTCAAAGCTAATGCGGTGCGAGCGATCCTGCCGACAGCCATGGCGGTGATGGCCCTCGTGGCTTGCACGGCCGTCCACGCGTGGGCTGAACCGTCCACGTGTGACAACCCCACCTGCGTCCCGGGTATCACCGGAGGTGTCGTGCTGGGCGCGCCGTGCCCGGACACCACCCACTTCGTGTTCGGCACCACCTCGTGGGGCCGGTTCGTCTTCTGCGGATCTCCGCGGCGTTATGAACCCCGATACTTCCGTTCCCCCTCGATGTGGGGAATCAAAGATGAGAACTCAAACTGCGAGGGGTTCGAAAACTCGGTAGCACAAGCCCCCGATGGCCTGTTCCTGACATGCCTGTCTGTCGAAGGTGCACCCCGGTGGGTTCGTGGCGACAGCTAAGTCACCCCTGGCGACGGTGACGAACAATATGCTCAGGCGCCCCCCGCAGCCCCTAGCCGCGTTGGCGGCGACAATCCTCGTTGCCAAGGCCGCAGCCGCGACGCCGGTTACCCGTGCGGACGGGCGGGCCCGTGCCGCACCGCGTCACCTACATGGTGGACCCGGGACGTCTGGTTGGCAGCTCCCGATGAATGGGCCATGGTCGTCGCCACCAGCGGGATGTCGCCGGCCACGCCGGACTTTCACTTTGAACTCGCCGTGGATGGGACAGTAGTGGCCACCAACAACGGTGCCAGAGGCGCGTTGTGTTCGGTGCGCCACTGGTAACCCGGTGCTCGGAAGGCGCCGAGCTGATGCTCACTGAGCGGGAACTACAGTCCAAGACCGCGCCGCACGACGCTACCTTGTGCGCTACTAGCCGCTTGTATCAACCAATCGCCAGGCCAGCTTCGCTCGCACCCGGCGGAAACGGAGAGAGCACGGCAATGCCCGCCGCTAATTCACCCCTGAAACGGGACGCGAGTCCTCTTGATGTCACCTCAGAGCGGCCCGTCGATGCACACCTCATCGAAGCAGCGGAGGCAGAAGCCGCCGAAGCCGAAGCACTCGCCGTCGCTGCCCGGGCCCGCGTCCAGGCCATCCGGCAACGCCAACAGACCGAGGCAATCGACACGGGGTTGGCGGAAATCGCTGAGACCCCCGCCGACGATACGTCGGCAACTCCGGCGGATGACGTCACCGATCCGGACATCACCGATGCCACTGAACTGCCCAATCGAAATAGCAAAACCGGACGGGAGAGGAAGATGCACTTCCACCGCCCGAAACGAACCACGATGGTGGCCGCCGTCGGGATACTCTGCACCGCGGCGCTTCTCGCGGGAAGCGCTGTCATGGTCCGACACCACAATCAGCTGCTGGACAAGCAACAGCGCGCGGCGGAATTCACAACCGCCGCAAGACAAGTCGTCGTCACCCTGATGTCCATTAGCGCCGACAGCGCCAAAGACGACGTGCAGCGCATCATCGACAGCTCGACCGGCCAGTTCAGAGATGACTTCCGAGGCGCAGCCGCGGAGTTCGTCAAAGCCGCGCAGACCGCAAAGGTCTCGACCAAGACGACCGTGCAAGCCGCGTGCCTGGAATCCATGACCGAGGACACCGCAGCAGTGGCCGTTGCCGCCAGCTCCACGCTCACCAATACCGCCGGCGCCACCGAGCAGCCACGCTCCTGGAGGTTGAGCGTCAAACTGGCCCGCGACGGTGGGAAAATCAAGATGTCGAGCATGGAGTTCATCCCATGACCATCGGGCAGCTCGATAACGACAACCTCACCAACGTTGAACTTGCCCTCGCAGCGGCCAGCGACCTCCAGCGCGACGACACCACCGGTGACGATCAAAGGACGACCGCAGACGACGCCACACAGACGCCGCGCAGCCGGATACGACGCGCACTATCGCATTGGCCGCTACTCGTCATCGGGCTGTTGTTGGTAGCGGCCGCCACAGGAAGCGCCACACTGTACTTCGGCCAATATCGGCACGACCAGCAGACCAACGACGCCACGGCAAACTCGGTGATCAGTGCCGCAACCGAGGGGACCGTCGCGCTCCTGTCCTACACACCCGACAAAGTGGAAAGCGACCTGGCTGGAGCGAAGTCACACCTGACCGGTGACTTCTTGACGTACTACAGCAAATTCGCCGACAAAATCGTGGCGCCAGCAGCCAAGCAGAAAGCCGTCAACACCCAGGCCGCGGTCAAGCGCGCGGTCATCAGCGAACTGCACCCAGACACCGCCAGGGTGCTGGTCTTCCTCGATCAGACCACAACGAGCAAGGATCAACCTGAGCCGGTTCAGACGGCCAGCAGCGTCATGGTCAGTATGACCAAAAGCCATGGGACCTGGCTTATCTCGGCATTCGATCCCATCTAGAACTGCCATGGCTGCGGGACGGGGTTGAATCCGCCGAACGAAACATTCATCATGCATAGTTAGCGGCCACGCAATAATGACCGGTGTCGCATTCTCATTGAGGAGATGATTGATGGCCACCCCGCAAACTCGATCCCGCTACACCGTGATTTCCACGGATACCCACGCCGGCGCCGACCTCCTCGAATACAAACCGTATCTCCCGCAGGCTTTCCACGACGACTTCGACGCGTGGGCCAAGACGTATGCCAGTCCTTTCGATGATCTGATCATCGCCACCGCAAAGCGCAACTGGGACCATGAGTTGCGTATTTCGGAAATGGACGCCGACGGGGTTGCGGCAGAGCTGTTGCTCCCCAACACCGTTCCTCCGTTCTTTCCGACGTCTCCAAACATCACCATCTCGCTGCCCCAGAACCGAGCAGAGTTCGAACACCGCTGGGCGGGCGTGCAGGCGCACAACCGATGGCAGGTCGATTTTTGTTCGCTCGCACCCGCACGTCGGCGAGGATTGATCCAAGTATTCCCCAACGACGTCGAAGCCGCGCTGAACGAAATCCGTTGGGGCAACCAGCAAGGCTGCTTCGGTGGGGTGCTCCTGCCCCCGGTCTCGCCGGGCGACCCCAACGTCGCCCCTCTGTTCCACACTCGATATGAGCCGATTTGGCAGCTGTGCAGCGAACTGGATCTGACGATCGTGCAGCACGGCGGCCCCGGAAGTCCGGCGATGCCCATGGACCAGCCGGCATCCAACGCCGTGCTCATCACAGAAATGGCGCTGTGGGCACAGCGCACCCTCGGGCATCTCATCCTGGCCGGGGTCTTTGAACGCCACCCAACGTTACGGTTCGCCCCGACGGAGCAGGGCACTCTGTGGGTGCAGCAGCAACTGATGACGCTCGATGCGATGGTGCCGACGATGAAGTCCGAAGCCGGCAACCGCACGTACGGCATGTTTGGTGGTTCCTCGGTCGATGGGCTGACACTCACGCCGAGTCAATACGCCCAGCGGAACTGCTACTTGGCCAGCGAATTGGCGCCCTTCGACTCAGCCATGATCGATTTCATGGGTGCAGACCACATCCTGTGGGGAAGCGACTATCCGCACGAGGAGGGCTTCGCTCCTCAATCCAGGCTGGCCATCCGGTGGGCGCTACACGACAGATCGGAAAGCGAGTGCCGAAAAATCCTGGCGGAGAACGCGGCCCGGCTGTACCGATTCGACCTCGATGCACTGGCGCCGATTGCAGCTCAGATCGGGCCGACCGTGGCCGAAGTGCATACGCCCCTGGAGGACACCGGGTATCGAGCCCCAGCCGCATTCGGCTATCGCCCCTTCGAGGGCGGACTCGCGTTGAAGCGCCTCGCTCCCCAACGCCAGTAAACGCGCTCTCATCCGAGAGTCTCAGAAGCCAGTTCATAAAAGTTGACCGGGGTTAGGCCCCCCGCCACTGAAGAGAGCGGTCTTCCGCAGCGCGCTGTTCAGATGGCACCCAGGGCTTGACTCGAGCGCAGCTTTTCAGGCCTTATGCGGTGGTTCGTTTCGTCGATCCACGGTCAGAGGTGATGATGGGCTCCGTCGGATCGTTGCCTCTATCAGATTGCGAACGGAATCGGCCAGCAGCTCATATGCCGAAGATGAGTCCGTCATCGTTGAACTCAAAATCCCGGTCTTTGCGATGCCGGAGGGGCAGCGCCGTTTCGCAGCGGCTGGACGCTACTGGGCAAGGTCTTCGCCCGCACTGACAGCGGACCGCGAGCCGGTGGCGGGTCTTCCCTCAGGCGTGGCGCGCCGATTGTTTGCGTTGCGTTGGGTGTGGTGCTGCGTGCTGCAGAACGGCAGGGACGCGGCGCATGGGATCGACAACTGCGACTTCGGTGGTCATCGACCAACAGCCTGAAATGAGAGGTAGCAGTCGGGAAGGTGGCGTCCCGTCCAGCGGGCATATCACAGGGACATCTCGGTGGTGCTGTTAATCTGGCAAAATGGCCGAGCCCAGTGATAAGCCGGTGAAGTCGGCACTTGCCGCCACCAGTTGGGCGTTGCTGGGCATGCTGTCTTACGAAGAGGAAGTTTCCGGCTACGACCTGAAAAAATGGATCGACTGGAGCGTTGACCTCTACTACTGGAGCCCGTCAAACAGCCAGATCTATACCGAGCTGAAGAAGCTCCAAAGCTTGGGGCTTGTGACATCACGCATCGAGCGTGACGAGGGCACGCGTAGCCGCCGGCTCTACAAAATCACCGCTGCCGGGTTGGACGCGGTCACCGACTGGACCAACAATGCACCCGTCGATCCGCCGGTCCTCAAACACAGTGTGCTGATGCGGGTGACGTTCGGCCATCTGACGACTCCTGCTCGGCTCAAGGAGATGTTGCAGGACCACGTAGCCTACGCCGAGGCCAGGCACCGCAAGGCGGTCGAGGACGCCGAGGGCGCCGAGGACGAACCCGCTTGGGCCTACTCGGTGCTGGCGCTGCGTTGGGCCGCGAAGTATTACGCCGCCGAGCGCGAGTTCGCACTGGAATTGATCAAAGACATCGATGCGGCCGACTCGATCATGCAAAGGGCCAAACCCGGTACCGGCAAAGTCCGCCCTACACCCGGCTACTGGCGTGAGGTGGAAAAGCAGGTTCAAGCCAAGCGCCGAGCCGACTAACCGCCACCGGCGGCCTCGCGGGCGGCGATATACCCATATACCAACCCTTGGGCGATCGTCGCGCCCGCGCCGGGATATGTGGCGCCGAACGCGTTGGCGGCGGTGTTACCGATCGCATACAACCCGGCAATGACAGTGCCGTCTTCGCGCAGTACCCGCGCCCGCTGGTCGGCCTTGAGCCCACCGCAGGTACCCAGGTCACTGAGCACCACTTTCACAGCGTAGAACGGGCCCTTGGTCAATGGGCGCAGGTTCGGGTTCGGCGTTATCGTCGGGTCACCGTAGTAGCGGTCGTAGGCGCTGCGGCCCCGACCAAAGTCGGGATCCTCACCTGCAGCCGCGTTTTCGTTGAAACGCGTGATCGTCTGGTTGAACTCTGACGGGGGAGTGCCGATCCGTGCGCCGAGCTCGCGCAGGCTTTCGGCGCGGACCGCGATGCCCGCGTCATACCAGGTCTGTGGAATGGGCATCCGCGGAAACAGTTCGGCCCCAAAGACATAGCTGTTGCGGTATTGCTGATCGAAGACGATCCACATCGCTTCTACCGGGCGCCCGGACTGCTCGAGTTCGAGCAATCGCTGACCGAACGACATGTAGTCGGCCGACTCGTTGGCGAATCGATGCCCGTTTTGGTTGATGATCAGACAGCCCGGAAGTGATCGCTCGGCGAGCATGACCGCGGGCGCCTTTCCCGGCAGCGGCGCGATCGCGGGAAACCACCAAGCCTGGTCCATCAAATCGATGTCTGCGCCCAGTTCTTGGGCGACGCGGATCCCCTCGCCGGTATTGGAATCGGCGCCAAGGCTGACGTTGGCGTCCAGTGCCTCGGACTGAAATTTCCAGCGCATCTCCATGCAGTGGTCAAAGCCGCCGGTGGCGAGCACCACCCCGTGCCGGGCCGTGATGGTCACTTCGCGGCCGCCATGGTCGACAACCGCCCCGCTGACGCGGTCACCGCTGCCGACCAGGCGCACCAAGCTTGTGTCGGTCCAGATCGGGATCTGAGCGCGCAACACACCGGCGAACAGAGCGGCGGCCAGGGCTTGGCCGCCCGCGGCATAGTGCCGGCCCAGCAGCCGGCCACCGAGACCCTGGGCCACTCGCTTCGCCAGGGTCGGAATTCCCTTGCGCGGCACCCGCGCCACCAGATTGAGCCAACGGTAGTCCGCGCCCGTCGTCGGGATGGACACGCCGGCCTCCATGACCCCTGGCCGCAGCCGGCTGCGATATTCGCCCAGGACGGCAGTGTCTAGAGGCCGGCACTCGCAGGTACGTCCGGCTGCGCTGCCACCGGGCTCTTCGGGGTGGTAATCGGAGTAGTCCCGGGCCCAGAACAGCCGCATCGGAGTCATTCGCTCGAGCAACTCGACGGTCGCGGAGAGATGCGTCAAAAATCCCGCGGAACGCGGACGCGGGGCTGAGCCCGCAACCACGGAGTCCAGATAGGTGGCGGCGCGCTCGGCGGAGTCGTTGGCACCGGCCCGGTGCAGCACCGGGCTCGCGGGCAGCCACAGCGCGCCACCGGAACGTGCGGTCGAACCACCCACGTATGAGGACTTCTCGACAATCAGCACGGAGAGCCCCCGGTCGTGGGCGGCGAGTGCTGCGGCCATGCCGGTTCCCGAACCGATCACGAGTAGGTCCACCGTCGTGTCGGACACTGGAAGTCCAGCAGGAATCGTCGCGCTGTGCGTTGTCACGCCTGGGAACGGTAACCGGTCGGGCTGCTTAGCGGGAAGAGGCGTCCTGATCAGTGGAACACGTGCCCTACACCTGCCGGTCAGTCGGGGTTGAATGGCGCCCATGAATTCGCAGTCCGAAGCCGGCGAAGTTCGGCTGATCGAGGCCGATGCTGCCCCAACGCGATTCGCCCGCGGCTGGCATTGCCTAGGTCTCATCAAAGACTTCAGTGACGGCAAACCGCACGCGATCAATGCCTTCGGCCAGAAGCTGGTGGTGTTTCGCGGCGGTGATGGACAGGTCAATGTCCTCGACGGCTACTGCCGCCACATGGGCGGTGACCTGTCGCAAGGTGAGGTCAAGGGCAACGAGGTGGCGTGCCCGTTCCATGACTGGCGCTGGGGTGGTGACGGACGCTGCAAGCTGGTGCCCTACAGCAAGCGCACACCCAAGCTGGCCCGCACGCAAGCGTGGACCACCCTGCAGCAGGACGGCATGTTGTTTGTGTGGAACGATCCCGAGCGCAAACCACCCCCACCTGAGGTCGCGATCCCACGCATCGAAGGCGCCACCAGCGACGAGTGGACCGATTGGCACTGGTACACGACCGTCGTGAACACCAACTGCCGTGAAATCATCGACAACGTCGTGGACATGGCCCACTTCTTCTACATCCACGGCTCCCTGCCCACTCATTTCAAGAACATCTTCGAAGGGCACGTGGCTACCCAGTACATGAACAGTGCGGGCCGACCGGACCTGGGTGGCACAGAAGGTCCGCAGTTGCTCGGCACGACATCGGTGGCTTCCTACTACGGACCGTCTTTCATGGTCGACGACCTGACTTATCACTACGCGGATGGTGACCACCACACCGTCTTGATCAATTGTCATTACCCAGTTGACGCGAATTCCTTTGTGCTGCAGTACGGCATTATCGTCAAGAAATCCGAGGCGCTACCCGATGATGTCGCGGTGCAGACTGCGGTCGCCCTGGGCGACTTCGTCAAACTCGGCTTCGAACAAGATGTGCAGATCTGGCGGCACAAGGCGCGCATCGATAATCCGCTCTTGGTCGAAGAAGACGGCCCGGTTTACCAACTACGTCGATGGTACGAACAGTTCTACGTCGATGTCGCCGATGTTCAACCGGATATGGTGGACCGCTTCGAGTTTGAGCTCGACACCACCCGTCCGTACGAGGCCTGGATGAAGGTGGTCGAGTCCAATATCGCTGCGCAGGCTACCGCCAAAGACTCGGTGTGATGACGGTGGCTTCGCTTGTGAGAGAGGACGAGCGCCTCGCCGACATGCCAATGATGCCCGTGGCATGCCGGCGCTGTGGAGCGCGAGTGCAGGTTCGTAAAAGCAGCTTGAACCAGACGAGTGTGCAGTGGACAGCCTCGGCCCTGGCCCGCTGTGAGGAGAGATCGGCTGCGACGCAACTGGCCCCATACGGCGGATGCAATCTCTTCCTGTCATGCTCGGCTCTGGCCGAGTCGATCGTCGACGCCGTGCGAGCGGGGACGCTATCGGTGGTCGATGGCGGGTAAGGGGGAACCCTTTGGTGGTCCAGTGGCGAATGAGAGTTGATGGTGACCGCGCGTCTGAGGGAGCCCGCCCCATGCGAGCATTTCGACTTATCGCTAGGGCGCGGTGCGCTGAGTCTCCGGTCGTGCCATACGGGCCGTTCATGGTCGGGCTTGGCCGGCCTCGCAACTCTTGGCCGAGGATCCGCGACCACGCCGCTTCCTAGGTCGATGACACCGGCATGATGGGGATCTTCTTCATCGCGCTGGCTCTGGGATCAGGGGCGGCCGCGGCCGCCTTATGGTTTGCTTCACCGCGCGTGTACGTCCACACGCAGAATGGTTCTCCTTGGGCAAACTTGAAATCCTTCGGCGGCAAGTTGATGTCGAGTTTGCACCCAGGAAAGAACGGGGCTGAGATTCGCTGCTCAAAAGTGCAGTTCATCCAGGCCCGTGCCGGTGGGTAGAGGCCTTCGTCGGTGTACTTCTGCAGCACTTCGCACCGACGCATGTTGAGAACCACGTGATCGGGGTTGTACACGATGTACTCGCCGCCGTACCCGAGCGTGCCATCGATGCTCAGGCAGGCCAACTTGAGAAAGTCCACCACGTGCACTGGCTCGATCTTGAACACTCTGGCCAGCTTGGGGTATTGGTAATCGATGATGAGTTGATACATGTCGGGAAGCCCGAGCCAGACCTCCTCCTCAGGGAGGATCTTGGTCCACTGGTCGATGAAATAGTTGTGTCCTTTGAGGTACTGGTCCCAATAGGTTTTGATCAGACGTATCAGGGCCGGCTTGGTCAGGTCCTCAGTCTGCACATCAAAGGGAATCGCTTGGTATTGAGCGTTTTTCCAGTCCCAACCCGGAGGGGCGATGTAGCGCCCCATCGGCATCACTTGGCGCATCCCCGCCCGCGACAGCTCCGCGGCGACATCCATGGCCGCGCTAATGCCGACCTTCTCCGAATAGATCTTGACATGGGCGTAGGGCATGAAGTTCAAGACGTCTTCGAACACTCGCGCTAGGCCCATGAGGAAATCGCGGGAAAAGTCTTGGACGTTGCCGACCTTCCCCATGAAGTCATGGGTGTAGTCGTCATAGTTGAGTTCTTCGGTCTCAGTGGTCATCGGGGTTTCTCCTCAATTGGGCTCGGCTAGTGTCGTGACCTCGTTGGCTGGGTGGTTCAGCCCGCCTGGGGGCGGGCCATCGCATACCTGTCAAAGGGCCACTGTTGGGCGGCACGTCACTGCGGTGGCGTGTCAGATTGCGACATGAATGGCAGAATCTGACAACACGATGTTAGTCCCGCAGAGGTGTGCGTCACCATCGCGATCCCGCTCAGCGGGATGCCGTCGCAGGTGCGAGTACATGAGTCAAGGGATTGTCGCGGTTAGGATCGACATGCTGTTTTGTGCGGCGAGGAAGTGAGGTAAGGCTGGTGAACAGTCCGGCGACGCACGCGGAGCGTCGCGCCGAGGACCTTCGGATGCACATCGCGCTAGCTGCCCGCGACACGTTTCTCGCCGACGGGTCTACCTCGGCGACCGTCGAGCGGATCTGCGAAGCGGTGGGCATTGCGCCGCGGACGTTTCACCGTTACTTCCCGGTCAAAGAAGACGTCGTTATGCCGCTATTCCGTGAATTCGGCAGGCTGAGCATCGAGATCTTGCGTGACGCAGCACCGGACAGCGACACCGTCGAGGTCCTCGTTGCGGCATTCAGCACCGAAGTTCCCCGGCGGGGCCGGATGGAGATCGATCGCAGGTTCATGGCGATGATGATCAACGATCCCCAATACCGATTGCGGTGGCTGGACTGGGGACAAGACCTTGTGGCTTCCATCACCGAGTTCCTTGCCGCCCGGTTCGATCTAAGCGATGACCCATTCACCCGAGAGCTGCCTGCTCAGCTGGTGGTTCAAGCGTGTCGGCACGCCTACGTCCACTGGGTCCAGCACGGCGATTTCGCCGCCCTGCAATCCGCGTTGCGATCCGGCATGCAGATGATCGTAGGAACGCTAGCGTGCCCGGCTGTCTGAGCCGCAGTTCACGGTCGGTCGATCACGATAGATCCAACGTCGTGTGGCTCTCGGGGACATTTCGTTGCCCCACGTGAGCGCCTTCATCGGGCGGGGGCGGGCCCAAACGTCGTCGCACATCCCGAAGCCGGCCAAGTCGGGATGCCCCGGGATTCGCCGAAATGATCCTTGATGCTGCGCCTTCGGTGCTTAAGCCAATTGGAACGCACTCAGTGGCGCTTCTTCTGGATAGCTTGTCGGTCCGCCGAGGTCGTAGGCAGCGTTAAGCGCGGCAATGAATCCAGGGTCGTGCAGGGGATCGCTGGGAGTGTCGAGCTTGATGCCCTTGCCCTTGAGGTCGTCGACCATGATGCCGATGGCCCGTTCGATCGTGATGTCGTCGGAGCCGTCCATGTTCTTTTTGAGTTCCTCGAAGTCTGAGAACACTTCGGCGGACCAGTGCACCAGGAAACGTAACTCATCGGTGTGGTGGCGGGCGATGACGTCGTCGCCGTTCTTCAGAAGCCAGTGGTTGGGGTCGGCCGGGTCGCCGGCGAAGACGGTGTCGAAGGCCAGCCCCGGCGGAATCTGTTGTTCCAGCGGCCCGTTGGCTTCTCCGCGGTGCACCATCATCTCGTTCTGAACGACCACTCCGCGGTTATTGATCGGCGGCAAGACCCGGGAGGGGGGCTTGAGTGGGCCGTCGGGCCAATAGGTAAAACCGGACCCCTCGTCGAGGGAGAACCAGGTGATGACCTGAGCCATTTTGATGAGGTAGTCGGTGAACAGGCCCGACTTGCCCATCACGCTGCACAGCCAGGTGGGGGCGTTCTCGTGGCGTACACCGCGAAAGCTCGGCGAGTCCAGATGGCCGGGATCGCGGTTGGCGCAGGGGCCGTTGATGTTGAACAGCATCATCTCAGGCTTGGCGTACTCGGCGTTCCAGTAGCTCTTCGCGTGCTCGAGGAACGTGGCGTTGTAGAAGCAGTCGTGCAGCTCCGGGTACAGGACGGCCCCGTAGTTGGCCAAGTAGCCGCGGAATGTCGGCGTCAGAAAGAGGTCCAGCGACGGAGTGAATCCCTCGGGGAAGGCGCCGCTCATGGTGGCCATCAATTCGTCAGCCGACGCGAAGTGTTGGGCGATGATCAGCTTCCAAGGACCGTGCGCGTGTACGACATTGAGCAGCCGCTCGCGTTGGTCGGCGGTGTAGACGTTGTCGATTTCGCGCGGCGGGGCGGCGGGCCGCAAAACGTTGGAAAGCTCCATCCGGCGCTCATCCGTAAGCATCAGCGGTCTCCTTCTGCATGTTTGGATTGGTGTAATTGTCTCCGGCACCGTCGTCGTAGGGTCGATGCGTGTCCGGTGATCGGGACGTCAAAATGGGAGCGGATTGGCGAACTTGGCGCTCAATACCGCGCCGATTTCGGCGATGGCGAGTCGGCCGCGGGCGGTCGCGTCGGGGTACATGAGGAATCCGTGGTAGGTGCCCGGATAGCGGGTGAGGGTGGTCTGAACTCCGACGTCCCTGAGCCGGACCGCGTATCGCTCACCCCAGTCCCGGATTGGGTCGCAGCCACCGGTGACCACGATCGCGGGCGGCAGCCCAGAGAGGTCGGAGGCGTAGGCAGGAACCAGGTACGGGTCCTCGGGCGGCCCGGCATCTCCGTCGGCAAGTGCGTGCATGTACTCGATGTCGTCGCGGGTGAGCAGCGGCGCGTCGGCCGTCGAGGCGACCGACGGGGCGGTCATGTCGCGATCCAGGCCCGGATACAGCAGCACCTGCGCGCAGATCGCCGGACCGCGGCGGTCACGTGCGGCCAGTGCAACCGCGGCCGCCAACGAACCTCCGGCGCTGTCGCCGACCACTGCGAGCCGGTTGGCGTCGACACGTAGCTCGGCGGCTCGGCGTGATACCCATTCAGTGGCGGCGTAGGCGTCGTCGAACTGCGCCGGGGGTGCCGCTTCGGGGGCCAGGCGGTAGTCGACGGCGACGACGGTGGACATCGACGCCGAGGCGAGCGCGCGGGCCAGTGGTTCGAACGAGTGGTTGGATCCCATGACCAGGCCGCCGCCGTGGAAATACACCAGCACGGGTGTGTGGGAATCCTTGGTGGGACGGTAGATTCGCGCGGGTATCGGCCCTGCGGGGCCCGGGATGGTGATGTCGGTGACGCTGTCCATCTGTGGCATTGCCTCGGGCAGCGGCGCGGATTCGATCGCGGCCCGCACCGCGGCTAGGCCGCGTTGGCGCATCGGCGGGATCGTACCGAACGACGCGACTCGGGCGGCGGCGTCGGGATCCAGCGGGGGAGTCGGCACTTTAATGCCGCGCGGGGTCGAACCGGCGCTCGGTGCGCAATACCGGCGCTTGTTGGGACGCAAGGATGTTGGCGCGATCTTGCATCGCCGATCGAACATAGTCGGGATGAGTGAGCAGATAGAAGCCGCCTTGAGCGGCTTGCTCGAACACCACCGCCGCCGCTGTCAGCGGGTCCATCGCGTCGGCCTTCAGGTCGAGCATGGCCGAACGGTGAGCCTCGGCAGCCGCGACGTCGGTGGCGCCGTTGCCGTCGACGCCACCGGCTGATTCGAAAATGTTGGACCGCACCGGGCCCGGCAGCACCGCCTGGACGTGAATGTGGTGGTCGTGGCCGCTGGACTGTACTTCGAGGTTGAGGCACTCGGTCATCGCCAGCACGGCGTGCTTGCTCACGATGTAGGGCGTTTGCAATGGCATCGCGACGACCCCACCGACCGACGACACGTTCCACACCCACGCCTGCTCAGGGCTCGCCATCATCCGCGGCAGAAACGCGCGGATGCCGTAGAAGACCCCGCTGATGTTGATGTCGACGATCCGCTGCCAGTTGACCACCGGGGTGTCCCACAAGTACCCGAACTGTTCGATTCCGGCATTGTTTACCACCAATCGCACCGGCCCGACATCGCGATAGGTCTTGTCGGCGAGTTCTTGCATGGCGACGGGATCTCTTACGTCGCAGACCATATCGACCGCGCCGTTTCCCGCGGCGGTGAGCTCCTCGCGCAGGGCGGAAATGCTGTGCGCATCGACATCGGCGAGCACCACGGTCATGCCCAATTTGCCGGCATAGCGGGCCATGCCGGCGCCGATCCCGGAGCCGGCACCGGTGATGACGGCTACGCCGCCAGAGAAGAGCTCTTGAACGGTCATGGTTGCGACGCGGTCGCGGTGTCGCTGTGCAGTTCGGATAGCAGCACGGAGTTGGTGGCATCGAGCACGACGTCCATATCGGTGAACTCCAGCCCGTTGGGGCCTCGGCGCACACCGACGTTGACCACCCCGCTGGACACCGCGAACGGCACGAAGTTGGCGATCTGGTTGACGAAGATGTAGAAGCGGGCGCGGGCTACGCCGTTATCGGTGCCGGTGCGGTGCACGTTGGTGGCGTGGTGACGCAGCGGGTAGGGGCTTTGCTTGCGATGCTCGGACAGCCACTCGATGACCGCGGCACGACCGTCGAGTTCGGGCGACATCAGCTCCTCGAAAGGACTGGCGCCACTGTCGCTTCGGGTCAGGTAGTGCACATCGTGGGCGTAGCTGGCGGCCAGCTCGTCATAGTTGGCTTCGTCGTAGTGGTACCAGAAGGCGGCGATGAACTCCTGCAGTTCCGACAGCGTGATGTCGTTGCTCATGCCCACAGTCAATCCCGGCTGTGGCCCGGCTAACACCCCGGCGCCCGTTGAGTGGAACACCGCCCTTGCTCAGCCGCTGATCAGGCTCCACAGCCCGGCGGCTCCCGCCTCAAGCGCGGCCGACGTGACCTGTTCGTCCCAGTACTGCACGGAGCCGAACTCCCCGCGCCAAACCAAGGCAGGCCGGGTGAACTCGTGCAGCCGGTGCTCGCGTGTGGTGCCGATCGCGCCATGAACCTGGTGAGCGTTACGGACCACCACGGACGCGGCGTGGCCCGTGCACGAACGTGCCACCGCGATGAGGAAGCCGAGGTTGGACGCCGACCACGCGCTGGTGACCGCCGCCGTCAGCGCCGCCTCGGTGGCCGATCGCGCCAGGGCGGCCTGCGCGGCGATGTCGGCGATCATGTTCTGCACGGCCTGAAATCGCGAAAGGGGTCGACCGAACTGGACGCGTGAGCTCGCGTGCTCGATCGAAAGCTCCAGAATCTGGTCCAGCGCAGCACACACCTGTACCGCGCGCACCAAGGCCGATTTCAGCCGCAGCTGGTCGACCACACTCGCCTCGAGGGGAACACCGCGCAGGGCGGCGGGATCGGCGACCACGGTGTCCCGGGGCTCGCCAATCGCATTGGCGCCGGCCGTGATATCCAGCGACTCGATATTGACGTCGGCGGCGTGATACTCGCCGCCCCGCTGCCAGATGACCACCACCTGTTGGGCGCGAGACGCCCAGGGCACCCCCCTCGCGGCGCCCTCGGCATCGAGCAGGCACACGGTCCGTAGCGCGCCGTCGCATGGCGATCCGCCGGCTTCCAGTAGCCAGCACGCCAATAAATCATGCTCGGCCAACGGGATTCGCGCGCCGTGCTGAACGGCGACGGTGAGCAGCTCGGCCGCCTCATGCCAGCCGGCGCCGCTGCCACCGGTGTGTTCGGGGCCGGTCAGGCGCACCAGCCCGAGCTCGTCAAGTTGGTGCCATAGCTGCGCGTCACGATCGACAGTGGCGGCGGATGACTGCGTTGTGCGGTACCGGCCGAACACCGCGCGCATCATGTCGATCAGCGCCGGGTCCACCGGGGTCGCGTCGATCGGTGAGGTTGTCAACGGATCCCCAATCCGCGGGCAATCACACCGCGCAACACCTCGTTGGTTCCGCCACGCAGGGTAAAGCCGGGGCGTTGGTCCACCGCGGCGGTTATCAGTTCCGAGGATGCCGCATCACCGCCGCCATGCCGGTCGGCGAAGTCGGCGATGTCACCTTCGACGGTGGTGCCCAACACCTTGACCACAGCCGCGGCTACGTCAGCGGGCTCGCGGCGCTCCAGGGCTCCGGCGACTGCGGTCGACATCTGGTGCAAGGCGGCGACCCGGGCCACCAGGCGCCCGAGGCTCTCATCTCGCGAGATGCGCTGGCTCGCCATGTCGGCGGTGGTCGCTGCGAGCAGAACGAAAGTGGACAGGAAGCGTTCGGGTCCGCTGCGCTCGAAACTCAACTCGGACGTCACCTGCGTCCAGCCGGCACCGATGTCACCGAACACCATGGCGTCGGGCACGAATGCCTGGTCGAGGATCACCTCGTTGAAGTGATGGGCTCCGTTCATCGAAATGATCGGACGGACCTGCACCCCCGAACCGCGTAGGTCGACGATGAACTGGCTGAGCCCGGCATGGCGCTGGCCTGGATCCACCGGTGCAGTGCGGGCAAGGACGATGAACGCGTGGGCGCGGTGGGCGCCCGACGTCCAAAGCTTTGTGCCCGATAGCGACCAACCGCCCTCCACGCGCACGGCGTGGGTGCGCACGCTGGCCAGATCAGAACCGGAATCCGGTTCGCTCATGCCGATGGCGAAGAAGCAGTCGCCACGTACGATCCGGGGCAGAAATTGCGACTTCTGCAGTTCGGTGCCGTATTTCAGCAGCGAAGGCACGATCTGGCGGTCGGCGATCCAGTGCGCGGCGACCGGCGCGCCGGCGGCCAGCAGCTCCTCGGTGACCGCGAACCGTTCGAGAAATGAGCGACCGTGTCCGCCGTACTCGACGGGGACCGTCATACCGATCCAGCCACGCGCCGCGAGGGCGGCAGTGAAATTCTCGTCCCACCCCGTGAGCCAGGCATCCACCGATGGGGTGTAGGCGCCTGCGGCGCGTTGGTCGGCGAGAAACTGGCGGACCTCCGCGCGTAGCGCCTGCGTCGACGGGCCCACGGCAGCCGGGGGCACCAACCTGGGTAGCGCCATCAGGTCGTCTTCCACTTGGCGATACGGCGTTCATGTTCGGGATCGCAGTGTGCCAGCGGCTGCATTGCCGCGGCCATCCCCAGCGTGGTCTCCAGTGATGCCGTCTGCGATTCCCGCAGCAACCGCTTGGCCATCCGCAGCGCGTGCGGCGGGTTCTTGACGATGCGCTCGGCCAGCGCGTGCGCGTGGGAGAGCACGTCGTCGTGGGGCACCACCCGGCTGACCATGCCCCACTGCAGGGCGGTCGCAGCGTCGATGCGGTCGCCGGTGAAGGTCATCTCGGCGGCGCGCTCGTAGCCGACCGCCCGCGGCAGAAACCAGGTGCCCCCGTCGCCAGGGATCAGACCGAGCTGTACGAAGCTCTCGGCGAAGGACGCCCGCTCAGAGGCGACTCGGATGTCGCACATCATCGCCAGATCGCAACCGGCGCCGATGGCCGGCCCATTGACTGCAGCGATCAGCGGAACCTCGAGGCGGGCCAGTGCCCGCGGAATCCGTTGGATGCCGTCGATGTAGGCGTGGCGTTGTGCCCGAGCGTCCAGGCCGAAGATGCCGTCTCGGTCTGCCATCTCTTTGACGTTGCCGCCGGCGGAGAAGATCTTGCCGCGCCCGGTGAGGATCACCGCCCGAATGTCGATGTCGGCGTTGGCATTATCGACTGCGGACTCGAACGCGGAGATGAACGCTTTGTCGGTGATCGCGTTGCCGAGGTGCGGCAGGTCGATCGTCCATTCCTGCGTGGGTCCGCTGGTCCCGATGTCGAGAGGCCCGCTCATGCCGGCAGCTGTAGGGACTTGGTCTGCAAGTACTCTTCGAATCCGGCGCGGCCGAGTTCACGTCCGATGCCAGATTTCTTGTAGCCGCCGAACGGTGCCACCGGGTTGTACTTGCCGCCGTTGATGTCGAGCTGACCGGTCTGCACGGCGCGCGCAAAGCTGATGGCGCGGTCGGTGTCGGCGGCCCACACCGCGCCCGAGAGGCCGTATGGGGTGCCGTTGGCGATACGCAGGGCGTCGGTCTCGTCGGCAAACGGGATGACCGCCAGGACGGGACCGAAGACCTCTTCTTGGCCGAGTTCGGAGTCCGGGTCGACGTCGGCGAACACCGTGGGTGCGATGTAGTAGCCGACCTCCCGGATCGGCTCGGCGCCGCCGGTGAGCAGGCGCGCACCGTCGCGTCGGGCGCGTTCGATGAAACCCCGCACGGTTTCGAACTGGCCCGCCGACGCCGAGGGTCCGATTCGGGTCGCCGGGTCGAGCGGATCGCCCACGGTGTATTTCGACACGGCGGCCTCGATCAGCGCCAGGGCCTCACCGTAGCGGGACTGGGGCACCAGCATCCGTGTCCAGGCCATGCAGGTCTGGCCGCCGTTGAGGAACGCGTTGCCCACTCCGACCTTGACCGCGGTCGCGAGGTCGGCGTCATCGAGGATGACATTGGCAGACTTGCCGCCAAGTTCAAGCGCGACCTTCTTCACCGACCGCCCGGCCAACTCCCCGACGCGGGCTCCGACGCCCGTGGAACCGGTGAACGAGACGAAGTCGATTTCGGGATGGGCGGCGATACGCTCGCCGACCCGCGCACCGCGCCCCGAAACCAGGTTCACCACACCGGCGGGCAGACCGCCCTCCTCGAGGGCCTCGACGAACTCGAACACCGACAACGGTGCTTCATTGCTGGGTTTGAGAACCACCGTGCAACCGGCCGCGATCGCCGGGAGCACCTTGGCGACCACCTGATACAGCGGATAGTTCCAGGGGGTGATTGCGCCGACCACGCCGTAGGGTTCGCGCAGGATCAGCGAGTTCCCCACTCGTTCTTCGAACTCGAAACCATCAAGAACGGCAGCGAATCCGCGGGCCACCGCCAGCGGGACTTGGGTCTGCACGGTCTGCGCGACGCGCACCGGCGCACCCATTTCCCGGGTGATTGTCTCGGCGATGTCGGGCAGCCGCTTCTCCAGGGCGGTGATCACCGCCGCGACGCGCCGGCGGCGCTCGGCGACGCTGATCAGCGGGTCAAAGGCGCGCCGTGCTGCGGACACCGCCGCATCGACGTCGGCTTCGGTACCTGCGGGAACTGTGCCGATGACCTGTTCTGTCGAGGGGTCGATCACCTCGATGAGGTCCCCGCCCGGGGGCGTGATCCACTCGCCGCCGATGAACAATGTCTTCCTTGCGTAGTCATGCATTGGTTGTGGTCTGCTTTCTGTCGTTAGGGCACGATGCTCGCGCGAATGTCGCGCTTGCTCTCGGCCGCGGCGAAGGCGTCGTTGATGTCGTCGAGTGGGTAGCAGGCCGCGGTCAGCCGGTGCAACGGCAGCCTCGCCTGATGCTGTTCGAGAAACTTCAGCGCCCGCGACAACACGATGGGGTCGTACAACGAGACGCCGACCATCATCTTGTTGCCGAAGACAAAACGGGACGGGTCGAGTTCGAAGGTCTTGCCAATGTTGATGTTTCCGATCTCCACGTAGCGGCCGAACTGGCCGAGCATCTTGAGGCCTTCGTCTATGGCCGAGGGGTGGCCGACCACCTCGACGACGACATCGGCGCCCCGGCCGTCAGTCAGTTGTCGCACGAGCTTGGTCCGGTCTTTGACCGTCGCGACGTCGTTGATGTCGATGACCGTGTCGGCGCCGAAGGCGGTCGCCAGCTCTAGGCGTTCGGCCACACCGTCGATGGCGATCACCTGGGCAGCCCCGCGCGCTTTTGCCACCGCCACTGCATACAGACCCAATGCCCCCGCACCCTGCACCACCACCGATTCGCCGAGCTGCAGGTCGACACGCTCCAGACCGTACATAACCTGTGACAGAGCGCAATTGGCGCCCGCGGCGATGTCATCGGATACCGAATCGGGGACCGTGTAGACCACTGCCCCGGCGGGCAGCAGGAAGTAATCGGCGTAGCCGCCCACGAAATAGGGTGGCTCGTCGGCGTGGCCGAGCATGGCCATTGTCAGTTTCAGACAGGCGTTGCGCCTGCCCGCCAGGCAGTTTCGGCACGTGTGACACGAGAAGAAGTAGGGAAAGACCACTCGCGTGCCCACCGTCAGCGGCGCGCCATCAGAATCGATGGTGACCCCAGCGCCGAGCGCTTCGATCGCGCCTACCATTTCATGGCCCAACACGGTGGGAAGTTGACCTCCCAGGCCGCCGGTAGCGAACGTCCCGTGCCAGGCGTGTAGGTCAGAGCCGCAGATGTTGGCACGACTCACCTTGATCAGGATCTGACCGGGCCCCACCTCCGGGAGGCTGACCGTTTCGATGTCGAACGGCTTACCCGGTTCGTCGAATCGCGCGATTCGGCCTTTAAACACGACAGAGCGGTCCCTTCATTGGTTGGTGAATTCGAGGGTGAAAGCGTCGCGCAACTCCCGCTTGAGAAGTTTGCCGCTGGGGTTTTTCGGCAGTGAATCGACGAAGAAGACCCGTTTGGGCGTCTTGAAGCCCGCGAGGTGCTGCCGGCAGTGCACGACGACGTCGTCCTCGGTGAGGGTGACGCCGTCGCGGGGTACTACCGCGGCGACCACGGCTTCCACCCAGACCGGATGCATCAGGCCGAATACGGCGGCCTCCTGGATCCCGTTGTGGCGGTAGAGAATTTCTTCGACCTCGCGGCTGGCGACGTTCTCGCCTCCGGTTTTGATCATGTCTTTTTTGCGGTCCACAACGTGCAGCAGTCCGTGCTCGTCGTAGTAGCCCAGGTCGCCGGAATGAAACCAGCCGCCGCGGAAGGCCTCCGCCGTTTTAGCAGGGTCGTCCAGATAGCCGAGCATCAGATGGGGGCTGCGGTGGGCGACTTCACCCACGATGCCGGGGGCTACGGGGGAGTCGTGGTCATCGAGGATGGTGGTTTCGACGTTGACCACTGGGCGTCCGGCCGCGCCGGCGTGCGCGTCCTGCTCGTCAGGTCCCAACGCCGAGGCCAGCGGCGCCATCTCGGTTTGACCGTAAAAGTTCCACAGCCTCAGATTCGGCAACCGTCTGCGTATTTCGTGCAGCACCTCGGCGGGCATCGGTGAGGCGCCGTAGTAGCCCTTGCGCAGGCTGGACAGGTCGACGTCGTCGAAGATCGGGCAACGCAGCAGCGAAATCCACACCGTCGGTGGCGCAAAGTAATTCGTCACCCCATAACGCGCGATGGTGCGCAGGACCAATTCGGGGTCCGGCCGCGGCAGGATAATGCTGGTCGCTCCCAGATAGAGGTCGGTGGCCAAGAAGTTGTCCAACTGCGCGCAGTGATAGAGCGGCAGTGAGTGGATTTCGACGTCGTCCGGCGACATCGCGCCGGCCACGATGGTGCTGACGTACTGCCACATCAGGCTGCGACTGGTGTGCATCACGGCCTTGGGCCGTGATTCGGTGCCACTGGTGTACATCAGCCGCACGAGTTGCTCATCGCCGATGGGCGGGTTCGGTGCGGCCGTGGTCGTCGTGAGCCACTGAGCGAAGTCGTGCCAGCCGGCCGGAGGGATGGCCCCGTCGGCCGTCAGCGCAACCTTTGTCGTGTCCGCCCCGCCCAAGCGCATCGCCTCTTCGGCTACCCCCGTCAGGGCGGATTCGACGATGAATCCACGGACCCGGCTATGACCGAGGATATAGGCGATCTCCTCGGCCGTGAGCATGAAATTGATGGGCACCAGGACCACCCCCGCGCGCGCGGTCGCGAATGCCAAGACCGCGAACTGCCAGCAGTTGTGGGACAGCAGCGCCACGCGATCGCCGGGGGCAAAGCCGTTGTCGCGCAGCGCGGCTGCGGCTTTGTCCACCAGCTGGTCGAAGTCGGCGAAGGTCAGCACCACATCACCGTCGATGATCGCGGTTTTGTCCGGGTGTCGGCGGGCTGACCGGCGGGGGATATCTCCCAGCGACTGACTGCGCGCCTGGGCGATCGTGGCGTCGAGTTCGAGTGTCACTCGCTCGTCGCGGTGCGCCGGTTGCATGCGACGAACACTAGGTCCCGATGCCGTTTCGGTGATGCTGGCATCCCGCTGAGTAGACAACAGCGGTGCCCGGGCTGACCGTGGGCCTCAGACTCGATGGCATGACCGCCGCTACCGAATCGACGTCGCCCACCGGACCGGCCGCTCCTGACCCCGACGAGCTGCGCACCAACCTGCGTCAGGCTGACCCGGCTGTTCTGCTGGCGGTGCTGGCGCAGCTTACCGGCGACGTATCGGTGATCGACACCTACGCGCCCAAGATCTCCTATGTTGCCGACCCGCCCGAGCAGGCCGGCGTCACAGACCCCGACACGGCCGAATCGCTGGTGGAGGCCCTCGTCGACGCGCTGGGACGGCCACGGTGCGCCGACGCGACAGCCCCCGTGGACCGGGACTTCTTCGCCCGGCTGCTACCTGTAGCGCTGGGGTCGCCGGTCGACGACGAGCAGGTGGACCTGTTGCTCGAACAGGGCGGCTTCCAGCAGTCACAGCCAACCTTGCCGCGGACTGTGCCGATCCCCGAGACGATCACCATCGCCATCATCGGTGCCGGTCTGGCCGGAATCAGCGTCGCGCTGGCCGCCGCCGCTGAGGGAGTCGCGTTTGAGATCTTCGACCGCAATGACGAGGTCGGCGGCACCTGGCTGACCACCACGTACCCCGGCATAGGTGTGGATACGCCGTCGGCGTACTACTCGCTGTCGTGGGAGGTGAACCCGGACTGGAGCAGCTACTACCCGCAGGGTGGGGAATATCAGAACTATTTGGTGACGCTGGCCGATAAACACAAGCTGCGCGACCACATTCGGTTCGGCACCGAGATCGAGGCGCTGTGGTGGGACGACGAACGTAACCAATGGCAACTCCATGCGGTCGATGCCCAGGGCCGCCGCACGATCAGCTACGCCAGCGTCGTGGTCGCCGCGGCGGGCTACCTCAACCGGCCGCGCTGGCCGGATATCAAGGGTCGAGACACCTTCGCGGGCACCAGCATTCATTCGGCGCTGTGGGATTCTTCACTCGATCTCACCGGCAAGAAGGTGGCCGTGATCGGGGCGGGCTGCACCGCCGTCCAGATCGTCGACGCGTGTGTCGACCAGGTCGAGCACCTGACGGTGTTCCAGCGGCAGCCACACTGGGTGGCGCCGCGTAAGCGGCTGACCGATGAGGTGCCCCCGTTCCGGCGTTACCTGGGACGGCACCTGCCCTACTACGCGAAGTGGCACCGACTCAAGTCTTATTGGGCCACCGCGGACAACAACTACCCGATCATCCTGCAAGACCCGGACTGGAACAAAGACCACCTGTCGATTTCGCCGGCCAATGACGTCCTTTTGCAGATGTGCCTGCGCTACATCGAGGACACCTTCGGGAAAGACACCGAGCTGGCCAAGAAGGTCACCCCGGACTTCGCCCCCTACGGCAAGCGGATCATCCGCGACCCGGGCGGCTACTATGCGGCGCTGACTCGCGACCATGTCGACGTGGAGGCCAGCGAGCCGGCCGAGGTCAACCCGAAAGGCATTGTCACTCAAGACGGCCGGCAGATCGACCTCGATGTCATCATCTACGCGACCGGCTACTACCTGGACTTCTTGTCCACCGTGGACATACGCGGACGCGGCGGCAAGAGGCTGGCTGACGAATGGGGTGACAACCCCCGTGCGTACCGTGGTGGCACGGTGCCCAGCTTTCCCAACCTGTTCATCATGTCGGCACCCAACTACAGCCCTGGACACGGTGCGGGAGCCAACTTCTCTATGGAGGTGCTCGCGCACTACATCGTCGAATGCTTGCAGTTGATGGCGCTGCGCGGCGCCACCACGATCGAGGTCACCCAGCAGGCCTACGAGGATTACGTTGCCGCGATCGATGAGGCGATGCTCGGCACGGTATGGTGCCACACACCCAACGCCCACACCTACTACCGGTCCGGCTCGGGCCGGGTAGTGGTGGCCACCCCGTACCGACTGGTCGACGTCTGGCATCAGCACCGGGCGCCGATCGAGCAGGACTTTACCCTGCGGTGAACGAGTTACTCACTGGCAAAACGGCTTTGGTGACGGGAAGCAGCCGCGGCATCGGTCGCGCGGTGGCCCAACGGCTGGCGGCCGAGGGTGCCACCGTCGCGGTGACGGCGCGCGCTCACGCGCCCTCACGCTCGCAGCGCGCCGGGTCCGATCGCACGCTACCCGGCACGATCGAGGAGACCATCGGCCTGATCGAAGCTGCCGGCGGGTCGGCCTTCGGGGTGGTCGCCGACTTCGAAGACGCCCAGGCGCGCGAGACCCTGGTCGACCAGGTGCTCGACCGCACAGGCCGCATCGACATCTTGGTCAACAACGCCGGCTTCGCCGACTACTCGGTCATCGAGGACATGCCGCTGCAGACCTTCGACCGCACCGTCGAGCACTATCTGCGCACCCCCTTCGTGTTGACCAAGGCCGCGGTTCCGCACATGCGCAAACTGGGCGGCGGGTGGATCGTCAACATCGGCTCGGTCACCGGTGTGGCACCGGTGCGGCCGTACCGCGATTACAACAAGACCTCCGGCGATGTTATCTACGCGTCGTGCAAGGCCGCACTGCACCGATTCACCCAAGGGGTGGCCGCCGAGCTGCTCGACGCGAACATCGCGGTGAATTGCGTTGGCCCGTCGACCGCGGTGCGCACTCCCGGCGCATCCTCGCTTATCCCAGAGGGCTTTCCAACCGAACCGGTGGAGTATCTGGCCGAAACCGTGCTGGCAATGTGTCATCTACCGGCGGCCGAACGCACCGGCCTGGTGGCGTTTAGCTTGCACTACTCGTGGTCACAACGGCTGCGGGTGCGCAGCCTGGACGGAAAAACCGAACTGCCGCCACTCAAACCGCCGGCGAACGCTAATCCGAACAGCCTGCCCGACGGGATGTGAGTCCCTCGGCGGACAACGGAGATCCGCCCGGCACCGACGAGCCCCGAGACCGACTAGGTGGGCGACGCGGTCAAGACCGGGTGATCGCATCGACAGAAGCTGTGGCACACTCGGTCTCGAATGATGACATCGGGGCATTCGGGATCAAACCAGCGGTCCACGACCGCCCAGTGGATCGGATGCATCAGGTACGGCCCCATCAGCGCATCGACGTCGCTGAACTCTTGCTCGAATACATGAGTCCATCGTGATGCCCCGACCGCATCGTCGACCCGGCTGAGCTGCCATGCCCTGATCGTCGGTATGAAGCGCGGCATCGAGGCCAACTCATCCTCGAAACGCGCAACGGTGTCGGCATCGGTGTCGGGCAGCACCCGTAAAAGCAGGGCCCGGTAGACCGTGCCCGGTCGGCCGCCATTGGGAGTTGGAGCACCCCTGTAGCTGACCCCGTTGACATGGGTGATCGCGGGATCGCCCAAAATCGCGGTGAAATCGTCTGCGGCGGTGAGCCATTGACTCGGGGAATCGAACCTCAAGTGGACTAGGACGTCACCGCCGTTGCGCGCCCCGGGCAGCGTCGGTTCGACGAGCCGGTGACGGGCGCCGGTCGCCTCAGCGCTCGCGCGCACCAGCGTGAGTATCCGGTCGCGGTGTTCGTCTGCGACGTCGAGGAGGCGGGTGACGTTATACATCGCAGAGTCCGTCGACGTCGTCGGCGGCCGCGGCGACCGAGCGGGACCGCTCGGCGACGAGTTCCTCGATCTGGTCCCACCACTTGCCCAGCGTCGGGTCGGGGCGGCCCTTCCAGGTCATCTCCCACCACGCCTGGGCGCTGGGCAGGGCCCAGGTGATGGTGACGGTGTTGGATTGGTCCGTGAACCAGATCGGGGGACTAACCAGGACATCGCGCAGCGTCATTCCGCGGGAGCGGGCGCCGGGCGCGTACTCGGCGAGGTAGGTCTCCACGAACTTCCGTGCGCAGCCAGGCCGCGTCACCACCCTGTCGATCACGAAAATCCGACCGTCGGCCATGGGCGTGACCGTACCGACCGTGTGCACCCCCGGACAGGTTCAGTCCCGGCCATCGGGAGGACCTCATTGCCCCCCATCCGGCTGGGCACCACGGTGTGAGCATGAGCGCTTCCTTCAGTCCCGTGCAGCTCGGTCCGGCCACCTTGCGCAACCCGATCATCAAGGCCGCGACCTCCGAAGGCCGATCGCCCCAGGGGTTGGTGACCGATGATCTCATCGCCTTTCACCGGGCGTTCGCCGACGGGGGGGTGGGCATGACGACGGTGGCCTACTGCTGTGTCGCGCCCGAGGGCGCCAGCGCCCCGGGGCAGATCGTCATGAGCTCACAAGCGCTGCCCGGCCTGCGCGGACTTACCGATGCCGTGCATGGGGCGGGTGCGGCCATCTCGGCCCAGCTGGGCCATGCCGGGGTGGTAGCCCCCAGGGCGCTGACCGGGGTGACCGCCCTGTCACCGAGCCGGTTTGTCAATCCGACGTCGTTGGCCTACTGCCGGGCGATCACCCGCGACGAGATAGCAACGGTCATCGACCAGTTCGGCGCGGCGACCCAGCTAGCCATCGATGCCGGATTCGACGCAGTTGAACTGCATTTCGGACACCTGTATCTGCCGAGCTCGTTTTTGAGCCCACTCATCAACCGCCGCAAGGACGAGTACGGCGGCTCCATCGACAACCGTTCCCGCCTGTCACGGGAGATCGCCGAACGCGTCCGCGAGGTGGCCGCCCGACAGGTAGCGGTCATCGCCAAACTGAATATGGACGACGGACTGCCCGGCGGTATCTGGATCGATGAGGCGTTGCGCACCGCGCAACTCCTCGACACCGACGGCACTCTCGACGCGCTCGAACTGACCCAAGGGTCCTCGGTCTTCAAACCGATGTACCTGTTCCGGGGCGACGTCCCGGTGCGCGAATTCGCCCGCGTCATGCCGGCCGCGCTACGGCCTGCCATCAGGCTGGCCGGCAAGCGCGTGATGGGCAGCTACCCGTACAGCGACCTCTATATGCTCGAAGCCGCACGCCAATTCGTGCCGGTGATGCGCAACACCAAACTGATCCTGCTGGGCGGCATCACCCGCCGCGACCACGTCGAGACCGCGCGAGAGGAGGGATTTGACTTCGTGGCGATGGGTCGGGCGCTGCTGCGGGAACCCGACCTGGTCAACAAAATGATCGCCGACCCGGCCACTCGCAGCCGATGCAACCACAACAACAAGTGCATGGTCACCGTTTTCGGTCGCACCCACTGCGTGCTGGATCCCGACCAACGCTACGGACCACCTACCAAGATCGACGAGCAGCCCGCCCAGCCCGCAGCACGGTAATCACCCCAGCAGCGCGGCCAACTCGCGGCACGCCTGCCGCCGGGCTTCGTGAGCGATGTCGAGCATCGGCATCGTCATGAACCCGTGGATGCCCCCCTCGAAGCCGCACCGCACGGCGACTATCCCCGCGGATCGCAGCGCGTCGGCGTAGGCGATGGCTTCGTCCCGAAGCGGATCGTGCCCGGCCGTGACCAGCACCGCGGGCGGTAGCCCGTGGAGGTCCGCTCGCAGGGGGGAGGCGTAGGGATGGTCGCGGTCGGCGGGTGCGGGCACGTACTGGTCCCAATACCATTGCAGCGCAGCAGTCGGATTGTAGAAACCCTTGCCGAACAGTCGATATGACTCGGTGTCGAAACCGGCCGCGAGCATCGGGTAGAGCAGCAACTGCGCGGCAATCGCCGGGCCACCACGATCGCGCGCCATCAACGCCACGACGGCGGCCAGGTTGCCCCCTGCGCTGTCGCCGCCCACCACAACCGCGCGCGAACCTCCGCGGCCGGCGCCGTCGACGTCGGCGGCCCACCGCGTCGCGGTGTACACGTCCTCGGCCGCGGCAGGCCACGGGTTTTCTGGAGCCAGCCGATACCCGACGGAAACCACCACGGCGGGAACGAGGTTGGCCAGACTGCGGCATAGGCCATCGTGGCTGTCGAGGTCGCAAAACACGAATCCGCCGCCGTGCGCGTATACCAGGATCGGCAGGCCCCCGTCGTCGGCATGGCCGCGGGGCACGTAGATCCGTATCGGGATGTCAGCACCGGCGCCCGAAATGGTGTGATCTCGGACTGCGGCGACCGGCTCGGGCTGGGCGGGCGGCACCAACCTCTCGCGGATGGCTGCCCTGGCTTGGGCGCCCGTCATGGTGTGCACCGGCGGAAAGCCCGCGTCCAGCCCCTCGATCAGCGCGGCGACCTGGGGGTCGAGGTTCACGCGTACTGCAAGGTGGGCTGCGGCGCCGGAATCGGGCGGTGGGGCCGCAGCGGTCGCATGGTTTGCAACGTGGGCGCCACCCGGTGGGCGCCGTCTTCGATGTTGCGCCAGATGTTCACCGCGGTCATGCGGACCGGGGTGGTTAGTCGCTGATCGAACACCATGCGATTCATCGGTGCGCATACCGACACCGCGGCAATCGCTTCACCGGGGTTGCCGATTGGGGCTGCCACGCAGCCAAAACCCAGCAGCGACTCCTCGCGCTCGAAGGCGACGCCGTGGGCGCGCACCTTGGCCAACTCAGCGGCAAGTTGCGAGCCGGTGCAAATGGAAAACTTGGTCTTGCGGGCCTGCAGATCAACGTCGGCCTGCTGGTCGCCATAGGCCAGGATGGCTTTGCCGACCGCGGTACAGTGCGCGGGTTGCCGACCCCCGACCCGGGTGGGGATCGCGTTGATCAGTCGGTCACCGATCTTGTCGAGGTAGACAACGTCCGGCCCGTCCAGCACCGCTAGATGAACGACAAGGCCGGTGGCGCGGTGCAATTCGCCCAGCAAGGGGGCGGCCGCGCGCACCAGGCGGTCTTGGTGCACGGCCAGTGAGCCCAACTCCACAAGCCGCATGCCGAGCTCGTAATCGCGGCCGTTGCGGCGTAACCAGCGCAGTTGAACCAACCGCTCAAGCATCCGGTGCGCCGACGAGCGCGGCAGGCCCGTGCGACGCACGATCTGGGCCAGCGTTAGCCGACCCGGCCCTTCGAAGGCGTCCAGTACCAAGGAGACGCGGTCGATGACGGCGGTGGGAGTTGCTGTTTCCAGGGGCGCTGACATCGGTCCTCCAAAGCTCCATTGCATCTGGCTGCGATATGTCTATTAGAGATACCTCAGTTTGTACCATACCCTTGTGCGCGCTGTCACATGGCATGCCAAAAGCGCCACCGGCCACAGCTGTGTCGGGTGGGGATGCAGGGATCAGTGCAGGTCGCTCAGCCCTTGGCCGCAGATCGGCCCGCGCGCCGGCCGTAGAAGCTGCCGTCGCCGAGCGAGACGCCGCTGGCGTAGCCCCAGGCGGCCAGGCCGGCGGTGCAGCGACCGGCGGCGAACAGGCCGGGGATGGGGTCTCCGCTGACGTGGAGCACCTCGGCGTCGAGCGTGGTGGCCAGGCCGCCCAGGGTGAAACCACCGGTGTTCTCCCGCAGGTCGATCGCGCCGACCGGGGAGCCGATGGGCTTGCACCACTCCGGCTTCTTGTGCAGCAGCGGGTCCTCGCCGTGGGCGGCGGCCTCGTTGAAGGCGGCGACGGTCGCCTGCAGGCATCCCGGCGCCAGGCCCATCTCGCGTTCCAGGTCGGCGACGCTGTCGGCCACCCAGGTCGCCGGCCGCAGCATGAATTTCGGGGACCACGACGCCATCGCCTCTTGCTGGGCGTCGTCGTCGATGATCAGGTAGGCGATGTTGTCCTGCTGGTAGAGCGTGAGCTGGCCGATGCGGCCCGGGTAGGTGTCCTCGGCGACGTAGCGCTGGCCGCGGCCGTTGACCAGGATGCCGCGCACCAGCTGCTGGGGGTCGATGAAGATAGCGACCTCGGTGGCATCCATGTGCGCCAGGTCGGCGCCCAGCGCCTGCGCCATGCGGATGGCCTGGCCGTCGTGCTGCTCGATCGAGGCGGCCGGGCGGCCGGCGATCCGCGGGGCGTACCGCGCCACCATCGCGTCGTTGTAGGCGAAGCTGCCCATGGCCAGGACCACGCCGCGCCGCGCCCGGACCGAAATCTCGGTGCCGTACCGGCGGGCGCGAACCCCGACCACCCGGCCGTCGGCTTCGACCACGAGGCGTTGCACGCGCACGTCGTAGAGAGCGCGCGCGCCGGCGGCGGTGGCGGTTTCGACGAGCGGCTTCATCAGCATGTAGCCCGCGCTGGCTTCGCCCTGTTTCTTGTTGGACATCTGCGGGACGTGTCCGCGCGGGGCGGGGGAGGCGATCGTGTTGAACGGGTAAGCGTTTTCGCCGCCGCTGTACATCAGGCCCTGGTCGCCCATCGGTTCCCAGCCGGGTTCGGAGAAGAACTCCGCCTTGAACGGGACGCCGCAGCCGACCAGCCAGTCGAAGTGGGCGACGCTGCCGGCGCAGTAGTCGGCGATCCGGTCCGCGTCGGCGCCCGGTCCCATCGCGACGTTGAGGAACGCCGCCATGTTGTCCACCGAATCGTCGAAGCCGCAGGCTTTTTGCAGGGGCGTCCCGCCGCCGAGGTAGATGAACCCGCCGGCCATCGCCGCCGCGCCGCCCCACGAACCGGTGCGTTCCAACACCAGCACGTCGGCGCCGGAGCGCGCCGCCTCCACCGCCGCGGCGGCGCCGGCCACCCCGTAGCCGGCGATGACCACGTCGGCCTCGTCATCCCACGACGTGATCGACGCGGCTGGGACCGGCGTGACGTCGGCATCCGGCGTCATAGCCGCATGGCCGCCGGCATTTCGCCGATCCACTGATGACCCCAGTAGCTGTCGGCGGTGATTTCCTCTGCGGTGTAATAGGTTTCGTCGACGCGCATGCCGTCGGTGCCGAACTCGATGTCCCAGTCGCCGGGGGCGCGCACGTAGAACGACACCATCTTGTCGTTGGTGTGCCGGCCCAGCGTGGAGGACAGCTGGAAGCCCTCGGCGTTCACGCGGTCCAGCGCCTGCCCGACGGCGTCGAGGCTGTCGACCTCCACCATGATGTGCACCAGTCGCGGGTCGCGCTGATGTGCGGCCGGCACGATCGCCAGGCTGTGGTGGCGTTCGTTGATGCCCAGGAAGCGAACCCGCACCGGCCCGAACTCTTTGGGCAGCGGCACCCGGAACGCCCCTCGCGAACGGAAACCCAGCACCTCGGTGTAGAAGTCGAACAGCCCGTTCGGGTCCATCGCCGGCACCACGACGTGGCCCATGCCCTGGTCGCCGGTGACGAATTTCGCGCCGAACGGGGTGACGACGGGGCTGTGGTCGAGCACCGCGCCGTGGAAGACCTCGAGCGTCGTGCCGGCCGGGTCCTCGAACGTGATCACCTCTTCCACACGGCGGGCCTCGGCCTCGTCGGCGGACAGCTGCTTGAACGGGGTTCCGGCGCCGTCCAGGGTCGCCTTGACCCGTTGCAGCGCCGGGCGATCACGCACCTCCCAACCGACCGTCAGCACCCGGTCGGTATCACCGGGCACCACGATGAGCCGGGCGGCGCGCTCGTCCATCCGCAGGTACAGCGCCTCGGGGTCGGGGCCCTTACCCTCGGCGAAACCCAGTACGCCGAAGGCGAATTGCCGCCAGCGGTCGATGTCATTCGTCGAAATGGTGATGTAGCCAAGGCTTTTCAGGTTGGTCAACGTGCTCTCCTAGATCAAAGCCCGCAGGGGGCCCTCGGGCGGCTCGATGCCCAGCGAACTGAGCGCCGACGCGTGATAGGTGGTGCCCGGCATGTGGATGGCGTGCAATTGGCCGACATGCACGTCGCGCCAATACCGTTGCAGCGGCTTGTCCATGCGGGCCGCGTTGCCCCCCGAGCGGGCGAAGATCTCGTCGACCGCGGCGACCGCGCGCCACACCGCGCGGATCTGGGTGCGCCGACCGGCCGCCCGGTCCGCGAACGACACCTCCTTGCCGGCGGCGACCATGTCGTAGATGCGGTCGGCGTTGGCCAGCAGTTCCTGGCGGCCGGC
>NZ_LZJW01000103.1 GCF_001667885.1 Mycobacterium scrofulaceum | reverse complement strand
GAGCCCGATCATCCAACAGGCCGCCAGCAACCCGGGGCAGGCGACTCAGCTGCTCGGGCCGGCGGCGTGGGCCGGGTCGATCCCGGCCGGCAGGTGCGCCTGGGTGCCCGGTTCCAATCCCGCCGACGGGGCCGCGGCCGGTCCGGGACCCGCCGCGTGCGCGGGATCGATGCCGGTCGGCAGGTGCGCCTGCGCACCGGGTTCGACGCCCGCCGCGGGGACATGCGGCACCGGTGCGCCGTCGGGGAGCGCCGCGCCGGGCTCGGCCGGCGTGCCCGGCATCGTCAGGAATTGGTTCACGGACTGGGCCACGTTGCGGGACTCGCCGGGCGCGCCCTGGTTGTGGCTGAAGGCCTGCGCCGCCGCCATGAGCAGCTGAGTCGCCTGCCCCGGGTTGCTGGCGGCCTGTTGGATGATCGGGCTCAGCTGCGACAGCGCGGGCAGGCCCGGGAGTTCTTGAGTCGAATTCGGTTGCGGTGTCGCCGGGTCGGCTGCCGCGCTCGGGCAGAACCCGAACGCGGCAGCCGATGCCGTCACGACAGCGGCCAATCCTTTGGACAGATTCCAAGTGGTCGCCACGGTGTGTCCTCCGGTCAGTAGGGGGTTGGCGTTGCTGTCTGGCTAATTACTCAGGGCAGGGCGGCGAGCAGCGGGGCAACCGGGTTGGCCCCGGTGGCCGGCGCGGCCGGCGCCGCGGGGGCGGCCGGCGCCGCGGGAGCGCCGGCGAGCGCCGGCAGGTCCTGCGGCAGGGTCATCTGCGCGGGCAGGTTGACCGGCATGTTGGGCAGGAACGCCGGCATGTCGACCTTCGCCTGCGGAATCTGCGGGGTCGGCGGGGTGGCGGGGGCGGTCGGCGTCGACAGCCCCGGGATGGCCGGCAGTCCGGGAATGGACGACGTGGCCGGGGCGGCGGGCGCCGCGGGTGCCGGCTGCGTCAGGCCGGGGATCAGCCCCTGCAGGCCCTGCGCCGTCGACGGGGCGGAAGGCGTCGGTGCCTGCGCCAGCCCGGGGATCGACGGGATCGCCGCGTTGGTCGCCGGTGACGGCGCGGCCGCCGACGGAACACCCGGGAAGGTGATGCCCGGGGCGGCCGGCGCGGCCGGCGGGGTCGCGCCGAGGGCGGTGGCGAGGTTCTGCAGGATTTGGGGCGCGTTGGCCGCCGAACTGATCAGCTGCTGCGGAATGTTCGGGATCGGCGGAGCCGGCACGGGGTCGGCGTGGGCGATACCGCCCGTGAGTAGGGCTGCGGACGAACCGACTACGACGGCCGCTGCACGCAAGTAAGTCCAGATGGTTGGCATGACTCTCCCTGGTTGTGGATTACGGGGTCCAGCGCCGAAGTTACGTTGATACTGGTGGGACTCAAGTGACACGTGTGGCATTTATTTGATCGTTATTGATACGAGTGACGGCGGTGACCGAACGCCCGCCGACCAGGCCGTTGGCCGCGACGGCGTCCGCCCGGCTCGCCGCGATCGCTAAAGTCGGCTCATCGACACCACCTCGGCCGCCCCGGCGGCATCGGATCGCCGGCGGTTCGCGAGTCTGCTGCGGGCTGCCGCACCGGCGCTGCTGCTCTTCAGCGTCGCCGCGCGGCTCGGCTGGACCTACCTGGCGCCGAACGGCGCGAACTTCGTCGACCTGCACGTCTACCTCGGCGGGGCCGCGGCTATCGACCACCCCGGCACGCTGTACAGCTACGTCTACGCCGACCAGACCCCGGACTTCCCGCTGCCGTTCACCTATCCGCCGTTCGCGGCGGTCGTGTTCTACCCGCTGAGCCTGCTGCCGTTCGGCCTGGTCGCCTTCGCGTGGCAGATCGCGACGATGGCCGCGCTGTACGGCGCGGTGCGGATCAGCCAGCGCCTAATCGGCGTCGCGCCCGGCGCCGACGGCCGCCGCGTGGCCATGGGGTGGACGGCGATCACCATCTGGATCGAGCCGCTGCGCAGCACCTTCGACTACGGGCAGGTCAACGTGTTGCTGATGCTGTTGGTGCTATGGGCGGTCCTGACGACGCGGTGGTGGCTGTCGGGGCTGCTGGTCGGCGTGGCGGCTGGCATCAAGCTGACGCCCGCGATCTCGGGTGTCTACCTGGTCGGCGTGCGGCGGTGGGCCGCGGCGGCCTTCTCCGCCGTGGTCTTCCTCGCCACCATCGGCGTGTCGGCGCTGGTGGTTTGCGATCAGACCGCCTACTACTTCACGAAGCTGCTGGGCGACGCGCACCGGGTGGGGCCCGTCGCCACCTCCTTCAACCAGTCCTGGCGTGGCGGCATCTCCCGGATCCTGGGTCACGACGCCGGCTTCGGCCCGCTGGTGTTGACGGCCATCGGCGCCACCGCGGTGGTGGCCGTCCTGGCCTGGCGGGCGCTGGACCCGTCCGACCGGCTCGGCAAGTTGCTGGTGGTCGAGCTGTTCGGACTGCTGCTGTCCCCGATCTCCTGGACCCACCACTGGGTGTGGCTGGTGCCGCTGATGATCTGGGCGATTCACGGGCCGGCCCGCGAGCGCCGCGGCGCGCCGATCGTGGGCTGGGGCTGGCTGGCGCTCACCATCGTCGGCGTGCCGTGGCTGCTGAGCTTCGCGCAACCGACCATCTGGCAGATCAGCCGCCCGTGGTATCTGGCCTGGGCCGGTCTGGTCTACATCGTGGCGGCCGTGGCCACGCTGATCTGGATCGCCGCCACCGGCGAGCGTCACGCCAGCGTGACCGCCGGCGCCGAACGTCACGCTGGCGTGACGCTCGACGAAGGGCAGAAGGATTAGCTCCCGACGATTCCGTCGATGTCGTGCGCCATGGCGACGTCCTTCTCGGTGATGCCGCCCTCGGAATGCGTCACCAAGGCGAAAGTCACTGTCCGCCAACGAATATCGATATCCGGGTGATGATCCTTGCTCTCCGCGTGCTCGCCCACCCGGCGCACCGCGTCGATGCCGGCGAGAAAGCTCGGGAACTTGATCGACCGGCGCAACGCTCCGTCGACGCGCTCCCATCCGTTGAGATCGGGCAGTGCGGCGTCCACCTGCTCATCCGTTAACACAGCCATATTTCGACCGTATACCGTCTGGCCATGCCGACCCAGATCGTCGTCGCGGGCGCGATCATCCGCCGCACCACGGTGTTGGTCGCGCAACGCCTCCGGCCGCCCGAGTTGGCCGGCCGCTGGGAACTGCCGGGCGGCAAGGTCGCGCCGGGCGAAACGGAGCGGGCCGCGCTGGCCCGGGAGCTGGCCGAGGAGTTGGGCCTCGACATCGGCGACGTCGCGGTGGGCGACCGCCTGGGCGACGAGATCGCGCTGGAGGGCATGACCCTGCGGGCGTACCGCGTGCGGCTGGTCAACGGCGAGCCGCACGCGCGTGACCATCGGGCGGTGCGCTGGGTGACCGCGGACGAGCTGCCCGGCGTCGACTGGGTGCCCGCCGACCGCGGCTGGGTCCCTGACCTGGTGCGGGCGTTGTCCACGGCCGCCTCATAACAAGCCCACAGCTTTTCCGCAGCCGACGCCCAGCCGCGTAGAAGGTCGCCAAGGTGAACTTGAGATATAACCCCAACGTGTACTTGTAAGAATTACGTGACCTAGAAGCGTCCTACGTCGTACGGCGTGATGACACCGTCCCCGGACGTTTCTAGGTGCCTAAAACCCATGTTGACCAAAGGATTTCGATATCGGGCCGCGCGCGGCGGAGGTGTTGGGCCTCCTCCCGCGCCCGACGCCGGTGCGCGATCGTTCAACAGGCCACGGGCCGCCGGCCAGGCCGTCCCGGGTTCGTGCCGGCCGATGAATCGGTGGGCCGCTGTGCGGCGCAGCCCGGCACCACGCGCCCCGGGCCTCACCGCCGGCCCGGGCATCACGCGCGACGCTACGGAGTAGAAGGGGTACCTGTTGACTGTCACACCACACGTTGGTGGAGCGCTCGAGGAATTGCTGGAGCGCAGCGGGCGGTTCTTCACGCCCGGCGAGATCTCGCCCGACCTGCGCACCGTGACGCGCAAGGGCGGCCGCGAGGCCGACGTGTTCTACCGCGACAGGTGGAGCCACGACAAGGTGGTGCGCTCCACTCACGGGGTCAACTGCACCGGCTCCTGCTCCTGGAAGATCTACGTCAAGGACGGGATCATCACCTGGGAGACCCAGCAGACCGACTATCCCTCGGTGGGCCCGGACCGGCCGGAGTACGAGCCGCGCGGGTGCCCCCGCGGCGCGTCGTTCTCCTGGTACAGCTACTCGCCCACCCGGGTGCGCTACCCCTACGCCCGGGGCGTGCTGGTCGAGATGTACCGGGAAGCCAAGGCGCGGCTGGGCGATCCGGTGTTGGCGTGGGCCGACATTCAGGCCGACCCCGAGCGGCGGCGCCGCTATCAACGCGCCCGCGGTAAAGGGGGACTGGTCCGGGTCACCTGGGCCGAGGCCACCGAGCTGATCGCCGCCGCCCACGTGCACACCATCAAGACCTACGGGCCCGACCGCGTCGCGGGCTTCTCGCCGATCCCGGCGATGTCGATGGTGTCCTACGCCGCCGGGTCGCGGTTCTTCGAGCTGATCGGCGCCCCCATGACGTCGTTCTACGACTGGTACGCCGACCTGCCGGTCGCGTCGCCGCAGGTGTTCGGCGACCAGACCGACGTGCCCGAGTCCGGAGACTGGTGGGACGCAGCGTATTTGATGATGTGGGGCTCCAACGTCCCGATCACCCGGACCCCCGACGCGCATTGGATGGCCGAGGCGCGCTACCGCGGCACCAAGGTGGTGACCGTGAGCCCCGACTACGCCGACAACACCAAGTTCGCCGACGAGTGGATGCCATGCGCCGCAGGCACCGACGGGGCGCTGGCGATGGCGATGGGACATGTCATCCTCTCGGAATGCTATGTGCAAAAAGAGGTTCCGTTCTTCACCGACTTCGCGCGCCGCTACACCGATCTGCCGTTCCTGATCAAGCTGGAACAGCGCGGCGACATGCTGGTGCCGGGCAAGAACCTCACCGCGGCCGACCTGGGCAGGGGCGTCGAGAACGCGGCGCTCAAACCGGCGGTGCTCGACGAGGCCACCGATTCGGTGGTGGTGCCCCACGGCTCACTGGGATTCCGCTACGGCGAGGACGGCGTCGGCAAGTGGAACCTCGATCTCGGCGGCCTGATGCCGGCGCTCAGCGTGCGAAACCCGCACGGCGACACCGCACTGGTCCACCTGGCGAGCTTCGACACGGTCAACGGCGAGGGCGCCACCGTGACGCGCGGTGTCCCGGTCCGCCGCGTCGGCGAGCACCTGGTCTGCACCGTCTTTGACCTGATGCTCGCCCAGTACGGGGTGGCCCGGCCGGGCCTGCCCGGCGAGTGGCCCACGGGCTACGACGACCCGACCCAGCAGAACACCCCCGCGTGGCAGGAGGCGATCACGGGCGTGTCGGCCGCACAGGCCATCCGCGTCGCCAAGGAATTCGCCCGCAGCGCGGAGGAATCCGGCGGCCGGTCGATGATCATCATGGGCAGCGGGATCTGTCAGTGGTTTCACGGCGACGCCATCTACCGGGCGGTGCTCGCGTTGCTGATGTTGACCGGCTCGATGGGCCGTAACGGCGGGGGCTGGGCCCATTACGTCGGCCAGGAAAAGGTGCGCCCGCTCACCGGGTTTCAGACCATGGCGATGGCCACCGACTGGGTGCGCCCCCCGCGGCAGGTGCCGGGCGCGTCCTACTGGTACGCGCACACCGACCAGTGGCGCTACGACGGTTACGGGGCGGACAAGCTGGCCAGCCCCCTGGGCCGCGGCCGGTTCGCGGGCAAGCACACGATGGACCTGCTCGGGTCGGCGACGGCGATGGGCTGGAGCCCGTTCTATCCGCAGTTCGACCGCTCCAGCCTGGACATCGCCGACGAGGCCCGCGCCGCCGGCCGCGACGTCGCCGACTACGTCGCCGAGCAACTCCGCGACCGCACACTCAAGCTGTCCGTCACCGATCCCGACAACCCGGTCAACTGGCCCAGGGTGCTCACGGTGTGGCGGGCCAACCTGATTGGCTCGTCGGGCAAGGGCGGTGAATACTTCCTGCGCCACCTGCTGGGCACCGACTCCAACGTCCAGGCCGAGCCGCCGGCCGACGGGGTACCGCCCGCCGACGTGGTGTGCGAGGGCGACATCCCCGAGGGCAAGCTCGACCTGATGATGTCGATCGACTTCCGGATGACCTCGACGACGCTGGTCTCGGACGTCGTGCTGCCGGCGGCGACCTGGTACGAGAAGGCCGACATCTCCAGCACGGACATGCACCCGTACGTGCACGCGTTCAGCGCCGCGACCGATCCGCCCTGGGAAACCCGTTCGGACTTTGATGCTTTCGGCGCGATCGCGCGCGCCTTCAGCGCGCTGGCCAAGCACCACCTGGGCACCCGCAGCGACGTGGTCCTCACCGCGTTGCAGCACGACACCCCCGACGCGATGGCCTACCCCGACGGCACCGAGGAGGACTGGCTGCACACCGGCGCGACCCCGGTACCCGGTCGCAGCATGGCCCGGCTCACCGTGGTGGAACGCGATTACGGCGCCATCTACGACAAGTGGCAGACGCTGGGGCCGCTCGTCGACACCTTCGGGGTCACCACCAAGGGCATCACGGTGCATCCTTTCCGCGAGGTCGAGGACCTGTCCGCGAAGTTCGGTGTGATGAATTCCGGTGCGGGAGCGGGTCGTCCGGCCATCACCACCGCGGCGCGAATGGCCGATGTGCTGCTGCTGTTGTCCGGCACGACCAACGGCCGGCTCGCCGTCGAGGGCTTCCGCGAGCTGGAGAAGCGCACGGGTCAGCGGCTGGCGCATCTGGCCGAGGGCAGTGAAGAGCGCCGCATCAGCTACGCCGACACCCAGGCGCGTCCGGTCCCGGTGATCACCAGCCCGGAATGGTCGGGCAGCGAAACCGGCGGGCGCCGCTACGCGCCGTTCACCATCAACATCGAAAACCTCAAACCGTTCCACACGCTGACGGGGCGGATGCATTTCTACCTGGCCCACGACTGGGTCGAGGAGCTCGGCGAGCACCTGCCGGTGTTCCGTCCGCCGCTCGACATGACGCGGCTGTTCGGCCAGCCCGAGCTCGGCCCCACCCCGGACGGGATCGGGCTTACCGTGCGGTATTTGACGCCGCACTCGAAGTGGTCGTTCCACTCCACCTACCAGGACAACCTCTACATGCTCTCGCTGTCCCGCGGCGGGCCGACGATGTGGATGAGCCCCGGCGACGCGGCCAAACTCGAAGTCCGCGACAACGATTGGGTCGAGGCTGTCAACGCCAACGGCATCTACGTGTGCCGGGCCATCGTCAGCCACCGCATGCCCGACGGCGTGGTGTTCGTCTACCACGTGCAGGAACGCACCGTCGACACGCCACGCACCGAAACCAACAACAAGCGCGGCGGCAACCACAACGCGCTGACCCGCGTTCGCATCAAGCCCAGCCACCTCGCCGGGGGCTACGGCCAGCACGCGTTCGCCTTCAACTACATGGGACCGACTGGAAACCAGCGCGACGAGGTCACCGTCGTGCGCCGTCGCAGCCAGGAGGTGACGTACTAGATGAAGGTCATGGCTCAGCTCGCGATGGTGATGAACCTCGACAAGTGCATCGGCTGCCACACCTGCTCGGTCACCTGCAAGCAGGCGTGGACCAACCGTTCCGGTACCGAGTACGTGTGGTTCAACAACGTGGAAACCCGTCCGGGTCAAGGCTATCCACGCACCTACGAGGATCAGGAGCGGTGGCGCGGCGGCTGGATACGCGACAAGAAGGGTCGCCTGCGGTTGCGGGACGGCGGCCGCATCCAGAAGCTGTTGCGCATCTTCGCCAACCCCAGGCTGCCCGTCATCGACGACTACTACGAGCCCTGGACCTACGACTACGAGAACCTGACCACCGCGCCGGCGGGGGACACGTTCCCCACGGCCGCGCCGAAGAGCCAGCTCAGCGGCGAACCGATGAAGATCTCCTGGGGGCCCAACTGGGACGACAACCTGGGCGGGTCGCCCGAGATCCTTTCCGGTGACCCGATCCTGAAGAAGGTCAGCGAGGAGGTCAAGCTCGCGCTGGAAGAGACCTTCATGTTCTACCTGCCCCGGATCTGCGAGCACTGCCTCAACCCCTCCTGCGTGGCGTCGTGCCCGTCGGGCGCGATGTACAAACGCAGCGAGGACGGCATCGTGCTGGTCGACCAGGACCGCTGCCGCGGCTGGCGGATGTGCGTCTCCGGATGTCCTTACAAGAAGGTCTATTTCAACCACAAGACCGGCAAGGCCGAGAAGTGCACGCTGTGCTACCCGCGGATGGAGGTGGGGTTGCCGACCATCTGTTCGGAGACCTGCGTGGGGCGGCTCCGGTACCTGGGCCTGGTGCTCTACGACGTCGACCGGGTGCTTCAGGCGGCGTCCGTGGAGAACGAGACCGACCTGTATGAGTCGCAACGCCGAATCCTGTTGGACCCCAACGATCCCGAGGTGATCACGGCCGCGCGCGCGGAGGGCATCTCCGACGAGTGGATCGAGGCCGCCCAGCGCTCCCCGGTCTATGCGCTGATCAACGACTACCGGGTGGCGCTGCCGCTGCACCCGGAATACCGCACCATGCCGATGGTTTGGTACATCCCGCCGCTGTCGCCGGTGGTCGACGCGGTGAGCCGCGACGGCCACGACGGGGAGGAGCTGGGCAACCTGTTCGGCGCGCTGGACGCGCTGCGCATTCCCATGCAGTACCTGGCCGAGCTGTTCACCGCCGGGGACACCGCCGTGGTGGAGGGCGTGCTGCGGCGGCTGGCGGCGATGCGTTCCTACATGCGCGACATCAACCTCGGCCGCGAAACCCAGCCGCACATACCGCATTCCGTCGGCATGACCGAAGAGCAGATCTACGAGATGTACCGGCTGCTGGCCATCGCGAAATACGAAGACCGGTACGTCATTCCGACGGCGTTCGGCGCGCAGGCTCGCGACCTCGAGGAGATGGGCTGCTCGTTGACCGGCGACGGGGGCCCGGGCATGTACGAGTCGGGTGAGCCGGTGCCCGTTTCCGTGGAGACGTTCCACGCGCTCAAGCACCCGGACGGGGAGGCGGCCGGCAACGGCCGGCCGCGGGTGAACCTGCTGAACTGGGACGGGCGCCAGGTGCCCGCCGGCATGTTTCCCGAAGGGCAGCGGCAATGAGGCTGCGCCGCGCACGCGGTGACACCCTGCAGGACCGGCTGGTCTGGCAGGCCGCATCGCTGCTGCTGGCCTACCCGGACGACGAACTGCCGGGGCGGCTGGACACCGTCGGCGAGTTGCTCGGCCACATCAGCGGGCCCGCCTCGGCGCTGCTCGGGCGGACGCTCGCCGCGCTGCGCGCGCGCGAGCCGATGGCCGCCGCGATGGATTACGTCGCGACCTTCGACATGCGGCGCCACTGCACGATGTACCTGACCTACTGGACCGCCGGGGACACCCGCAACCGCGGGCGCGAGATGGTCGAGTTCGCCGCCACCTACCGGGAAGCCGGCGTGCAGCCGCCGCGCTCGGAGGCGCCCGACCACCTGCCCGTCGTGCTCGAATTCGCCGCCACCGTCGACCCCGCGGCCGGCCGGCGGTTGCTGACCGAGCACCGGGTTCCGATCGACGTGTTGCGGGGCGCCCTCGCCGACGCGGAGTCGCCCTACGAGCCCACCGTGGCGGCGGTGTGCGCGACGCTGCCCGCGGCGACCGACCAGGACGTGCGCCGCGCGGAGCGCCTGGCGAAGGCCGGTCCGCCCGCGGAAGCCGTTGGGCTGCAACCGTTTAACTTGACCGTGCCGCCCCGATCCGAAGGAGCGCCAGGTGTTTAGCAACGTATTGTTCTGGGACATCTCGCCCTACGTCACGCTGTCGGTGTTGATCGTCGGCACCTGGTGGCGCTACCGCTACGACAAGTTCGGCTGGACCTCGCGCTCCTCGCAGATCTACGAGTCGAAGTTGTTGCGGGTGGCCAGCCCGATGTTTCATTTCGGGATTTTGGCGGTCTTCGCCGGACACGTGATGGGCTTGTTCATCCCGCCGCGCGTGACGCACATGCTGAGAGTGAGCGATTACGCCTACCACATGCAGGCGGTGATCGCCGGATCGGTTGCCGGTCTGGCCACCCTGGCCGGAATCGGGCTGCTCATCTACCGGCGGTTCACCCGGCCCGCGGTCACCATGGCCACCACCCGCAGCGACAAGGTGATGTATGTGGTGCTGGTGCTGGCCATCGTGGTGGGCCTGTACTGCGATCTGATCGGCACCGGCCCGCACGGCGGCGAGTTCCACTACCGCTACACGGTCGGCCTGTGGTTCCGCCGGATCTGGCTGCTGCAGCCGCACGGCGAGGTGATGATCAACGCCCCGCTGGACTACCAATTGCACGCGCTGATCGGCATGGTGCTGTTCACGTTGTTGCCGTTCACCCGGCTGGTGCACATCTTCAGCGCGCCGATCGCCTATCTGTTCCGGCCCTACATCGTCTACCGCAGCCGCGAAACCAAGGGCGAACTGGTCGGCACCGCCCCCCGCCGCCCGGGTTGGTAGGCGCTCGGCCAGCCAACATCGCGTGTGCGTCCTGGGCTTTCGGTGTGCGTCCAGGGCGACGACACGCCGTGCCGGGCCGCCCTGAACGCACACCGGACGACCGGTGGGCCGCACCTGCCAGTTCGCCTTTGACCGCCCCGCGCTGCCACAATCACCGACGTGCCATTCCGTAACGTCGCCATCGTCGCCCACGTCGACCACGGCAAGACCACCCTGGTGGACGCGATGCTGCGGCAGTCGGGCGCCCTGACTCACCGCGGCGACGACACCCAGGAACGCATCATGGACAGCGGTGACCTGGAAAAGGAAAAAGGCATCACCATCCTGGCCAAGAACACGGCCGTGCACCGCCGCAACCCGGACGGAACCGTCACGGTCATCAACGTGATCGACACCCCCGGGCACGCCGACTTCGGCGGCGAGGTGGAGCGCGGCCTGTCCATGGTGGACGGGGTGTTGCTGCTGGTCGACGCGTCGGAGGGGCCGCTGCCGCAGACGCGGTTCGTGCTGCGCAAGGCGTTGGCCGCGCACCTGCCGGTGATCCTCGTCGTCAACAAGACCGATCGGCCCGACGCGCGCATCGCCGAGGTCGTCGACGCAAGCCACGACCTGCTGCTCGACGTCGCGTCCGACCTCGACGACGAAGCCGCCAAGGCCGCCGAGCACGCGCTGGGCCTGCCGACGCTGTACGCCTCCGGCCGGGCGGGCATCGCGAGCACCACCCAGCCGGCCGACGGCGAGGTGCCCGCCGGCGACAACCTGGACCCGCTGTTCGACGTCCTGATGGAGCACATCCCGCCGCCGTCGGGAGACCCCGAGGCGCCGCTGCAGGCCCTGGTGACCAACCTGGACGCGTCCGCCTTCCTGGGCCGGCTGGCCCTGATCCGCATCTACAACGGCAAGCTGCGCAAGGGTCAGCAGGTCGCCTGGATGCGTGAGGTGGACGGCGTGCCCGTCATCACCAGCGCCAAGATCACCGAGCTGCTCGCCACCGAGGGCGTCGAGCGCAGCCCCACCGACGAGGCGATCGCCGGTGACATCGTCGCGGTCGCCGGGCTGCCCGAGATCATGATCGGGGACACGCTGGCCGATCCCGACCACGCCCACGCGCTGCCCCGGATCACCGTCGACGAACCGGCGATCTCGGTGACCATCGGCACCAACACCTCGCCGCTCGCCGGCAAGGTGTCGGGGCACAAGCTGACCGCGCGCATGGTCCGCAATCGCCTCGACCAGGAGCTGGTCGGCAACGTGTCCATCCGGGTGGTGGACATCGGCCGGCCGGACGCGTGGGAGGTCCAGGGCCGCGGCGAGCTCGCCCTGGCCGTGCTGGTCGAGCAGATGCGCCGGGAAGGCTTCGAGCTCACCGTCGGCAAGCCGCAGGTGGTCACCAAGACGATCGACGGCAAGCTGCACGAGCCGTTCGAGGCGATGACGATCGACTGCCCGGAGGAATTCGTCGGCGCGATCACGCAATTGATGGCCGCCCGCAAGGGCCGCATGGAGGAGATGGCCAACCACGCGGCCGGCTGGGTCCGGATGGACTTCATCGTGCCCAGCCGCGGCCTGATCGGCTTTCGCACCGACTTCCTCACCATCACCCGCGGCACCGGCATCGCCAACGCCGTCTTCGACGGCTACCGGCCGTGGGCGGGGGAGATCCGGGCCCGCCACACCGGCTCGCTGGTGTCCGACCGGTCCGGCGTCATCACTCCGTTCGCGATGATCCAGCTGGCCGACCGCGGCCAGTTCTTCGTTGAGCCCGGACAGGACACCTACGAGGGCATGGTCGTCGGAATCAACCCCCGCGCAGAGGATCTCGACATCAACGTCACGCGGGAGAAGAAGCTCACCAACATGCGCTCGTCGACGGCGGACGTGATCGAAACCCTGGCCAAACCGCTCGAGCTCGACCTCGAACAGGCCATGGAGTTCTGCGCGCAGGACGAATGCGTCGAGGTGACCCCGGAGATCGTGCGGGTCCGGAAGGTCGAGCTGGACGCCACGACCCGGGCCCGCAGCCGGGCGCGGGCCAAGGCCCGGGGTTAATCGCGCGTGCTTGGGCGGGCTGCTGGGCAGCTGCTCGTTACCCTGATCGGCATGCCGAGACGAGTCCGCCGTTTCTTCGTGACGGTCGGCGTGCTCCTCTCGCTGACCGGACTGGCGCTGGCGGCCTGCACGGTCAACCCCCCGCCGGCGCCGCAGAGCACCGACACGCCGCACAATTCGCCCCCGCCCCCGCCGCGGCCCACGCAGATCATCATGGGCATCGACTCGATCGGCGCCGGCTTCAACCCGCACCTGCTGTCCGACCTGTCGCCGGTGAACGCGGCGATCAGCGCGCTGGTGCTGCCGAGCGCGTTCCGGCCGGTGCCCGACCCCGCGTCGCCCACGGGCTCGCGCTGGGAGATGGACCCGACCCTGCTGGAGTCCGCCGAAGTCACCAACCAGAACCCGTTCACGGTGACCTACAAGATCCGGCCGGAGGCGCAGTGGACCGACAACGCCCCGATCGCCGCCGATGACTTCTGGTACCTGTGGCGGCAGATGGTCAGCCAGCCCGGCGTCGTCGATCCCGCCGGCTACGACCTGATCACCGGCGTGCAGTCGCTCGAGGGCGGCAAGCAGGCGGTGGTCACGTTCGCCCAACCGTATCCGTCGTGGAAAGAGCTGTTCAGCAACATCCTCCCGGCGCACATCGTCAAGGACGTGCCGGGCGGTTTCGCGGCGGGGCTGGCCCGATCGCTCCCCGTGACCGGCGGCCAGTTCCGGGTGGAGAGCATCGATCCGCAGCGCGACGAGATCCTGGTGACCCGCAACGACCGCTATTGGGGATCACCGGCCAAGCCCGCCGTCATCCTGTTCCGGCGCGCCGGGGCGCCGGCCGCGCTGGCCGATTCGGTGCGCAACGGCGACACGCAGGTGGCCCAGGTGCACGGCGGATCGGCGGCCTTCGCCCAGTTGTCCGCGATCCCGGACGTGCGCACCGCCCGGATCGTGACGCCGCGGATCATGCAGCTCACGTTGCGCGCCAACGAGCCCAAGCTGTCCGACGCGCAAGTGCGCAAGGCGATCCTGGGGCTGCTCGACGTCGACCTGCTCGCGGCGGTGGGAGCGGGCAGCGACAACACCGTCACGCTGGACCAGGCGCAGATCCGCGCGCCCAGCGATCCCGGCTACGAGCCGACCGCGCCGCCCGCGATGACCACGCCGGCGGCGCTGGCGCTGTTGGAAGGGGCCGGCTACAAGGTCGAGGGCAACGCGACCGCGTCGCCGGCTCCGACGCCGCCGAACACCGGGCCACCCGAGGTCATCCGCGGCCGGATCAGCAAGGACGGTCAGCAGCTGTCGATGGTCATCGGTGTGGCGGCCAACGACCCGACCTCCGTCGCGGTGGCCAACACCGCGGCCGACCAGTTGCGCAACGTCGGCATCGCCGCCAGCGTGCTGGCGCTGGACCCGGTGACGCTGTATCGCGATGCGCTGAACAACAACCAGGTCGACGCGATCGTCGGGTGGCATCAGGCGGGCGGAAACCTCGCGACACGGCTGGCCTCGCGGTACGGCTGCCCGGCGCTGCAGGCCACGCAGGTGCCGACGTCCACCGGGCCGACCACCAATGCGCCCTCGTCGACCGCGCCGCCGACCACCGGGTCCAGCACTTCGGCCACCACGCCGACGTCGTCCCCGCCGAGTCGGCCGCCGGACCCCAACGCCCTGGTGCAGGCGCCGTCGAACCTCACCGGGATCTGCGATCGCAGCGTCCAGTCCAACATCGACGCCGCACTCAACGGCACGAAGAACATCAACGACGTGATCACCGCGGTCGAGCCGCGGCTGTGGAACATGTCGACGGTGTTGCCGATCCTGCAGGACACCACGATCGTCGCGGCGGGCCCCAGCGTGCAGAACGTCAGCCTGACGGGGGCGGTGCCGGTCGGCATCGTCGGAGACGCCGGCCAATGGATCAAGACCGGGCCCTGACGGGCCCGTTCAGTCCCGCTTGGTCCGCGGCGGGATCACGGTATCGACGATCAGCGCGAGCTCCCGGCGGTTGGGCGGCGAGCCGGTCAGCAGGAAGTGCTGATTGATCAGGGCCGGGCCGATCCGCGCGGTGAGCGGGGTGATCAGCTCCGGATCGAGGTCGCCCTCCTCGACGGCGGCTCGCAGGATCGATTCGACGATCTGCAGGCGGGGAGCCACCACCGCGTCGGCGAAAATGGCCCGCATCTCGGGTTCGTGCAGGAGCTGGTTCACGGTGGCCATGCCGGGGAACGCGGTCTTGCCGGCGCAGACGTCGCGGTGCGCGGTGAAGACCGTCAGCAGGTTGTCCCGGGCCGACCGGCCGGCCCGCGCCTCGGGCAACGGCGGCAAAGTATGGACCAGCGCGGCGTGCACCAGCTCGCACTTGGTGGTCCACCGGCGATAGAGGGCGGCCTTGCCGGTGTGGGCGCGCGCCGCGATCCCCTCCATCGTCAGCCCGCCGTAGCCGACTTCGGCCAGCTCGGCCAAGGTCGCCTCGTACAGCGCCCGTTCGAGGACCTCGCCCCGTCGGCGGCTCCTGCCGCCGGCCGGGGCGGTCTTGGTGAGCTGCGGCATTCCTTGATAGTAGCCGCACGCGTTCCTATCGGCCGCGACGAGACCGCAACGGCCGGCGGCGGCGGGTAGGGTGCCGTCATGCCTGAGACTCCACGGCTGCTGTTCGTCCACGCGCATCCCGATGACGAGAGCCTCAGCAACGGCGCCACCATCGCCCACTACACCGCCCGCGGGGCGGACGTGCGGGTCGTCACCTGCACGCTCGGCGAGGAGGGCGAGGTCATCGGCGAACGCTGGGCCGAGCTGGCCGTCGATCGCGCGGATCAATTGGGGGGCTACCGGATCGGCGAGCTCTCCGCCGCGCTGCGTGAGCTGGGCGTCGGCGAACCGCACTACCTGGGCGGCGCCGGACGCTGGCGCGACTCGGGCATGCGGGGCACGCCCCGGCGGCAGCGCCAGCGGTTCATCGACGCCGACGAGCGGGAGGCCGTCGGCGCGCTGGTCGCCGCCATCCGCGAGCACCGCCCCCACGTCGTCGTGACCTACGACCCGGGCGGCGGCTACGGCCACCCCGACCACGTCCACACTCACACCGTCACGACGCGCGCCGTCGCCGCCGCGGGCTCCGACGACTTCCCCGGCGAGCCGTGGACCGTGCCGAAGTTCTACTGGTCGGTGTTCGCCACCCGCACCTTCCTGGCGGGCATGCGCGCGCTGGGCCCCGAGGACCTGTTGCCCGAGTGGACGATCCCGCCGGAGGAGGAGTTCGGCTTCGGGTACGCGGACGCCGACATCGACGCCGTCGTCGAGCCCGCCGTAGCGGCGTGGGCGGCGAAGCGGGCCGCGCTGGCCGCGCACGCCACCCAGGTCGTCGTCGGACCGACCGGCCGGGCCTGCGCCCTGTCGAACAACATGGCGCTGCCGATCCTGGCGGACGAACACTACGTGCTGGCCGCCGGCACGGCGGGCGAGCGCGACGAACGCGGCTGGGAGACGGACCTGCTCGCCGGGCTCGGTTTCGGTACGGCCGGCACACGGTAGGCTTGCGAATCAGGCAGCCACGGAAGGATTTCGCATGGACCCCGACCTGGACCCTAATCAGCAGCATTGGCAGGACCGGCTCGACAGCCTGCAGTGGGTTATCGGCTCGATACTCTCCAACATCGACAGCGTTCCGACCTGACCGAAACGAAGCCGCGCGCCGTACCCGTCGAAGACGGCGGCGCCACGGACCCCGCGATCCGTTTCGTTGTCTTGACGCTGCTCGCCGTCGACGGGGTCCTCTCCGCACTGGCCGGGGCCCTGCTGCTGCCTTCCTACATCGGGTCGATCCCTTTCCCCATCAGCGGACTGATTTCCGGATTGGTCAACGCCGCCCTGGTCTGGGCCGCCGGGCGGTGGACGACGTCGTCGCGGCTGGCCGCGCTGCCGCTGTGGACGTGGCTGCTCACCGTGGCGGTGATCAGCATGGGCGGCCCGGCCGACGACGTCATCCTGGGTGGCAGCGGCGTGATGGCCTACGGGGCGTTGATTCTGATCGCGTTGGGGGCGGCGCCGCCGTTCTGGGTGCTGTGGCGGCGCGGCCACCCGGACTGAACTTCGCGAGGTCGCGGGCAGGCATGTCCCCGCTTGCCCCGTGTGGGGCTGACGCTACTGTTGACTGTTGCGCAGACGGGGCCCGCACGGGTCAGAAGAAAATTTCACATGTTGGGACACGCGGATGAAATTCGATCGTGGGGAAGTTACACGAAGGTGCCGCTGACTCCGGGCGAGGAGCCTACCGCTCTTCCTAATCCTGTGGTTCCGCCAAAGACGAGCGCATCCGCGCTGCGGCGGGTGTTGCGCCGCGCCCGAGACGGCGTCGCGCTCAACGTCGACGAGGCGGCCATCGCAATGACCGCGCGGGGTGACGCCCTCGCTGATCTGTGCGCCAGCGCGGCGCGGGTACGCGATGCCGGGTTGGCGTCGGCCGGTCGGCGCGGCCCCGGCGGCGGATTGCCGATCACCTATTCGCGCAAGGTTTTCATCCCCGTCACCCACCTGTGCCGCGACACCTGCCACTACTGCACCTTCGTCACGGTCCCTGGCAAGCTGCGCGCGCAGGGCTCGGGCATGTACCTCGAGCCCGACGAGATCCTCGACATCGCCCGCCGCGGGGCCGAACTCGGTTGCAAGGAAGCGCTTTTCACCCTTGGCGACCGCCCCGAACAGCGGTGGCCGGAGGCGGCGCAGTGGCTGAGCGAACGGGGTTATGACTCCACGCTGTCCTACGTGCGGGCCATGGCGATCCGGGTGCTCGAAGAAACCGGATTGCTGCCACACCTGAACCCGGGCGTGATGAGTTGGTCCGAGATGGCCCGGCTCAAGCCGGTGGCGCCGTCGATGGGCATGATGCTCGAGACGACGTCGCGGCGGCTGTTCGAGACGAAGGGGCTTGCGCACTACGGCAGCCCCGACAAGGACCCCGCCGTCCGGCTGCGCACGCTGACCGACGCGGGCCGGTTGTCCATCCCGTTCACGACCGGCCTGCTGGTCGGCATCGGCGAGACCCTGACCGAACGGGCCGAAACCCTGCACGCGATCCGCAAGTCGCACAAGGAGTTCGGGCACGTTCAGGAAGTGATCGTGCAGAACTTCCGGGCCAAGGAGCACACCGCGATGGCCGACGTCCCCGACGCGGGGATCGAGGACTACCTCGCGACGGTGGCGGTCGCCCGGCTGGTGCTCGGCCCCGGCATGCGCATCCAGGCGCCGCCCAACCTGGTTTCCCCGGACGAGTGCCTGGCGCTGGTCGGCGCCGGGGTCGACGACTGGGGCGGCGTTTCACCGCTCACCCCCGATCACGTCAACCCGGAGCGGCCGTGGCCCGCACTGGACGACCTCGCCGACATCACCGCCCGGGCCGGATACGAACTGGTTCAGCGGCTGACCGCCCAGCCCAAATACGTGCAGGCGGGCGCGGCGTGGATCGACCCGCGGGTGCGTGGACACGTGCTGGCGCTGGCCGACCCGGCGACCGGCCTGGCCCGCGACGTCAACCCGGCGGGGCTGCCCTGGCAGGAGCCCGACGACGTCGCGTCCGCGGGGCGGGTCGACCTCAACGCCGCGATCGACACCGAAGGCCGGGCCTCCGAGGCCCGCAGCGACCTGGACAGCGCCTTCGGCGACTGGGAATCGATCCGCGCGCAGGTGCACGAGTTGGCCGCACGCGCCCCCGAGCGGATCGACACCGATGTGCTCGCCGCGCTGCGGGCGGCCGAGCGCGATCCCGCCGGCTGCAGCGACAGCGAGTACCTGGCGTTGGCGACAGCCGACGGGCCGGCCTTGGAAGCCGTTGCCGCGCTGGCTAATTCGCTACGCCGCGACACGGTTGGCGACGACGTGACGTTCGTGGTGAACCGCAACATCAACTTCACCAACATCTGCTACACCGGCTGCCGGTTCTGTGCGTTCGCGCAGCGCAAGGGCGACGCCGACGCGTACTCGCTGTCCACCGACGAGGTGGCCGACCGCGCGTGGGAGGCGCACGTCGAGGGCGCCACCGAGGTGTGCATGCAGGGCGGGATCGACCCGGAGTTGCCGGTCACCGGCTACGCCGACCTGGTCCGCGCGGTCAAGGCGCGGGTGCCGTCGATGCACGTGCATGCGTTCTCGCCCATGGAGATTGCCAACGGCGTCACCAAAAGCGGACTCAGCGTGCGCGAGTGGCTGATCAGCTTGCGCGAGGCCGGGCTGGACACGATTCCGGGCACGGCCGCCGAGATCCTGGACGACGAGGTGCGCTGGGTGCTGACCAAGGGCAAGCTGCCGACCTCGGAGTGGATCGACATCGTGACCACCGCGCACGAGGTGGGGCTGCGGTCGTCTTCGACGATGATGTACGGGCACGTCGACAGCCCGCGGCACTGGGTCGCCCACCTCAACGTGCTGCGGGGGATTCAGGACCGCACCGGCGGGTTCACCGAGTTCGTGCCGCTGCCGTTCGTGCACCAGAGCTCGCCGTTGTATCTGGCCGGCGCGGCCCGGCCCGGACCGACCCACCGCGACAACCGCGCCGTGCACGCGTTGGCGCGAATCATGTTGCACGGCCGCATCTCCCAGATTCAGACCAGCTGGGTCAAGCTGGGCGTCGAGCGCACCCAGGTGATGCTCAACGGCGGCGCCAACGATCTGGGCGGCACGCTGATGGAGGAAACCATCTCGCGGATGGCCGGATCGGAATACGGGTCGGCCAAGACGGTGGAAGAGCTGACCGAGATCGCCGAAGGGATCGGGCGGCCGGCGCGGCAACGCACCACCACCTACGCGCCGCGGGCCGCTTAACACGAAGACGGGGCGGGTACCCCGACGCCGTGAACCGACAGATCGACGATGACCGGTTCCCGGAATGGCGCCCGTTCGTGGACGCGGTGCAGCAGCGGCGACCCGACGCCGGAACCTGGTGCGAGGCCTGGACGGTGCGCGACATCGTCGTCCACCAGGCCGGAAACGCCGAGGAGATCGCCCGGGTGCTGGCCGCCCACCTGGAAGGCGAACCCGTCGGCACGCGCGGCTTCGAGGAGCGCGAGGGTCCACTGCGGGCCCTGAACGACTCGGATCTGTGGGACGCGTTCTTCGACCGGATGGCCACCCTGAACCGCGTGGCGGCGGCGGCCGACGACGTGCAACCGGACACCGACGTCGCGTGGACGGGCCGCACGATGAAAGTGCCCTGGTTCGCCGAACACATGCGCGAAGAGCTCGTGCTGCACGGTTGGGACATCACCGGCGATGACGCCGCGGCGCAGGCGCGGCTTGCCGAGCCCTGGATGACCACCCACAGCGTGCTGGCGGTCGGAAAACCCTTGTTGGCCAAGGGCGCCAAGGGGTTAGCACCGGGCGAGCGTATCGAGGCCCGGCTGCGGGTCCCCGCCGCCGACGACGTCGTCGTCACCGCCGAAACCGACAGCACCGCGATCGAACTCACCGAACCCGAGGGCCCCGCGACACTGGAGACCGATGCCGCCGCCCGCGTCCTGTTGCTCTGGGGGCGTAGGCCGGCGGACCCGTCGCGCATTTGCAGCCGCGTCGGACCGCAAACGCTGGGCCGCGTGCGCGGCCTGCTCAGCGGTTACTGAACCGGGGGCTCAGAAGTTATTACAGGTGACCGCGACCTGGTTGATGTCGTCGTAGTACTTCTGCGCCGACGGCATCGCCTGGATCTGCTGGGCCATCTGCTGGCGCTTCGGCGGCGGCGAGGCCAGGAAGCTGCGGATGTAGGACTGCGCCACGGGCGAGCTGTTCAGCTGCGCGGCGGCCGCCGGGTCGGTGGCGTTCAGCGCGGCGATCACCTGCCCGTAGTTGCACGTGGTGTTGATGATCGCGTCCGTCGGGTCCGCGGATGCGACCCCGGCGGCGGCGGTCAACGCCACCGCGGCGCTACCCATCGCGACGGTCAATTTGGTCAACGACAGCCTCATGTGTGGACACCTTCCCCGTTATGCACCGCTATCAAGGCGACGACATCTCACCCAGCGGTTGCCGTCTTCCGGTCGAGGTTACCAGGCGCCACGACCGTGCTTCCATCTCAACGGTTATCGCACAACCCCGCTGGACTGCGACTATGCGCAGGTCGGCGGCCGCGGACCGGTGTTCGCCCTTGGCGAAACGGACCCCGGGCGCCGGCTCCGAGACTGACGGTCTTAAATCGTTCATTTAACGGGCGTGCCAAGTGGTTGACGTGTATGTGCAACGTCTAGTATCAGTAACCGAAAGCTTTGTCTGGAGCGGCCGGAAGCACCGGGCGCGAGCCGAAGAGCAGCCCACCGAAGTAGTACATGGAGGAGACGTCTGTGACCTACACGATCGCCGAGCCCTGTGTCGATATCAAAGACAAGGCTTGTATCGAGGAGTGCCCGGTCGATTGCATCTACGAGGGCGCGCGGATGCTGTACATCCACCCCGACGAGTGCGTCGACTGCGGGGCGTGCGAGCCGGTCTGCCCCGTTGAAGCCATCTACTACGAAGACGACGTGCCCGAGCAGTGGAGCCAGTACACCCAGATCAACGCCGACTTCTTCACCGAGTTGGGATCGCCGGGCGGTGCCGCCAAGGTCGGCATGACCGAGAACGACCCGCAGCCGGTCAAGGACCTGCCGCCGCAGGGCGAGGGCGACTGAGCGGGCCGGTGCTGGACCAGCCCGGGGTGAGGCCGCGCGCCGCACGCGGGCACGTGTCGGCGTCCCTGCCGGAGTTCCCTTGGGACACGCTGGCGGAGGCGAAAACGCTGGCCGCATCGCACCCCGACGGGATCGTCGACCTATCCGTCGGTACCCCGGTCGACCCCGTCGCGCCGGTGATCCAAGACGCGCTCGCCGCCGCCGGTTCCGCGTCCGGGTACCCGGCCACCGCCGGCACCCCGCGACTGCGGGAGGCGGCGGTCGCCGCGCTGGCCCGCCGCTTCGGCGTCACCGGGCTGACCGAGGCCGCGGTGCTGCCGGTGATCGGCAGCAAGGAGCTCATCGCCTGGCTGCCGACGCTGCTGGGGCTGGCGGCCGGCGACGTCATCGTGGTGCCCGAGCTGGCCTACCCGACCTACGACGTCGGGGCCCGGCTGGCCCAGGCGACGGTGCTGCGCGCGGATTCGCTGACCCAACTGGGCCCCCAATCGCCCGCGCTGGTCTACCTGAACTCGCCGAGCAACCCGACCGGCCGCGTGCTGGGCGTCGACCACCTGCGCAAAGTGGTCGGCTGGGCCCGCGAGCGGGGCAGTGTGGTGGCTTCCGACGAGTGCTATCTGGGCCTGGGCTGGGAGGCCCAGCCGCTGTCGATCCTGCACCCGTCCGTCTGCGACGGCGACCACAGCGGGCTGCTCGCGATCCACTCGCTGTCGAAGAGCTCGTCGCTGGCCGGGTACCGGGCCGGGTTTGTCGCCGGTGACCCGGACCTGGTCGCCGAGCTGCTGGCGGTGCGCAAACACGCCGGGATGATGGTGCCCACGCCGGTGCAGGCGGCGATGGTCGCGGCGCTGGACGACGACGCCCACGAGCGGGCGCAGCGGGAGCGGTACGAACGGCGGCGCGCCGCGCTGTTGCCGGCGTTGCGTGCGGCCGGATTCGCCGTCGACCATTCCGAAGCCGGCCTGTATCTGTGGGCCACCCGCGACGAGCCCTGCGCGGACACCGTCGGCTGGCTGGCGGGGCGCGGCATTCTCGTGGCCCCCGGCCACTTCTACGGCCCGCGCGGCGCGCAACACGTGCGCGTCGCGTTGACGGCCACCGACGAGCGGATCGCCGCCGCCGTACAGCGACTCGCCTAGCCGGGGGCCGCCCGGCTGCCAGCCTGGCGGCGGGGAACGTGCACAATGCATCGGAGGTGTTTCGCCCGCTCACGGTAAGGACGGTGGTCGTGACCACTTCGGCCGGCAACCTGCGCATTCCCCTCTCGGTCGGGGACGTCGTCAAGCGGGTCTTTCTGGGCAAGCCGCTGATCACCGAGGACATCGCCTCCGAGAAGTTGTCGAACGGCGTTGCGCTGGGCGCGCTTTCGCCGGACGCGGTGTCATCGGTCGCCTACGGCCCCGAGCAGATCCTGATCGAGCTGCTGCCGCACGCGGGCCTGGCCGCGTTCCTGCTGCTGTTGCCGATCACCGGTGTCATCCTGCTGATCCTGGTCCTGGTGGCCGCCTCGTACCGGCAGGTGGTGATGGCCTACACCCGGGCGGGCGGCTCCTACATCGTCGCGCGCGACAACTTCGGGCCGCGGGTCGCCCAAATCGCCGCGGCCGCGCTGCTGATCGACTACGTGGTCACCGTTGCCGTGCAGTCGGCGGCCGGGACGGTCGCGGTGGTGTCGGCGGTACCGGCGCTGGGTCCGTACAGCCTCGAACTCACCGTCGGTGTGGTGCTTGCCATCTGCTATGCAAACCTGCGCGGATTGAAGGAAGCGGGCCTGCCGTTCGCGGTGGCCACCTACTCCTTCATCGTCATGGTCGGGCTGACGATCGTGGTCGGCGTGGTTCGCGCCATCGCCGGGAACCTACCCACATACGATCCCACCCACATGGCCGGCACCGTGCCCGTGCACCAGGGCAACGGGTTGGTGCTGGGCGCCACGATCCTGGTGCTGCTCCGCGCGTTCGCCAACGGAGGCTCGTCGCTGACGGGCGTCGAGGCCATCTCCAACACCGTCGACTACTTCCGAAAGCCGCAGGGCCGCAACGCACGCCGCGTGCTCACCGCCATGGCCACCATCCTCGGTCTGCTGCTGGCCGGCGTCGCCTATCTGGCGCACGTCACCCACGCCACGCCGTACCTGACCGAATATCCGTCGGTGCTCTCGCAGATCGGCCGCGCCGTCTTCGGCAATGGCGTGGTCGGGGACGTGTTCTACATCCTGGTCCAGGCCGCCACCGCCGCCATCCTGTTCACCGGTGCGAACACCAGTTTCAACGGATTCCCGGCGCTGGCCAGTTTCGTCGCCGAGGACCGGTTCCTGCCGCGCCAACTCACCAAACGCGGTCATCGCCTGGTCTTCTCGAACGGCATCATCACCCTGACGGCGTTGTCGGTGCTGCTGCTGGTGGTCACCGGGGGCTCGGTCAACGCGCTGGTCCCGTTCTACGCGATCGGCGTGTTCACCGGGTTCTCGATGGCCGGCTACGGGATGACCAAACACCATCTGACACATCGCGAACCGGGATGGCGACGCCGCCTGGCCATCAACCTCTCCGCGGCGGTCCTGTCCACGATCGTGGTGGGCATCTTCGCGGTGGCGAAATTCACCGAGGGTGCGTGGCTGGTGGTCGTGGTCTTCCCGCTGCTGGTGTTCATGCTGATGCGGCTCAACCGCGAATACCGCGCCGAGGCCGCCATCCTCGAGATGTTTCGCACCGACCGTCCGGAGCTGGTGAAATATGCGCGGCACCGGGTGTTCGTTTTGGTCGACTCCGTCGACCTGGCGGTGATCGAAGCGCTGCGCTACGGCAGGGGATTGCGCGCCGACGAGCTGACCGCGGTGCACTTCATGGTCGACCCGGCCCACGCCGCGCAACTGCGGAAGCGTTGGGATCACTTCGATCTGGACACCCCGCTGCGCGTGGTCGACTGCCCGGACCGCCGGATCAGCCGGGCCGCGCAGCTCCTGGTGGCCAAGGCGCGCGACGAACAACCGCACACCAATGTGACGGTACTGCTGCCGCGTCGCACGTTCGCCCGGCTGCTGGGCCGCCTGTTGCACGACCGCACCGCGGACAAGATCTCCCGCGCGGTGAGCCTGATCCCCGACGCGGCGGCGACGATCGTGCCCTACGACGTCGAATCGCGGATCAGGGAGGCCTACCCCGACACGTTGGAGCAGAAGATCGCGCAGGAGATCGACAAGCTCGAAGCGTGGGTGTCCCGGGGTGAGGACGAGAAGGTGGACTCCTACGAACACCCCGAGCGACCGGCATCGGTCATCCTGGTGGCCGGCCTGATCTCGGGGCAACGGGCCACGGTCGAGGGGCGGGTCAACCAGGTCGAGGACGTCACCGACCGCGGGCGGACCTTCCGGCAGGTCGTCGTCGGGGACAACAGCGGGGAAATGACGATCACGTTCCGTCCCGGCCACGGCGGCGCCGACATTCAGCCCGGCCAGTTGCTGCGGATCAGCGGCAAGGCCCGGCAGACGGGCAACCGCCCCATCTCGATGGTCGACCCGGCGTATCAAATCATCGAGGACCCCGCGGAGGCGGTCGACTCCGGCGAGTCGGGGGACGCCGACAAAGCCTAACGGCTCGCGCGGTTGCCCCAAAGCGGGTTGACGCCAGCATATTTCGCGTCTTCGTCGTCATCCGGCCGGCGGTTTCCAGCGGTCTTCACGGCCGCCCCGGCCGGGCCGGACCAACCGCGGAAATCACAGTCGCGGCATGGGTTTCAGGGCGTCGCGCCCCGGCGAATTCGTGGGCCGGCCACCTTCCCCAACCGGTTAAGCTGACGGAGTCGGGGTCGGTAAGCTGACACCCGCAGACTGGCCAACGCCGTTGGGGGAGAACAGAGGACTGCACATTGCGTGCCGCAACCGCCACACCCGTTGCTGTCATCGGGATGGCCTGCCGACTTCCCGGTGGGATCGATTCTCCGCAACGACTGTGGGAGGCATTGCTGCGCGGCGCCGATTTCGTGGGCGAGATTCCCGCCGACCGGTGGGACGCGGACCTGTACTACGACCCCGAACCCGGCGTTCCCGGCCGGTCGGTGACGCGGTGGGGGGCGTTCCTGGACGACGTCGGCGGCTTTGACTGCGATTTCTTCGGCATGACCGAGCGCGAGGCCACCGCGATCGACCCCCAACACCGCTTGCTGCTGGAGACGTCCTGGGACGCCATCGAGCACGCGGGCCTCGATCCCGCGCGGTTGTCCCACTCGCAGACCGGCGTCTTCGTCGGGCTTACGCACGGCGACTACGAACTGCTCTCCGCCGACTGCGGCGCCGCCGAGGGCCCGTACGGGTTCACCGGCACCAGCAACAGCTTCGCGTCTGGGCGGGTCGCCTACACGCTGGGGCTGCACGGCCCCGCCCTCACCGTGGATACCGCATGCTCGTCGGGGCTGATGGCCGTGCACCAGGCGTGCGGCAGCCTGAGCAGCGGCGAAAGCGATATGGCCCTGGCTGGCGGCGTCGCGGTGACGCTGGAGCCGCGGAAGTCCGTCTCGGGATCGCTGCAGGGCATGCTGTCGCCGACCGGCCGTTGCCACGCCTTCGACGTGAACGCGGACGGCTTCGTGTCCGGTGAGGGCTGCGTCATGCTGCTGCTGAAGCGGCTCGAAGACGCGCAACGCGATGCCGACCGGATACTTGCCGTCGTGCGCGGCACCGCGGCCAACCAGGACGGCCGAACCGTGAACATCGCGGCGCCGTCGGAAACCGCGCAGGTGGCCGTTTACCGCAAGGCGCTGGAGGCCGCCGGCGTCGACGCCGCCACGGTCGGCTTCGTCGAGGCACACGGTACCGGCACCCCGGTCGGGGATCCGATCGAATACGCGAGCCTGGCCGCCGTGTACGGCACCGCCGGGCCCTGCGCGCTGGGCTCGGTAAAGACGAACTTCGGCCACCTGCAGTCGACCTCCGGACCGCTGGGGTTGATGAAGGCGATCCTCGCGCTACAGCACGGCACGGTGCCCCAAAACCTGCACTTCACCCGGCTGCCCGACGAGATGGCCGCGATCGAGACGGAGCTGTTCGTGCCGCGGGCCAACACGCCCTGGCCCGGCGACCGGCACCCGCGCCGCGCAGCGGTGTCGTCGTACGGGATGTCCGGCACCAACGTGCACGCCGTCCTAGAAGAGGCGCCGGAAGAGGCGCCCCCGGGCGCCCCGGGCGCCCCGAATGTCAACGGGGCGTTGCTGTTTCCGGTGTCGGCGACCTCCGCCGAGCAGCTGCGCGTCACGGCCGCCCGGCTGGCGGACTGGATCGACGCCGGGGGCGCCGGCACGGCGGCGCTGCCGGACCTTGGCTACACGCTCGCGCGTCGCCGCGCGCACCGGCCGGTGCGAACGGTGGTGTCGGCCGGCGACTTCGGTGAGCTCAGCGCGGCCCTGCGCGAGGTCGCCGGCAGCGACATCCCGCTCGAACCCGCCGTGGGTCAGGACGACCGGGGGCCGGTATGGGTGTTCTCCGGGCAGGGTTCGCAGTGGTCAAAGATGGGCGCCGAGCTGCTGGCCTGCGAACCGGTGTTCGCCGCGACGATCGCGGCGGTGGAACCGCTGATCGCCGAGGAATCGGGGTTTTCGGTCACCGAGGCGATGTCGGCGCCGGAGGTGGTGACCGGCATCGACCGGGTGCAGCCGACGATCTTCGCGATGCAGGTCGCGCTGGCCGAGACGATGAAGGCCTACGGGGCGCGTCCCGGCGCCGTGATCGGCCATTCGCTCGGCGAATGCGCGGCGGCGGTCGTCGCGGGCGGCCTGTCGCTGCACGACGGGGTGCGCGTCATCTGCCGGCGCTCCAGGTTGATGGCGCGGCTCGCCGGGAGTGGCGCCATGGCGTCGGTGGAGCTGCCGGGCCAACAGGTGTTGTCGGAGTTGTCCATTCGCGGAATCTCCGATGTTGTCCTCTCGGTGGTCGCGTCGCCCACGTCCACGGTCGTCGGCGGTGACACGCAGTCGATCCGCGAGCTGGTCGCGGCCTGGCAGGAGCAGGACGTGGTGGCGCGTGAGGTGGCCGTGGACGTGGCATCGCACTCGCCTCAGGTGGAGCCGATCCTCGACGAACTCATCGAGGCGCTCGCCGGGCTCGAGCCCCGGGAGCCGGAGGTGCCCTACTACTCGGCGACGCTGTGGAACCCGCGCGAACGGCCCTCGTTCACCGGCGAGTACTGGGCTGAAAACCTGCGCTACACAGTGCGTTTCGCGGCGGCCGTGCAGGCCGCCCTCAAGGACGGTTTCCGCGTCTTCGGGGAGCTTTCGCCGCATCCCCTGCTCACGCACGCCGTCGAGCAGAACGCCGCAAGCCTGGACATGCCCATCGCGGCGTTGGCGGCCATGCGCCGGGAGCAAGAGCTGCCGGCCGGCATGCGGGCGTTCGTCGCCGACGTGCACAGCGCCGGCGCCGTCGTCGACTTCTCGGTGCTGTACCCGACCGGTCGCCTGGTGGACGCGCCGATCCCGACCTGGACGCATCGCAGGCTGATGCTCAGCCGCGAGGCAACGGACCAGGCGCACGGCGCCTCGGTCCAGGCCGTGCATCCGCTGCTCGGTGCGCACGTGCACCTGCACGAGGAACCCGAGCGCCACGTCTGGCAGGGCGACGTCGGGACCGAGGCGCACCCGTGGCTCGGCGACCACCAAATCCACCACGTGGCAGCGTTTCCCGGTGCCGCTTACTGCGAGATGGCGCTGAGCGCGGCGCGTGCGGTCCTCGGTGAGCGGTCCGAGGTCAGCGACGTCACCTTCGAGCAGACGCTGTTGCTGGACGACCGGACGCGGGCCTCCTCGGCGGCGACGGTCACCGCGCCGGAAGTTTTCGATTTCACCGTGGACACCCACGAGGACGGCGAACGCGTGCCCCGGGCGCGCGCGGTCCTGCGCGCCGTGGACGCAGCGCAGCCGCCCGCTCACGACATGGCCACCTTGATCGCCAACCATCCGTCCGGCATGGACGGCGCCGAATTGCGAAAGGCGTTCGACGCGATCGGGATTCACTACGGCCCGGCCTTCTCGGGCCTGGCGGCCGCGCTCGTCGGCGACGGTGACACTTCCACGGTGCTCGCGGAGGTGGCGCTGCCCGGAGCGATCCGCTCGCAGCAGTCGGGCTACGCCATCCATCCGGCACTGCTGGACGCCTGTTTTCAGTCGGTGGTCGTGCATCCGCTGGTGCAGCGCGCCGGCGCGGGCGGTCTGCTGCTGCCGGTCGGCGTCCGGCGGTTGCGCAGCTATTCCCCCGCCCGCAACGCGCAGCACTGCCTGACGCGGGTGAGGTCGTCGGACCCCGGCGAGTGCGAGGCGGACATCGACGTGCTCGACCAGTCCGGCGGCGTGCTGCTCAGGGTCGAAGGGCTGCGGCTGGCCGGTGGAAGCTCCGAAGGCGAGCGGGCGGAGCGGCTGCTCAACGAGCGGTTGTTGACCATCGAATGGGAGCCGCGACAGCTCCCGGACGCCGCGGGGGCCGAGCCGGGATCGTGGCTGTTGCTCAGCGCGTGCGATGCGACGGATCCGCTCACGGCCCAACTGGGCGAGGCGCTGTCAGACGGCGCCCACTGCACCACCTTGCCCCTGCCGGTTGGCTCGGCGGAAACCGCCGGGCTGCGCGCGCTGCTGTCCGGCACCGGCCTGGCGCCCTCGAACGGGCACGGCCCGCTCAAGGGCCTGACGGGAGTGGTCGTGGTGACGGAGCCCCCGGCCGGCGGCGCCGATCCGGCGCGGCGCGGGCGCGACTACGTGTCTCACCTGGTCGCGGTCGCCCGTGAGCTCTCCGAGCTGCCGGGCGAGTCGCCCCGGCTCTTCGTGGTCACCAGGAACGCCGCCACCGTGGCGGCCGGCGATGTGGCCAACCTGGAGCAGGCCGGGCTGCGCGGACTGCTGCGCGTGATCGATTCCGAACACCCGCACCTGAGCGCCACCCAAATCGACGTCGACGGCGCGACCGGGCCCGAACACGTTGCGGCGCAACTGAAGAGCGGCTCGGCAGAAGACGAGACCGCGTGGCGACACGGGGAGTGGTACACCGCGCGGCTGCGCCCGGGGCCGCTGCGTCCGGCCGAGCGGCGGACCACGGTCGTCGATCACGAGCGGGACGGCATGCGCCTGCAGATCCGCACCGCGGGTGACCTCGAATCGCTGGAGTTCACCGCGTTCGACCGCGTCCCGCCCGGCCCGGGCGAGATCGAGGTCGCGGTCGCCGCGTCCACCGTCAATTTCGCCGACGTGCTGGTCGCGTTCGGCCGCTATCCCACCTTCGAGGGCTACCAACAGCAATTGGGTGGGGACTTCGCCGGCGTGGTGACCGCCGTCGGCCCCGACGCCACCGAGCACCGGGTGGGCGACCGCGTGGGCGGGATGTCCCGCAACGGCTGCTGGGGCACCTTCGTCGTCGCCGACGCCCGGCACGCGGTCACCCTCCCGCCCGACCTCCCGCTGGAAGACGCCGCCGCCGTGCCCACCGCCGCGGCGACCGCCTGGTACGCCCTGCATGACCTGGCCCGCATCGCGCCGGCCGACAAGGTGCTGATCCACTCCGGCACCGGCGGCGTCGGGCAGGCGGCCATCGCGATCGCCCGGGCCGCGGGTTGCGAAATCTTCGCGACCGCGGGCAGCCCGCGGCGCCGGCAATTGCTGCGCGACACGGGAATCGAGCACGTCTACGACTCGCGCAGCGCTGCGTTCGCAGACGAAATCCGCCGTGACACCGGCGGATACGGCGTCGACGTGGTGCTCAACTCGCTGCCCGGCGCCGCGCAGCGCGCGGGAGTCGAGCTGCTGGCGTTCGGCGGCCGATTCGTCGAGCTGGGCAAGCGCGACATCTACCGCGACACCCACCTCGGGCTGTTCCCGTTCCGCCGCAACCTGTCGCTGTTCGCGGTCGACCTGGCGTTGCTGACGTTCAGCCATCCCGAGACCGTCCGGCGCCTGCTGACCACCGTTTACCGCCGCACGGCCGACGGCGAGCTGCCCATGCCGCGCACGACGCACTACCCGATCCAGGACGCGGCCGCCGCGGTCCGCCTGGTCGCCGCGGCCGGGCACACCGGCAAGGTGGTGCTCGACGTGCCGCGCGCCGGCCGCAGTGTGGCCGCGGTCCCCCCGGAGCGCGTTCGGCCGTTCCGCGGCGACGGCGCCTACATCGTCACCGGCGGCATCGGCGGACTGGGGTTGTTCCTGGCGGGTGAGATGGCGGCGCGCGGCGCCGGACGGATCGTGCTCAACTCGCGCTCGGCGCCCAACGAGCAAGCTTGCCAAGACATCGAGCGCCTCCGCGCCGGCGGGGCCGACGTCGCGGTGGAGTGCGGCGATATCGCCGAGCCGGCCACGGCCGAGCGGCTGGTGGCGTGCGCGACCGCGACGGGGCTGCCGGTGCGCGGGGTGCTGCACGCGGCCGCGGTGGTCCAGGACGCCACGCTGGCCAACGTGACCGACGAACTCGTCGACCGGTGTTGGGCGCCAAAGGTTTACGGGGCCTGGAACCTGCACCACGCGACCGCGAACCAGCCGCTGGACTGGTTCTGCTCCTTCTCCTCGGCCGCCGCGCTGGTCGGCTCGCCGGGGCAGGGCGCGTACGCGGCGGCCAACAGCTGGCTGGACGCCTTCGCGCACTGGCGCCGCAGCCAGGGGCTCGCGGGCAGCGCGATCGCCTGGGGCGCATGGTCGGAGGTCGGCCGGGCCACGGCGCTGGCGGAAGACGCGGGCGTCGCGATCAAGCCGGCGGAGGGTTACCACGCCTTCGAATCCCTGCAGCGGTACGACCGCGCCTACACCGGCTACGCGCCGATCATGGGAACGCCCTGGCTGATGTCGTTCGCGCAACGCAGCCGGTTCGCCGAGGCGTTCCAGTCGGCGGGGAGCGGCAGCCCCGACACGGGCAAATTCCTGGCCGAGCTCAAGGCGCTGCCGCGCGAGGAATGGCCGACCGCCATCCGCCGGCTGGTTTCCGGCCAGATCAGCCTGTTGCTGCGCCGCACAATCGATCCCGACCGTCCGCTGTCCGACTACGGACTGGATTCGCTGGGAAACTTGGAGCTGCGAACGCGCATCGAAACGGAAACCGGGGTGCGCATCAGCCCCACCAAGATCACCACGGTTCGCGATCTCGCGGAACACCTGTGCGACGAGTTGGCCGCCGCGGAGTCCGCATCATCGCCGTCCTGACCGGCGGCCCGACGGGGGCATTCGGCTCACCCTGGTCGTAACCGTCGGCGTCTGGGCCGGGCGGCGCGGCCCGTCCGTGCCGGGGCGGCCACGCTCGGTCGCGCGGCGCCGGGAGCTGGCCGAATGCCGTCCGCCCTGGCGCCGCGGCACGGTAGCGGAGACCCGAAAATCTCCTGTAAATTGGCCATCTTAAGTAACCGACCGGCCACAACCCCGGTTTGATTGATGCGCGATCTGGTGAAGGTCGTGGGAGGACTTCTACGGGATCGGTGTCGAGGAGCCGAAAATGTCGAACAACATCACCTGGCACGACCACCACATCAGCCGTGACAGCCGGGAAAAGCTCAACGGGCACCGGGGCTGCGTCCTCTGGTTCACCGGGCTCAGCGGCAGCGGGAAGAGCACAGTGGCCAACACCGTCGAACAGAAGCTGTACGACCGGGGCATCCGAAGCTATCTCCTCGACGGGGACAACGTCCGCTACGGGCTCAACGCCGGTCCCGACACCCTCGAGCCCCGCCACGGCGCGGCGTTCGCCAAGCGGTTCGGCCTGGGCTTCTCCGCCGAAGACCGCGAGGAGAACATCCGGCGCATCGGCGCGGTCTCGAAGTTGTTCTGTGAGGCCGGCGTGATCGCCTTGACGGCCTTCATCAGTCCCTACCGGCGTGATCGCGACGCGGTGCGCGAAACGCTGCCCGAGGGCGACTTCCAGGAGATCTTCATCGACACCCCGATCGAAATCTGCGAAAAGCGCGACCCCAAAGGCCTGTACAAGAAGGCCCGGGCCGGCGAGATCAAGGGATTCACCGGCATCGACGATCCGTACGAGGCTCCGGTGGAACCGGAATTGCGACTCGAGGGCGGGGCGAAGGACGCGGACACCCTGGCCGAGGAGGTGATTGCGCACCTCGAGAAGGTCGGCGTCATCCCTGTCCTCGCGCGCAGCCAGGATGGGGCGGTCGGGGTTTAGGAATCGGCACGGGCGCCGGGCTGTTTGCCAGGAAAGTGTTGGACTGCGAAGCGAGGGGCATCGAATGAGCTATACGGGTCACAACGGCAAGCCGATCGTGGAGCGGGTGGCCACCGAAAACGCGGCCGGCCGGATCCAGGGCCTGGCGCGGGTGCCGATCTCGAAGGCGACGGCGCACGAGGTCATCAGCCTTTCCTACGGGTTCTTCACGCCCCTGACCGGGTTCATGGGCCGGCAGGAGGTCGACACCACGCTGGACAAGTTGGCGCTGCCGGACGGGACGCTGTGGAGCATCCCGATCGTGTTCGACCTGTCCTTCGACGACATCGAGAAGCTGGGCGTCCAAGAGGGCGCGAGCGTGGTGCTGGAATATCTGGACGTTCCGATCGCCATCCTGGACGTCACCGAGATCTACGAGTATGACCTGCAGCGCCTGGCTGAGAAGACTTACGGCACAACGGATCCCCGTCACCCGGGGGTGAAGAAGACGCTGGCCTACGCGGACCGGTTCGTCGCCGGGGATGTCACGCTGATCAACGAGCCGGTGTTCAATGAGCCCTTCAAGAGCTTCTGGCTCACCCCCCGGCAGCACCAGGACGCGCTCGCGGAGAAGAACTGGACGCACGTCGTCGCGCATCAGACCCGCAACGTGCCCCACACCGGGCACGAGGCGCTGATGAAGCAGGCGTGGCTGGCGGCCAACGAAGACCAGCCGGTCGACGACCTGAGCACGGGCGTGCTGGTCAACGCGATCATCGGGCAGAAGCGGGTGGGCGACTACATCGACGAGGCGATCCTGCTCACGCAGGACGAGCTCAGGAAGAGCGGGTATTTCCGGGAGGACGTCCACAAGGTGACCTTCACGCTGTGGGACATGCGCTACGCGGGCCCGCGGGAGGCGATCTTCCACGCGATCCTGCGCACCAACCTCGGGTGCACGCACCACATGTTCGGCCGCGACCACGCCGGCGTCGGCGACTTCTACCACCCGTACGACTCGCAGAACCTCCTTCAGGAACACCGGTCGGAGCTGGGCATCAAACCGGTGTTCCTGCGGGAGAACTGGTATTGCCCCGAATGCCGCGAAGTGACCAACTCGGCGCTGTGCGGGCACGACTCCAAGGCCCAGAGCTTCAGCGGAAGCCTGATCAGGAGCATTCTGACCGACGAGGTGAAGCCCACCCAGCAGGTGATGCGGCACGAGGTGTTCGAGGTGGTTCTCGAGGCGGCCGCCAAGTACGGTCAGGGCTCGCCGTTCGTCACCGAGGAGTACCTGGCGGACCGGCTGCCCGTGTTCACGCTGAATCCGTTGGAGGGGGCCCGATCATGAGTGGCGACGCAAAGAAGATCAAGGTCAACGTCTGGATCAACGAGGAACGGCTCGAGGCGCTCGCGAAAGCGGGAATGGCCGACTCGGCCAAGGAAGCCTTCGCGGGGATGAGGCTCCTGGAGATCTACACCACGGAAGAGCAAAAGGACGTTGTGCTGCAACGCTTTCCGGGATCGAAGTACGACTCCGCCACCACCAAGTCCATCGAGTTGCTGCCCAAGAAGGTCAAGGACAGGCTGCTGGAGCTGTCCATCGCGCTGCACTCCACGGGCCCGGACGTGGTGGACCGCTTCCTCGCCGAGTCGCAGCCCTAGGCCCGGCGCTCATGCGTCGAGCCGGGTGAACTCCTGACGGCGGTACTGCTCGACGCAGGCGGCGCGCCGGATCTTGCCGCTCGTCGTGGTGGGAATCGACCCCGGCGACACCAGCACGAGATCGGCGACATTGAGACCGTGCGAACTTGAAATCGCCGCGGTGACATCGTTTTTGACGACCGCGAACCGCCGCGACACCTCCTCGTCGGAGTCGCCGCGTTTCTTGATTTCGATGATGGTCACCAGCTTCTCGGTCTCGTCCACCGCCACGGAGATCGCCGCGACGCGACCGCCGGTGATCCCCTGCACCGTCGACTCGATGTCCTCGGGATAGTGGTTGCGGCCGTAAACGATCAGCAGATCCTTCGTCCGGCCCACGATGAACATCTCACCCTCGCAGACGAACCCGAGGTCGCCGGTGCGCAGCCACGGTCCCTCCGGTGTGCCCGGGGACGGGTCGGCCACGACGCCGCCGAAGGTGCGTTCGGTCTCCTCGGGCTTCTGCCAGTAGCCGCCCGCCACGTTCTCGCCGTGGACCCAGATCTCGCCCACCGAACACGCCGGGCATTCCCGGCGGGTGTCGGGGTCGACGATCCGCACCACCGGCGATGTCGGCATGCCGTAGCTCAGCAGCGGCGAGCCGCTCTCCGCCGCGCAGCGCTCCGCGGCGCCCTCCGAGAGCTTCCCGGGATCGAAGTGAACGACCCGCGGGGCGCCACGGGTGGTGCGGCTGGTGACGTACACCGTGGCCTCGGCCAACCCGTAGGACGGGCGCATCGCGCGGTCGTCAAAGTTGTACGGCGCGAAGCGTTTAGCGAACCGGTCCAGCGTGGCGGGGTGGATGCGCTCGGCGCCGCTGACGATGCCCAGGACGTTGCGCAGGTCCACGCCCTCCAGGTCGGCGTCCTTCGTCTTGCGAACGGCCAACTCGAACGCGAAGTTCGGCGCCGCCGACATCACCGGTGCGCCGATCGACATCGCGTGGATCCAGCGTGCCGGCCGCTGCAGGAAGGCGACCGGGCTGGTCAGGTCACCCCGATAACCTCCCATGATCGGCGCGATCACGCCCAGCACCAACCCCATGTCGTGGTAGAAGGGCAGCCAGGAAACGGCGGCGGTTTCGCGGGGCGGAACGCCATTGAACTCGGCGAAGTAGGCGGCCATCAGCTGCTGGAAGTTCACGCGCAGGTTGCGGTGCGAGATCATCACCCCGGCGGGCAGGCGCGTCGAGCCGGACGTGTACTGCAGGTACGCCGTGTCGGGGGCGCCGCTGAGCCGGATGCCCGGCGCGGCGGTGTCGTCCAAATCCAGCGCATCGACCTCGACGACGGTCGGGGTGGTCGTCGAGCCGGGCTGACGCAGATACTCGCCGATGGTTCCGGCGACCGCGGACGTGGTGAGGACGACGGTGGGCGTGGTGTCGGCGAGAACGGCGCTCACCCGTTCGTCGTGGGCGCCCACCGCCGGGACGGACAGCGGCACCGCGATCAGCCCGGCCTGCATCGCGCCCAGGAAGGCCACGACGTAGGGCAGGCCCTGCGGAGCCAGGATCACGGCCCGGTCCCCGACGGCGCCGTGCCGCTTGACCTCGTGCGCGACTTTCAGGGTCCGCTGGTACAGCTGCGCCCACGTCAACGTCTCGGTGACGCCCGCCCAATCGTGCTCGTAGTCGGTGTAGCGGAACGCGATCTCGTCGGGCTGCAGTCCCGCGCGTTCACGCAGCAGGGAGACCACCGACGCGTTCTGCATGCGGGTTAGGCTACCGCTCTTCGTCCGCTTGCGGATGCCGGTCGCGTCACTGCCGCACTCCGGTTGCCGGTGGTGCGCCGGGGCCACGGCCCCGGCCGTCGGCCCCTGTGTGCGCCGGACCGCGCCTGACTGCGATGCGCCAGCGAATGCTGTTGTGCCCCAATCACTGTCACGGTGCGGCCGGACCGTAGCCCCAGGTGCGCGGCACCATCGGAGTGCGCGCGGCGCCGTCGAAGGCACCGTCGCCCAGCGCCGTCAATCCGGCCGCTGTGGCCGCCCCTTCGGCCGGTGCCGTTCCGGTGAAGCCCAGGGTTTGCGCGCCCCGATCCGAGGCGCTCGTCGACGGTTCGGCGTCGAGGTATTCGTACCGGCGGCCGCGTTGGGTGACATCCGCCCGCCGGCGCCGCGTCAGTGAAGACTCTTCGTCGGCCTCGACGGCCGCGGGAGCCTCGATGAGATTCACCTGGGCCGCCCGC
>NZ_LZJW01000102.1 GCF_001667885.1 Mycobacterium scrofulaceum | reverse complement strand
CAACTCAGCAATCACCGAGCTATACCCACTCGCCGCCGCAGCCACCTCAGCAGCAATCTCATCCCACGCCGCCGACGCCGCCATCAACGAACCCGAACCCGGACCCGCATACATCCGACCGGAATTGATCTCCGGCGGTAACGCCCCGAAGTCAAACACCTGTTCTCCTCAGTTGGCCGGGATCGCTGGCGATCCCGGCGGTCGCATCGGATCAGTGGTGGCCGTGGTCACGGCTTCGTAAGCATTCGCCACCCGTAAGTCGCTGCCCGCCCGGAATCACCGACTCGGACCTCCCGGTCCGCCACCCCAGTCGGCGGGCTGTCCGGCGCATCCTGTCGATCCCGTGCCTGACGCCCAAATGTGGCTTGCCGCCACGCTTCTCGGACACCCGGTCAGGAACAACGTGCACCTTTAGCCTCGATTGATCCCGTGCTGTCAGCAACCGAGCGACAGTCCGCGGTATTACCGAACTGTCGCTCGTGAATGAGATTAGTTCGTTATCAGGGGCACGCCGACACGCGACGCCAACTGTTCATTCCAGGCCAGCCACTGTTCATTCCCCGTCGACCACAGTTCACTTGTGGCAACTGTTTGTTCATCCGGGGTTTGCTTTCAAATCGTTGTCAACGCCGCCCGCATGCCACGCCGCGCCGGTCAGTCCTCTTCGAGGATCAGCGCCATTTCGGGGCACGAAGCGACGCCGTCCCGGGTCAGCTGCTCGTCCTCGGGCCGCACCTCATGCTCCTCAAGGATCGAATAGCCGGATTCGTCTATCGGGAACAAGTCGGGGTCGACGGCGTAGCACTGGGCGTGACCCACGCATTTGGCTTGTTCGAGACGAACCCTCATGAGGTTCCCTCCCTACCGGGCTTCGCAGAATTGCAAGTCGCGCTGACGAATCGAGGAGCGGTTCGTCGCTGGCTAAAGTGTAGAAGATCGCCGCTGCATGCAGCCGTTGACCGGAAACCACCGAATCGGCAAGCGATCGGATTCGTGTCCCATTGCGACACATGCGATATTGGTGTGCCAGCTGGAAACGGTGCCGACGAAGTCCCCGCCGCAGCGGTGAGCAGATCAAGATAGACAAGCGGAGAGCCCATGAGCACTCCTGGCCAAGGCCAGCAAGGCACGTTCCACCTACCGCGCCTCGATTTCGAGAAGTTACCGATGGCCGAGGACCGGGGTGTCGGGTGGAAGACGTTGCGCGACGCCGGACCGGTGGTGTTCATGAACGGCCACTACTACATCACCCGCCGTGAGGATGTGCTGGCCGCGCTGCGCAACCCCAAGGTGTTCTCGTCGACGATCCTGCAGCCGCCCGGTCACCCGCTGCCCGTGCTGCCGCTGGCGTTCGACCCTCCTCAGCACACCCGCTACCGGAAGGTGCTGCAGCCCTTCTTCAGCCCGCTCGGTCTGAGCACATCCCGCCCCGTGCTGGAGCGGCACGCCGCCGAAATGATCGCCGCCCTTGCGGGCCAAGGCAAATGCGAAGTGATGGCGGACTTTGCGCACCTGTACCCGTTCCAGGTCTTCATGGATCTTTACGGCCTGCCGATCGAGGACCGCGACCGCCTGATCGAATGGAAGGACTCCGTCGTCAGCGACAAGCCCTACGTCACCCAGGCCGACATCGAGAACAGCCGGCAGCTGTTGGAATATCTGGCCGATGCGATCCAGCAACGCCGCCAAAACCCCGGTTCCGACATGCTGTCGCGAGTCATGGCCAGTGACGGTGACTTCACCGATCTGGAATTGCTGGGCATGAGCCACCTGCTGATCCTGGCGGGCCTGGACACGGTGACCGCGGCGATCGGATTCTGTCTGTTCGAGTTGGCGCGCCGGCCAGAGCTGCGCGCTTTGCTTCGCGAGAACCCAAGGCAGATCCGCGTTTTCATCGAAGAGATCGTCCGGCTGGAACCCTCGGCGCCGGTGGCGCCCCGGATCACCACGCAATTCGTCGAAATCGGCGGCATGACGCTGCCGCCCGGCACGTCGGTGCGGTTGTGCATGGCCGCGGTCAACCGCGACGAGAGCGATGCCACGTCCGTCAACGAGCTCGTGATGGATGGAAAGGTCCACCGGCACTGGGGGTTCGGCGGAGGGCCGCACCGCTGCCTTGGCTCTCACCTGGCGCGGATCGAGCTGACCGTCATCGTCGGAGAATGGCTCAAGCAGATCCCCGACTTCGACGTGCCGGCGGACTACGTCCCCGCGATCAACTACCCCTCGAAGAGCTTCGCGCTCAAAGAATTACCGCTGCGCTGGGGCTGACTCGGCCAACCCCAGCGCAGCGGTATCCGTCTTACTTGCGCAACTCCGTCGCCGCGACCTGGACGAACACACCGGTGTCCTCGGCCATCAGCAGGCCTCGACCGCGGGGCAGCGGACCACCCTTCATCTTGCCGCGGATGAAGCCCTCGTCCGGGTCGGCGTCCATGACCAGCAACGGCGCGTTCGCCTGGGCCAGCGCTCGCAACATCGGGTCGCTGCCCGCCGAGGACCAACCACCGAAGGTGCGCGTGACGAGCACGTGCAAACCGACGTCGGCGGCCCTGGTCACCCACGGGGCGGCCTTGTGCAGCGGCGAGTCGAAACCGGCCGGCAGCTGCTGGATGTCGTCGACGATCAGGAAGATCTCCGGACCGCTCCACCACGACCGCGACAACAACTCCTCGGCGGACAGGCCCGGCGGCGGCTCGCGTCCGGCCAGGACCGCCGCCAACTCGCCCATCATCGCCTGTACGCCGTCGAGGTTGTACGCGAACTTCTCGACATAGTCCGGACCCAGGGTGGTCAGCAGCTGACGCCGCGGGTCCACCAGCCAGACCTGTGCCGACGGCTGGCCGGGCGGCGGCGTCGGCGCGCTGCTGGCTCCCGGCGCGTACAGCCGGCCGATCTCGGACATGATCGTGGCCAGCGTGGTGGTACGCCCACATTCGCGTCGACCCGTCACCATCAGGTGCGCGTTCTCGGCGAAGTTGAGGTACACCGGCGACAGGTCCAATTCGGAGATCGCCCAAGCGATTCCGCCCGCGCCGACGCCCTGCCGGGTGTCCCGTGCGGCCAGCTCCCGCAGCTGCTCCACGTCGAACCGCGCCGGGAGGCGGCGGACCGGCGGGGCCTGGCTGCTCGTGAGGCGGCTCACCGCGTCGATGACGCTGTCGGACTCGAACACGTAGTCCGGTGTGGTGGCGAGCGCGGGGCGGGCCACCAGCGTGTGCAGGCCGGCCTGCGGGTCGGAATCGAGGCGGACGTAGTTGACCGCGACCATGCCGCGGCCCGGCTTGACCGGAACGTCCTTGGCGAACCGAGACCGCACCAGTTTGGCGTCCTCCACCGCGGCGAGCCGCAGCTCGACCCGGGAGCCGAACCCGCTGCGCACCGGCGGCCGCAACTCCGATTCGCGGTCGGCCGTGACCACCACGTGGACCCCGAACGACGGGCCCTGGTTGATGATCAGGTTCACCTGCTCGATCAGCACCTCGTTCTCTTCGGCCAGCGCCCGGTAGTTGTCCACCACCAGGTAGACGTCGCCGAACCCGTCGTTGGGGACCGGGCCCGGCTCGCCGCCGAACTTGCGCCGGCGGAAGACCTCCATGGAGGCGATGCCGTACTCGAGGAACGTGCTCTTGCGCTGACGCACCAGCGCCAGCAGCTCGGCCACCGTCCGGCGCACGCCGTACGGATCGGTCGGGCCGGCCACCTCACCCACGTGCGGCAGCCGGGCGACCGTGGTCAACGCGGTGCTGCTGTAGGCCAGGCAGTAGAACTGGACCTGCTCGGGCGTGTGGGTCAGCGCCGCGGAGCAGATCAGCGTCTGCAGTGCCGTCGTCTTGCCCGAACCGCCGGCGCCCAGGATCAGGACATTGGCGCCCGGCCCCGAGGTGTCGACCGTCCACGGCGGCTGGTCGTGCTTGAACGGCCGGTCGATGATCCCGATCGGGAACACCAGGTCGCGTGCGGTGCCGTAATCCTCCTGCCACGGGTGGCCGAGGAATCGGTCGACCAGCTCGTCGATGGGAACGGGCTGGTTCAGCGGCGGCTGCCACAACCGGTACGGCTCGAAGTCGATCTTGCGCAGCTGGTCGATGATGACCGTGCCGACCTTCGGCACCCGGATGCCCTCGACGTCGTCGTCGGCCGCCCCATCGGCCTCGAGCGCCTCGCCGTTGGTGATGGCGGCCGGGGTGAGCTCCGGGCCGCCCACGCTGACCTCGAGCGGGGTGAACGAGTTGGTGAACAGCTGCGGGCGAACGTAGTCGATGCTGTGCACCAGCGCCGGCGCCTCGTCGCCGTCATCGGTGAGCCCGCGGGGGAAGTAGTCCCGCCACAGGAACTCGGCCTGGAACCGGACGATGTCCTCCAGGCTGCGGCGGAAGTAGCCCAGACCCGCCTGCGCCGGCAGGTTGACCGCGTTCGGCACGCCGGCCGCCTGCGCCGCACCGGCGGTGCGCGCTTTCAGCACCAGCCGGTAACCCATGTTCTCCATGAGCTTTTCGGCGCGGCTTTCGATGGTCTGCGACGCCATCATCAGGTGGATCCAGTAAGCGCGGCCCTGCCGGCCGATCGAGTCGAGCACGTCGACCGCCGTCGGCATGATGCGGAACCATTCGTAGAACTCGTCGATGACCACCACGAGCATCGGCAGCGGCGCCAGGTCCTGGCCGCGTGCCTGCATCCGGAGGCGGACCGAGTTGTACTCCTTGGCGTCGTCGACGCCGGCGCTGTCGCAAATGGCCTTGCGGCGGGCGATCTCGCCCCACAGGGCGTCCAGGAAGCGCTCCATCAGCGCCTGGTCCTCTTCCAGGTCGGTGATGATGCGCGACACGTGCGGGACCCCGGCGAACGGCTTGACCGCCGACCCACCCTTGAGGTCCGCCAGCACGAACTGCAGCTCCTCCGGCGGGTGGCTGAGCATCAGCGATTCGATCACCGTCCGCACCAGCGTCGATTTACCCGAACCGGTCGTTCCGGACATGACGCCGTGCGGACCGTCACCGCCCTCGTCCAGGGACTTCATGTCCAGGAACAGCAGTTCGCCGTTGTCGGAGCGATTACCGAACGGCGCCCGCAGTCGCGACCGGCCCATGGTGTCGGTGCGGGCGCCCCAGAGCGCCTGGAAATCGATGTGGCCCGGGTCGTCGATTCCGTAGTAGGCCATGATGTCCCGGGCACCGATGTGGGCCACCCGCTGGCCGATCTCCTCGTAGGCCTCGGCGAGGCGCCAGCGAGCCAGCGCCTGGGCGAATTCCTCGGCCTCCGCGACGCTGATGTGGTCGGTCAGCGCGAAGAACCACGGCTTCTCGTCGATCACCATCCAGGTGTCGCGGTCGCGGGGCAGCGCCTCGATGATGCCCTTGTCGTCGAACCGCAGGGTGCGCTCGGGAACCGAGGTCCACATCGAGGAGCCGGTCAGGTCGAAGAACGTCACCCCGTCGATGCCTTCGGCGCTGATCACGAACTCCCACTGGGGGTCGACGACGTCCGCGACGATCACCGTGTGGGGCGTCGGGGTCTGCGCCGACGAGCTGGCGTGCCGGGGCGTGAAAGAGCCACGCCCGGCGAACAATTCGGATTGCTCGGCGGCGAACTCGCGCACCGAGCTGTAGACCATCCGCGCGTTGCCGGCGGCGTCCTGGCGCCGCGGGTCGCCGAAGTGCGGGAGCCACTTGACCCAGTCCCACTCGTCCAGGTCCGAGGTGACGACCACCATCTGCACGTGGTCGGGGCCGTGCGAGAACGCCAGCTGGCAGATGATCGCCCGCATCAGTCCCAGCACCTGCTCGCGGTCCCCGTTGAGCGCGTACCAGGGTTCGACGAGCAGCGAGATCATCTTGGGCAGGTTGTAGACGACGCTCTGGTAGCGGCCGAATTCCTGCAGCGCCTTACCGGTCACCGGCTCGAGCTCGATGTCGGTCGGCATGTTCTGGGGCTCACCCCAGGTCACCTCGGGACGCGTCATGCCGACGCCGACCCGGACCACACCGAAGTTGAGGTCCTTGCCGTCGGGCTTGCGCTCCCACATGCGTGAGCTGCCGACCGCGGCGGCCAGCGTGGTAGGCGCCGGGTGGTACCACCGGTAGTTGGCGTCCATGCTGTCGGCCGACTCGTGGGCGGTCTCGCGCAGCATGTCCAGCATCAGCATGAACTGGGCGCGCATCGCGTCCAGCTTCGGCCGGCTCATCTGCTGCTGGCCGCCGAACCGGCCGCCGAACATCATCATCGCGACGCCACCGATCATGAAGATCGGGAAGATCGCGCCGGCGCCGCCGAACACGCGCGAGCCGCTGCCGAAGACCATGGCGACCATGCCGATCAGCAGGCCGATCACCAGGACGCCGACGATGATCAGCCACACGGGCTTGCCCTCGGGCGGCGGAATGCTCAGGGGCGTCGGAAGGACGATGTTCTCCGGCTTGATGACCGGAGGCTTCTCCGGTGTCGGCCGTGCAAACCCGCGTTTCACTTAGGTACCGCCAATTCTCCTGGGGACATATCCATCGGTAGGGTGTCGTGCTCCACCAGCGCGTCCGCGCGCGACAAGGTCGGGCCCTGCGGGAGCAGCCGCAGCGCCACCCACGGCGCCAGGCTCGGTTTGGTCTTCAGGCCCAACGCCTCACGCACGTCGCGCGTGTCGTCGACCCCGAACCGGGCGCCGGCGTCGGTCACCCACCACAGCGATTCCGTCGTCTTGGCGCCCGGGTCGTTGCCGGTGACGGCCACGAAGTTTCCGTAGTCGGGCCCGAAGAAGACCTGGTCGGCGACGCGGCCCGTCGTGTCGGCCTTGACCAGCGAGACCACCTTGTTCTCGTCCTTGGCCGCCACCGGAATGGTCGGGCCGGACACGACCTGGATGCGGGCGCGGTTTTCACCGGAGGTCTTCTGCCACCACCAGCAGGTCGAGGGGTTCTCGCGGATGTCCGAGACGTTGAGCGGGGCGTCCGGGTAGGAGGACAGGTCCAGCTTGTTGACCACGGGCATCTTCGCCAGGGCGGACGGCTCGACGGTCACCGGTTTGGTGTTGCCGGGCCCGGCGTTCTGCAGAATCTGGGCCACCAACGGCGGCAGGGTCTGCACGCCATCGGCCAACACCAGTGAATATTGTTGCGGCCCACTGATTTGCGGGGTGACGATCACCGTGCCGATCGGGCCGGGCGCGTTCGGGAACGATGCGCCGGCGCCCGCGTTCGGGATCTGCGGCACGGTCAGTTCCGGGCCCACCGGCAACGCGTCGAACAGGGCGCGGCTCATGGGTTTGGCCTGGCCGACCTGCTCGGGCGTCAGGCCCAGCGGCAACAGCACCGATCGGTTGGTGGCGTCGATCCGCGACCGGCGTCCCTCCCGGATCACCCACGCGTCTCCGCCGTAGTTCAGCACGACCGCATCGGAGCCGTTCAGCACGCGCCGGTGGTTGCTGAGGTCCGGGTTCCCGTCGATGACGGTCACCGTCACCCCGGACGGCGCACTGACGCCGGTCGAGGTGGAGACGGTGTCGCACACCAGCCACGACGACGTGGCCGGGCTGGTGGTGTGGAAGTTCGACGGCGCGCCCGGGATGCCCACCATCGGGCCGCGCGGCAGGCTGGCGATCTGGTTGGACTTCACCAGGTGCGGGTTATCGGGGCGGCCGGTGATCAGGCGCGCCGACGCCAGGTTCAGCGCCGGGTACAGCCGGTCGCCCACGCGGACATAGAGGGCGCCGGAGTCGCGGTCGGCGATGATCGGCGAATCCCCGACCTGGCCCGCCGGGCTCAGGAAGGAGTACAGCAGCGCGCCCAGGCAGATCACCAGCGCCGCCGAGACCGAAGCCACCACGGCCAGCGTCTGACGCCGCCCCGGCTCGACTTCCATGCGGACACGCCAGCGGGTGAGCGCCATTGCGGTGCGGCGAGCGAGGAACTGGTAGCCGGTCACCTGGGTTCGCGTCGACAACCCGAGGCCATACCCCGACCCGCGTTGCCCGCGACTCTCTTCCGCCACTTAATTCACCATCCGGTCTGCTAGAACGCCTGGATATTGTCCCTGAAAATTTCGCTGCGCGAATTACATCGATAACCGTAAGGCACCGGTACGAGCCTCGCCACGCGGCGACGATGGCGTTCGCTGCTGCATCTGTTCGTCTGCGGGTGTCCGGTCGTCGGCAGTGCGCCGGGGCCGCCGGCGCGCGCGACGTGCCAGGCGCCGTTGAGCTGGCACTTTTCTGCTTCCCCGCCGATTCCCGCCCGGACTCCTCATGTCTCTCAAGGCATCGTAGTGGCGAATGGCCCGCTCGTCCTGTCGAGCGTGCGCCCTGAGCGAACGGCACGGGGCCGGCGTCGGCCGGTATTAGAACGGGCCGTGGCGTCCGCGGGCCCGTTGGTGCCTCTCCCCGATTGGTCGGCCGGCGATTTCTGGCACCAAGATAAGCGGTATGAGTGAGCTCGCGCCGTCGCTGGTCGAACTTGCCAGGAGGTACGGCATCGCGACCGAGTATCAGGACTGGACCGGGCGGCGGGTGCTGGTCTCCGAGACCACGTTGGTCGCCGTGTTGGCCGCGCTCGGCGTGGCGGCCCGCACCGAGCAGGAGCGCAACGTGGCCCTGACCGCGACGCTGCGGTCGCATTGGGCGCGGCGGCTGCCGGCGACCATCGTCGGCCGGACCGGCGAGCAGGTCCGGTTCTGGGTCCACGTGACCCACGGCGATCCGGCCGAGGTCTGGTTGCAGCTGGAAGACGGCACTGTGCGTGACGGGATCCAGCAGGTGGACAATTTCACCCCGCCGTTCGATCTGGACGGGCGGTGGGTGGGCGAGGCCAGCTTCGTGCTGCCGGCCGACCTGCCGCTGGGCTACCACCGGGTGCACCTGCGTTCGGGCGACGGTGAGACCAGCACCGCGCTGATCATGACGCCGGATTGGCTCGGGCTGCCGGAGCGGCTCGGCGCTCGGCGTGGCTGGGGGCTGGCCGCCCAGCTCTACAGCGTGCGGTCCCGCCGGTCGTGGGGGGTCGGCGATCTGACGGATCTGACCGACCTGGCGGTGTGGTCGGCGACGCGCCACGGTGCCGACCACGTGCTGGTGAATCCGCTACATGCGGCCGCGCCGACGGCGCCCATGGAGCCCTCGCCCTACCTGCCGACCTCGCGGCGCTTCGTCAACCCCATCTACCTCGATGTCGAGGCGATCCCCGAGTTCGCCGAGCTGCCCAAGCGCAGCCGGGTGCGCCGGCTGCGCTCCGATGTGCAACAGCGGGCCGCCCGCCTGGACGCGATCGATCGCGACGGCGCGTGGGCGGCCAAGCGCGCCGCGCTCGAGCTGCTGCATCGGGTGCCGCGGTCGGCGGGCCGCGAACTGTCCTACGAGGCCTTCCGGGCGCGCGAGGGAACCCCGCTCGACGATTTCGCGACCTGGTGCGCGCTCGCCGAGAAATACGGGGCCGACTGGCATTGCTGGCCGGAGAAGCTCCAGCATCCCCGGGCGGCCGGTGTCGGCGCTTTCGCCGAAAAGCATTCGGAGGCGGTCGATTTCCATCGGTGGCTGCAGTGGCAACTCGACGAGCAACTCGCCTCGGCCCAGTCGCGGGCGGTCCGGGCCGGCATGGCGCTGGGCGTGATGCACGACCTGGCGGTCGGTGTGCATCCCAACGGTGCCGACGCGTGGGCGCTGCAGGATGTGCTGGCGCTGGGCGTCACCGCCGGCGCACCGCCGGACGAGTTCAACCAACTCGGCCAGGACTGGTCCCAGCCGCCGTGGCGACCGGATCGGCTGGACACGGAGGAATACCGGCCCTTTCGGGCGTTGATCCGTGCGGTGCTGCGGCATGCCGGCGGCGTGCGCATCGACCACATCATCGGGTTGTTCCGCCTCTGGTGGATCCCGGAGGGCGCGCCGCCCACCCAGGGCACCTACGTGCGCTACGACCACGAGGCGATGATCGGCATCGTCGCGCTGGAAGCACATCGTGCCGGCGCGCTGGTCGTCGGTGAGGACCTCGGCACCGTCGAACCGTGGGTGCGCGACTACCTGCTGCTGCGCGGGTTGCTCGGCACGTCGATCCTCTGGTTCGAGCTCGACCGCGACGGCAGTGGCGGCCCCCTGCCCGCCGAGCGCTGGCGGGAGTACTGCCTGTCGTCGGTGACCACCCATGATCTGCCGCCGACCGCGGGCTACCTGGCGGGCGACCATGTGCGGCTGCGCGAATCGCTTGGACTGCTGACCCGACCCGCCGAGGAGGAGCTCGCCGCCGATCGGGCCGAGCTCGCCGCGTGGCTGGCCGAGTTGCGGCGGGTGGGGCTGCTCGACGACGCCGACGACGAGGAAAGCGTCGTCCTTGCGCTGTACCGGTATCTCGGGCGGACCCCGTCGCGGCTGGTGGGCGTGGCGCTGACCGACGCGGTGGGCGATCGGCGGACCCAGAACCAACCGGGCACCGTCGACGAGTACCCCAACTGGCGGGTGCCGCTGACCGGGCCCGACGGCCGCCCGATGCTGCTGGAGGACGTGTTCACCGATGTCCGGACGGCCACCCTGGCCGAGGCCGTGTGCAGTGCAATCGCGCCCTCGGCCATCCGGAGCGCGCCTGTTAGCTTCTGAGGCCATGAAGGTCTCAGTCGTGGCCCCGGTTGCCGACGGCGTCACCGCGGATCCGGAATGGATGGCGGCGTTCGCCGGTCACCTGGAACGGTGCGGGTTCGAGTCGATCGTGGTCGTCGAGCACACCGTGCTCGTCACCCGCTATGACAGCGTCTACCCGTACGACAGCTCCGGCCGCGTCGGGCTGGCGGCCGACTGCCCCATTCCCGACCCGCTCGATCTGCTGGCCTTCCTCGCCGGTCACACCACCACCCTCGGGCTGGCCACCGGTGTGCTGGTGCTGCCCAACCACCATCCGGTGGTGCTCGCGAAGCGGGCCGCCACCGTGGACGCGTTGTCGGGCGGGCGGCTGCGGCTGTGCGTCGGCGTCGGGTGGCTCAAGGAGGAGCTCGAGGCGTGCAGCGCCGACTTCGACAACCGCGGCAGACGAGCCGACGAGCAGGTGGCCGTCCTGCGGGCGTTGTGGGCCGAGCAGCCGGAGGGCGTCTCGCATCACGGCGAGTTCTTCGACTTCGACGATGTCATGTGTTATCCCAAACCCATTGCACGGGAACGCCTTCCGATCCACATCGGCGGGCACAGCCGCGCGGCGGCCCGCCGCGCCGGCCGCATCGGTGACGGCTTCCAGCCCCTCGGTGTCACCGGTCCCGAGCTGGCGTCGCTGATCGACGTGATGCGCGACGAGGCGGCGTCGGCCGGACGCGATCCGGCGTCCCTGGAAATCTCGCTGGGCCACGCGGTGAACAAGATCGACGCCGCGCGGGCGGGCGCCCTCGCCGATCAGGGCGCCGACCGGCTGGTGCTGGCCATGCCACCGACCGCCGACATCGAACAGGCCAAGGACATGTTGTCGGGCTGCGCGCAACGCCTCTCGCTGATCGCGTGACGCGATGACCCTGTCCGTCGACGACCGATCCGCCCTGAGCGACCTGGTTCACCGGTACGCGGCCCAGGTGGACGAGCGCCAATTCGACGCCGTTGCCGCGCTTTTCGCCGACGACGCCGTGCTGGAGGTGCCCGAACCGCCAAAGGCGCTGCAACCGATCCACGCGCACCGCGGCCGGGACGCCATCGCCACCGCGGTCGCCGCCGTCGCGGCGGTCCTCCGCACCGAGCACGCCATCGTCGGCGAGGTCTATGACGCCGGGGGGCCGGGCGCCGCGCGGGGGCGCGTCGCGTGCATCGCGCACCACTGGGACCAGCGCGGCGACGAACTTGTCGACGTGGTTTGGCATCTGCGCTACGACGACGAATACCAGCGGACCGACCGGTGGCGCATCAGCCGCCGGGTGTTGACGATCAACGCCATTGAAACCCGGGCCGCGCGGCGATTGCGGCCGCGCGACCCGGCCTAGCGGGGTTTATTGCTGTCGGTTAACTGGGGCAGACCTGCTTGACCCAACCGTCGACGGTCTTGTTGTTTTTCGTGTAATCCGGGTCGTCGAAGTGTGCGCCACCCGTGGTGACGAAGTGTTCGATGGCGTCTTTGACGGAAGCCGGCGGGTTGTACCGCTCCAGCGTGTCGGCGGCCTTACGTGCGGCGTCTTTGTCCGATGCGGCGAGCAGATCGACATTCGCCCCGGTGACGTCGACGCATTGGCTCGAATCCAGGGTCGCGGCCGCCGGAGCGTTTGCAGCGCTGGTATCGCTGGACGCAGTGGTCGTCGATGAAGTAGCTGCCGTGGTCGAACCGCTGCTGGCAGCCGGACTCGACCCCGAACTTGCGGGTTTGCTGCTTGAGCAGCCGGTCATTACTGCTGTGGCAACTACGAGGGCCATAAACAACCACCGCCGGGTCATGCAATCCTCCAACTTAGTTTGTAATTTCTATTTGCGGATATCGAGGGGTGTACCCGCGGACATCCGGCCGCCGTACAATAACCCGGCATTCGTCGGGCGAATCAAGGTTTTGGTAATCCATTCACTTTGCTGACACGTTCCGCATGCGAATTCACCCGCCAAGCCCCGCGCTTCGTGTGCCTGGTGCCGGCGGACCGCCTCGGGAATCGCCCGCGCTGACCATCAATCGCATTGAGACCCGCTCGGCCCGCATGCTCTGGCGGCACGACCCGATCCAGCGGGCTTGCAGAAGACTTTGCGCGAACTCACAGTGACCGCACATGAACCGAACATGCGGTGCAAACTCCAGATTCGCTTGGCAATTGCGGCTATGACCGGCGCCGGCGGCGCGGATTGTGCCCTCGTCGAAGGGGTTGTGGGCGGCAGTAGGTCGTTTGCACGCCCGGGACGAGCCTTTTCTTCCTGATCGGGTCCAGTTTTTACAAGTCGATCCGTGTAATTTCGGCCGCGTGACCAACACCGAACAACGGGACTCAGGCGTTAATCCGGCCGCGGCCACCGGGGAACCGGCGGCCTCGCACGGCGGCGTGTCGACCCTGGCGGTGGGCACGCCGCTGGAATCTCCCCCGGACTACCGCAGCGAGATCCACACCGCCGAAGACATCATCGACGTCGAAACCTACGGAGGCGGCTTCGACCTCACCCGCCGCGCCACCGCCCCCAAGCTGCGCATCGGCCGCGACCGGTGGTTCAACTTGCTCTGGCTGATACCCATCGGCTTTGCCTTACTGATCGCGGGGGTGGCCGTGGGCAAAGGCCTGCACAACATGCCGGCCGTGCAGTCGTTCATCCAGCGTCACTCCGGCACGGACAGCGCGGGCGTCACCCCCGGCCTACCGGCGTGGATCGGTTGGACGCACTTCTTCAACCTGTTCATGATGATGTTCATCATCAGGACGGGGATCCAGATCCTCTGCGACCATCCCCGGCTCTATTTCAGCCGCAACGCCACACCGGGTAAGGACGAGTGGCTGCGGGTCGGCCCGCCGGTGCCGGACGACGAGCTGTGGACCGCCAACGCCGACACCGTCGCCCTGCCACCGCAATTGGGGCTGCCCGGCTTCCGGCACTCGATCGGGCTGGCCCGGTGGTGGCACCTCGGCATCGATGTGCTGTGGCTCGTCAACGGGGCGGTCTTCTATGTGCTCCTGTTCGCTACCGGACAGTGGCGCCACATCGTGCCGACCAGTTGGGACGTGTTTCCCAACGCGGCGTCGGTGGCCATCCAATATCTGTCGCTGGATTGGCCGACCGACAACGGGTGGGTCGCCTATAACGGCCTGCAGTTGTTGTCCTACTTCACCACCGTTTTCATCGCCGCGCCCGCGGCTCTGATCACGGGGCTAGGAATGTCGCCCGCGCTGTCGCAGCGGGTTCATTGGCTCAGCAAGCGGCTGAGCATTCAGCACGCGCGGTCGTTGCATTTCGTGGTGCTGGTGTATTTCCTGTTCTTCATCCTGGTGCACGTCACCATGGTGTTGACGACCAACGCGCTGCGAAACCTCAACCACATGTTCGCCTCCCGCGACGACAACAGCTGGGTGGGCTTCGGCATCTTCGCCGCGGCCATGGTGCTGACGGCGATCGCGTGGGTTTGGGCCACTCCCTTCACCATTCGTCATCCGCGGGTGATCCAGCGGGTGGGGTATGCGCTGGTGGGCCCGTTCCAGCGCATGCTGGAGCAGCTCGATCCCAAGCCGGGCGCGTTCACCGAGAAGGACATCTCGCCGCACCACTGGCGCAACGGTCGCCTGCCGGAGACCGTCGAGTACAAGGAACTCGAACAGAACGACTTCAGGGATTGGCGGCTCAAGGTCTACGGCCTCGTCGAGCACCCCATGGAATTCTCGCTCGAGGACCTGATGGCGCTGCCCTACCACGAGCAGATCAGCCAGCACTTCTGCATCCAAGCCTGGTCGGGCGTCGCCAAATGGGGTGGCGTGCAGATGAAGACGATCATGGACATCGTCAAACCGCTGCCCGAAGCCAAATGGGCGGTGTTCTACTCTATGGGCCTCGGCGCGACGGGCGGCATCTACTACAACGCCCATCACATCGGCCAAATGGACCACCACATGACCATGCTCGCGTTCAAGATGAACGACCAACCGCTTCCCTACATGCACGGCAGGCCGTTGCGGCTGCGCAACGAATTGCAGCACGGCTTCAAACTCGTCAAGTGGATCAAGGGCATCGAGTTCGTTGCCGACTACCGCGACATCGGCAGCGGGTACGGCGGCTACAGCGAGGACCACAAGTACTTCGGGCGGCACCAGACGCTGTAGTCGCGCCGACGCCACAGTCGTTTGTCCCGACGGCTTTCCGGGTAGCACCACCTAAGCGGCCCAAAGGAATTGACCAGAGGAGACGCCCCATGAGCCACAGCCCCGACCCCGCTCCGAACAGCCGCCGTGAATCGGCACCCGATCTCGAACGCACCCCCGGGCTCGTCATCGTCGGTGCGGCAGCGCTGGCCTTCATCGTGTGCGTGGCGACGTTCGCCCTCGGCCACGCCGGCGCGGGTGTCGCCGCGGCGATCGTCGCCCTGCTCGCGTTCGGGGCCGGGCTGGACTGGCTCGCCATGGACCGCAGGCGGATTCGCCAGGCGGAACGGGAGTGGCCGATCGGCCACGCGGTGCGGTAGCGCCTGCAGCCTATTGCAGCGCGGCCAGGTTCTTCACCGACTTCTCCACGTCCGAGCGGAGCACCCGGGCGACCAACCCGCCGATGGGCCCGCTGAGCAATCCACCCCGCAGGTCGGCCGTGAGATGAAAGTCGGTTCCCGAATCCTTGGGCGTGACCGTCATGGCCACCCCGAGGCGGATCCCCCCTCGGCCGCGGCCTTGCAGCTCAATCGCTTTGGGTTCGTCGTAGCGGGTGACCGTCCAATGAATGACGTTGCGGAACCCCTTGACCTTCACGCACGACGAAACGCACGTGCCCTCCTCGATCTTGTCGGGGACGGGTCCGCGCCAGCCGGCGAAAATCGTCATCCACTCGTCGAATCGGCCTAGGTCCGACGCCAGCTTCCAGGCCGCCTCCGGGTCCACCTCCGACGACACCGAGACATCTACACGAGCCAAGATCCCCGCTCCTCCCACAACTGATGATCGCGCCGGTACGGCAGCACAGGCGACCAGCGCGCAACGCACTGAGTACCCCCGGACGAGCGGGGCTATGCGTCGAGCGCAGGCCCTAGGGCCAGGCCTCCTGCAACTGCTGCGCGACGTCGATGATCTGCGCGGCTTGCGACTGCGGCGAGTCGATCTCCTCGGCGACGTATTGGGCGACGAATCGGCGGATCTCGCCGTCGACCCCGGCGAGGATGCGCAGCACCTCCCCGCGGAACGACTTCGATGACACGTTGACGGTGATGTCGGAGGGCCGGGGCTTGGCGACGTCGACGATCAGCAACAGCGGCTCGGCGGCGCGCGCCGTGGCGCGCAGTGCGATGTCCCCGGAGACGACGAACCGCTGTTTGTCGAGGCGGAGGTCGAGCAGGAGGTCGATCGACAACGGGATGTGGATGATGAACGTGATGCTGTCACCCAGGCGGCGCGTGACCTTGGGCTCATGGATCTTGACGTTGGCGCTGACCTTCGCGATCCCGCCGGGGCCCTGAGCGATGGGCTCCATGGCGAACTCGTTGCCGGCGATGTCGGCGAAAGCGGCGGCGACACGCTCGGGAGTGACAGCGACCTCGAAGAATCGGCGGCCGAACTCCTCGTAGGTCACAAAATCGTGAGTCTCCATAGGCTCATACCGTCTCACGTCGGCCGCCGGAACCGTCGCTGATCTGGACGCGTCGCAGAAATCCGCGACCGCCACGGCTCCCCGGCGGGATCGGCCGGGCGGCCGCCGCATTGTGAAGCACGCCACACGCGGGGGGCTTCGATTCGATCCGACGGGCGGTCGCCTGGGAGGCTTGTTGGCTTGGGAGGTGTTTTCGATGTGCGCCCAGGAAGTTACCCGGAAACGCTCGGCGCTGTGGCCTGGCGGCCTGCTCACGTGGCTGGGCGGCGGGCAATGGCGCGAACCGGGCGAGCCTCACGAGCGGTCCACGCACGCCGCTGAGACCGGCGCCGGCGCGGTGGTGTTGTTCGGAGCGGTGCTGGCCTGGCTCGTCGCGACCGTGGCGGTCAGCGAGGCGGGCCACGGATCACTCCCGTCCGTATTGCCGGTGACGGTGGTCTTCGGCCTTTTGGTCGCCGCGGTTGCCCGCGCCGCCACGTCAGGTTCTCCCCGCGGCTGGGCCGGCGTGGCCGGACGCGTAGCGGTCGGGGCCGCACTCGGGGTCGTCGTCGGCGAACTGGCAGCACTCGTGCTGCTGTCCGGTTCGATCGACCATCGCCTCGACGAGCGCGCCCTGCGCGGCGCCGGCTCGGCGCCGGCCGTCGCGCAGGCGTCGGCGACCCTGCAACAAACCAGGGATGCGCGGGCCGCGCTCGACAGCGCCGTCGACGGCGCCCACCAGGAGCAGGATCGGGCACTGGTGGTCGCCCGCTGCGAATACCATCCCACCCCCGCCTGCCCGCAGACCCGCATCACCGGAGTTCCCGGTGCCGGGCCCGAAACACGAACGGCGAACGAGCTTCTGGCGGACGCCCAGCATGAGTTGGACAACGCACTCGCGGCCCGCGATCGCCAGGCCCCCGAGCTGGACGCCACGATCTCCCGCGAGCAGCAGGCCCTCGACGAGGCGCGCCGCGGCGTGGTCGCGGGCGCCGACCGCGGCCTGGGCGCCCGCTGGGTCGCGATGAACGACCTGACCGCTACCGACGCCGGCGCACTGACGTTGCGGCTGCTGACGGTCGCGTTCTGCGTGCTGCTCTACCTGTTACCCCTGATCCTGAGGCGGTGGCGCGGCGAGACCCCACAGGACCGGCGTGCCGCGGCGCGCGCGGAGCGCGAACGCGCGGAGCTCGAGGCCGACACCGCGATCGCGATCAAGCGGGCCGAGGTCCGCCGCGAGGCCGAAATCATGTGGGCCGAGCACCAACTCACTCAGGCCCGGCTGGCCATCGAGGCGCAGACCGAGATCGACCGGGAGCAGCAACGCCGCCGAATCGCGGACGCCGTCGATCCGCCAGTGCGGGCGTCGTCGCAACGCCCCATCGAGCCGGCCGACGAAGACATCTTTCTGCCCATCGCCGCGGAAGCCGAGGCGGCCAGCCGGGCGATTGTCGCCCTGCCCGCCCCGGTGCCGACCGCCGACGTGGAGAACCTGCCCGCGCCCGTCCAGCGCGACGTGGCGGCGCCCGAAGAACGCGGCACGCCGCTCATCCCGTCGATTCCGGACGTCACCAAGGCCGCCGCGCGGTGGATTCGTCCGCTGGTGCCCCCGTTTGTGGGGCGGGTGATCGACACCACGACCACACCGCTGCGCACGGCGCGCCAGGTCTTCGAAGAGGTCGAGGAGATCACCTTCGCGCTGCGACGCACCCACCGAGTCACGGTCGACTCGGAAAGCTCCGAGGCCGGCGAACGTCCCGGGCGGCCCGCTACCTCCGGTGAATCCCCCTCCCCCGCACGGGGTTTCATCGATTCGGTCCGAGACGACGTCGGCCGGTCCGCTCGCCCGCGGCTCGGCGGTGCGGGCCGTCACGCATCGGCGCTGGGGAAGGCGCACCGAAGCGACGAACGGGAACTCACCAAGCGCGACGGGCCAGCCGAGTTGGACTCCCCCGAAGGCCCGCGCCAACTTCCCCCCGCTTAACGACCTGCGTTGTCCCGGGTGCGCTCGTAGAACCTGCGAACGCGCGCCCGGTTGCCGCAGTCGGCCGTGCTGCACCAGCGGCGATTCTGGCGGTGGCTGGTGTCCAGAAACAACCAGCCACAGTCGTCGTCACCGCACCGCTTGACGCGCGACGCCGGGCCGCCGGTCAGGAAGGCCACCGCCTCGACGGCCAGCCGATGCAGCGGCGTTTGCACCGTCAGCGCGAACTCCTGCCATCCGGCCGCGTCCCGATCGATGACCAGGCGCCTGGCCCGCAGGGCTGATCGGTAGGCGTCGGCAACCTTCTCGGCGTCACGGGCCGACCCGGACCCGGTCCACATCCGGTGCAGCGCCTCCCGGAGTTGCTTCGTCCGCTGCAGCGTTCGTGCGGCGGCGGCCGCGTCCCGGCCAATGCCCCCGGACAGGGTGCTCGCCTCGCGAAGCGACAAGATCCCGGCGTGCTGTGCCCACGCCACCAGGTCGGAATAGTCCGCCAGGTACTCCGTGCGGCGATGGGCGTCGCCCCGCCACGCCACCGTGTTGACCAAATCGACTGCGGGATGGCCCCCGCGCAGGTCGAGATCGGCCGCTTCCGAACGCAGCATGACACCTACCCTAATGGATAATGAGCGATTTACCCATTAGGCAGTTGGGTACCCACCGGGACATGAGAACCGTTTCCGCACGCTCGCTAGATCGGGTCGGGTTGGCGACGGGCGCCCTGTCCGTGTCGGCGTCCGCGGTGCTGCTCAAGGTCGCCGCCACCACGCCGGCCACCGCCACGGCCGCACGCTGCCTCATCGCTCTACCTGTGGTTTTGGCCCTCGCGATCCGCGAATGTCGGCGCCATGGCGGCATGTCAAGCGGCGGCCTGTTGTCGGCCGCGTTCTGTGGCGCCTTATTCGCCGGCGACATGTTGATGTGGACTCAGGCCATCGGAGAGGTGGGAGCGGGGTTGTCGACCGTTCTGGTCAACGCGCAGGTTGCCGTCGTCCCGCTGTTGAGTCGGCTCATCGATCGTGAGCCGATCTCGCGCCGATTCGCGCTGACGCTGCCGGTGCTCCTGGTCGGCGTTCTCCTTGCCGGCGGCATGGTCGAACACGGAATTTCGGGTAGCGATCCGGGTCGCGGGACGGTGCACGCCGTGGGGGCAGCACTGTGCTACTCCGGCTTTCTCTTTCTGCTGCGGCGCGGCGGGCAAGCCGGTAAACCCATGCAGACCTACACCGTCGTGCTCGCGACGTCGGCGGTCGTTGCGGTGGCCGTCGGGCCGTGGTGGCACGGCCTGCAGGTCTGGCCGGGTTGGCGGGCGATCGGTTGGCTGGTCTTGGTCGCCATCACCGGGCAATTATTCGGCTGGCTACTCGTGGCCTTCTGCTCGGGCCGGCTACCCAGCGCCGTCAGTTCTGCCATCTTGTTGCTGACGCCGGTGGGTGCTGTCGCACTCGGCGCTGTTGCGCTCGCCGAGCGCCCATCTCCCCTTCAGCTTGCCGGGTGCCTGCTGGTGCTGGTGGCGGGGCACCTGGGCACGGCCCGAAAAGCGGACGGCGCCAGTCCGATTCGTCAGCCGCAACCGTCGGCGGCCGCCCGCGCGTAGTCGCGCCCACGCCCCTACTCGTCGCCGAAGGCTTCGTGAAGTCTCGGCAGAAAGTCCGCCAGGTGGTTCATCTCCTGGGCGCAGTGCACCATCAAATTGCGCGCGCTGGCCTCGGCGTTGCCGAGCACCCGCGAGGCGATGGGGCGCACCGCCCGCGACGCGACGCCGGGAACGTTGCGCACCTCGATGTGCCGTCCGCCCATCCAGAACCGCGACCGCATCTCCGCCCCGTCCGGGGTGGACCGGACATGGTGGATGAACCAGCCGACGTCCACGGGGGCCTCACTGGATCCGAGCCGGGCACAGATCGCCACCGCACGGTCGTCGTCGGGCGGGCAGCCCATGCTCGATGGGTCGACGAATTGGATTGCGCCGTTGAGCATTGTCGAGCCGATGTACTCGCTGATCAACGACCAGCGGCCGATGTAGCGCTGGGCCCCGCGGCGGCCGGTATCGTCGCCGTCCTTCCAGGCGGCGCACAGGTGCGCGCGCGGATGCCACAGCTTGTACCGACGGGTGTCGCAGCCGTGCCAGCCGAACCACCAGGACCACATCGCCGGGGTGACCTCGGGCATGTCGGTGCGTACCGACACCTGATAGCCCCCGTCGTCGAGGACCCCGTACCCGTTTTCGGTCTGCTGGTAGCCGTCGTCGGCGACGCGCGCCGCATCGTCGAACGACGGCAGCGCCATGGCGCCCTGCGGCCCGTGCTCGAGTGCCTCGACGACATGGCGTGGCAGCGGGGCCATCTCGGGCGTGAAGAACTTGCCGAACGGAGTGTTCGCGTCGTCTCCGCGGTAACCCAGATAGAGGTCGCCGGCCATCAGAGTCGACCCATCCAGCTGTTGAACAAGCCGTCGGGGTCGTATTCGGCGCGCACGCGGTCGAGCTTGGCCATGGCGGCGTCGCTCGCGAACCGCGCGGGACGCTGGCCGAGGTTTTCGTCGGCCAGCTGAATGCCGATCGCGTGTTCGGACATCGCGGCCATGTTGGAGCGCGCCCAGTCGGCATACTTCGCCTCGTCGGCCGGGTCCTTCCACGAACCGTAGAGCGCGAGGTAGATGTCGCCCTCGATGCTGTAGGCCATGTCCTGGCGCGGCGGGCAGGGGCCCCAGTTCAGCCAGAGGAAGTGGGCGGGATGCGGAGGCATCGTGTCCAGGATCGTGCGGATGCCCGGCAGCAGGTCTTCGGCGGGCGCCGACGTCCACATGTTGTCGACCGCGTAATGGTGATCGGACAGGTAGTGGCTCATCGCCACGTCATACCAGCTCGGCAAATCGGTTGGCAGGTAAGGAATCTTGACGAGCGCCCGATCGGCGACCGGGCAGGTGCCGAACAGGGCCAGGGCCTTTTCGGCCTCCTCGTCGGAGTCCGCGAAGGCGGGCGACGCCAGCGAGATGACCGGGGTGTCGATGCCCATGTTCGGTTCGCCGCGCGAGGCCACCGCCTGCAGCTCGACGCGCGGGTCCACTTCGGCGCTGACCGCCCGGGTCCAGGTGAAAACCTCGTCGGCCAACTCGAACGGGTAGACGTAGACGCTGGTGCCGCAGGCGCCGGGGCGCGGATAGAGCTTGAGGTAGAACGACGTGACCACACCGAAGAAGCCGGGGCCGGCACCCCGGGCGGCCCAGTAGAGGTCGGCGTTGTTGCTGGCGTCGCAGTGGATCTGTTCGCCCTCGGCGGTTACGACGTCGAGGCCGACGACGCTCTCGCAGGCCGGGCCGTAGACGCGACTGTTCCAGCCGTACCCGCCCTGCAACAGGTAGCCACCCAGACAGACGCCCCTGCAGTGACCGCCGGGAAAGAACAGGCCCTGCGCCTCGAGGTCGGCCATCAGCAGGCTGCCGCCCTTGCCCGGGCCAACCCGGGCGAGGCGCTGCTCGGCGTCGATGACGGCGTGGTCGAGCCGGCTGACGTCGAGCAGCACGGAGCCGTCGCGCAGGTGGCTGGCCGCGAAGCTGTGTCCGCCCGAAACGATGCTGACCTTGAGCCCGTGGGCCTTGGCGTAGCGGATCCCGGCGGCGATGTCGTCCGCGTCGACGGCCTGCACGATCACCTCGGGGTGGCGCGCGGGCACCCGCTGGTGCCAGACGGTGCCGCGGCGGGCCGCCTCGTAGCCGTCATCACCCCGGAAGTAGTGCCGTCCGGCCGGTAACCCGCTCATCGAGGGCCTCCCTCTGATTCGCAATTCGGATCTTTGTGATCCGAGATGCGGAACACTATAGTGGAGGAATGCCGTCCACGGGGGAAAATTCACCAACTGGTCGCGACGAAGGCATCCAGGTGTTACGCCGCGCGGCCGCCGCGCTGGACGAGATCGCCGCCGAGCCCGGACGGCTGCGCCTGGTCGATCTCGGCGACCGGCTCGGACTGGCGAAATCAACCGCCCGCCGGTTACTGGTCGGTCTGGTCGAGGTGGGGTTGGCCAGTGTGGACTCGCAGGGCCGCATTTCGCTTGGTGATCGTCTGCTGGGATTCGGCAACTCCGACGGGGCGCACATCTCGGCGGTTTTCCGCCCGACGATCGAGCGCGTGGCGCGCGCGACCGACGGCGAGACCGTCGACCTGTCGGTGCTGCGGGGGCAGCGGATGTGGTTTGTCGACCAGTTGGAATCGTCGCATCGGCTGCGCGCGGTCTCCGCGGTCGGCGTCCGGTTTCCCCTCGAGTCGACGGCCAACGGCAAGGCGGCCCTCGCGGCGCTGGACGACGCCGACGCCGAGTCGGTCATTTCCCGCCTCGGCCCCGAGGTCGCCGACCGGCTCCGCGCCGAAGTCGCCGAAATCCGGCGCACCGGAATCGCTTTCGACCGCGACGAGCATACCCCGGGGATCTCGGCGGCAGCCATCGCGCGCCGCACCGTGGGTGACAACGTGGTTGCCATCTCCGTGCCGGCGCCCACCGAGCGGTTCGCCGAGAAGGAGCAGCGCATCGTCGACGCGTTGCGCGCGGCGGCCGAATCGCCGGCGTGGTCGCGCTAGCGTCACCGAACCAGGTTGATCCCGTAGTCGATTCCGGGCGCGGGTTGGGTGATCACGCGATTCCGCCGAGGCCGCCGGGCTCCCCGCCCACGGGTCGGCCACCGTAACCGAAGCCCAAAAGCGCCACCCTCCGCGCGCGCTTTTGCCTCGTCGTGGTTGGGGACGGCCGGGTTACCCCTCGAAAGCTCGGCCGCCCCAACGTCTCGATGCCCGCTCAACAGGTCACTGCGGCGGAGGAGAACAAGCGCCCCCATTCATGCCGAGCCGCGGATTGCGCGTCGGTGAAGCTGGGCGTCTTCTCGCCATCGCCGGCCAGGTGCACCAGCGCCCACGCCATCGCGAATACCGGCACCTTGTGCCGCAGCGCCGCGCTGTGCAGCTCGTCCAGCGCGGCTTCGGACGGGCACCGGCGCAGGCCGATGAGTATGCCGCGCGCCGTGTCGAGGATGCGACTGGAATTCGGGCCACACGAAGTCTGGGCAGGGACCCAGTTCGCCGTCATTTTGTGGATACCTCCTGCGGCGCCGTCACGAATCCGCCACCCGGCGGACGAGGAATTCCTGCGCTACGCGTCGTCGCGGCCGCAAACCCCAAAGGCGCCCCTGTGCCATGATTTGTCGATTAATCGCGTTGTGCCAGAGCGCGGCCGGGATTGATATCGCCCCGTGACCGTTTCGGGATCGGCTGCTAATCAACCACTCCGGGTGATTTTCGGTTGGCGCCCAAATCGCCGTTACCGCGAATCAGGTTGCCAATGAAAGCAATTCGTCGAAGCCTCCGACGATCGCGTCGTGGAAGACGTCGTAGTCCGGAATTGCGGTGGTGTCGACGTTCAAGCCGAGCCCGCAGGTGTCGACATAGGTGAGCAGAGTGACGTTGACCGCCGAGCCGATGGTGGGGCCGAATGCGTACTGGGCGCGCACCGCGGCGCCACCGAGGAAGACCGGCACCGGGACGCCGGGCACGTCGCTGGCCACGAAATCCACATGGCGCAGCACCGAGCCGATGTACCAGCGGGGCGCCAGGTTGAGCATTCCGGCGATCAATTGCGTGTAGGGCAACGATCTTTCGTTGCGTACCGCCGCCGTTCGCTGGCGGATCGCCTGGATGCGCTTCGCCGGATCGGGCTCGCCGACGGGCACGTCGAAGCGCATCAGCGTGATCCGGTTCCCACCCATGCCGTCGTCTTTGGTCCGCAGGCTGATCGGCATCGAGATGTGCAAATCGCCGACCGGGACGCCATGCTTCTCGTGGTAGAGCCGCAGCCCGCCCGCCACCCCCGCGACGAAAGCGTCGTTCAACGCCCCACCGCAGCGGTGCGCCGCCTCCCGCAGCGGCCGCATCGGCACCTGATGCACCCCGAGGCGCCGGATCAGGCCCCGTTCCGTTGCCAACGATGACCCGGTGCGGTTTATCGGCCGGACGGTTCTATAGACCGACGCGGCGGTGGTCGCCGCGGATCGGATGGTGTCGACGGGCCGCCGAACGCCGTCGTACATCAACCGCGGGACGCGGGTGGCCGCCCCCGACAAGGCGCTGCCGAGCAAGCCGGTGTCGTAGCGCGCGGCGTCGCGGTATCCGCCCAGCAGCCCCGCCTCCGCCACCTGCGGCTCGGGCGGCAGGGGTTCGACGCGCGTCAGGTCCTCGGAGAGGTCGAACAGGTGCATCGCGATCTGGACTCCCCCGACACCGTCGGTGAGCGCGTGGTGGAACTTGCAGATCACGGCCGCTCCACCGTTGGCCAGACCGTCGATGAACGTCGTTTCCCACAGGGCACGGGCCCGGTCGAAGTCCTGCATCTCGGCCACGCGCGCCATCGCGAGGACGTCGTCGAGCGTCCCGCGCCCGGGAATGGTCGCTCGCCGCAGGTGATAGTCCAGTTCGAAGTCGCGGTAGTGCTCCCACCGCGGCGGCGCCGGCGGGGGTGACTGCACCACGCGCTGCCTGAACATGGGCAGTTTGCGGCTGATCAAGTCGAATCGCTGCCGGACTTCGTCCCAATCCGGCGACCGGTCCAAAAGTATGACGCTGACCACGGTCGACCGCAGCCGCGGGTCGCTTTCCATTGCCCAGGTGAACGCGTCGCTGGCGCGCATGAATGCAGTCATGTCCGTGCTCCTTTGCACAGAACGTACGACTGCGGCCGCCTCAGGTCACCGGGTTATCGGCACGCGATGACTTTGGTCCCCACGAATAGCGCCTTTCGTCGACTGGCGGCCGGGCTTACAACACCGCCCCGAGGTCCTTGCCTTTGGCGATGTCGTCCCAATCGACGCCAAGCTCGAGGAGGATCTCCTCGGTGTGCTGCCCGTGCTCGGGAGCGCGCGCCGGTGCCGGCGGCGTCTCGTCGAACTGGACGGGCGCCGCGACGATCCGGTACTTCTCGCCATGGTCGTCGACGTTGGTCACCACGTATCCGTTCGGTTCGACTTGCGGATCGTTGAGGGTCTCCCGCGGCGTCGCCAGGGCGCCCCACACGCCGGGCTCGTCCTCGAGCGCCTTCTGCCAATGGGCGAGGTCGTGGCGGGCGAACGCGTCGGCCAGGATCTCGGTGGCCGCCGCGGCGTTGGCGATCAGGTTGCTCGACGGCACGAATCGTTCATCGGTCGCCAGCTCCCCCAGCCCCATGCGTTCGCAGAACCCCACCCAGAACTTGTCCGGTTGCAAGAACACCAACTGGATCCACCTGCCGTCCCGGGTCTTGTACCGGTTGACGAGCGGGTTGATGGCCAAGCCGGGCGGCGCGCCGGGGATTCCGTCGATGTCGAAGAAATCGGCCGCCGAGATGGACGGCGCGATCGCCCACATCGCCTGGGCCAGCAGCGACGAGTCGACGATCGTCGGCTCACCGGTGCGCTCGCGGTGGAACAGCGCGGCGCAGACGCCGCCGGCCAGCGTCGCCCCGCCCTGGAGGTCGCCGAATCCCGGACCCTGGACCGCCGGCGTGTCGCTGCCGAACGGCGTGAGCGTGTAGGCGACGCCGCCGCGCGCGAGGTAGGTGGCCGCGTCGAACCCGCCGCGATCGGCGTCCGGGCCCCGCACCCCCAGCCCGGTTCCGCGCGCGATGATGATCTGCGGGTTGAACGAGCGGATGTCGTCCACGGTCAGCCGGGCCCGCTCGAGCGCACCGGGCAACCAATTGGTAAGGAAGACATCCGCACTCGCCAACAGGCGGCCGAACAGCTCGCGGCCGGTCTCGGATTTGACGTCGATGGCGATGCTGCGCTTACCGCGATTGCCCAACTCGAGGATGAAGTCGGCGTCCGGGCGGGCCGCCTGCCGGGTGAACCCGCCGACGACGAGCGCGCGCCCCGGGTCGCCGGAGGCGACGCCTTCGACCTTGATCACGTCGGCGCCCCAGTCCGACAGTGCCGCACCGGCCGACGGCACGTAGGTCCACGACGCCAACTCGATGACCCGCACCCCTTGGAGCACACCCCCGCGCACGCCAGACATTGCCAACTCCCTCGGTCGACCGCCATTCCTTGCTATTTTAGATATTCTAGCTAGTCTAGGGCGTAGCGGTAGACCCGCCGCAGGTCAGCGCAGTTTTCGTGGAAGAGATGCGATGGATTTGACCGTCGGCCCGATCCCGAGGCCCGCCACGATGAACGCGCGCCATGCCCCGGGCGGCCGGACGGTCGGCCGATTGACCTCCGCCCTCGCCGGCGGCGGTTCGCACGAAACATATTGGGCCCCAACGAGGGTCACGACATAGCCACATGGACGAAGGACGGGCGATGGGCAGGGTAGCGGGCAAGGTGGCCGTGATCAGTGGCGCCGCGCGCGGTCAAGGCCGTTCGCATGCGCGGATGCTGGCCGCGGAAGGCGCGGACATCATCGCGGTGGACCTGTGCGCCGACATCGAGACCAACGAATACCCCCTGGCCCGGCCCGAGGACCTGGACGAGACGGCCCGGCTGGTGGAGAAGGAGGGGCAGCGCGCGTTCACCGCCGTCGCCGACGTCCGCGATCGCGCCGCCCTGTCCGCGGCGATCGATCAGGGCGTCGCGGAATTCGGGCATCTCGACGTCGTCGTCGCCAACGCGGGCATCTGCCCGCTGACCGCGGGCCTGCCGCCGCAGGCCTTCGCCGACGCCGTGGACGTGGACCTGGTCGGCGTGCTGAATCTGGTGCACGCGAGCCTCAAGCACCTGCACGCGGGCGCCTCGATCATCGTGATCGGTTCCAACGCCGCGTTCATGTCGTCGATGAACACGACGGGCATCGACGGTGGACCCGGCGGGGCCGGGTATGCGTTCGCGAAACTTGCTGCGGCGCACTACGTCAACGATTTCGCCTTGGCGCTCGCCCGGTTCTCGATCCGGATGAATGCGGTGCACCCCACCAACGTCAACACCGACATGCTGCACAGCCCGCCGATGTACCGCGCGTTCCGCCCCGACCTGAAAGACCCGGCCCGCGAGGACGCCGAACCGGTTTTCCCGCTCGTGCAGGCGATGCCGATCCCCTACGTCGAACCCGAGGACATCAGCGAGGCGGTGTTGTTCCTGGCCTCCGACGCGGCGCGGTACATCACCGGCCAGCAACTCCGCGTCGACGGTGGCGGCTTCCTCAAGGTCAAGCCGTGGTCCGGTGCGTGATCGCATGAGCGACGGGACACCGGGCCTCGAGCGCCGCCTGTACGAGCTGATGGTGCTCATGAAGGCCGCCGACGATCGGTTGTCCCAGGGCATCGGCACCGGCGAGTTCATGTGCGTGTACTGGCCCTCGCGCGGGCAGGAGGCCATCGCCGCCGCGATGGGCGTCGCGCTGCGCCCCGACGACCAGTTGGTGACCACCTACCGCGGCCTGCACGACCTGATCGGCAAGGGTGTCCCGCTTCAGGAGATCTACGGCGAGATGATGGGCCGCACCGTCGGCGCGAGCCGCGGCAAGGGCGGCACCATGCACATCGCCAAACCGGAAGTGGGCGTGATGCTTTCGACCGGCATCGTCGGGGCCGGGCCGCCGGTGGCGGTGGGGCTGGCGATGGCCGCCAAACGCAGAGGCTCAGACCGCGTCACGGTGGTCAGCTTCGGGGACGGAGCCACCAACACGGGGTCCTTCCACGAGGCGGCGAACATGGCCGCGCTGTGGGACCTGCCGGTGGTCTTCGTCTGTCAGAACAACCTGTACGCCGAGATGACGCCGACCGTCGACACCATGAAGCTCGCACACGTCGCCGACCGGGCGGCGGGCTACGGCATGCCGGGAGTGCGCGTCGACGGAAATGACCCGCTGGCGGTCACCTCGGCGCTCGAGGACGCGTTGCGGCGGGCCCGCGCCGGCGAAGGGCCCACCTTCATCGAGTGCGTGACGTTTCGGTTCCGCGGCCATTACTTCGGCGACAGAATGCCCTACATCCCGAAGGAACAATTGGCCGCCGCGATGGACGCGGACCCGGTCCCCCGATTCCGTAGCCACCTCGCCGAGGCGGGCGTCTGCGATCAAAACGAGCTCGACCGCATCGATGCCCAGGCGCTGGCCACGGTGGAGGCGGCGCTGGAAACCGTGATGCGTGCGGACTCTCCGTCGATCGGCGAGCTGGACTCCGACGTGTACGCGACGGCGATCGGGTTCCCGGTGTGAACATGGACGAAGAAGAGCTGACCATGCGCGAGGCGCTCAACCTCGCGCTGGACCAGGCCCTCGCGGCCGACGACAGGGTGTTCCTGCTCGGTGAGGACATCGCCGATCCCGGCGCGTCCGGTCCGACCGCGGGGCTCTCGACGAAGTACGGCCACGAGCGCGTCCTGGACACCCCGATCTCGGAGGCGGCGATCGTGGGAGCCGCGATCGGCGCCGCCATCGACGGCATGCTGCCGGTCGCCGAGATCATGATCATGGACTTCATCGGCATCGCCGCCGATCAGCTGATCAACAACGCGGCCAAGCTGCGGTTCATGACCGCCGGGCGCACGACGGCGCCGATCACCATTCGCACCCAGGTCTACGCCGGGCTGGCCACCGGTGCCACGCATTCGCAAAGCCTGGAGGCGTGGTTCATGCACATCCCGGGCATGAAGGTGGTCGTCCCCTCCACGCCGCGGGACGGCAAGGGCCTCCTGACGGCGGCGATCTTCGACCCCGATCCGTGCCTGTTCGTCGAAACGATCCGGTTGCAGGGCAAGAAGGGTCCCGTGCCCAAAGACCCCGGTTTCTCAATCCCGTTGGGCCAGGCGGACATCAAGCGGTCCGGCACCGACGTGACGCTGATCGGCTACGGACGCTGCGTGCACGACGCCCTGACCGCCGCGGCCGCCCTGCACGAACAGGGGGTGAGCGCCGAGGTCGTCGATCTACGCACCCTGGTGCCACTCGACGTCGAGACCCTCGTCGACTCGGTACGCCGCACCCGCCGAGCCGTGATCATCCATGACGCGGTCCAATTCGCCGGCCCTGGGGCCGAGATCGCGGCGATCCTGCACTCGGAGTTGTTCTCCGAGCTGGCCGCGCCCGTCGAACGGGTGGCCGCACGATTCGTCCCCAACCCGGCCGCGGCGGCGCTCGAGGCGCAGGTGTACCCCTCCCCGGAGCGGATCGTCGCCGCCGCGCAGCGGACCCTCGGGAAGACCGGCGCGGGGGCGAGGGTGCATGGCTGACTTCATCATTCGCATTCCGCGAGTTTCGGTGGCCGTGTCGGAGGCCGAGCTGACCGGCCTGCTCGTCGACGCCGGGCAGCACGTGGAAGCGGGCACTCCGATCTACGTGATCGCCACCGAGAAGGTGGAGCAGGAAATCGAAGCGGGAGCGTCGGGCACCGTGCAGTGGACGGGGCAGGTCGGGACCACCTATGACATCGGCGCCGAAATCGGCGTCATCACTTCTCCGGAAAGGTGAGCACGTATGGATCTCAACGAGACTCGCGAGAGAATCATCTATCAGAAAGAGGGGCCCATCGCCCGCGTCACGCTGAACTGGCCGGAGAAGGCGAACGCCCAGGACCAGAAGCTGGCCGAAGAGGTCGACGCGGCCCTGCTGGACGCGGACCGCGACTACGACATCAAGGTGCTCGTGCTCAAGGCCAACGGCAAGGGCTTCTGCTCGGGACACGCCATCGGCAACAACGCCGTCGACTACCCGTCGTTCGTGGAGAACGCCATGGTGACCGGTCACCCGTGGAAGGCGCAGGGCGACCTGTTCGTCAAGCCGACCCTCAATCTGTGGGAGTTCTCCAAGCCCACGATCGCGCAGGTGCACGGCTATTGTGTCGGCGGCGGCACCCATATGGGCCTGACCACTGACATCGTCATCGCCTCCGAGGATGCCTACTTCTCCTACCCGCCGCTGCAGGGATTCGGCATGCCCTCGGGTGAATGTTCGATCGAGCCCTGGGTGTTCATGAACTGGCGTCGGGCGGCCTACTACCTGTTCACGGCCGAGGTGATCGACGCCAAGAAGGCGCTGGAGGTCGGCCTGGTCAACGAGGTCGTCCCGCGTGATCAGCTGGACGACCGTGTCGAGGCCATTGCCCGCCACATTGCCCAGGCGCCGTTGACGACGCTGATGCTGACCAAGGCGAACCTCAAGCGGGCCTGGGAGCTGATGGGCATGCGGGTGCACTGGCAGAGCTCCAATGATCTCGTCGCGCTGGCCTCCATCAGCAAGGACGTGCAGCAGCTGATCCAGACGGTGTTCAAGGACAAGGTGCTGCCGTCCGAGCACGCCCGGCGGCAGGCGGCGGCGGCCGCCCAAACTGACGGCGCCACGGCCACTTGACCTTTCGCGGGGCTCGCCGGTGAACATCGCCGACCACGCCACCAGGGCCGGACGGGCGCCGGCCCTGATCGTCGCTGACGGTGGCACGATCTCGCACGCCGAGTTGTATGCCCGCAGCCAACGCGTCGCCGCCGCGCTGCATGACGCCGGGCTGCGCAAGGGCGACGGCGTGGCCCTGGTCCTGCCGAACCGCCCCGAATTCCTCGAAATCACTTGGGGCTGCCAGCTTTCCGGCCTGTACTACACCGCGGTCAACACCCACTTCACGCCCGACGAAGTCGCCTACGTCATCGACGACTCCGACGCCAGGGCCGTGTTCGTGGACGCCACGATGCCCGATCTGGCCGCGCACGTCCGCGCGGCCAACCCGGCCGTCACCGTCCACCTCGTGGTGGGCGGCGACCTGCCCGGCTGGGACGCCTACGAGGACGCGCTGGCGAACGCCGGTGCCGCGCCGCCGGCGTCGGACGGGTCGGAGATGCTGTATTCGTCGGGCACCACCGGCCGGCCCAAGGCCGTCCGGCGGCCCCTGCCGACCGACGGCAACGGCTCATGGGCGCAGGCGGTGCTGGAGCTGGCGCTCACCCACAAATACGGGATGAGCCGGTCGAGCGTATACCTCTCCCCCGCACCGCTGTATCACGCCGCGGGAGTCAACTACACCATGGCGGTCAACCGCGTCGGGGCGGCGGCGATCCTGATGCGCAAGTTCGACGCCGAGCCCGTCCTGGCCCTCATCGAGGCCCACCGGGTCACGCACGCCCAGTTCGTTCCCACCATGTTCGTGCGGATGCTCAAGTTGCCCAAGGCGGTTCGGGAGCGCTACGACGTCTCCAGCCTGCAGTGTGTCATCCACGCGGCCGCGCCCTGCCCGGTCGACGTCAAGCACCACATGATGAAGTGGTTCGGACCGATCATCCACGAATACTACGGTGGTACCGAAGGTTTCGCGGGCACGACGGTCGGCCCGGAAGAGTGGCTCGCCCACCCCGGCTCGGTGGGCAAACCCATGTCCCCGGTCCACGTCATCGGTGACGACGGCGTCGAGCTCCCCGCCGGGCAGGCCGGCGAGCTGTTCTTCGAGGGCGGGCCCGATTTCGAGTACTTCAAGGACCCCGCCAAGACCGCGTCGGTGTCGAATGACCGGGGCTGGCGCACGCTTGGGGACATGGGCTATGTCGACGACGACGGGTATCTCTACCTCACCGATCGGTCCACGTTCATGATCGTCTCCGGCGGGGTCAACATCTACCCGCAGGAAATCGAGAACCTGCTGATCATGCACCCCAAGCTCGTCGACGCCGCCGTCTTCGGGGTCCCCAACGACGAGTTCGGCGAGGAGGTCAAGGCCGTCGTCCAGCCGGTCGACGGCGTCCCGCCGGGGCCCGACCTCGAGGCCGAGCTGATCGAATACTGCCGGGCGCACGCCGCCGGCTACAAGTGCCCGCGCACCGTCGAATTCGTTGAAGAGTTGCCGCGGGATCCGAACGGAAAGCTTTACAAGAGACGCATCCGCGAGCGTTACTGGCAGGGGCGGGCATCGCGGATCCTATGAGGGGATGAAAATGGTCACCACCCAAAGCACCCATAACGGTCAACTGAACTGGACCCCGCTCCCGGTGCCGTGGGCGGTTCAGGCGGTCGATCGCATCCCCAAGCAGCGCTACTACGACCCGGAGTTCTACGCGCTGGAAGCCGAAATGCTGTGGCCGCGCGTGTGGCAGATGGCCTGTCGCCTGGAAGAGATTCCCAAGCCCGGCGACTACGTCGAGTACGAGATCCTCGACGAGTCGATCATCGTGGTCCGCCTGGACACCGAAAACGTCCGTGCTTACCACAACGCCTGCCGCCACCGCGGGGTAAAGCTGGTGGAGGGCAACGGAAACCGGCGCACCTTCGTGTGCCCCTTCCACGGCTGGTGCTGGGGCATCGACGGGCGCAACACGTTCGTGCTGAGGCCTGAAGAGTTCGACGATCACAACCTGGACCCGGAGGACCTTCGCCTGGTCTCGGTCCGGTGCGATGTCTGGGGCGGATGCGCGTGGATCAACCTCGACGACGATGCCCCGCCGTTCCGTGACTGCTTCGAGCCGTTCGCATCCATCTACGACGCATGGAAAGTCGAGTCGCTGCGCGTCGAGTGGTGGCAGTCGTGCCGGCTGCCGGTGAACTGGAAACTGGCGACCGCCGCGTTCATGGAGGGCTATCACGTCCCACAGACCCACCCGCAACTGCTGCCGTCCAGCATGCCGAAGCGGCCCGACGCCACCACACCACCCGGATTGGCCCAGACCAACCTGTATTTCATGCGCACCCTGGGTGAGGGCATGGCCGGCATGACACACGAGAACGACGTCCGCATCGCCGAGGGCATGCAGGACATGGAGCTGCCGGCCGATCCGGCCGAGGCGATGGCCGTGTGGCGCAGCGCGCTCAACGACGCCATCGTGCACTGGCATCGAGCCCGCGGCTGCGACATCCCCGACCTCAACGAGTTGCAGCGGCGCGGAATCGACGAGGCGATCAATTTCGCCTTCCCCCATTACTTCCTGCTGCCCCAGTACAGCAGCGCCTCCTCATACCGGATCCGGCCGCTGGGTCCGGAGGAGACGCTCTTCGAGATCTGGTCACTCACCCGCATCCCGCCGGAGCAGAGCACCGCCAAGCCGACCCCACCCGTACCCATGGCACCCGACGACCCACGCTGGCCACCCATACCGGCCCAGGATTTCTCGAACCTGCCCAGGCAGCAGAAAGGCTTGCACTCCAAGGGTTTCGAGTACATGCGCCTGTCCAGCCGAATCGAGGGCTTGATCTCGAACTTCGAACGCGTGATAGACGGCTTCCTCGCCGGCCTGCCGCACGACGCCCTGGTGCCCGCCATCCAGAAGACCAACACCACCATCGACGTCCCCGTCGCCGACTTGGGTTTCGACGCGGGGGCACGATGACCCCCCGGTGGGACCGCTCGGTCGATCTGCTCATCGCGGGCAGCGGCGGGGGCGGCATGGTCGCGGCGCTGGCGGCGCTGGACAGCGGCATCGAACCGCTGGTGATCGAAAAGCAGCCCCTGATAGGCGGATCCACCGGACTTTCCGGTGGCATGGTCTGGCTGCCCAACAACCCGCTGATGCGCGCCGACGGCATCCCGGACTCGCACGAGGACGGTCTGGCCTACTTCGACGACGTGGTCGGCGACATCGGCCCGGCCTCATCACCGGCACGGCGCGAGATGTTCCTCACCGCGGGCTACGAAATGATCAACTTCCTGACCCGCAAGGGCGTCCGGTTCGTGCGGTGCCCGGGCTGGAGCGACTACTACCCGAACCACAAGGGCGGCAACGAAGCCGGCCGCGCCATCGAGTGCGTCCCATACGATGCGGCCGCGCTGGGCAGCTGGAGCGACAAGGTCCAACCCTCGATGGCCAAGAGCTATGGCGGATTCGTCCTCAAGACCAACGAGTTGCGTTCGGTGCAGTACTTCAACCGGTCGCCGCGCGCCTTCGCCGTGGCCGTGCGGGTGTTCGCGCGGACCAGGGCGGCCAGACTCCGGGGCCGCGACATGCTCACCAACGGCGCGTCCCTCATCGGGCAGATGCTCAAAGCCCTGATCGACCTGCGCGGTGAGCCGCCGATCTGGACCGGCGCCGCGATCTCAGAGCTGATCGTCGAGGATGGCCGCGTCGTCGGCGCGCGCGTCTCTCGCAACGGCACCGTGCTGAACGTCGAGGCCCGCAAGGGTGTGCTACTCGCCGCGGGCGGCTTCAGCCGCAACGCGGACATGCGCCGCCGCTACAGCGGGGACCAGCCCAACGAGGGACACTGGTCGATCGCGAACGCGGGCGACACCGGCGAGGTGTTGCAGTCCGCGATCGGGCTGGGCGCCAAGACCGACCTGATGGACGAGGCCTGGTGGCTGCCATCGGTTTTCATCGCCGACGGTGGTGACGCCGCACGGGCGCTGGGCAGCGGCCGGCAGCGACCCGGCGCCATCTACGTCGACGGAACGGGCCGGCGGTTCTGCAACGAGTCCAACTCGTACGTCGAAGTCGGCAAGGCGATGTATGCGAACAAGGCCGTGCCGTGCTGGATGGTCTTCGACGAGGGCTACATCGGCCGATACGTTTCGGGGGCCAACCCGTTCAAGAAGCGCCGCCTCCCAGAGGAACTCATCACCCGGGGCGCGGTCGTGCGCGGCGAGACCGTCGGCGACCTCGCGCGCCAGATGGGCGTCCCGCCCGACGCGCTGGAGCAGACGATCAAGCGGTTCAACGGGTTTGCGGCCAAGGGCCTCGACCCGGACTTCGGGCGCGGCCAGTCGGCTTACAACGACTGCCTGGGCGATCCCGGGTACCGCCCCAACGCCGCGCTCGGCCCGCTCGAGCGGGCGCCGTACTACGCCACCAAGGTCGTTCCGGCGGATGTCGGGACGTGCGGCGGCGTGATCACCAACGAGCACGCGCAGGTGCTCGACGAGGACGACTGCGTGATCGACGGGCTCTACGCGACGGGCAACATCACGGCGACGGTGATGGGCCGCAATTATCTGGGCGCCGGCGGAAGCATCGCCTACACCATGGTTTTCGGTTATGTCGCCGCCCGCCATGCCGCGGGTCGGAGGGTCGCCGGCGAGAGAAGCCGCGCCCGCTAGGACGGAGCCTCCGGCTCCTCATGGCCGACGAACTCGCGCGGCTTCATGCCCGACTGCTTCAGCTCGGCCCGCCGGGCCTGCACGTCGGTGGCGGCACCCACCATGTTCGTCAGGATGTGACTGACCTGCAGGTGCACCCGCATCCCCATCAATTCCCACGCGCGCTTCACGTTGTTCTTCACCGCCATCAGCGTGGTCAACGGGATCTGGCCGATCCTGCGCGCCATCTCCTCGACGGTGTCGTCGAGCTCTTCGCGCGGCACCACCTTGTTGAGCAGGCCCCAATCGAGGGCTTGTTGGGCGGACAGCGTCGGGGCCAGCAGGAGCCAGTCCATGGTGCGATGCCAGTTCATCAGCAACCACGGCTCGATCATGGTGTGGCCACCGGGCTCGCCGAGGCTTTGGGCGAGCGGCATCTGGAAGTACGCGTCCTCGGATGCGACGCAGAAGTCGGTCAGCAGGCCGAGGTAGATCCCCCCGCCCATGCAGTAGCCGTGAATCGCGGAAATGGTGGGCTTCGGGAATTCCCACAGGTAGAGCGTCGGCCACAGGAACAGGTCGGCGGTGCCCTTGTACAGGTCCTCGAAGGTCTCACCGAAGTCCGGATACGGATTTTCGTCGGGGCCCCAGCGGGCGACGTGTCCCCCGCAGAATCCTTTGCCGTTCGCCTTGAGGATGACGACCTTGATCTCCTTGTCGCGGTCGGCTTCGTGCAGGCAGTCGTCGACTTCGGTGACCAGGACCGCGTCCTTGGTGTTGGCCTTGTCGACCCGGTTCAGGATGATCCGCGCAATCGGCGGCTCGCGCTCGTAGATCACCGCTTCCAGGACGCGCCGCTCCATGCGCGTGACACTACCCGACACCGCCGGGCCGGAAGCCGATTCGCCCAGCTGAATCTCCAGTGCGTCGCGCGGTTTGTCACCGGCGGTGAAAGGTCTTGTCACTCAGCGGACTTCGCCGCGCGCGCCAGCAGCCAGGCGCAACCGGCGCCCTCGTCGGCGGCGACCACCTCGAGGCCGCCGAACGCCGCGGGCAGCTCACCGGCGACCGCGCGAAACGGCCCAGGGGAACCGCCGACCTCGCTCAGCACGGCGATCGCCAGCAACCCGCCGGGGGCCAGCCGCTCGACGATCGCACGATCGAGGCGACGGTCCCGGAATCGGTGGCAGAGGATGACGTCGACGGGCGGCCCGGCGGGCAGCCCGCCGTCGAGGTCGAAGACCTCGAACCGGCACCGGTCGCCGACCCCGGCGCGGTGGGCCAGGTCGCGGGCATGGGCGATCGCCACGGGTGAGACGTCCACCCCTTCCACCGCAAGTCCGCGCGTCGCGAGCCACACCGCCGCCTGCCCCGGCCCGCACGCGAGATCGAGCGCCCTGCCCGCACCGGGAAGGAGTTCCGCGTAGGGCGCCAAGAAGTCGGGGGGCCCCACCGCCTGTACCGCCGGCGGCGCCGTCGTCGCGTACCGCTCGTCCCAGCGCCGCCGGTCCGCCTCGGCCATATCCGCCACTCTAGATCGATCCGGACAACTGTCCGCGAAACGCCGCCCGCGGCCGGCAGGTCGCCCCGCCCCACGGGGACACCGTCTTCCTACACTGGACGGGTGTCTAAAGATGCGGCGCGCCGGTCGGACCGCAGGCCGGGCCAGACGATCCGCAAGGTCCTCGACGCCGGGCTGGAGGAGCTGCGCGAATCGTCGTACGCCAATCTGACGATGCGCTCGGTGGCGACCCGCGCCGGGGTGTCGCCGGCCAGCGCCTACACCTACTTTCCGTCGAAAAGCGCGCTGGTGGCGGCCGTATACCTGCGCTTCCTGCGCGAGCTGCCGCTGCATACCGACGTCAACCAGACGACCAAGACGCGGGTCAGCGCGACGCTGCGAGACATGGCCGTGGTGGTCGCCGACGAGCCCGAGCTGACCGCCGCCTGCGGCGCCGCCCTGATGGCCGATGACCCGGCGGTGCAGCCGATCCGGGAGCAGATCGGGCAGGAGGTGTCGGCGCGGATCGGGGCCGCGCTGGGTCCCGGCTGGCCGCGCGCGGTGAAGTCCACGCTGCAGATCACCTTCTCCGGCGCCCTGATGACCGCCCGGTTCGTCAGCTTCGACGAGATCGAGGGCCAACTGGATGAGGCCGTCAACCTGATCCTGGGCGCGTCCGTCGCCTAACCCGCAGTGCCGCAAAGGGTTAGGCGGCGGCGAGTCACGCCGGCGTCAGGCTCCTGGCCTGCTGACCGGCACGCAGGAACCGGCCGAACTTCTGCTTGCCCAGCGCCGGTGCGGGCCGGCCCGCACCGAACGCGAACCGTCCCGCCACCAGCACGGCGCTGACGGTCTCGTCGTTGCGGTTGACCATGCGCGACAACCCGCCGTAGGACTGCACGGGATGCTCGGCGTAACGATCCAGCGAAGCGTCGAGCTTGGCCGGGTCGATCACCACCAGGTCGGCGCGATCACCTTCGCGCAGGGTGCCGGCGTCGATTCCGTACCAGGAACCGAGTTCGCCGGTGAGCCGGTGCACGGCACGCTCGACGGACATGAAGGGGCTGCCGCGCTTTTCCGCCTCGTGCACGTGCCGCAGCAGGCGCAGGCCGGAGTTGTAGAAGGCCATGTTGCGCAGGTGCGCTCCGGCGTCGGAAAAGCCCATCTGCACGGTTTCGCTTCGCGCCAGCTTCTTGAGCACCTCGGGGCGATGATTGGAGATCGTGGTGCGCCAGCGCAGCTTTTCGCCGTGCTCCACCACCAAGTCCAGAAACGCGTCGACCGGATGCAGGCCGCCGCGGTCCAGCCCCACTTGCCCGAAGGACTTGCCCACCACCGTCTGGTCAGGGCAGGCCACGATCTCGGCGTCGAAGAAGTCGCGGTGCCACACCCGGGGCCCGAACTTCTGGTCGTAGTCCTCGCGGAACCGGCGGCGGTAGTCCTCATCGCGCATGAGCGCATTCCGCTCGATCTCGTCCTGCAGGTGCAGCGCCGCGGCGCCCGCGCCGAACTCCTCGAACACCACCAACGAGATCCCGTCGGCATAGACCTCGAACGGCACCGGCAGATGCTGCCAGCGGAAGTCGCCGCCGAGGGCGTTCACCACTCGGGCGAGCCGGTCCATCAGGTGGATCACCGGCGGTATGGCCTTGATGTCGGCCGCCGAGAGCAGGCTGGTCTTCAACCGGGGACGGCCGACTCCCAGCGACGTCACCAACTGCGACACGACCGACAGTGGATTCTTGATGTCCGGCCCCGACTGCAGGATCTTGTTGCGCCGCCGCAAGATCGCGTTCAGCCGGCGCAGTTCGCGGGGCTTGGCGTAGGTCGACGGCAGCGTGCGCGACCGGCAGACGTCGCCGTCGAGCTTGTCAAACAGGAGTTGCTGCGAGGACATTCCCACGAATCCCTCGTCGAGCGCCTCGTTCAGCATCGACTCCATCCGGGCCAGCTCCGCCGCGGACGGACGGACATCCTTACGGGTCGCCCGGTCCAGGCCCATCGTCGCGGCACGCATGTCGGAGTGCCCCATGAATGCGGCCACGTTGGGTCCCAGGTTGCGGCGGTCGAGTTCGGCGACATACTCGGCCGGATTGGTCCACGACCGCGCCGCGTCGAGGTGCTCGATGACATAGCGCCGCGGGATCGCTTCCACCCGGCCGAAGATGTCACCCGCGTCGACGTTGTCGAGATAGACCGTGGACAGCGAACACGATCCCAGCATCACAGTTGTCACGCCGTGCCGCAGCGACTCGGAAAGCTCCGGCTCACAGAGTATTTCGACGTCGTAGTGCGTGTGAATGTCGATGATGCCGGGAATCACCCACCGGCCCGTCGCGTTGATCACCTCGGCGCCCGTCGTGTCGAGCGGCTCCGGGGTGATGGTGGCGACCCTGCCGTCGCGCACACCGATGTTTCTGCGCGCCGACGGCGCGCCCGTCCCATCGAACCAGCGGCCACCCGTGATCACGGTGTCGTAGTGCAAAGTCCGGCCTTCCTGCCGCGCGGCACCCCCACGATTCGCAGTGATCATACATAACGGCGAAAGTGTCCGGCCGGGTTAACCAGCAACGATGCCCCGCCTCCAGCCCGCTATGATCCGCCTGTGGGGATCACCGACTACGGGTTTGCCGCGGAATAGATGCGCAGTCACGGTTGGTCAGGAAACACGCCCGCCTCCGACGAAGAGGCGATCGAGCGCATCCTCGACGCCGCCGACCGGATCATCGACGAACGCGGCTCGGCGATGCGGATCGCCGACGTGGCGCGGGCGCTCGGGGTGACCCGACAGACCGTCTACCGCTACTTCCCCGGCACGCAGGCGCTGTTGGTGGCGTCGGCCATGCGGTCGGCCGACGGATTCCTGGATCGGATGGCCGCCCACCTCGAGGGCGTCACCGACCCCGTCGTGGCCATCACCGAAGGGATGGCATTCGCCATCGAAGAGCTGGCCTCGGACAACCAGGTCGAATTCGTGCTCAGTCAGCGTCACCGGGGCGGCCAGCAGGTTTCGATCATCTCCGACACGGCCCTGGCGTTCGGGCGGTCGATGCTGCACCGGTACGACATCGATTGGGAGAGTTACGGTTTCGACGACGCCGGCCTCGACGAGTTAAACGAATTCAGCCTGCGGGTGCTGCACTCGTTCCTCGCCGACCCGGGGCGCCCGCCGCGCAGCGGCACCGATCTGCGCCGTTACCTCACCCGCTGGCTGGGACCGGCGATCGCCTATCCCCAGCTGGTCCGCGCGATGGACGCGCTGCAAGGCCCCGAGCCGCCGCGCACGCGACGGCGCCCCTACCAGGCATCGTGACAATCGGCGACAAGTTCGGTTGACGACAACCTCAAGGAGCGGGCATGACGGGCCTCGGACAGATCGCGCTCAATAGTGCGCCCGTTTTCGGTGGGGCGATGCTGGCGGTCGCCGCCGGCCAGTTCCGCGGCCCGGACTATCGGGGCCTGATCGCGCAGGACATGGACTTGCTGGAGCGGCTGCCGCCGGAGGCCGCCGCGCGGCGCGCCGAACTGCAGCGCACCATCGACGCGAGAATCGACGACCTGATCGAGACCGCCGACCGGGGCCGGGCCCTGCGTAAGGCGGCGTTGTCCTACCGGGGCAACTGGCGCGACCTGGTGCTTTTGGTGTGCGCGGTGCTGTTCACCATCATCTGGTGGGACGTCGACCACAGCAGGGGCAACTGGCTGCCGATGTTCGTCCTGCTGATCCTGCTGACCATCGTGACCGCCGCCTACGCGTTTCGCGGCGTGCTGCGCTCCGCCGGTTCGTTGGTGCACCGGCGATCCCACGCGCCCGGGGCCGACCCGCCGCGGTAGCCGGCCCGGACCGCCGCCGCATAACGCGCGAGCTTCGCCGGCCTGTGACAAGATCGCGCTGTGAAGGCGCATACCCTCGGCATGATTGGTGCTGTGCTGGCGCCCTTTTGGGCGCTTCCGGCCGCTCCCCTGGCTGCCGGCGACCCGTGCCCCGATGTCGAGGTGGTGTTCGCCCGGGGTACCAACGAGCCCCCCGGCGTCGGCCGGATCGGCCAGAGCTTCGTCGACACCCTGCGCTCGCACGTCGGCGGTAGGTCCCTGGGCGTCTATCCGGTCGACTACCCGGCGACGACGGACTTCCCGAGGGCCGTGGACGGCATCAGCGATGCGGGCGCGCACGTCGAACACATGGCGGTTTCGTGCCCCAGAACCAAGATGGTGCTGGGTGGCTATTCCCAGGGCGCGGCCGTGATCGGCTTCGTCACCGAAAGCGCCGTGCCCGACGGCGTGCACCTGGTGCAGGCGCTGCAGCCGATGCCGCCCGAGGTCTCCAACCACGTGGCGGCGGTCGCCCTGTTCGGCAAGCCGTCGAGCCAGTTCATGAGCATCATCAACGAGCCGCCGGTGACGATCGGCCCACCGTATGCGGGCAAGACCATCGAGTTGTGCGTGCCCGGCGATCCCATCTGCTCGGACGCCACCAACCCCCTTGCCCATCGGCAGTACGTCGAAGCTGGCATGGTGGATCAGGCGGCCGATTTCGCCGCCGGTCGCATATAGAGCTGCGCGCGGGAGGCCACGGTGGCCGCTGACGGACATCCGATCGAGGGCGTCGGAAGCGCGGCCTTCGATGTCGCCGATCGGCTGGCCACCATCAACTTGTTCGGCGCCTACGCCTACAGCTATGACCACGACCGGCTCGACGACTTTCGCGCCTTGTTCACTGAGTCCCCGGAGCTGGTCCTGCTGCACGAGGGCCAGCCACTGTCCGCGGACATCGACACAGTGATGAGCCTGCTCGCGGCCAGGAAGGCGGCGTTTAAGGCCGAGCACAATCAACGCCGCCACGCGCTGAACTCGTTCTGGTTCTCCAGCCAGGGCGCCGACGAAGCCACCGGGCACTGCTACGTTCAGGTCTTCGCCATCTCCGACGGTGGACCGCCCCGTCCCGATCTGACCGGCTGTTACGACTTCACCGCGGTCAAGCAGGACGGCCGCTGGCGGTTCAGCCGGTGGGTGGTGGGCATCGACCAAACGCCGACCCAGTGACCGCTTGGCCCACCCGAAACCCTGTTGCCGCAGGGTGATTCGACCTCAGCGTGGTCCGGCCCCGGCCTCGAGGACCTCGAGCGCCGCGTCGATGTTGGGCATGATCGTCGGACCGTAACTGCTCACCAGCTGTCCGAGCGCGCGAGCGATGTGCGGTCCGACCGCGCCGGCGGCGAGCACGTCCTCGGCCAAGACGATGCCGTTCACCACATGGGCGGCGCTCAAGCGGCCGTCCGGGGTGACTTCGTAACGCCAGTCGCCGATCTGCACCCGCTCGGGCTGCGACCGGAAGAAGCCGCGCCGCGCCGGGATCAGGATCACCCCCGGAACCCCGCAGAAGACCCTGAGCACCAGCCCGACTCCCCCGGGACCGGCCAGCGTCGTCCCGATGGCATGACCGACCCGCTCGTGGTCGAGGCTCGTCATCAATCGCTCATGGGCAGGACGAACGACGGCGTCAGCGTTTGCGGGTCGCCTCCGCGACGCACCGCGGTTCCGGCCACGTAGAACTCGACGGTGTGGTGGCCCCACGCGTAATTCGAGATGGCGAAATGCACACCGACGACGCCGGTTGCACCGTCGCGCTCGGCCTCACTTTGCATGCGGGACATGGCCAGCTCGCGAGCCTGGTAACTCCCCTGCGTCCACTGCGGCATCTCGGCGTTGCGGCCCACCTGGCTGAGCGTGCGCAGGAACCCTTGCACGGCAATGTGAAACACGCAGTTGCCCATGACGAACGCCACCGGGGCGAATCCCGAGCGCAGCAGGGTCGTCAGGTCCTGCCCCGACAGGTGGCTGGTGAACGCCTGCCCGTTCGGGCGCCGGTAGACGCCCGGTTTCTCCGTGTAGCGCACCGCGGTGCCGACCGCGATGAACTCCAGATGCTCGCCCTCGCCCTGATGACGCCATTCGAGCCGGACGCCGACCACGCCGTCCGCGCCCAGCGAATCGGCCTCGGCCTGCATCCGCGACATCGCGTTCCAGCGCGCCCGATAGGTGGCGTCGGTCAGCACGGGCAACTCGGATTGTTGCCGGATCCCGGTGAACTGATAGCCGACGTGGTAGACCGAGACGCCCATCACGAGTTCGATCGGCTCGAACCCGGCGCCATGCAGCAGCGCGAATTCGTTGATGGACAGATCGGATGTGAACACCTTGCCTGCGTGCGACAGCCGTTCGCTGGCAACTGGGTCGAGCGGGTTCGGTTGCATCGTCAAAACACCCTCCTGCGGTTCGCAGGACAGCGTATGCCGCGCGACCGCGACGCACACCCCCAACGTGCGACTTTCCGGTGGACCGCCGGCGAAATGACGGTGGTGTTCGGACGTCGGCCCGGGCTCGTGCCGGCCCGCCCGCGCGGCGGCGGGATCGCTTTGCTGCTGGGCGGCTCAGCGCGCGACTTGCCCGGCCCCGATCATCGCGTGCAATTCGTCGACCGACCAGGGTTCGGCCTCATGGTGATCGCGGTAGCCCAGTAGTCGCGGTGTCGGCCGGTCGAAGCTGCCGACGAATCCTCCTGCGGCAACGAAGATCTGGCCCGTAACGGCCTGGGCGAGATCGCTCACCAGGTAGGCGTAGAGCGGGGCCACGAAGGCGGGCGGGGCGCTGTCCAGAGAGGCCCGCATGGTCGTTTCGTCCAGCAAGCCGCGGCGGTGCAGGTCCTCGATGTGTCGTTCGTATTCGGCGCCCGTGGACAGCCTCGTCCTGGCCCCGGGGCACACCACGTTGGCCCGCACGCCGTGCGGTTTCAGTTCGGCGGCGATGGCCATGGTCATCGCGTTCACCGCCCCCTTGCCCGCGGGATAGCCGGTGCCGCCGTAGTCGCCCAGAAAAGCGACCGAGCTCGTCGTGACGAGCGCGCCATGCCCCTGCGCGGCCATCACGCGGGCGGCCGCGCGGCACGTGTGGAACGCCGAGCCGAGGTGAGCGCTGATCAGGCGGTCGAAATCCTCCGGTGAAATGGTCAAGATCGAGGAGCCGGGCGGCTCGGCGATGCCGGCGCAGTTGATCAGGGCGTCCAGCCGCCCGTATGCGCGGACACAGTCGTCGACCAGCGCCCCGGCGACGCGCTCCTCGTTCGCGGGTCCGACCACCGCGGTGGCGCGCCCGCCCGACGCCGTGATGGCCGCGACGGTCTCCTCGACGGCGTCCGCGTCGCGCCCATTGACCACGACGCCGGCGCCCAGGGCACCGAGCAGCTCGGCGACCGCACGCCCGATCCCGCGACTTCCCCCGGCCACCACCACCCCGCGGCCGTCCAGCAGGCCCTCTGCTTCGTTCACCGCCATCGGCGCTGAAACACGTTGTGCGCGACGGGCTCTCGGCGCGGGTCGACGGCGCGTTGCGCGAATGGGGTCACAAACACTAGGCGAACAGTACCCAGCGGGAGCGGAAATGAGAACCTCCGCCGACCGCTGAGGTCGGTCGGATCCGGCGTGTTTGCGCTAATCGGACAGTTCGGCCAAGTTGCCTGGTCACGCACGCGTTCTCGGCTGCCTTCGGTTTGCTGGGCGGGTCCTCGTCATGCGATGAGAACGCTTGCCGACACGTTTCAGCCCCGGTGGCACCAAGCGTCGCGGGGCGGAGCGAAGGGGCGTATAGTCAAAACCGAAGTCCGTTCTGGACGTGTCGCCGTTTAGCTCAAAGCGGCCAGTCAGCCGCACGGCTACCGAGCTCGATATGGCTCCGGCGAAATGCACCCGAGTCGTCTCCCGTCGGTATCCCGTACGCGTTGCCTAACCGACCGGTCCTGCGGATGTTGGTGCTGTAAGGCGATTCCGCGCGTAGGCGCACGCCTTGCTGCACACGACTCAGAGGAGTGAGTCAGCGATGCAAAAATCTCGAGGCACCAAAGCTTTCCGGCTCAACCGCGCCAACATTGGGCGCGTGGGCCTATGACCGACGTAATAACGACCCCCCGCCCGGCCGAGTGCCGCGACAAGAAAGCCGATGATTCCTACGACGATGTGGTCGAAATGTTCGTCGAGCTGCGGCAGATGCCCGCCGAGTCGCATGAGTACAGGCGCCAGCGCGAACGCATCGTGGCCCGGTGCCTGCCCTTGGCCGACCATGTGGCCAGCCACTTCGCCCGCCGCGGCGAAGGCATCGATGACCTCGTTCAGGTGGCGCGCCTGGGGTTGATGAACGCCGTCAACCGGTTCGATCCCGCCAAGGGGCCCAGCTTCATCGGGTTCGCGGTGCCCACCATGATGGGTGAGGTCCGAAGGTACTTCCGCGATTACAGCTGGGGCATGCGTGTTCCACGGCGGTTGCGCGAATTGCACGTCCAGATCAGCAGGACGACCGGCGACCTGGCGCAGAAGCTGGGGCGGGCGCCCAACGCGGGCGAGCTGGCACAGGTGCTGGAGGTTCCCCGCGAGGAAATCGTCGAATGCCTCGTCGCGGGCGACGCCTACCGCCTGGATTCTCTGGATGCCCCGGTGGGCACCGACAGTTCGGGCACGCCCCGACTGGTCGCCGACGCGGTGGGCGGTATCGATCCGCAGATCGAGCACATCACCAACCGGGAGGCGCTGCGCGTCCTGGTTGGCGGCCTCCCCGAACGCGAACGCGAGGTCTTGCGCATGCGGTTCTTCGAATCGATGACGCAGAGCCAGATCGCCGAGCGCATCGGGGTGTCACAGATGCAGGTTTCCCGCATCCTGGCCGGCACCCTGCGCTGCCTGCGCGACCAATTGGAGTAACAACGCCTCATCGCCCGCCAGGGGCCTTCGGCGCCACGACCGCGCCACGCCGCAATGTACTGTGCGATTCGGGAACGAACTCGACTGTGGCGCCGAAGGTGGCCTGGGAAGGGAGCTCGAACGATGAGGACTTCACGGACGGTGGCCGCGGGTATCGCGGCGACGACGGCGCTGGCGGTTGCGGTAGCCGGATGCGGTGGCAAGAATTCAACGCCTCCTTCGACGTCCAAGCCGGGATCGTCCAGCTCGACGTCCAGCGCGCAGAGCTCGGCGCCGGCGTCGTCGGCGCCAGCGCAGCCGAGCGAATACTCCGGGCTGCTGATAAAGGCCAGTGACATCAACGCCCCGATCCCGTTCACGGCCACCCCGCCGACCAGCAATCCGAACGGCCAGCCGGGCGTCGCGACGACGTTCAAGGACGAGGACGGCAGCCACGTCATCAAGGACACCATCCAGGTGTTCGCCGACCCCGGCGCCGCCACGAACGCGTTGAACGCGGCCAAGGGCGCTCAAGGTGACGTGATCAAGAATCCGACCACGCAGGCCGCCAACGTCGGGACGGGCGCAACGACCCTGCTTGGCAATTCCCCCGACCGCAGCAAGGGTGTGACCCTGCTGCTGTTCACCGAGGGCAGGGCGTTCGTCACGCTTCAGTTCGATGGGCCACCCGACACCTTGGCACCAGGGGACTTCGTCAACGACGTGGGCCAGAAACAGGACGCGGCCATCAAGAAGGGGCTCGGCGGCTGAGCGCCAGCTGACCGCCCGCCACACCAAGGAGCCCGATGACCATTATCAACGGCCTGCCGGCCCATGCCCTGCTGCTGCACTTCGTCGTGGTGCTGGTCCCGCTGACCGCTGTGTTGGAGATCGTGTGCGTGTTCTGGCCGACGGCGCGCCGGGGCCCGCTGTTGTGGCTCGCACTGTTATTCGCTGTCGCGACGATGGTGTTGACGCCGATCACGGTCGACGCCGGGGAATGGCTTTACGACCTCAGGGCCAAACCCGATGCCATCCTGCAGAAGCACGCCACCCTGGGCGAGACGATGACCTACTTTGCCGCCGCACTGCTGGCGGCGGCGCTGGTGCTGGTGGTGATGCGTGTGATCGAACGCCGCTCGGACAAGAGCCGCGTGGTCGTCCGGGCGACCATCGCGATACTGGTGCTCGCAGTCGCCATCTCATCGATGGTCCAGATCTACCGCGTGGGCGACGCTGGGGCGCAATCGGTTTGGGGCGGGGAGATCGCGCGCCTGAAATCCCACCACCCGGGTTAGCGGTCGCTGCGCCTACCCGACCGGCGTGAGTAGAAATAGGCGAAATTGACGCCGGCCCGCATGGTCCTGGGCTATCTGGTAGTTCGGCCAGTGAGCCACCGCCGTGGACCATGCTTCCTCACGTTCCGCGCCGGTGAGCAGCCGGACCGAGGCGACGAAGCGATGGCCGCGCCTGCGGACGGTAACGCGTTGTGCCGCTTTGAGGTTCGCCGACCATGAGGGATGGCGCTCTCGGCCCCAGTTGGACCCGACCAGCAACAGCCCGCCGTCGAATGGCACGTACTGCACCGTCGCCGTACGGGCGAGGCCCGTCTTGCGGCCCGAAGTGGTGATCTGGACGTTGGGCAGGCCGGCGAGATCGAGCACACCGAACCGCCCGGTCGTCGCGAAGCGAAGCAGCGCCTCGAGACTCTCCGCGACCGGCCGGCCGGTCAAGACGAGCCGGCGGTAGGCCGCCGGATTGCGAGCCACCCGCTGCAGCGGATTCATACGCCGACTGTATTCGCGGGGGGCCCGCGGCGGGCGTCGGAGCGGTGAAATGACCTTGACGGCTGGGGTTTCCGACTGTGGTGTCACCGGCCCGCTCGAGAGGCCACGCCGGATTAAATAAATTGCTTGATTTAATCCGGTGGTCGGTGTTCACTGGGGCGATGACCGCCGAGCGCGCCGCTCGCTCCGATAGGTCGACGGGCACCCGGGAGGCGATCCTGTCGGCCGCGGAAGTGCTGTTCGCCGAGCGTGGCATGTATGCCGTTTCGAACCGGCAGATCAGCGAGGCGGCCGGACAGGGCAACAACGCCGCGGCGTGCTATCACTTCGGCACGAGAACCGACCTGCTGCGGGCGATCGAGGACAAGCACCGCGAGCCGATCGAGCAGCTGCGGGCCCGAATGCTGACCGCCATCGACGATTCGGCCGATCTTCGCGACTGGGTGGGCGCGCTGGTGCGACCACTGACCGATCATCTGCACGCGTTGGGCACCCCCAGCTGGTACGCCCGGTTCGCCGCCCAGGCGATGGCCGATCCCACCTACCGCCACGTCGTCACCAAGGATGCGCTCGCCTCACCGCTGCTGGTGCAAACGATCGACGGCATCAACCGCTGCCTTCCCGACCTGCCAAGGCGCGTCCGGTCAGAACGCATGGTCATGGTGCGCAACCTGCTCATGCACACCTGCGCCGAGCACGAAGGCGCCCTGGCCGAGCACGGGCCGCGGGCGCGTTCGGCCTGGCCGGTCGCCGGCGAGGGCCTGATCGACGCCATGGTCGGCCTGTGGCGCGCACCGGTTCATGTGAGCCCGGCGGGCGCCTAGCCCCGGCGGACACCGCAACAGGCCTAACCGAGGAGCACGATGACCGACGTCACGACCGACACCGATATCCCGGAGTTCCCGATGTCGCGAGCCCCAGGTTGCCCGTTCGCCCCGCCGCCAAAAGTCTTGGAGCTCAACGCCGACAAACAGTTGAGCCGGGTCAGGATCTGGGATGACAGCACGCCGTGGCTGATCCACGGATATGAGGCGATCCGGGCGTTGTTCACCGACTCACGCACCAGTGTCGATGACCGGCTGCCGGGATACCCGCATTGGAACGAGGGCATGCTCGCGACGGTGCACAAGCGCCCGCGTTCGGTGTTCACCTCCGACGCCGAAGAGCACACCCGGTTTCGCCGGATGCTGTCAAAGCCGTTCACCTTCAAGCGGGTTGAGGCGCTGCGCCCGGCGGTGCAGAAAATCACCGACGACCACATCGACGCGTTGCTGGCCGGACCCAAACTGGGCGACATCGTCAGCACGTTGGCACTCCCTGTCCCCTCCTTGGTCATCAGCCAGTTGCTGGGCGTGCCGTACCAGGACGCGGATTTCTTCCAGACCCAGGCCCAGCGGGGCATGGGCCGCTACGCCACCGAGGAGGACACGGCGCAGGGCGCCGCATCGTTGGCGAAGTACCTGGCGAACCTGGTGCGGACCAAGATGCAAAGCCCGTCCGAGGATTTGGTTTCCGACCTGGCCGAGCGGGTCAGCGCCGAGGAGCTCAGCGTGCGTGAGGCCGCCCAATTGGCCACCGGGGTGCTCATCGCCGGTCACGAGACCACCGCCAACATGATCAGCCTGAGCGTCGCGGCCCTCCTCGACCATCCGGACCAGCTGGAGCTGATGCGCGATACCGACGACCCGAAGGTGATCGCCGTCGCGGTCGAGGAATTGATGCGCTACCTCAGCATCATCCAGACGGGGCAGCGCCGGATCGCCGTGGAGGACATCGAGGTGGGCGGCGAGACGATCCGCGCCGGCGAGGGCATCATCCTCGACGTCGCGCCGGCGAACTGGGACACCCGGCAATTCCCCGACCCGGACCGGCTCGACCTGCGCCGCGAGGACGGCCCGCACGTCGGCTTCGGCTACGGCCGCCACCAGTGCGTCGGGCAGCAGCTGGCCCGGATGGAACTGCAAATCGTCCTGCCCACGCTCCTGCGCCGCGTCCCATCCCTGCGACTCGCGGTGCCGCTGGTCGACCTCCCCTTCAAGCACGACGCGCTGGCTTACGGCCTCTACGAGCTGCCCGTGACATGGTGAAGCCCGACCTGAGCCTGCAGGTGCCCGACCTGCGCGGCGAATTCGCTTTATGGTGGACTCTCTCGGGCTCGCCCAGATCGACGAGAGCGGAATCGATAAGGTGATGTGGTCGTCGGACTACCCGCACAACGAGAGCACGTACGGCTACTCGGAGCGGTCGCTGGCCGCGGTCGTGGACGCCGTCGGGCCCGAGAACGCGGTCCGCGTCGTCAGCGGAAACGTCCGGAAGTTCTTGGGTCTTTGAGATGGCCGAATCGCTGAGTGCCCCGGGCACGCTCATCGACATTCCCGACGAGCCGGACCGGTTGCGGATGCGTTCCGAAATCGGCGCGAGGCTGCGGACCACCATGGCCGACCATGGCGTCGACGCGCTGGTATTGCTGATGAACGGCTACGTCGGGTACGCGACGGGGGCCAGCTGGCCCCTGTTGGACGCGGGTCTGTCGCACGTGGAGCGTCCCGTCGCGGTCGTGCTCGCCGACGACGAATACCCGCACCTGTTCATGCCGTTCCGCGGCGGCGCGTCCACCGAGTCACCGGTGCCCGACGATCATCTGCACGGGCCCGTGTACCTCGAATTCGACCATGGCGTCGAACAATTCGCCCGCGAGCTGGCGGGGCTGATTCCGCCGGGGGCGAGCGTCGCCGTCGACGAACTGACCGGGGCGATGCGAAGGGCCGGCCCCAAGCTGTTCCCCGGGGGCGAGCCGACGGATGCGGCGATCGTGATCGGTGCCGCGCAGCTGGTGAAGACGCGGGATGAGCTGTCCTGTCTTCGCCGGGCCACCCGCATCACCGAAGAGGCGATCGTCGACGTGCAGCGGGCACTGGCGCCGGGGGTCCGCCAGATCGACCTGTCGGCGACGCTGGTGCGTCGCGCCTTCGAGCTGGGCGCCACGACCAACATGCTGGAGGCCATCTGGCAGGTGATGCCGAGTTCCCGGGAAACCGGGGTGTGGACGACGCATGGCGATCTGGCGCTGCCGCTGCTTCCCACCGATCGTGAACTGGCCGCCGGTGACGTGCTGTGGACCGATATCAGCATCACCTACGCCGGGTATTGCTCCGACTTCGGCCGGACCTGGGTGGTCGGCCGGCCACCCACCCAGCGACAGCAGGATCAGTTTCGACAGTGGCGGGCGATCATGGACGCGGTGCTCGCGGTGACCAAAGCCGGTGTCACCTCCGGTGATCTGGCGCGTGCGGCGATCGCCGCCAATGGTGGCCGCAAACCGTGGTTGCCGCATTTCTACCTGGGGCACGGCATCGGTACCTATCCCGCCGAAGCCCCGATGATCGGAACCGATCTCGGCGAGGATTTCGACGACAACTTCGTCTTCCCGGCCGGCATGGTGCTGGTGCTGGAACCCGTGGTGTGGGAAGACGGCACTGGCGGATATCGCAGTGAGGAGATCGTGGTGATCACCGAGGACGGCTACCTGCCGATCACCAACTACCCCTACTCCCCTTATGGCGACTGAGGTTCAGCCCGATCCCGCCGCGTTGCGGACGGGGCGTCGGGAGCGCGCGCTGGCGCAGATGGACGCGCACGGGCTGGACATCCTGGTGCTCGGGCGGCAAGCCAACATCCGTTACGTGACCGGGGCGCCGCAGTTGTGGATCGCCGGGACACGCCCGTTCGGCCCGATGTGTGTCGTCGTGCGCGGGTCCGGGGAGATCTATCTCAACAGCACCGACGACGAGGGCGTTCCGGAGGAGATCGGGCACAATCACCTCTACGGGCTGGCCTGGAATCCGATGACGCTGGTCGACGTGCTCAAGAAGATCGACGGCGCCGACACCGCGCGCCGGGTCGGAACCGATGCCATCACACCGACTTTCGCGGCGTTGCTGCCCGAGGCGTTCCCCAATGCCGAGCTCGTCGACGCGGAGCCCGCGATGCGGGCCGCGCGGCGCATCAAGACGGCTGACGAGATCGCCGCGATGGACACCGCGCTCCGGGTTGCCGAACGCGGACTCGCCGCCGCGCTAGCCGAATTCGCGCCAGGCGTCGCGGAGCGCACACTGGCCGGCGCCATGATGGAGGCCATGGCCGCGGGCGGGGTGAGCACGCCCGCGACGCAGGATGCGGCCTGGGTGACGTCGAAGGAACACCCGTGGCGCCGCGCGGGATCGGGTGAGGTGGGCTCCGGAGATCTGGTCGCGTTCGCCGCCGGGGCCCTGGCGAACGGTTACGTCGCGGAGGTGGGTCGGACCTGGCCGTCCGGCGACAGCGCCGACGGGGCTACCCGCGACCTCTTCAGGCGGTCGAACACGTTGCACGCCAACATGCTTGCGGCCTGCCGCCCCGGAGCGCCCATCTCCGACCTGGTGGCCGCCTACGAGGCGGTCGGTGAACCGATTCCGCCGATGCCGATCGCGCACGGGTTGGGGCTGGGGTTCGATCCACCCGTGGTGTCCCAAACCCTGCTGGCCGCAGGCGAACACGACCAACTGGAGGCCGGCATGGTTTTAGCGATCACCGGCTACGTGTGGCAAGAGCGTGTTGGGGCGGTATTCAGACGTGACACCGTGCACATCACCGGGAACGGCCACGACGTGCTGACCGCCAGCCCGTCGTGGTCCGGTCAATGAAATCACTTGCGTCACTGTCTGCTCGGTGACCGCGGCGTCGCTGGCCGCGCCATCGCTGTAACTGCGGCATCAGCCACGGAACGCGGGCTGAATCGCGTGCCCACGGTCGGCGGCCAGTTGGCCTCCGACGTTTAGCGCCGTACCGGTGGGTGCTCCTCGGCTAGGTCGCTGGTTGCGCTGGGTGACGAGCGCCACCGGTCAACCGCTCAAAACCGCGCTCGACCGAACTGATTCCCTTGCGCACCCGCAAAGCCCAGACGATCTGCGTGATCCCGATGACGACAAGCGACACCCCGGCGACAATTGCCAATAAGACGATCGAATGCAACGGCCAGGCGATCACTATCATTCCGGCGAGGATGCTCACCGCGCCGGAAAATATGTGCCAGCCGCGCTCGGGCAATGCCTGATTGCTGATAGCCAGCGCCGATTCCGCGACGCCCTGAAAGATGAAGCCGACCCCAATCCAGATTGCCAGCAGTACGATTGGCCAGCCGGCATAGAAGTGGCGGAAGGCGAACACACCCAGAACGATCGACAGCGCCCCACTCATGAACAACAGCACGCCCTCGGACAACCCCAGCGCGAACGCGGCGGCAATCTGGGCTATGCCGGACGCAATCAGGTAGATGCCAAACAATACCGCTGCAGCCAGGATCGATTTGCCCGGCCACACCAGCACTATTACGCCCAAGATCAGCGTCAGCACTCCCCAGGCAAGCATTGATTTCCAAAGGTTGCGGACTACATCTCGAGTGTCGAAGGTGGTCACGATTCTCAACTCCTTGCGGCTAATTGGTCGGCCTCGCCTCGGGCGAGTTCCGCGCGCACTACGGCCCACTCCGCTGCGTCCAGGCAGTACGCCGCGAGGTTTACGGCCACAACCGCATCGTCCTCGGCGTTCTCAGCCGCACGCTCGGCGCTCTTTTCCTTCATGTCGCCCTGCCACTTTTCGAAGTCGGCACGCATCTGATTGATCTGATGCTCGATCGAGTTCTTGGTTTCCGACCACCAGCTGCGGGCGTCTTCCTTCACCAGGGTCGCGGCCGCCTCCAGCTCGATCTTCTCCTGCTCGATTGCGGCCTCGAGTTCGTCACGGCGGGCCCGCAGTTTTTCTCGGTTTTTCTCTTGCACCGCAGCCGCCGAGTCCTCGACTTTCTTGACCCGCCCTGCCAGGTCCAGCAGCGACTCCGACAACTTTCTCATCTCATTCCTTCCATCGATCCGTCATCGGACAGCGACTAGTGTGCGCCGTTGGCAACTGCCGACGTAGAGCAAAGGGTCACATGATGGCCACTTCTGACATCAAAGAAGAAGCACCACAGGCTGTTTGGCATAGTTTCGGTCTTGACCAAACGTCATCACTGACGGGTTCGGCAACTGGGTCAGCTGTTCCGCGAAGGGCACAACCAAAGCCACTTAGTGCCCCAAATGATTTGCGCGGCTAAGCAACTCCTCGAGCGCCTAGCCGAATCGGTGCCACCGCTCAGAACCTTCGCCCGAACGAGCAAAAACCACCCCGGCCAACGGGTATTTCCGGAGTAACTTCTTCGGCGCATCGATGACTTTGGGCCCTATGCCGCCGAACCTGGGCGCCGAAAGATGGCGACGAACCACCAGGCGCTGTGGGGTATCCCCGACGGCAGGGGTTGAGGCGATGAGGATTCCGCGGTTGCGCTCCTCGCGGGCGGCCCGGCAGATCACTGCGGGCCTGAGCACCCTCGACGCTGAGCTTTTCGACGCGATCGCGGAGTCACGGAGTCCGCTGCTCGATAAATGGATGCCGGCGCTCTCCCGGGCGGCCGATCACGGCAAGCTGTGGTTCGCGATTGCGGCGGCGCTAGCGATGTCGGGCAACCGATCCGCTGGCCACGCCGCGGGCCGCGGTGTGGCCAGCCTTGCGGTGACGAGCCTGGTCACCAATCAGCTGGCTAAGCGGATGTGGCGCCGCAAGCGACCCTCCCACGAATCCGTTCCGCTGCTGCGACGTCTGCATAAATATCCCAAGTCCAATTCGCTACCGTCCGGCCACTCCGCAAGCGCTGCCGCCTTCACGGTCGGCGTCGGGATGGAAAATCCGATGCTGGGGCTGCTGATCGCGCCGCTTGCCGGCCTCGTCGGGGTTTCCCGCGTCGGAACCGGTGCGCACTATCCCAGTGACGTGTTTGCGGGCGTCGGCATCGGCGCGTCGATCGCGGTCCTGGGCTCGCGCTTGGTCCCGCCAATAGCCGAGCACAAGCTCCCTTCGGCCGACCCGCTACGCATCGAGACGCCGCCCCGACCCGATGGCGCCGGGGTGGTCCTCGTGGTCAATCCCGCTTCGGGGAGCGGTAGCGGCGCGCGCATCATCGGCGAGGTTCGACGAGAACTGCCGAATGCCGAGATCGTCGAACTCGCCACGAACGACAACATCGAAGACGTGGTCCGTGCGGCAGCCGAACGGGCTGAGGTACTCGGCGTCGGTGGTGGCGACGGAACGGTGGCGTGCGCAGCGGCCATCGCGGTAGATGCCGGACGGCCGCTCGCGGTCTTCCCGGCCGGCACGTTCAACCACTTCGCGAAGGACATCGGGTGCGACCACCAAGCCAAGACGATCCGCGCCATACAGAAGGGCACCGTTTCGTGCGTCGATCTGTTGTGCTTCAACGATTCCCAGGTGATCGTCAACACCGCAAGCATCGGTACCTATCCGAGGCTCGTGCAAACGCGCGAACGGTTGGAGCACACAATAGGCAAGCCGTTAGCAGCCGCCTACGCAATGCTTCGCGTCCTGCGCCATGAGCAACCGGTGCGAATCAGCTACGACAACAAGACGATGCAGACATCGCTGGTCTTCCTGGGCAATTCGATCTACCTACCGTCCGGCTTCGCGCCCGCGCAACGCAGCCGGTTAGACACCGGGTTGATCGATGTTCGCATTCTGGAGACAGGCCGTCCTTTTAGCAAGATTCGAGTCATGACGGCACTCATGCTGGGGCGGCTGCAACGCAGCCGGCTATATCACGAGCATCACGTTCCCGAGTTCAGCTTCCGTTCCGTTGATGGGCCGACCGCCGTGGCGATGGACGGCGAGGTGGATGGACAGCACGAGCATGCACGCTTCACCGTTCGGTATCGGGCTCTGCCGGTGTTCTGCCCACCGCGGCGGCGCTAAGCTCCACAGCCCGACATTGCCTTGCTGAGCATCAGTTTTCGCCGCACTACTGAAAGATTCGGTGAGTGAGAGGAAGAGATCCCATGGCAATTTCACACGAGCAGTTCCTCGGCCACACACCACAATTGGTTCCGCGCAAGCTGGTTCGCACCGGCCGGGTGCACCATCCCGCCGTGCTCGCTGAAGCGAAGAGACGGAACAACGATTTCCAGCTGCGCCTCGCCGACCAGATCACAGCATTCGCGGGGTCGATGAATTTCATCTGGATCCACGCGGCGCTGTTCGCGGTTTGGATGATCTTTCTGGAACGAAGTCCATGGCCGACGCTGACGTTGACGGTGTCCCTCGAAGCGATCTTCCTGTCCACCTTCGTCCTGATCGGCCAGAATCGGCAGGCGGAATTCCAGCAGGCCAAGGCCGACCACGAATTTCATACCGAAGAACAAGAGCTACATATCAACACCGAACTGACACGCCAGATCCATGAACTGACCCAGGAACTGCACCGCCACATTCTCGGAAAAGCTCCCGACAACGGGGAACTCGCGTAGTACTTCCACGCAATTGACGATTCCGGCGTCATGCCTCATGACATCCCGGTTCTCGAGGGTGCCCGCTCGGCAGGGCAGGTGCAGATGACAACGGAGCGCGGCCCGGCTGGCAGCGGCCCGGCCGCTCCGACCCGGGTGGGATCGAAGCTGTCGCAGACGACCCGCCAGTCGCTCGCGGGGACGCCAGCGGGCAGCGCGAATGTCATTGTCTCCCACCAACCGTTGATCAGGACGAGGAAGAGATCGTCGAGCAGCGGGGTGCCGTCCTCGCCGCAGTCCGGATCGACCGACCCGTCGATCAGCACGGCGACGCTGCGCGCCAGCGGGTCCGTCCAGTCCGGGTCGGTCATGTCGCTGCCCGACGGGGTGAACCAACGCAGGTCGCGGGCCGCGGGCCCGGTGAGGAAACGCCGCCGCCGGAAGACCGGGTGGCCGCGGCGCAACGCGATGAGGTCGGTTGTGAAGCCCAGCAGCTCGCGATCGACCGTCGACCAGTCGAACCAGCTGATCTCGTTGTCCTGGCAGTAGGCGTTGTTGTTGCCGCGCTGTGTGCGGCCGAACTCGTCGCCGCCTAAGAGCAGCGGCACACCGGCCGACAGCATCAGCGTGGCGAGGAACGCGCGCTGCTGTCGCGACCGCAACGTCAGCACATCCGCGTCGGCGGTCGGCCCCTCCGCGCCGCAGTTCCAGGAGCGGTTGTCGTTGCTGCCGTCGTTGTTGTTCTCCAGGTTGGCGTCATTGTGTTTGTCGTTGTAGGAGACCAGGTCGGCCAGCGTGAAGCCGTCGTGGACCGTGACGAAGTTGATCGATGCGCTGGGCCGGCGGCCCTCGTCGCGGCGGCCGTAGAGGTCGGCGGAGCCGCTCAGTCGCGACGCGAAATCGCCGAGGAGCCCGTCGTGGCTGCGCCAGAAGTCCCGCACCGTGTCGCGGAACCGGCCGTTCCATTCACTCCACTGGGGCGGGAACCGGCCCAGCTCATAACTGTCGAACCGGCCGACGTCCCACGGCTCGGCGATCAGCTTGACCCGGGAGATCACCGGGTCCTGGGCGACCAGCGCAAAGAACGCGGCGAACGGATCGAAGTCGCCGCCCTGCCGGCCCAGCGTCGTCGCCAGGTCGAAGCGGAAACCGTCGACCCCCATCTCCGAGACCCAGTAGCGCAGCGAATCCATGATCATCTGCAGCGTCGCCGGGTGATCGGCGTTGACCGCGTTGCCGGTGCCGGTGGTGTCGACGTAGCGCGACGGGTCCGCCGGATCCAGGCGGTAGTAGGCGCGGTTGTCCAGGCCCCGGTGACACAGCGTGGGACCGCCGGCCCCGCCTTCGGCGGTGTGGTTGAACACGACGTCGAGCACCACCTCCAGGCCCGCGCCGTGCAGCCGGTTGACCATGGCGCAGAACTCCTCGACCTGTCCGCCCGGGAGGCCCGCCCGCACGGCCGCCGAGTACCCCGCGTGCGGCGCGAAGAAGCCGATGGTGTTGTAGCCCCAGTAATTGGTCAGCCCGCGGTCCACCAGGAACTGTTCGGGCACGTGGTGATGCACCGGCAGCAGTTCCACCGCGGTGACGCCCAGGTCCACCAGATGATCCACCGCCGCGTCGTGCGCCAGCCCTGCGTACGTTCCCCGCAGAGGCAGGGGTATGTCGGGGTGAGTGGCGGTGAACCCGCGCACATGCACCTCGTAGAGCACCGTCTCGGCGAGGGAGTAGTGGGGCCGCGATGCCGCGGGCACCGAGGTGTCGCCGATCACCAGGCTGCGCGGCACGCATGCCGCGGAATCCAATTGGCTTGGCGCCGAGGGGTTTTCGACGTCGTGGCCGAGCAACTCCGGGCCGTACCGCACGTCTCCGGCGATGGCGCGCGCATAGGGGTCGAGCAGCAGCTTGGCCGGGTTGTAGCGCAGGCCCCGCCCCGGGTCGAACGGTCCGTCGACGCGGTACCCGTAGGCCTGCCCGGCGTGCACGCCGGGCACGAATCCGTGCCACACGTCGCCGTCGCGGTCCGGCAGCTCCAACCGCGACTCACTGCCGTGGCGGTCGAACAGGCACAGCGTCACCCGGTCGCCCCCCGACGACACGGCGAAGTTGGTGCCGCGCGGGTCGGAGGTGGCGCCGAGGGGGGTGGGGCTGCCCGGCAAGACCTGAAGGCTCGTCATGGCTCCGTCGTTGCTGCGCGTAGGAGGGACTGCCTTGCAGTCTCGTCCGGTGGCGGCTCACACGCCAGAGTCCAAGGGCACACGCCCTCCGTCAGGCGGACGCCCGTTCCCCGGTCAGGTCGAGGGCGATGTCGACGAGCAGGTCCTCCTGACCGCCGACCAGTCCGCGGCGCCCGGCCTCGACCAGTAGCGATCGCGCGTCGACGTCGAACCGCTCGGCGGTTGCCTCGGCGTGGCGCAGGAAGCTGGAGTACACGCCGGCGTAGCCCAGCGTCAGGGTTTCCCGGTCGACGCGCACCGGGCGCTCCTGCAGGGGCCGCACCAGGTCGTCGGCCGCGTCTTCGAGCGCGTTGAGGTCGCAGCCGTGTTTCCAGCCCATGCGGGTGGCCGCCGCGATGAAGACCTCCAGCGGCGCGTTGCCGGCGCCGGCGCCCATGCCCGTCAGTGACGCGTCGACGCGGTGGCAGCCGTGCTCGACGGCGACGATCGAATTCGCCACCCCGAGCGACATGTTGTGGTGCGCGTGGATGCCGACTTCGGTTGCCTCGTCCAGGCTTTCGCGGACGGTCCGTACCCGGTCGGCGACGTCGCGCATGGTCATCGCGCCACCGGAGTCGACGACGTAGACGCACCCGGCCCCGTATCCCTCCATCAGGACGGCCTGCTCGGCGAGCTTCTGCGGGGTGGTCATGTGGCTCATCATGAGGAAGCCGACGGTGTCCATGCCGAGGTCGCGCGCCGCGGCGATGTGGTGCGCGGAGATGTCGGCCTCGGTGCAGTGCGTCGCGACGCGCACGACACTGGCGCCCGCCCGGTGCGCGGCGGTCAGGTCGCGGACCGTCCCGATGCCCGGCAGCACGAGGGTCGCCACTTTGGCCCGTTTCACGGTGCCGGCCACGGCTTCGATCCACTCCAGGTCGGTGTGGGCGCCGAACCCGTAGACGCAGCTGGACCCGGACAGCCCGTCGCCGTGGGCGACCTCGATCGAGTCCACCCCGGCCTCGTCCAGCGCCCGGGCGATCGCGGTGACCTGCTCCAGGGTGTAGGAGTGCCGGACGGCGTGCATCCCGTCACGCAGCGTGACATCGCTGATGTAGAGCGCCTTGCTCATTTCCGTACTCCCACAGTCGTCATCGAGTGCGCGGCGATTCGTTCCGCGGTGGCCAGGGCGGCCGACGTCATGATGTCGAGGTTGCCCGCGTAGGCGGGCAGGTAGTGCGCGGCGCCCGTCACCTGCAGCATCACGGTGACCCGCGTGCCGATGAACTTCCCGGTCTCGGGGATGTGCAGCGGCCGGTCGGCGTCGAACGTCTCGAACTGGACGGGCTTGGTGAGCTTGTAGCCGGGCACATAGCGGGTGACCCGCTCCACCATCTCGGCGATCGAGGCGCTGACGGCTTCGTGGTCGCAGTCGCCCTCGACCAGGCAGTAGACGGTGTTGCGCATGAGGATCGGCGGGTCGGCCGGGTTGAGGATGATCACCGCCTTGCTGCGCTGCGCTCCGCCAACCACTTTGAGCGCGGTGGCGGTCGTCTCGGTGAACTCGTCGATGTTCGCGCGCGTGCCCGGGCCGGCCGACTTGGACGAGATGGACGAGACGATCTCGGCGTACGACACCAGGGCCGCGTTGTTGACGGCGGCGACGATCGGCACGGTGGCCTGCCCGCCGCACGTGACCATGTTGAGGTTCGGCGCGTCGATGTGGTCATCCAGATTTACCACCGGCACGCAGAAGGGCCCGATGGCCGCCGGCGTAAGGTCGAGCACACGAACATCCTTGTCGCGCAGCATGTTCCAGTGCTTGACGTGTGCGCTCGCGCTGGTGGCGTCGAACACGAGCCGGATGTCGTCGAAGTGGGGCATCGCCAGCAGGCCCTCGATGCCCTCGGACGACGTCGGCGCGCCAAGGCGTTTCGCCCTGGCCAGCCCGTCGGAGCCGGGGTCGATGCCGATCATCGCCGCCATCTGCAGCGGTCCCTCGCTGCGGAGAACCTTGATCATCAAGTCGGTGCCGATGTTGCCGGATCCGATGATGGCGACCGGATATCGTTCGTTACTCACTGAACTGCTCCTTGTTTGGGCTCTTACTCGAAACTCACGCTGACTGAACCGAGCCCGCCGACCGTTGCTGATGCGCGGTCCCCGGCGGCGACGAACATGGCCGTGGTGTACGAGCCGGACATCACGAACTCGCCGGCCTCGATCGTGGTGCCGTATTTGGCGACCGCGTTGGCCAGCCACGCGACGGCGGCGGCGGGGTGACCCATCACGGCGGTGCCCGCGCCCTTGGCCACGGTCACGTCGTTGACGACGAGGGTGGCGGTGGTCTCGGGGAGCGCCGGCGCCCGGCCAAACGGCACCCACTCACCCAGCACCACCGCACCGGAGCTGGCGTTGTCGGCCACGGTGTCCGCCAACGTGATCCGCCAGTCGGCGATCCGGCTGTCGACGATCTCCAATGCCGGGGCGACGGCTTCGGTCGCGGCCAGCACGTCGCCGATCGTCACGTTCGGACCGCGCAACGGCTCGCGCATCAGGAAGGCGACCTCGGGTTCGACGCGCGGCGCGCAGAACGCGGTGACCGGCACGGCCGCGCCGTCGGGCAACACCATGCTGTCGAGGACGTAGCCGAAGTCGGGCTCGTCCACGCCAAGGAGCTCCTGCATGGGCGCGGAGGTGATGCCGATCTTGTGGCCGCGCAGCACGCGCCCCTCGGCGAGGTAGCGGGCCATGTTGCTGCGCTGCACCGAATATGCCTGTGCCACCGTCATATTCGGATACGTCTGCGTCAGCGGCTCGATCGGGACGCGGGTGCGCTGGGCGTCGTAGAGCAGTTGAGCGGCGTCGGTCAGCTGAGCGGATTGAACGGTCATGCCGAGTCCCCGGGCTCAAGCAGCTTGGCCGCCATGTCGAAGACGATGCGGACGTGCAGGTCCAACAACCTGGCCAGGTCTACGGAGTCGCCACCGACCTCCTTGGCGATGAACAAGCCATCGGCGCCGGCGATCGCGTAGGTGGTCAGCAGGTGCACACCTTCGTCGCCAAGCTCCGGCGCAATCTGCCGCACCATCTCGGCGAACCGATGGAACGCGCGATCGCGGACCTCGAGGAACATCTCCCTGGCCCGCGGCTCGACGGGCCGGCGCTCGAGGCTCAGCATCAGCCCGAGGCGCAGGAAGTCCGGCGCGTCGAGCAGGGCCTTGGCGACCCGGCCGCCGAACTCGGTCATCCATTCGCGGTCGACCGTCACTTCCGGCAGGTCGAGCTCGGCCAGCCAGCGCTGGAAGCTTCGTTCGATGACCGCGGCGATCAGGTCGTCCTTGTCGGTGAAGTGCCAGTAGATGGAGGTCGGCGGCAGGCCGCTCTTCTTGCTGACCAGTGAGATCGTCGTGCCGTCGTAGCCGCGCTCGGTGGCGACTTCGGTGGCCGCGTCGAGAATCCGCTCGCGCGACTGTTCGCCGTTGGCGCGCGTGCGCCGCTGAGCGCGGGGGTCGGGGGCTTTGGCGCCGGCCGCTTTTTTCTGTGCCACATTCCCTCCTTCAAGGTGTTGACGATCACGCTATCGAGAGCTTACTGTATGGAGCACTACATTAACAACCTCTTCACCGAAGGTTCCCCACATGTCAGACCAACCGATTTATGACGTAGCGATCGTCGGGTACGGGCCGGTCGGCGTCACCGCCGCCAACCTGCTCGGCCAGCTGGGCCTCAAGGTCGTCGTCGTGGAGCGCGATCCGAACATTTACGTGCGTGCCAGGGCCATTTCGACCGACGAGGAGGTCGTGCGCATCTGGCAACAGGTCGGCCTGGCCGACCGCCTCAACGCCGACATGCAGCCCGGCAACGGCGCCAACTTCGTCGACGCGGACGGCGTGCCGTTCGTGCGGCTCCTGCCGGTGTCGCGCGGCAACGGCCACCCGCCGCAACAGTTCATCTACCAGCCGGCGCTGGAGAAGGTGCTGCGCGAGGGGGTGGACCGCTTCCCCAACGTCAAGGTCCTCCTCGAGCACGAGTGCCTGCGGGTGGTTCAGCGTGACGAGCACGTCGAACTCATGCTGGCCGATCTTCGCGCCGACGAGTTCCGGCGGATCCGGGCGTCTTACGTGATCGCCGCGGACGGCGGGTCGAGCTTCATCCGCGGCCAGCTGGGCATCGGTTTCAGCGGGCGCACCTACGGGGAGCGCTGGATCGTCATCGACACCAAGGTGCTCAAGGAATGGCCGGGCCACGACCGGCTGCGCTTCCACTGCAACCCGGAGCGGCCGACCGTCGACTGCCCCACCCCGCTGGGGCATCACCGGTGGGAGTTCCCGGTGCGCGACGAGGAGGACGAGAGGGACCTGCTCTCCGAGGAGGCGATCTGGAAGGTGCTGCGGGGACAGGGGATCTCGCCCGACAACGTGAAGATCCTCGGGTTCGCCTGCTACAGCCACCACGTTCGCTTCGCCGACCGGTGGCGCGTCGGCCGCGTCTTCCTGGCCGGCGACGCCGCGCACGCGATGCCGCCGTGGATCGGTCAGGGCATGTGCGCCGGTGTTCGCGACGTGGCGAACCTGTGCTGGAAGCTGGCCGCGGTGCTCAACGGGTCGCTGCCCGAGTCGGTGCTGGACACCTACCAAGCCGAGCGGATGCCACACGTGAAGGAGGTCACCAACCGCGCGGTCAAGACGGGCAAGCTGATCATCCAACGCGACCCGCGGCGCGCCGCCGTGCGAAACCACTTCTTCCGCACCGCGAGCAAGGTGCCGGGGTTCACGTCCTGGCTCCGCCAGCACCGCTGGCTGCCCGACGCGCGTTACCAGAAGGGTTTGTTGGCGCACAACGGAAACGGCGCCGTCGGCTGGCTCATCCAGCAGCCGTGGGTGGTCGAGGAGAAGGGTGACGCCGTCCGGCTGGACGACGTCATCGGCGGCCGCTGGACCGTGCTGCACCTCGGGCCGGCCCCCGATCTGCGGGAGTGGCGCGATGCGGGCGTCCCCGTCCTGAAAATCCTTGTGCCCGGCGCGGTTCCGAGTGCGGACAGCATCGTGGACGCGGACGGCATCCTGACGCGCTGGCTCGACAAGCGCGGCGCGTCGGTGGTGGTGGTGCGGCCCGACGGGTTCGTGTACGCCGCCGCCAAGGAAGACGAGCGGCTGCCGGGGCCCCCGGCCGGGCTCAAGGTATAGGGAGGAAATTGATGACCAGCGACACCATGACCGAGCGCACCGTGCGCGTCAACGGGAAAGACATCTTCCTCGTCGAGGCTGGGGACGGCCCACCGGTGGTCCTCCTGCACGGCGGCGGGCCGGGTGCGTCGGGCGTGTCGAACTATTCGAAGAACATCGAGCCCCTGGCCGAGAACTTCCGCGTGATCGTCCCCGACATGCCCGGCTACGGCCGCTCGTCCAAGGGGGTCGATCGCGACGATCCGTTCGGCTACGTGGCCGATCACATCCGCGGCATGCTCGACCAACTCGACATCCAGCGCGCGCACCTGGTCGGCAACTCCCTCGGCGGTGCCTGCGCGTTGCGCCTCGCCCTGGACACCCCGCATCGGGTCGACAAACTCGTGCTGATGGGCCCGGGCGGTGTCGGGACGAGCCGTGGGCTGCCGACCGCGGGGTTGAAAAGCCTGCTGTCGTACTACGGCGGCGACGGGCCCAGCCCCGAAAAGCTGCGCACCTTCATCCGCTCGTATCTGGTGTACGACGGCGAATCCGTCCCGGATGCCCTGATCGAGTCGCGCTACCAGTCGTCGATCGAGCCCGAGGTCGTCGCCAATCCGCCCCTGCAACGGCCGACGGGCCCAAGGGTGTTGTGGCGAATGGACTTCACCCGCGACCGCAGGCTCAAGCACCTGGCCACCCCGACGCTCGTCATCTGGGGACGTGACGACAAGGTCAACAAGCCCAGCGGCGCGGCGATGCTGGGCGAGCGGATGCCCAACGCCGACGTGCTCATCACGGCGAACACGGGCCACTGGGTCCAGTGGGAACGCGCCGACTTCTTCAACGCCGTCACCACCGCGTTTCTGACGACCTGACCATCTGTAAGGAGAATCTCATGACCACTGACATCTTCGGCAATGTCCACCTGGGCTATGTCGTGATCGAAACCAACAAGTTCGCCGACTGGAAGCGCTTCGGGCGCGACGCGATCGGCATGCACCTCGACGAGATGATGCCCGACACGATGCGGTTTCGCTTGGACGCCAACGAATGTCGCTTCCTACTGCGGCGGGGGCCGGCGGAGGACGTCGTCGCCTTCGGTTGGCATCTCGACGACCACGCCACCTTCGACGAAATCTGCCGGAGGGTCACCGACCACGGCGTGCCGGCCGTGGAGGGCTCCGACGACGACGCCAAACTCCGCGGCGTGGAGCGCTTCCTGCGGTTCCCCGGACCCAACGGGCTGACCCAGGAGGTGTACACCACCGCCCGCACGGCGCCGCTGGCGCTGGACATACCGGGCAGCGGGTTCGTCACCGGCGCAGGGGGATTGGGCCACGTGGCGATCTTCACGAAGAAGCCGCACGAGATGCGGGGCTACTACGACCACGTGTTCAACGCGCGCCTGTCGGACTACATCGACGAGACGATCAACGGCCTCAAGCTGAAGGTCCGCTTCCTGCGCGTCAACGAACGTCACCACTCCGTGGCGATCGCATCCGTGAACATGTTGCCCGTCAACCCGATTCGCACGCGGGTGCAACACGTGAACGTCCAAGCCGCCACGCTCGACGACATGGTGACGTCGTATCAGCGCGTCAAGGCGCTCGGTTTCGAGATGACGATGTCGGTCGGGCAGCACACCAACGACAAGGAACTGTCGTACTACGCGATGACCCCATCGGGATTCGAGTGGGAGGTCGGCTGGAACCCGATCGTCGTCGACGAGTCCGTCTGGAAGCCGACGACCCACCAGGGCATCAGCATCTGGGGGCACAAGCTGGAGGGGCAGACGGTGGTCGACAAGCTCGAGATGTTCGCCGTGGCCGCACGTTCGGTGCTGCATCGCGAGGACACCGTCCCCGCGCTCAGTTCCCCGGCGATCGCCGACGACTGAGGTACGCGAGGCGGATAATCGCGATGAGCGCCAACGCCGCCGCCTCGGTTCCCGACGCGCCCTCGCCCGCCGAAATCGCGGTAGTCCTGCGGCTGATCGAGCCCCTGCGCAAGCTGATCAACCCCAAGGTGTACGCGATCGACGTCGCCGAGCGCGGTGTCCTGCTCGTCGGCAACCACACCGTGAGGAGTCGTCGATGAATGGCGCGGACGCCGCGACCGCACATCTGGAACGAGAAGCCAGCGCGGTGACGTCCCACGGTCCCGGCTATGCCACCGTGGTCATATCGCGGCGAGTGAGCGACAACGAATACCGGCGGTTTCGACGCTGGCTGCGCCGCCTGCGCCGGGCGATCGAGCGGTCTTCCGGTTACATCGGCATGAGCGTGCAGCCACCCGACGAGAACCACCCGCACGAGTGGGTGGTGATCTATCAGTTTCGGTCGGAACGAGACCTTGATGCGTGGTTGTGCTCTGCACAGCGCGCGGCCTTGATCGCTGAATGCGACGCATATCTTGTGGATCGGCCTATAGAGCAACGCATCGTTCAACCCCGAACCGATAGCGTCACCCTGATCAGTGCTGTCCGTTTACGCCGGGGAGCCGAAAGGGCCCACCGCGAGCTCCACGAGAATGCCGTGGCGGCCGCCGGCGCGCTGGGTGATCTTCTTCGTCACCAACTCATCCCGGCCGTCGCGGGCGCTCAACCGGACACGGTGGCACTGCTGACGTTTCACACCCGTGACGATCTCGACCGCTGGATGAGGTCTGCGCAACGCCGGGACATTCTGCGAGCCATGGCGGCACTGACCGAAAGCGAGCGAACCGTCAACGTCGTCGGCGGCTACGCCGGCTGGTTCAGTCCGTCGGGCGCTGCGCCCAAACGATGGAAACAAGCGATCGCCGTGGTCGCCGGGTTGATACCCGTCTCGCTCTTGGTCACCGTTGTCCGCCAGTCGGTCGCTCCCGACCTTCCGCTGTGGGCCATGGTGCCGTTCACCACGGTGGCAAACGTGGCGATCCTGACATGGCTCGTGATGCCGTTCATCACCCGTGCGCTGCGAGGGTGGCTGACCTAACTCATCGGCCGAAATGTCGAGCCGGATAGAACGGTCAGGGCCACGCGCCGGTGGGGCCGGACTCCATCATGCTTCATCCAGCGTCGGAAACAGGAGTTCCGAAACCAGGAGCTGCACTGCCGCGGCGACGGGTATCGCGACCAGCGCCCCTACTACCCCGAGCAGCGCCGCGCCGATCAGAACGGCGAACACGGTCACTCCTCCGGGCACCCTCACCGCACGCCCGATGATCTTGGGCGTCAACAGGTAGTCCTCGGCCAAGCGGAACGCGACGTAGAAAGCCACCGTGGCGATACTGACCGGGATGGACACCGTCAGCGCCACCAGCGCGACGACAAACCCGCCGACCGTTGACCCATAGGGGAATAGATCGATGATCGCGACGAACAGCCCGAGCAGCACCGCATAGGGAACATGCAGGAAGAAGCACCATACGAACGTTGCCGCACCGGCGATGACAGACGTCAGCACATTGCCGAAAACATAGTCACCGAACTTCGCCATCACCTCGTCGCCGATGAGGATCGCACGCGGTCGCCGCGACTTCGGAACCAACCGATACATGGTCGATCGAATCCGCGGCAGTTCGGCCAGAAAATAGACGGTGAGCACGGCCACTATCCCGACGTGTGACAGTGCTCCGAAGATCGTCTCGCCGGCCTTGAGGAGGCCCCCAATAGCGGGCGAGCCCGAATTGTGGAGCATGTCGCTGATCCGCTGTTGAACATGGAAGCGCTCGTTTAGTCCCCCGATCACGGTGGAGCGGCTCTGTGCCTGCTGAAGAAAATGTGGGACCTGCTCGATGAATTGACGGGCTTCCTGCACCAGCGGGGGGACCGCCGCCGCCACGGCGCCGGCGAGGACCCCAAACACCATCACGACCACGAGGCTTACCGCCGCCCAGCGCGGCAGTTTGCGGTTCACTAGCCCGGACACCGCAGGCTCAAGCCCGAGGGCGAAAAATAACGCCGCCCCGATCAAGACCAGAACCGAGGACGCTGCCCCCAGCATCCGCACCGCCCCATAGGTGACTGCCACACCCGCCGAGGCCGTCAGCCCCAGATAAAACGGCGAACGCCGATCGAATCGTTGACCCCGGGTACCGAACGGGTGGCTGTCCGATCGTAGTTGCGCCGCGGTGTTTTCGGCGGCCGCGATGGCCCCTTCCTCGTCGCGGTGCGGGCGACCCACGCGGCGGTGATGGCCCCGATCGGCGAGGTCCTTACCGCCGGCCGGGCCGTTGTCATTGTTCTCCACTGTCCCTACTCCGTTCGTCAGCAGGAAATGAACCCACGATGTCCGCGGCGTCGTTTTAACAGTGACGCTGAGCTATCGGACCCGGGCCAGAATCACAGATCCCACTTGAATGAAGTCCGTGGCCGCCGTCGACCCGGTGGTTCCTTCGGCGATTTTCCTGGCGCTGGCCGGGTTGCGGAATGGCGACGGCCGCAGGACCCGATGCTTCGAGATGGCGACGACGATGAGCCGTAGCTCAATCGCCATCGGCGAGTACGTTGTCCAGCAGGTCGCCGACGCGATGCCGGTCCCACAGGAACAACAGGTTCGAGAGCATCTGCAGCGGTGCGCGCACGCCCTCGTCGTCCTTGATGAGCGGATGCGTGCGGCTGTTCGGGATGGCCTCGAATCGCTTCCGGATCATTCCGGGCACACCCAGCAGCCACGCGACGCCCATCGCCGCCGCATAGAGCAAGGTGCTGCGGCGCAACCGAACCGGGTCGAGATCCGGCCCACCGTAACGCTGGAACTCGGAAACGAACAGCTCCAGCAGTTCGTCCAGATGGGCGTCCCAGAGACCGGTTTCGGCGCCCGACATGGCTCCCCAGATCGCCATGCCCAGGTTCATCTGCCCGACGCATCCCCAATCCAACAGGCCGCAGCGCAGAACGCCGCCCTTATCACGCCAAAACCACGCGTTGTCGATGTTGGCATTCCAATGGCACAGCGCGACACAGTCGGAGTCAGCGGCCAGAAGGCGGGTGATCGCGTGCTCGTGGGCCGCGAACCGCGGCACGTCTTCCCGCAGGCGGCTGATCAATCCCGCCGATGCGCCCGGCAGCAATCCGCCGTGAGCCCGGGCGAATTCGGCCAGCTCGTCCAGTCGGCGCTGCAGCCTGTCCGCCGACAGTGGCGCGCGCTCCCCCACCGTCGCCGCGGCCACGTCCAGCGGAAAGGGCGCGGTCAGCGCGGCCGGCAGCCGCCCGGATCGGTGGGTTCCGGCGAGCCGGGCCAGCGCGGTGAGCAACGCGCGGTAATGCTGCAAGGGCTGGGGCATCTGGTAGTCGAGGCACTTGTGATACTGCGGCTCGATCCCCTTCTCGCCGAATCGAATCCGCTCAGTTATCAGGATTCCGGTTCCGGTCTCGCGATGATAGTCGGCGAATTGCGCCTGGGGCACCGCGATGGGGAACCCCTGTGCCCGGGACAGCGCCGCGAATCGCACCTCCGGCTCCATCTGCGTCTTGCCGCGGTCCCGCGCCGGGTCGTCGAAATCGCGGGAGAACTTGACGAACAGGTCGGTGTGCAGATCCGGTGCCGACTTGGCGTATTCGACCGAGAGGGCGACCTTCCGGCCGGTGCTGCCGCCGGTGACCTCGCGCATCCCGGTGACGCGAGTGACGATGTTGTCTCGCAACGCCCCCGAGGCGAGAAATGCCTCGGTGAGAAAACGCGCGCCGCCGCTGCGCAGCGCCGCCGCGTCGGCCGGAAACGCCAACCCATAGTGGTCGCCCACGGCCCAACGTGAATCCAACTGATTACCAGGTTTGTTCGGCCGCGCGCACCAGCATGTGGTTGACCGCCACCCGGCGATCGCGGGTCACCATGAACAACACCGCGTCGGCGATGTCTTCGGGCCGCAGCTTGACCATGCCGGCGGTCTGACGTTCGAATGCCTCCCGGGACGGCTCGGCCAGGTGGCTGAAGATCTCGGTATCGACCGTCCCGGGGCCGACCACGCCGACGCGCACCCGCTGGCCGAGCACCTCTTGCCGAATCCCTTCGCTGAAGGCGTTCACGCCGAACTTGGTCAACGAGTACACCGCGGTGTTGGGCCGGGCGACCCACCCCGCGGTCGAACTGATGGTGACCAGATCGGCGACGCCGCGCGGCGAGTCGGCGGCGGCGCTGATCAGGTGCGGGAGCGCCGCGCGCGTGACATACAGCACCCCCTGCACATTCACCGTCACCATGGCGTCCCAATCCCGCAGCGACGCCTCGGCCGCGGGGCCGGACTGCATCAACCCGGCGTTGTTCACCACCGTGTCGAGCCGGCCGAACTCCGTCACGGCGCGGTGGACGGCCGCCGACACCTGTTCGGCGTCGGTGACGTCGGCGGCCACGGCAAGCGCTGCGCCCCCGGCGGATTCGATGTCGGCTTTCAGTTCGGCAAGCCGGTCGGCGCGGCGCGCGAGCAGGGCCACCGCGGCACCCTCGGCGGCCAACGCCTTCGCCGTCGCGGCGCCGATACCGCTGCTGGCACCGGTCACCAGGGCCGCGGTGTGCGCAAGTGTCGCCGTCATGTCCCACCCGTCGTCGAGCCGGCCGCCTCCGATGGCGCGCCCAGCATCCCGTGTAGCACATACTCGGTGTGCTCGCCCAGGTCTGGGGCGCCCCGGGCGATGCGCGCCTGGTCGCGGGCCATCCGCCAGGACGGCCCGACGATCGGCCGCTGGCCCTCGCGGTGGTCGCTGACGAACCGGTACAACCCGCGGTCCCACAGCCGCTGATCGCCGATCACGTCGAGGGCGGTGGCGCTCTTGCCGGCCGGCACCCCCGCCGCGCGCAAGCGCCGCGCCAGCCCCTCGGCGTCGTGGCTTTGGGTGAGCCGCCCGATGTCGGCGTCGAGTGTCTCGGCGTAGCAACGCCGTTCGTCAAAGCCGGCGTAACGGCCTTCCCGGGCCAGCGATGGGGCACCGAGGACCTCGCACAACGCCCGCCATTGCGCGTCGTCGGCCACGGCCACCGTGATCCAAGCGCCGTCCGCGCAGGGATAGCAGCCATGCGGGCACATGTCCGGGTGATCGTTGGCGCCGAGTCCGAGGGGCCGGCCGGTGAGGGCCTGCTCGAGCAGGCAGTCGCCGACCATCGACGACAGGGTCTCCACCGCCGATACGTCGACGAATTGCCCCGCGCCGGTGAGTTCGCGATGCAGCAGCGCCACGACGGCGGCGTACGCGGCCGCCGCACCGACGGTCGAATCGCCATAACGCATGCTCATTCCGAGCGGCGGCCCGCCGCGATAACCGACCAGCGAGGCGAGCCCGGCCAGGGCGGCGAAGCAGGGCGCGTACCCGGTCTGATGACCCAGCGGCCCGTCGTTGCCCCACATCTTGATCGACACCGAGATGATGTCCGGCTTGATCTCGCTCAGCTGCGCGTACCCCAGGCCCTGGCGTTCCATCGCGCCCGGGCGCAGGTTGTTGATCACGATGTCGCTGCGGCCGATCAGCTCCCGCAACCGCGACATGCCCTCGGCGGACTTGATATCCAGGTCGACGCTGAGGATTTCGGAATTGATGCTCAAAAAATACGGCGCATGGTCGATGTCGGTGCCGCCGTAGGCGCGCATCTCCTCGGGGCTGGCCGCGGTTTCGATCTTGATGACCTCGGCGCCCAGCATCGCCAGCAGCTTGCCCGCATACGGGCCGGCCCACACCTTGGTGAGCTCGACGACCCGCACACCTTCGAGCGGTCCGCCGCGCGGCGACATCGGGGGCGTGAGCCGCGGCGAGGTGACCCGCGGCCGCGGGCGATCGGCATCGATGCCGTCCAGAACCTGGCGGGTGTGCTGACCGAGACGCGGTGCGGCATGGGTGATGCGCGCCGGTGACGCGCTGAACGCGTACGGCACCGTCGGGTAGGCCGCGTCGCCAAGGACGGGGTGGTGCACCCGCTGGAAGAATTCCCGATGGCGGTATTGCGGCGAGTCGTGCAGGTCCGCGGCGCCGTTCACCGGCACCAGCGGCACACCCAGGCGCTGGGCGCGGTCGGACGCGTCGTCCTTGGCCAGGTCCCGAATCCACGCCGCGAAGCCACGGTGAAATGCCGCGACCTTTTCCGCGGTCACGGAGAACTCCAGCCAGTCGTCCTCGAACGCGCCCAGCCAGTCCGGATGACCCATGAGTTCTTTCAGGCCCCGCCAGTGGGCCCGGCTGGTCATGTACAGGTAGACGAATCCGTCGGCGCACGCGAAAAACGCTGCGGGACCGGCCTGGTCGAAGTCGCCGCGGTGACCCTCGGCGATCACCTCGCCGGTGATGAATCGACCGAGGATGCAATCGGCGCGCGAAGCCAGGACCGCCTGCCCGGAGATGTCGATGGACTCGCCGCGGCCGCTGTGCAGCCGCCCGAACAGGGATGCGGTCACGCAGAGCGCGGCATCGAGTCCGGCTTCGTAGTCGGCCAGGAACCGGCCGGGCCCCTGCAGCGGCGGCTTGGTGGGGTCGGGGTGGCTGGGCGTGTGGTATCCCCAGCCGCTGGCGTGGAACACGTTGATGCTTGCGGCATCGTCGAATTCGGGTGGTGCGCCCTGCCCGAACGGCGTGATCGCGCAGAACACCACATCCGGGTGCCGCCGGGACCAGTCGCCCTCCCCATCCCGGGCTCGGTCGTCGATGACCGCGTCCGCGGTGTCGACGAGCTTGCGCAGGGCGGCAACGCCGTCGGCGGTACCCCGATCCAGCACGACGGACCGCTTGTTGGTGTTGAGGTACGCGAACAGCCCGCTGCCATCGCTCCCGTCGGCCAGGACGGGAGCCATCGCCCGCGTGGGGCTGCCGCGCTCCGGCGCCTCGACCTTGATGATCTCGGCACCGAAGTCGGCCAACAGCTTTCCGCAGTATTCGCCCGCGACCGAGCCGGCCAGCTCAACGACCCGGAACCCCGTCAGCGCCGACATGGGAGCCCTCCAGAAACGGTCAGGGCTTCGCCCGTCCAGAGCGGCTCAGGCGCCACTCCGGCGGGAAGTTCAGGTCGTTGTCCTTGACGACGTTGTTGAGGCCCTTCTCGAAGGTGCCCTCGGTGAGGTCGACTTCTTCCGCATCGTTCTTGATCATCGGAAGCATGCCCTCGACCATGCCCGTGAGCAGGCTGCCGAAGTATTCACCCTTGTGCTGCTTGTAGAGCTCCAGGAAGGTCTTCTGCACCGCGACGGTGTCGGTCGGGCGGGAGCGCGAGCATGCCATCGCGTACTTCAGAGTTTCGTCTTCCAGCTTCTCCCGGGGTACCACGCTGTTGACGAAGCCGCACTCGTACATCTCCTTGGCGGTGAAAGGCCGCCCCGTGAACAGCATTTCGGAGAACTTGCGCAGGCCCATCGTCTCGGCCCACCACCACAGGCGTGGTCCCCAACCCACGTAGCGGAACGCGGGATGGCCGAAGAGGGCATCGTCCGAGGAGATCACCAGGTCGGCGTCGCCCGCCTGGTAGAAGTGCCAGCCGTAGCAGTAGCCCTTGGCCTCGATGATGCTGATCTTGCGCAGTTCCTGCAGCGGCCGGTTGCCCGCCCGGGCCTTGGCGTAGAAGTCGGTGACGGTGGACAGGTAGCGATACGACCCGCCCGGCGGGTATTTGACGTCGTCGTCGTTGATCGCGAGCTCGTGGTGCAGGGGCAGGCCCGGATTCTCCAGCATCGGCCGCTGTTCGGGCAGGTCGCCTCCGCTGCCGAAATCCTGGCCCTCGCCACGGATCACGACGACCTTGACGTCGTCATCGACGTTGCACTTGTGGATCAGGTCGGCGTAGTTCTGCCGCATTCCCAAGGTGGTGGAGTTGAGCTCCTCGGGGCGGTTGAAGGTGATGTAGGCGATCCGGTTCTTCTTGTCCTTCTCGAACTTGATGTACTGCTCGGCTTCCTTCTTCAACTTCTCGTAGTCGTATTCGGGCATCGGCTTCTCCAACTTCTCTTGTATTGGCGCTTATTTGAGCAAGCTGCCCGCGTCGACGGGAAGCGAAACGCCAGTGACATAACGCGATTCGTCAGAGGCGAGGAACAGGACCGCGTTGCTGATGTCCGCGGCTTCCACCCACGGCACCGGCAGCGTGTGCATCATCTGGGAGATCGGGGCGAAGTCGTCCGGCCCCGGATTCTCCAGGTCGGGGCGGAAAAGCCGGAACGTGTTGTCGTTCATCACCATCGTGGTGCTGACCTGGGTGGGTAGCACCGAGTTCACGCGGACCATATGCGGACCGAGCTCGACGGCGAAGGCGCGCATCAGGCCGATGACGCCGTGTTTGGCCGCGATGTAGTGGCCGGTGTTCGGGTACGCCTTGCGCCCGCCGACCGAGCTGGTCAGCACGATGGATCCGCCGCGTCCACCCGAAAGCATGTGCGGGACACCGGCTTTGACCGTGTGCCAAACGCCGGTCAGGTTGATGTCGATCATGTCCTGCCAGACGTTCTCCCGAATCTTGTGCAGCTTCCTGCCATCGGTGCCCACGCCCGCGTTCGCGACGATGATGTCGAGCCGCCCGAGCTGTTCCACACCGCCGTCCACCGCGGACTTCAGCCCCTCATAGTCGCGGACGTCCACCTGCGCGGTGACGATGCGACGATCGTGGGCCTTCACCAGGTCGGCCGTCTCGGCCAGGTCTTCCGGCGTCGAGTGCGGATAGGCCAGGTTCTCGATCGGCCCGCAGACGTCGATCGCGATGATGTCGGCGCCCTCCTGCGCCAAGCGCACCGCGTGGCTGCGGCCCTGACCGCGGGCGGCGCCGCTGACAAACGCGACCTTGCCCTCGACGCGGCCGGTCATCTCGGCACCAAAGCCGGCATGCATTCCCAGCCGCGGACCGTCGACGTCGGGCTCAGCGTGGCATTGGCCAGGTCGACCTCCCACTCGGGGAAACGTCTCAAGATCTCCTCCAGCGCGACGCGGCCCTCCAGGCGAGCCAGGGCCGAGCCCAGGCAGAAGTGGGTGCCCACGCTGAAGGTGAGGTGGGGACGGACCCTCCGATGGATATTGAATTCGCCCGCATCCGGCCCGAATTGGCGTTCGTCGCGGCACGCCGCGCCGATGAGCATCATCAACACGCTGCCCTCGGGGACCGTCTGGTCGTGCAGGCTGACGTCGCGGGTCACATAGCGCGACACGTGCGGCGCGGGCGGCTCGTAGCGCAGCAACTCCTCGATCGCCTGCGGGATGAGCTCGGGATGCTCGACCAGGTCGCGGCGTTGATCGGGATGTTCGGCCAGAACTTTGCCGGCCCAACCGATCAGCCGGGTCGTGGTTTCATTCCCCGCTCCGGCGACGACGTTGAGGTACACCAGGATCTCGTCACGGGTGAGCCGCCGCGTGGTGCCGGATTCGTCGACGAATTCGACGTTCAGCAGCTCGGTCATGATGTCATCGGACGGATGTTCGGCACGCCAGTCGATGTAGGCCTCGAACTGCTCCCCCACCGACAACCCGTGCTCGGCGGCGGCCATCGGCTTGCCCGCCTCGGTGCGCAGCTGGGCGTTGCCCCGGTCGCGGATGTACACCTGATCGTCTTCCGGTATCCCGAGTAGCGAGCTGATGACCTTCATCGGCATCTGGGCACCGAGGTCGGCCACGAAGTCGAAGTGGCCCGAGCCGACCAGCGGGTCCAGGAGTTGAGCGCAGTAGTCACGGATCATCGGTTCGAGCGCCGCGATCCTGCGCGGCGTGAACATGCGCGACAGCAGCTTGCGGTGGACGTCGTGGATCGGCGGGTCCTCGAAGATCAGCATCCCCGACGGGATCTCGAGGTTAGCCTTGATCAATTCCAGAATTGCGCCCCGTGCGGAGCTGAAAGTGACGTGGTCGACGAGCGCCTTGTTCACGTCGGCATAGCGGCTCACCGCGAAGAAGTCGTATTCGGCGTTGTAGTAAAGCGGCGCCTCTTCACGCAGACGCGCGAACATGGGGTACGGGTCGGCGATCAACTCGACATCGTACGGATCGAATCGCACATGGCTCTCGGTGCTCGTCGTCACGAAATCCCTCCTACCGCTGCCCCTTCCCGGCCGTCCGGGCCGCCTGCGCAGCGCTCGCGCTGCCAGCGTTCCAGCACTGAATCCGGTTCGGGCAATTTGTACACTCCGCTTAAATGCGTGGCTTTGACATGCGCACGGGCTGGGCTGAAATCGGCCCGTCAGCGTGGCCTAACTCTATTCTCGTAGAGAACCATATGGCGAATGGTCTGGCAAGACCCCATGCCGCGTCACCCGTCACCGATTCGCGCATGTCCGGCCCGCTCAGCCCGACGCCGTCGCGCGGCGCTGGACCGCCGCGGACTGGCCGGCTGCGTCGGTCAGCCGGCCCCGGTGCGAGCTGTGCAGGATGCCCGCCGCAATGGCCGACAAGATGCCGTCCAACTGCTCGGCCGTGTCGACGATCCGGTCGCCGTGGGCGAACCGCACCAGCAGGCCGTTGATGAACGTCAGCGTCACATTGCTCAGGTCTTCGACCACGGCGGGCTCCAGGTCCGCGCCGTGCGGCATGAGCTGCACCAGGATTTCGCGGTGCAGCTTGGTGAATTCGTCCGTGGCCCGTTGCAGAATCGCGGCCAGTGCCGGATCGCGCGCGGCCTGCATCGTCAGCTCGTAACGCGCCTTGGTTCGGGACAGCTGCGGACCGTTGCCCGATCGAATGACCACCTGTGACAGTCGCGAGGGCGAGGGGTTCTCCCCCCGGCCGTCGGAGTCATCGGCGACGGACTGCAGGTCGGCGAGGTCCAGCTCGGCCAGCCGCTCGGCCACCGCGCGCAGCAGCGCCGAGCGGGTGCGGAAGTAGAACGACGTGGTGCCGTCAGGGACGCCGGCCTTGCGGTCGACCTTGAGATGGCTCAGTCCCTTGGCCCCGTCTTCGGCCAACAACTGGATGGCCGCATCGCACAGATCGCGGCGGCGCTCCCCTGGATTGGGCTTCCGGCGTTTGTCCATCGTTTGGAGGGACACGCTACTCTATATTCGTAGTGTCCGTAAAGGGTGCCGCAGCACCGGCCCGGCCGTTGTCTCGACTGCAACAATGGGTCGAATGACTCAACGGCGAGGTGACGGGACGGTGGGCGTGCCGGCCGCTTGGTTGGTGTGCGCCCTGCTGCCCGTTGCGCTGATATGCGCCTGCCACTCGACGCGGCACGCGGCCGCGCCCACCACGTCGACCACCCGCGCGGCGACCACCGCGACGCCCACCACAAGCGCGTCGGCCGCACCGATCCTGAATATCGCCCCCTTGCCCGTCCGCCCGGTCAACAAGTCGCAGCCGACCAGCCCGCAGAAGTGCCCGGCGACCGACCCGAATCATCCGGTGGCGCCGACTGAGGCGTTCACCACGTGCGACATCGGCCGAACCACGTTGTACGCACTGGGCCCCGAGACGATGCAGCTCGGGCTGATACACGTGGAACCACCGAAGTCGCTGGCGGCGGGTTACTACGACGTGACCCTCACCCTCGACCCGCCGTCGGCGTCCGCGTGGGCGTCGTACACCGCCGCGCATCTCCAAGACCATGTGGCCTTCGTCCGCGACAATCTCGTGCTGGAGGCGCCGATCATCGAAGACCCCGTCACTTCGGGGCGCATCGCACTGACCACCCAAACCGCCGAGGGAGCCGCGCAATTGGCCCAACTCGCCGGTCGTCCTTCGTGACATGACAACGAGCATGGATCGGCTCGGCATCGGCATGCTGAGCGTGTTCGGCCTTCCCCCAGTCGAATTGGTGAATCTGGCGGCCGATCTCGGCTGCCGTTTCGTTTCCGCCGCGCTGCAGGGCATGCCGCTGGTGCCCCTCGGTTATCCCCGCTTCTCCCTGGCCGACGCCGGCCTGCGACATCAGGTGGTCGCCGCGATGGAGGACCGGGGCGTGACGATCTCGCTCGGGGACGGCTTTCTCGTGCTGCCGGACGCCGACATGAGCGCGTTCCGTGCGGATCTCGACGTGCTGGCCGAGCTGAGCGTTCCTCGGATCAATGTGGTCAGCCTCGACCCCGACCTCCCCCGCAGCTTCGACCAGTTCGCGGCGCTGACGGAGCACGCCGCCGACCGGGGCATCCAGACACTGCTCGAACCCGTGCCCGGGCTGACGGTCGGCGACCTGCCGACGGCGCTCGCGGCGGTCGAACACGTAGGACGTAACGACTTTCGCCTGCTGATCGACACCATGCACCTGGTCCGCTCTGGCTCGGGCGCCGCCGATCTCGCGGCGACCGACCCCGCCCGCATCGGTTATGCCCAACTCAACGACACCACTCTGCGGCCGCGCGGCGGAAACTACATGGAAGAAGCCATGTATGAGCGGATGGTTCCCGGCGAGGGCGAGCTGCCGCTGCGGGACATCCTGTCCGCGCTCCCGTCCGACATCGTGATCGAACTCGAGGTACCAAGAAGGTCGTTGGCGTTGGACGGGGTCACGCCGATCGACCGGCTCCGACCGTGCGTCGAGGCGGCGCGGCGGTTGTTGGCCGAGACCGCGTGACCAGGACACTGGCCGTTCGCCCCGCGCAGGGCGAGAAGGATGTCAGGCCCGTTCGAATTTCGGGGCGATCAGGTGCACGGAACCCCGTGCGGGCCGCCGATCCACTGGCCCGGCGGCGACTGCCACGGGCAGATCTGCTTGACCTGCCCCGGCGGCAACGGGTTCCAATGTCCGTTGTCCACGACGTGCGGACCCGGCGGGACCGGCGGTGGCCACGGGCCCGGATGTGCCTGGGCCATACCGGTGCCGAGACCCAGCGCCGCAACGCTCAACGCGCCGACAACGGCGGTATTACCTGCGATTTTTTTGATGTTCACTGTGCTGGCCTCCTCTCGGTCCCGTGGCTTCCCGGAGGGAACGTCCGCGGTATGCGGGGACGGACCGATCTGACCTCAAACTGTCCCAATACGCATACCCTCGCTCGCCATCCGTCAAACGCCTGCACGCGCGGGGTCCGGACCTGCGTTGGCCTAGCCGTTCCCGCGACGGGCGAACGCCGGCGCGTGCTCGGGCAGGACCCCGACCCCGACGAAGTAGGCCGGCACGATCGACAGCCACGGCAGCCGTTGCATCAGGCCGAGTAACGCCGCCGGCGGCGTGGGATCCGCGCCACGCAGCAACGGCCCGAGCAAGATCCGATGCAGCACCTGCTGCACCAGTTGCGTCACCACCGTCGGGAAGACGCGCCGCCGGTGCACCGCGGCGAGTTCGCGGTCGCCGACCCGGTGTCGCCGAAGCGGTTCGGCCAGGACCGTCGCGGCCGCGACGGCATCCTGGATCGCCAGGTTGATGCCGACGCCACCCAGCGGCGACATCGCGTGCGCCGCGTCGCCGATGCACAGCAGCCCCTTGGTGTGCCAACGGCGCAGCCGATTCACGTGCACGTCAAGATGTTTGACGTCATCCATCGATTGCAGCGCCGCGACCGACTCGGGCATGTCGGGCAGCAGCTCTTCGACGTCGTGGCGGAACGCCTCGATGCCGCGCGCCCGCAATTGGGCGTCCGTGCCCTTGGGTCCGAGGTAAGCGATCTGGAAGTAGCGCTCCCGCGGGATCACGGCAAGACCCTTGCCCGGACCGAGGCGCGGGAGGAACGAGTATTCGACGTCTTCCTTGTGCGGCAACCGAAACCACCACACGTCGAATTTCACCGGAAACTCACGCGCCGTCAGTCCGGCCTCCCGACGCGCGATCGACCATCGGCCGTCGCATGCGACCGTCAGCTCCGCCCGCAGTTCGCCCGGGCCCTCGGGCCCGCGGTAGCGCACTCCGACGACCCGGTCGGCCTCCCATACCAGGCCGGTGACTTCGGTGTTCATTCGCAGCGAGAAGCTGGGCTCCGCCTGGGCCGCATCGGCCAGCAGGTTGAGCAGGTCCCACTGCGGCACCATAGCGACAAAGGGATGGGGCTGGCGTAACCGCTCGAAGTCGACGTAGGTCACCGACCGCCCATTGGATTCGAGCTTCGCGGTGCGAACTTCGGTGAAAGGCAAGGCCGCGAAGGGTTCCCACAAGCCCAGCTCGTCGAGCAGGCGCATGGTGGTCGGGTGGACCGTATCGCCGCGGAAGTCGCGCAGGAAGTCGCCGTGCTTCTCCATCAGGGTGACCTGCACACCCGCCCGGGCCAGTAGCAGCCCCAGGACCATGCCGGCCGGACCGCCACCGATGATTGCGCAGGTCGTCGTTTCGGCCATCAGAACTCGACGTCGAACACCGAAACGGGATCGAGGATTACCCCGGTTTCCTCGACGTAGCGATCCCACAGCGTCAGCAGTTCGGTCAGCTTGTCGGGGTGCGTGTCGGCCAGGTCGTGAATTTCGCCCGGGTCCGCCGCGAGGTCATAGAGCTGCCAACTGCCCGGGCCGTACGGCGCCGGCAGATGCAACGCCTTCCAATCGCCCCGCCGAATCGCCCTGCGGCCGAACAGTTCCCAGCCCGTGCCGGTCTCGGCATCATGAACGGCCTCCGCATTCCCCGACAGGTAGCCGACCAGGGAGCGGCCGCGCATCGGCGCTACCTCGCGGCCGCGGTAAGACGTGCCGGGGTGCGCCGCACCCGCCAGTTCGAGCACGGTCGGGGCGATGTCCATCACGGTGCTGAATGCGGTGCCGATCTCCCGCTGCCGCGCAAAACCCGGCCAGGTCACGAAGCCGACCACGCGGATCCCACCTTCGGTGGTGAACGCCTTGTGCAACCGCGACGGCGCGGTGGCCGCTTGCGCCCACCGTGGTCCGTACCAGATGAACGACGAGGGCCGGCCCAGGTTGTCCAGGCTGTTGTCGCAATGCTTTTCGATTTGCGCGACGATCCGGGGCCCGACCAGTGGCATCGCCTCGACGATTGCCCCCTCGGCGCCGTTGTCGGACAGGAAGATAACGACGGTGTTATCCAGTTCGCCGCTCTCCGAAAGGTAGTCGAGGACCCGACCGACATTCCAGTCCATCCGGTCGACCATCGCGGCATACACCTCCATGCTGCGAGCCGACACCGCGCGCTGTTCGTCGGTCATGTCGGCCCACTCGGGGACCCCGTCGGCGACGACCGGGTGCGCCTCGACGTCCGGCGGGCACAGGCCCAATCGCTGGAGCGCCGCCAACCGCTCCTCGCGCAGCGCGTCGGGCCCGGCGTCATAGCGGCCCCGGTATTTCGCGATGGATTCGTCCGGGGCCTGCAGCGGCCAATGCGGCGCCTGGAAGGGCAGATACGCGAAGAACGGCCGGTCGTCATCGGGAGCGCGTTCGGTGAAATACTGCAGCAGCTTGTCGGTGTAGGAGTCCGACGAATAGAAGTCGTCTCCCACGGTGACGAACTGGTCGTCCTCGGTGTAAAGCGTTGGAACGGGCGAGAAACTGCGCGCGCCGCCGCCCCCGAAATGGCTGGCCCCGGCCGGCAGCAGCGCGAACGAACGCTCGAAACCGCGCGCCCATGGCGACCTGTCGATCGTGGCGCCCAGGTGCCACTTGCCCGACATCAGCGTCAGGTAGCCCGCGTCGCGCAGCAGTTCGGGCAAGGCCACCACCCGGTCGTTTAGGTAGCCCTCGTAACCGGGGGCGCCGCGGAACCCGGGGCCGGCGACCTCGAGCATGGTGCCGATGCCGGCGATGTGGTGGTCCGTCCCCGTCAGCAGCATCGCCCGGGTCGGTGAGCACGCCGGCGCGGAGTGGAAGTCGGTGAGCCGGATCCCCGCGTGGGCCAACCGATCGAGGTTGGGCGTCTCGATTTCGCCGCCAAACGCGCCGATATCGGAAAACCCGAGGTCGTCCGCCACGATCACGAGGAAGTTGGGCCTCTTCACGCTGAAGCATCCTGCCAGGTCCGGCGGCCGGGCGGAATGCCGCCGCTACGGGACGTCGTTATTGTCAGGGCGGTGGTGTCCGCGTTCGGCGTACCGCCTCACGGGAGGGCTCAGACATGCTGACACAGTTCGAAATGTCCATTCCGCTGGTCGCCGCCCCGATGGCGGGCGGGCCTACCACCCCCGCGATGGTGTCGGCCGCGACCCGCGCGGGCGGCCTCGGCATGCTCGCCGCGGGGTACAAGACCGTGGAGGCGGTGGAAGCCGAGGTCAAACAGGTTCGGGCCGAGGGAATCCCGTTCGGCATCAACCTGTTTGCGCCCAACCCGCTACCGGTTGATCCGGGGAGCTACCGCGCCTACGCCGCGATCGTCCAGCGCGATGCCGAGCAGTTCGGGCTGACGTTGCCCCCGGAGCCGATCGAGGACACCGACAGGTTCAACGAGAAGGTCGCGCTGCTGCTCGACGACCCGGCTCCCATGGTGTCGTTCACCTTCGGCATCCCGCCGCGCGCGGTGATCGCGGCGCTGCGCAAGGCGGGCAGTGTCGTGGTGCAGACGGTGACCACGCCCGACGAGGCGGTGCAGGCACGCGACGCCGGGGTCGACATGCTCGCCGTGCAGGCGGCCGCCGCCGGCGGTCACTCGGGCACACTCTCGCCGCGGAAGCCACTGACGCCCGTGCCGATCGCCGAGCTGGTCGCACAGATCGTCGCAGCCGTTCCGCTGCCGGTCATCGCCGCCGGCGGGCTGGCCACCCCCGCCGCGGTCGCCGAGGTGATCCGCGCGGGCGCCGCCGCTGCCGCCGTGGGCACCGTTCTGCTGCGCGCGGACGAAAGCGGCGCCTCGGCCACGCACCGGGCGGCCCTGACCGACCCGGCGTACACCGAGACGGTGCTCACGCACGCCTTCACCGGCCGTCCGGCGCGCGGGCTGCGCAATGCCTTCATCGACGCCCACGAGGCTCAGGCGCCGCTGGGCTATCCGGCCATCCACTACCTGACCAGCCCGCTGCGCAAGGCCGCGGCCGCGGCGGGCAAGCCCGACTACGTGCACCTGTGGGCCGGCACCGGCTACCGGAATGCGACCGCCGAACCCACCTCCGAGATTCTGCGGCGGCTGGCTTCCGATTTATGAGTATTCGAAGCGGTTCAGCACGTCGTAGTTGCGGGCGCCCGCCACCCACATGACCTGATAGATCAGCCGCACCACCGTCGAGTCGATCTGCCGGTAGCCGGCCAGCGTAGACGTCCGCTCGAGTAACCGCAGCCTCGGGTTCCACGACTCGAGCTCCCGCGCATCGCGGGTACCCCACTTGATGATCCCCCGGGTGAACAGCTTGGACAGCAACGGCGCCAGCGCCGAGAGCGTGTCGAAATGCATTTCGCCGCTGTGGAATCGGTCCGTCAGACGCCGCAACAGCTCGCGGACCTGGTGTTCGGTCAGATACATGAGCAGGCCTTCGGCGATGACCAGCGTCGGGCGACCGGTCGGCACCTGGTCCAGCCACTCCGGATCGGTCACCGACGAGCCGATCATCCGGTACCGCTCGGTGTCCTCGTAGAGCCGCCGCCGCAACTGGATGACGGCGGGTTGGTCGACGTCGAACCACAAGACGGACGGCGGTACGGGAAGCCGGAAGGCGCGGCCGTCGAGGCCACAACCCAGATGCAGCACCACGGCGTCGGGATGGCGCCGAAGGAATTGCGCGCACCAGTCGTCGAGCCGCTTGGCGCGCAGGGCGACCAAATACTGGTTCGACGCCGGCAACGAGCTCCGATGAATCCGTTTGAAGTCGTAGTCGATCCGCTCCACCGCTTCCGCCGCCGTCTTGTCTCCCAAAATGGGCCTTCTCGAACGGCTTTCGTGAGCACGGAGATAGAGCGTGACAAGGTTCGTCCATTCCACCGACCCCCACGGCACCGCGGTGAAGTCGACCTTGTCCGTCGCGGTCATGGTTTTCTCCTTGCCGCTCGATATTCGGTCCACATCTGCATGAGCTGGTCGCGATAGGCATTGGTGCAGAACTCGCAGAAATCGCGGAAGTCCTCGACGCGCTGCCGCTGTTCGGCGCGGTCCTCCGCCAGCACCGAAAGGGCGAACTCGGCGGGTTCGATGCCCAGCCGCATGAGCGAGAGCTGGGTTTCCAGAACGCTGGTGAACCCGCCCGGGGTTACCCGGTAGAGGTGTTGGCGGTCCGGACTGGGCAACCGCTCCACCATGCCGCCCTCCAGCAGCTGCCGTGCGACGGTACTGATGGAGGCCTTGCTGACCGATAACGCCTCCGCCAGCTGGGTCAACGACTGCTCAGGCGGGTGACAGATCAGCAGCCATCCGTACAGCCGGCCCATGGTCCGGGTGGCGCCGAGCAGTTCGAAGAACAGCCCGAGGCGGTCGACGAACTCGGCCTCTTCCGGCGACATGACCCTCCACTACGTTTAGTACATACTGAACGTAGTGTACGCGGTCGATTCCGGCGCGTGAAGGCCGCCGCACCGAGCTCAGAACGCGTCCGGATTCCGCTGCACTTCTTCCGGCACCGGGTGGCGGTAGAGGCGTGACGCGTTCTCCCAGCTGAACTTACGGATGACGTCCGCGGGCAGGTCGCCGATTTGCTCGTGGATCGTCCGCTGGGTGTGGGGCCAGGTGGAGTCGCAATGCGGGTAGTCGGCCTCCAACATGATGTTGTCCACGCCGATCCGGTCGCGCTGCACGAACGACGACTTGTCCTCCACCGCGCAGAACCAGAAGTTGCGGGTGAAAACCTCTGCGGGCGTGAGGCTTTCGCCCAGCGCCGCCCAGGTGCCGTACATCGCGTGGTAGCTGAGCATGTGGTCGAGGCGATCCAGCAGTCCGGCCACCCACCCGATTCCGCCTTCGGACAAGCAGATCTTCAGGTCGGGAAACCTGCTGGGCAGCCCCGAATACAGCCAGTCGACCGCCGCGGAGATGGCGTAGGCGAAGAACAGCACGCCCTGCACGTCCGGAGGCGCGTCGTCGGTGGTGGACGGCGAGGACCCCGACGAGCCGATGTGCAGGTTGACGACGGTGTCCGTCTCGGCGCAGGCCGCCATCATCGGGTCCCAGTGTTTGGAATGAATGCTCGGCAGCCCCAGCATTGCCGGGTTCTCGCTGAACGTGATGGCATGGAATCCACGCTCGGCGTTCTCGTAGATCATCTTCGCGCCGAGTTCGGGGTCCAGTAGCCACGGCAATTGGCACGGAATGATCCGTTCGGGATACGAGCCCGCCCACACCTCGAGGTGCCAATCGTTCCAGGCGCGCACCGAGGCCAGCGCCAGGTCGCGATCGTCGGTCACCTGCTGCAGCCGCTGGCCGGCGAAGCCGGGGAGGAAGGACGGGAAATTGAGCGACGCGTAGATGCCATTGAGGTCCATGTCCTTGACACGCTCATGGATGTCCCAAGCGCCCCTTCGCATTTCGTCGAACCGGACCGGTTCGAAGCCATACTCGGCCACCGGCCGGCCCACGACGGCGTTGAATCCGACGTTGGGCAGCTCCCGACCGTCGTAGACCCAGGTCTGTCCCCCGCTGTCGGTCTCGACGACTTTGGGCGCCCGGTCGGCGAACTTGCGCGGCAACCGCCCGGCGAAGGTATCCGGCGGCTCGACGATGTGATCGTCGACGGAGATCACGGTGTAGCGCCGCGGCGCGCGGGGCGGGTCGGGCAAGAACGTGACCGAGCGGTGCTCGCCGGTCTTCGCGGTGGTGAAGTTCAGGTCGCCGGCCAGCTCGTCGATCGATTTCACTCGTCAATCTCCTTGCGCGGCGGTGTCGTTGAATGTCCGGTGACGGCTTCCGGCGCGGACGCACACGCGACGACGCGGTTCACGTGAGCACGTCGGGGTCGGCCTTGATGGTCATCCGCGCCGCGCCCGCCCAGTACACGTCGGCTGCGCGCTCGACGAGCGACCGCTGCATGCCCGCCATGTCGGACCACTTCATGGCGACCGGCTCCTTGCCGGTCAGCAGCACGTCGTAGGCCAGCTTGCATACCCGTTCGATGGACGCCGCGCGGTAGACGGCTTCGGGCAGATTGCGGCCGGTCGCGATGACGCCGTGGTTGGCCAGGATGGTCAGGTTCGCGCCCCCGATGCGGGTCGCGAGCTCGGCCGCGCGAGCGGGGCTGTCGATCTCGCCGTCGTAGGCGTCCACCAGGCACAGGTCGTCGAGGAAGAGCGAACCGGTCTGGTGCACCAATTCGGGCAGCCGGCCCAGCGCGGCGAGCACACAGACGTAGTACGGGTGGTTGTGGATGACCACCCGGGCGTCGTCGCGGACACGGTGCAGCTCGGTGTGGATGTGGATCGCCGGCGTGACGTCCCACCGGCCCCGCAGCACCCGGGCGTCGGCGTCGACCACGCAGATGTCGGACGCCGTCATCTCCTGCCACCACAGCCCCCACGGATTGACCAACATCTCCGTCTGGCCGTCGCGTTGCCAGGTGATATGCCCGGCCATGTTCTCGGCGAACCCGATCCCGGCCAGGTGGCGGAAGGCCACCGCGAGCGCCTGCTCGTCGGACAGGTCGACCCCGATCGGGGGGACCACCGACGGCGCCCAGACCTCCAGTCCGCCCCGGCGCGCGTTAGGAGCATTCATCTTCGGCCTCCGTTCTGGCTCGAATATCCTCGCGGAGCCGACCTTTGGCAACCTTCCCTCCCGACGAGCGCGGGAGTTCGTCGACCACGATGAGCCGCTCGGGCAACAGCTCCTTGGATACGCCCAGCGCGAGAAGGTGTTCGACCAGCTCGGGCAGCTCGACCGTGGTCGAGTCGACGAGTTCGGCGTAGAGGCACACCTTTTCGCCGAACACCGGATCGGGCATCGCGACCGCCGCCGCCACGGCGATCGCGGGGTGGGTGGTGACGGCGTCCTCGACCTGCGTGGCGCTGATGTTCTTCCCGCCGCGCAGGATGAAGTCGGACGTTCGCCCGGTGACGGTCAGGTAGCCGTCCGCGTCGATTTCGCAGATGTCACCCATCCGCATCCACCCGTCTGGGGTGAACAACTTGTCGTGATCGGTTCCGCCCAGGTAGCCGAGGCTGGTCGCCGGGCCGCGACAGGCCGGCTGGCCCTTGCCCGTCACGGTCACGTCCCGGTCCCCGTCGAAGAGCCGGACCGCCATTTCGGGCACGATCCGGCCGCCGGTGCGCAGTCGGCGTTCCCGCGTGTCGTCGACGGTGGTGGCGCTCAGCATCCCGGTTTCGTTGGAGCCGTAGAACTGCAGGATCTTGGCGCCGGTGAGTTCCTCGAACTCTGCCGCCGGCCGGTACGGCAGCGCCTCACCGCCGGTGAACACGACGCGCAGCGAACTCAGGTCATGGTCGCGGGTCGCGGGATCCGCCATCAACATCGTCAATTGCGTACTGACACAGCACAATACGGTGGCCCGGTGCAGCGATATCGCCTCGCAGGTCGCCCCGGTGCTGAACCGGCCCAAGATGATCGCGGTGGCGCCGAGGTAGATCGGCGTGGTGTGGCTGGTCCATAGCCCGAATCCGAACGGCGTCGGGATGACCGGCAGGAAAACGTCTTCCGCCGTCAGCAGCCCGTTGGCGACGGCCTTCTGGTGGAAGTAGTACCAGCGATTCTGGGTGTGCACGACGCACTTGGGCAGGCCGGTGGTCCCGGATGTCGAGTTGATCAGGAACACATCGTCGGGCCCGAGCCGGGCGCCGGGGGCAAGCGGCTTGGGCGCCGCCCCGATGTTCAGCCGAGGGGCGCCGGCGTCCGTGCCCAGCGTCAGGGTGGGCAGTGACAGCTCCTCGGCGACCGACGCCGCGGTCCCAGCATGCTGATGGTCGCTGATCAGCATTTTCGGCCGGGCGCTGCGCAGTATCGCCGCGGCCTCCCGGGCTCCGGCGCGCGCGCCCACCCCGACGACGACCGCCCCGCAGCGCTCGATCGCGACGAACAGCACGTGCAGGGCGGCGGAATCGCCGTGCCACACCGCCACCCGGTCACCGGGCTCGACCCCCGCGCCGGCCAGCGCCCCGGCCAGCGCGCTTGCGGCATCGTCGAATTGGCGCCAACTCAAGGCCGTCCCGGGATGGTCGACATAGGCAAGCCGATCCGGCGACCGTTCTGCATTGCGCCGCACCGCGTCCGACAACGTCGTGTCCGACCAGAACCCCGAGGCACGAAACCGGGCCGAGTCCTCGGCACCGAACGCCGGCGAGGACTCGATCTCCATCAGCCGATGATAGGAAAGCGGCCGGCGGCCTCGTCGGCTATGCCCCGCTAGGGGTTCTCCGGGGCCGGTGCGGGCGCGTCGTGTTGCGGATCGCTGACGGGACCCGGGGGATGGGGCCGCGGCTTATGGCAGTTGCGCGTGCAACCGCAGTTGAGGCCGATGATGCAGCCTCCCCCGCCGGCGGGTTGCACCGGCAGCGCGCCGCCCGGGCCGGGCGGGGGGGCCGGCGCCACGTTGGACGAAGGCGTGGGGTTTGCCGCCCGGGTGACCATGCCGGCGTCCGACCAGCCGAACACCAAAACGACTGCTGCGAAGACGCCGCAAACCGCGGCCACAGGTCGGGCTGGTCGAATCTTCACAATCTCTCCAGTGTGCTTTCTCCGCGGAGCAGGCGATTGTCCGGTCGGACTAGGGATTTGGCGGCGTGGACGCGGGCGGAGCGTGCTGTGGATCGCCCGCTACGGCCGGCGGACGCGGGCGCGGGGGCGATTGGCAGTGTTGGACACATCCGCAGTTGAGGCCGATGAAGCAGGGCGAGCTGGGCAACCCGAGCGCGCGGTCGTCGATCGATGAGGACGGGGACGACACAACGGTTCTTGCCGCCGTCGTCGGGGCGAGGCCGAGTGGCGTGAAGACAAGCGCGGCCAGGCAGGCGCACAACGCCGTCGCCGTCGAAGCCCGCGTGTTTTTCATGCTCACCAGAGTAGTTAGTCGCCGCGCAACGCGCAGAACACGCGCGGGTTTCAAAGAACACTCCAAGAAGTCACCAAGAATCCTTCAAGCGCGGCCGTGGACGGTGAACGCGCTGAGCGCCCTTGGGATCGGTAGCGACCCGATCGGGTTGCACTTGCCACACCACCGCTGCGCCCCGCAGCGACCGACACGGAGGTTCATGGCGGATGAAAAGCAAGGCCGTGGTGCTGCTGGCCGGCGGGTTGCTCGCGCTGGTCCTGCTGACGCGTTATTTCGCGCTGAGCCGGGCCGGCGTGCCGTTGGGGTGGATGCTCTACCTCGGCCTGCCGATCACCGGCGCCGGCGTGTTGTTCGCGCTGCGGCTGATCGACCTCGGTTCGGGGTGGACCGCCAAGGGCGGCTCGATGCCGCACACCGGCGGCATCCACGCTCACCCGGTCCCGCTCACGCGGCCCGAACCGCCGCTGTACGACCGCCTCAGACAACTCGAGGACCTGCATGCCAGGGGCGCCATCACCGACACCGAATACAGGGCCCAGCGCCTACAGATCATCGCCAACATGTAGGCCGGGTGCCGCCCCGGTCCGCCTGGGCGCGGTCACCACGCGGATCGCGTAGATCGCGGCACTGGCCGCGAACATCGCGGCGGTCAGCAGGAGCCAGCGGCCGAGAAAGGGATCCTGCGTCTGCCCGGTCGCGGCCGAATACGTGGCGGCGCCCTGCTTGATGATGCCGGGCAGGAAGACCAGCAGCGTCAGGCCGGCGCCCAGCGCGGGCACCCGGATGTGATTGATGACGGGCACACCCCGCGGTGCGGGCCGGACGACGGACCGCGAGAGCAGCCGGTCCAGCAATGCGTAGACCGGAAACAACACCAGGTCGTGGGCGACGATGGCCGCCGCGAACCACACGATGATCGACTGCCACCACACCTGGGGGTTCCACAGCGTGACCGGTTTGATGGTGACCACGACATAGGCCAAGAGCGCGAACCCGGCGATCAACGTCAGCAGATGCCAGGGGCCAGAGCCATAGATCCGCACGAAAGCCGCTCGCGCGCTAAGCATTTGGGGTGGCCCTGAAGGCGATGGACTCCACCCATTTGGTGTTGTGCACCCCTGGCAACGCCGGCACGATGATGCGCGCCGGGTAGCCATGATCCGGGGACAGGTCGGCCCCGTTCACGCGCAGGGCCAGCAGGGCATCGGGGTGCAGCACCTGGCTCCCCTGCAGCGTCGCGCGGCCGAACGCGCCCCCGCGCTCCAACGACGACACGTAGGCCGACTCGGGTGCGGGAACGCCGGCGAGCCTGGCCAGGTCCGCCAGCCGCACCCCGGTCCAGGTCTGGGTGGTGGACCAGCCTTCCACGCAGGCGATCGGCAGCGTGGCGGTGTGCTGCGGCATGGCCAGCAGGGCGGGGCGATCCAGGACGACGGCGTGCGATCCTCCGCTCAGCGTGAGCCGCCAGCGCTCACCGGTGTTTTCCGAGGAAATGCCGGCCACCACCGCGGTCCGGTTGACCTCGAAGTCGCCAGGCCCGTCCCCGCGGGTGCGCCCGCGCGGAAGCAGCAGGGCCGCGGGCCGCGCGTGGCCACCGAGCGTCTGCCCCGCGGTGATGACCGCCATGAACACCGCGCCGCCGCCCACCAGCGCGAGGGCGCCGCGGCGGCTCATCGTCGCGGGCTCGGGGTCCGAGGCGACCAGCCCGTCCGGCTCCCAAGGTTGCGCGCGGGTCTGGGCGCGCCCGGTGCGCAGCACGTCACGCGCCGAGATCGAGCGCAGGCCGGACCACATCGTCGGGATCTTGATCGCGATATGCACGACGAATCCGGCGATGAACACCCAGGCGCCGAAGTAATGCGCGGTGTAGAAGCTGAATCCGAAGATGTAGTCGTACTGGATGTTCAGCACGCCCGTGACGATCTCGAACAGGACGCCACCGACCAGCATCAGCAACGAAACCCGTTCCAGCAGTTGGGCTGTGGACCGGGCGGGCGGCCACGCGAACAGTCGCGGGATCACCGACCACAGTTTGGCCAGCACCACCGGGATCAGGATCAGCCCGAGCCCGACGTGCAACCCCTGGGTCAGCCGGTACAACCACGCCGGGCTGGTGGGCCAGTCGAACGTCGGCAGCTTCAGCCATCCGACGTCGCCGGGGATCGCTTGGCCGAACCGCGGCCCGTAGGCGATGTAGGACAGCAACCCGGTGAGGATGACGATCGGCAGCGTGATCAGCAGCACCGAGCCGAACACCGACGTCAGCCATGGTCCCCGCAGCGGGCTGCGCCAACGCTGCGCCCGCCGGACGCCCGGCGGCGGGTGGTCGTCCAGCACGCGCCACAGCCACGCGGGAAACCCGTAGCCGCCGGAGTCGGTCGGCTCGGTGTCTGCGGTGCCGGAACTGTGGGTGCGGCGCATCATCGATGATCATCCACGAACGCGCGCCGAAAAAGGTTCAGATTCGGGCGCCTGACCACCCCGGTGCTAGCCCTGCACCGTTGGCCGGATGGTGATGTCGCCGATCTCGACGTCGGGCGGTTGCTCGATGGCGAACGCGATCGCCCGCGCCACCGCCGCCGGCGGCAATCCGAACTCGGCCATGTTGCGGCGGATCTGTGCGCGCACCGCCGCGTCGTCGATGGAGCCGTCCAATTGGGTGTCGACGAATCCCGGCGAGATGGATGTGGTCCGGACGACGCCATCGGTCGATTCCTGGCGTAAGCCCTCCATCAGAGTGCGAACGGCGTTCTTCGTGGCGGCATACACCGCCATAGTGGGGACGATCTTGAGCCCCGCGGTCGACACCGTCGTCACGAAATGTCCGCGGCCCTGATTTCGAAACACCGGCAGGGCCGCGGCGACCCCGTGCAGTACCCCCCGCAGGTTGACGTCGATCATCGCCGACCACCCGTCGACGTCGAGGTCGGACATCGGCCCGATCTTGCTGATGCCGGCATTGCTCACCAGGACATCGAGGCGGCCGAATTCGTCGGTGGCCGTCGCGACGAGCAGCTCCAAGTCTTCGCGTCGCGAGACGTCGGCTTGGCAGGTGACGGCGGATCCGCCCCGGTCGCGTATTTCCCGTGCGATCTCATCAAGCCGCTCGACGCGGCGCGCGCCGATGACCACCCGGGCACCGCGCTCGGCCAGCAGCAACGCGGTCGCCCCACCGATCCCACTGCTTGCCCCGGTGATGGCCACGACCTGCCCGTCGATCCCCGTCATCGCGCAAAGGCTACTCAGCGTCCCGGCGACGGCAACCCGATGAGCCCGGCGTCGAGCGTCAGTCCTTGCCGCGGGGTGGCGGCTGCACCTCGACGCCGCTCGAGTCGTGTTCGGGGCCCGCGGCCGGATGTTCGGCCGGAACACGGTCGCGGGATCGGTTGCCCTCGCTGGGCCGCTCCGGGTCCGGCCGATGGACGTTGCCGTGATAGGGGCCGGGCTTCGGCCGCGGCTTCCCGCCCGGGAAAGCCAGCCGGAAGATGCTCCGGTGCACCATTGCCCACTGCTTGCCGAACGGGCCGGAGTTGTAAGGCAGCTCGTAGCGCTCGCAGATTTCTTTGACTTGCGGAGCGATCTCCGAGTACCGGCTGCTGGGCATGTCCGGGTAGAGGTGGTGTTCGACCTGATAGCCGAGATTGCCGCTGATGATGTGGAACAGGGGGCTGCCGTCGATGTTCGCTGCGCCGAGCAGTTGGCGTACGTACCAGCCGCCGCGCGTCTCGTTCTCGACTTCGTCCTGGGTGAACGTGTAGGTCTGGTCCGGAAAGTGCCCGCAGAAGATGATCGCGTGCGCCCACACGTTGCGGATCACGTTCGCCAGCGCGTCGGCGGCCAGCGTGCGCAGGTAGGTGCTTTCCACGCCCGGCGCGACCTTGTCGAGGAAGTTCGCCGCGGCGCCGACGCGTCCGCCGTTCGACACCCTGCGGAGCCTTCTGGCGACCCGGCTCTGCGCCGGTTGTTCGAGCCGGCCACGCGAGGCCAGCTGGACGAGCCCGAACGCGCCGGCGCTGATCGCCGGCCAGCCCAGGTAGTCCTTGATGATCTGGGCGCGGGCTTTGACGCCGATGCCCTTGAGGTCCTTGCGCACCTCCGACCACGGCTTCTCGCGTTTGCGGATGGCGTCGATGTCCATGTCGTGGACGGCCACGCCCCACTCGAAGAGCAACGTGAGCAGCAGGTTGTAGATGGGCTGGCCCAGATACCGCGGCGCCCACTTCTGGTTGGGGTCGATCCGCATGATCTCGTAGCCGAGATCTTTGTCCTTGCCCAGGATGTTGGTGAACGTGTGGTGGATGTAGTTGTGGGAGTGCTTCCACGATTCCGCGGTCGACGCGGTGTCCCAGTCCCAGACCGAGGAGTGGATGTCGGGATCGTTCATCCAATCCCATTGCCCGTGCATCACGTTGTGGCCGATCTCCATGTTCTCCAAGATCTTCGCCATGGAGAGGCACGCGGTGCCCAGCAGCCAAGCGGTTTTCGAGCGTGACGCCAGCAGCAGGACCCGGCCCGCCACCACGATCTGCCGTTGCGCCGAGATCACGTTCTTGATGTAGCGGCGGTCGCGGTCGCCCAGGTCGGCGAACACCTCGTCGTGGATCGCGTCGAATTCCTTCGCGAGCTTTTCCAGTTCTTGTTCCCCAAGGCGGGAAAGCGGTGACTCCCCGGCCTTCTTCACGGCAGTTGTCACGAGCCGCTCCTTTCGATCAAAGTTCCAGTTCGACGTCGCCCTCGGCGGTGTTGATGCAGATCCGGACGTCCTGTTCGGTCGGTTCGATCACGTCGCCCGAGCGCAGGTCGCGCAGTTTGCCCGACTTCAGCGTCCCGACGCAGGTATGGCAGATTCCGATGCGACAGCCATAGGCGAGGTTGAGGCCGGCCTTCTCGCCGGCCTCGAGAATCGATGTGCCGCCGTCACATTCGACTTCCTTGTCGCTGTCGAGGAAGCACACCGTGCCGCCCTCGCCGGCGTTGGCGTCGCCGCCGATCTTGGGTTGGAACCGTTCGAAATGCAGGCGGTCTCGATCGCCGTTGTTCTCCCAGTGCTCGATCAGCGCGTCGAGCATCTCGCCGGGCCCCGAGCAGAACGCCTCGCGCTCGCGCCAGTCGGGGCACACGTCGTCCAGGTCGCCGGGGGTGAGCCGCCCCTGTTCGGAGGTGAAGCGCAGATCCAGCCGCATTCCCTGGTGACGTTTCTCCAGCTCTTCCAGGGCGGGCAGGAACATGGCCTGCTCGCGGGTGCGCGCGGAATGGATGACCACCGCGTCGCGCATCTCGTCGCGGTGGTCGAGGTCGCGCAGCATGCTGATGATCGGGGTGATGCCGCTGCCGGCGCTGATGAACAGCATCTTGTCCGGCAGGGGCTCCGGCAGGGTGAACACGCCTTCGATCTCGCCGAGCCGTACCAGGTCCCCCGGCTGAATCTTGTGCACGAGATACGGCGACACCGCCCCGCCATCGACCCGCTTCGGGGTGACGCTGATCAGCCCATCCTCGGGCGTGGGATCCGATGTCAGCGAATACGCCCGCCAGTGGTAGACGCCGTCGATGACCACCCCGAGGCGCACGTACTGACCGGGCTTGTGCCCCGGCCATTCGTATCCCGGTCGGATCAGGACGCTGGCGGCCTCGGAGCCCTGCTGCTCGATGGCCTCGACCTTCCCGCGCAGCTCCTTGGTGGTCCACAGCGGGTTGATCATCTCGAGGTAGTCGTCCGGCTGCAGCGGGCTGAACAACCGGCGCACCGCGCGCAGGAAGAGTCGGCGCCCGCGTGGGACCTGGGGTTCTGCGCCGCGTTCCGCCATGTCGCTAGAGTACACAGGTGTACACCGAATTTAAACGTACGCTTTGAATTAGCTTGTGGTGCATTGTTTGACAGTCACTCAATGACCGTACCAAGTACGCATGCGTGTTCACTAGTCGTGAAGGGAAGACGGCCAGGCTGATGCGATGCGTACCTGGTACTTGCCCCGCCTGCGCCACGCCCAAACATTTGTTCTTCAAGGTTCTCAGCTGATCGGTTCGGCGCGCCTTTCGTCGCCGCCGCCTATTGTTCGTGGTGTGCTGATCGGGTTCCTCCTCGCGCTGGGCTGCTCGGTCTGTTACGGCACGGCATCGGTGTTGCAGGCCGCGGCGACGCGGTCGGTGGAAGCAGGCAGCGGCTCGGGCGTGGACACCGTCCTGCTGATGCGTGCCGCCCGGCAATGGCGGTACATCGTCGGCGTCGGCCTCGACGGGGTCGGCTTCCTCCTCCAAGTGACGGCGTTGCGCCTGGTGCCCATCTACGTGGTCGCCGCGGCGCTGGCCGCCTCGATCGCAGTCACCGGCATCGCCTCCGCGTGGCTGCTGTCGGCGCGGCTGTCACGGGCCGAGTGGACGGCGGTGGGCGTCGTGTGCGCGAGCCTCATCGTGCTCGCCCTCGCGGCCGGACCGGGGCACTTCCGGCACGCCCCGGCGGGGCTCGGCTGGGCACTGCTGGGCGTGGTGGCCGCGATCTTCCTCGCGGGCGCGGTCGCGGGCCGGCTACCGGACCGGCCGCGCGCGCTCGCGCTGGGCCTGGCGGCCGGCACCGGGTTCGGGGTCATCGAGGTGGGCGTGCGGCTGATCGAGGTGATCAATCCGACCCACCGCGCCTTCTACACCAACCCGGCGCTGTACGCGGCGGCCGCGGGCGGGGCCGCCGGTTTCCTGCTGCTGACCTCCGCCCTGCACCGCGGCTCGGTGACGACGGCGGTCGCCGGGATGGTCGTCGGTGAGACCATCGCACCCGCGTTCGTCGGCGTGGTATGGCTGGGCGACAGCGCCCGCGACGGCCTGGGCTGGCTGGTCATCGCGGGCTTCGTGGTGGCCATCTCCGCCACACTCGTGCTCGCGCGGTTCGGGGAAGCGCCGCAACCGCAGGAGCCGGCCGAAAACATCACCTAGGGCTCAGGGGGCGGCCGCGGTGGGCGCCGCGCGGCCGGCGGGGTTCTCTACCGCGGAACGGTAGGTCGTGCCGCGCGCCGGGCGCGTCCACAGCACGCCGCCCTCGGCGCTGACGCCAGCGGCCATCAACGCGCGCTTGAGGATCTTGTTGGTCGCGGTCGTCGGCAGATCGGCGTTGATACGCACGTGGCGCGGCCAGGCCTTGGGTGACAGGTCCGGTTGTGCGGCAAGGAAAGTCGCTAACTCGTCGGGTTCCAGCCGCGTCCCGTCGCGCAAGACCAGGGCGGCCATCACCTGGTCGCCGACCCGGTCGTCGGGCACCGCGTACACCGCGACCTGGCTGACCCCGGGCAGCCGCTCCAGGATCCGCTCGATCGGGCCGGCCGCCAGGTTCTCGCCGTCGACCCGCATCCAGTCGGCGGTCCGGCCGGCCAGGTATATCCAGCCGTCGGCATCCCGGTAGGCCAGGTCCCCGGACCAGTACATGCCGTGCCGCATGCGCTGGGCCGTCGCGGCCGGGTCGTTGTAGTAGCCGACGAACGGGCCCGCGCCGGTGGTGTTGACGAGTTCGCCCACCGCGGCGTCGAAGTTCGTCAGCGCCCCGTGTTCGTCGAATTCCGCGACGGCGCACTCCTGCAGCGTCGCCGAGTTGTAGACGCTGACTCCCGGATACGGCCTGCCGATCGATCCCGGCGGAGTTCCGTCCTCGCGGACGACGATCACCGCGAATTCGCTCGAGCCGAAGCTGTCCACCACGCGGCAACCGAAACGCCTTGCGAATTCGGCGATGTCGCGGTCGGTGGCCTCGTTGCCGAACGCCACCCGCAGGGTGTTGTCGGCGTCGTCGGGACGCTCGGGGGTGGACAGGATCAACGCGAGGGGCTTGCCCACATAGTTGAGGTACGTGACGCCATAGCGGCGCACGTCGTCCAGGAAACGTGACGGCGAGAACCGCACCGGGACCATCGTGGCGCCGGCGCCGACGGCGACCGCCCATCCGGCCGCGACACCGTTGGAGTGAAAGAGCGGCATCGACAGGTAGCACACGTCGGCGGCCGTGACGTCGTACTGAAATATCAGGCTGGCGCCGCACATGATCGTCATCGCGTGGGCGAGCCGCACGACCTTCGGGTCGCCGCTGGTTCCCGAGGTGAAGATCATCATGAAGCTGTCGCCGCCGGCGACCTCGCGATGCGGAACCAGGGGCGGCGCGGCGGCCACCAGTTCGGCGTAGCGCCCGCCAGTCACGTCGAGCACCTGAATCCCATTGAGGTCCAAGCCGTCCAGCAGCGCACGATGTTCCGGATCGACGAGCAGCAGCTGGCAGTCCGAGCGCCGGATGTCGGCCAGCAGCCCGGCCCCGCGCCGCGTCGTGTTGATTCCGCAGAGAACGTAGCCGCCCAGCGCGGCCGCGGCCATGGCGCGCAGCATCGCCGGGGAGTTGGGCAGCAGCGCCCCGACGTGAAGTGGGCGGCCCGGGTCGGCCAGGGCGATCACCGCGGCGGCCTCGGCCTCGGCCTCCGCGAGGTGTTCTCGCCAAGTCCAGACCCGCTCCCCGCAGGCAACGGCCGGCCCCTCGTCGTTGCGGCGCTGCCGCAGCAGCTGCTGAACCGTCTCGATCATCGGGTCGTCAGCACCAGCCCCGCGTAGCCCTGACGCGCCACCGCGTCGCAGTGGCGCCGGTACGCGCCGAACCCGCCGGCGTAGGGCATGAAAACCCGTTTCTTGCCTTCGATATTGGCGCCCAGGTACCACGACGAGGCCGCCTTCGGAAAGAGCGTCCGCTCGGCCGCTTTGGCGACATGGTCCGTCCAGGCCTCCGCGGCGTCCCGTCGCGGCTCCACTTCCGTCACCCCGCGGCGCCGGGCGGCCAACACGAGTTCGATCACCCAGTCGACCTGCACCTCGGCGTGCAGGACCATATTGGCCAGCACCGACGGGCTTCCCGGCCCGCTGATGGTGAACAGGTTCGGCAGTCCGGGCACCATCAGGCCCAGGAACGTCAACGGGCCGTCGGCCCAGACGTCGCTCAGCCGCACTCCCCCGGGGCCCTCGGGGTCGATGCGGGTCAGCGCGCCGGTGAGCGCGTCGAAGCCGGTGGCGAAGATCAGCACGTCGCACGGATAGGTCGCCGCGCTGGTGCGGACACCGCCGGCGGTGATCGCCTCGACGGGCTCGCGGCGCAGGTTCACCAGCCGGACGTTGTCGCGGTTGAACGTCTCGTAATAGCCACCGTCGGTGCAGATGCGCTTCGTCCCGATCGGGTGATCGACGGGGATGAGGTCGGCCGCCACGGCCGGGTCGGTGACGATCTCCCGGATGCGCTGCTCGGCGAATTCGCGGGCGATGTCGTTGGCCGCGAGGTCGGAGTTCTGGTCGGGAAAGGTCTTGGCGAACAGCACGCCGCCCTCACGCCAGCGCCGCCACAGGGCCTCGGCGCGTTCCTGCGGTTCGGTGTCCACCGCCTTCTTGTGGTACGTGCCGTGCGGGGTGCCCGCGGCCGCATAGGCGGAGATGCGGCGCCGCTCGGGATACTCCTCGCGGATCCTTTGTTGCTCCTCGGGGGTCCACGGGCGGTTGGGCATCGGGATGCTGTAGTTCGCCGACCGCTGGAACACCACCAGGTGGTCGGCCTGCGCCGCGACGATCGGAACCGCTTGAATGCCTGAGGATCCCGTACCGATCAGCCCAACCCGCTTGCCGCTCAGGTCGGGGTCCTCGCGCGGCCACGCGGCGGTGAAGTACACCTCGCCCGTGAAATCGTCGACGCCGGGGATGTCGGGTCGATTGACCGCCGACAGGCAACCCGTCGCGCAGATGAGAAACTGCGCGGCGTGCGCCTGGCCGTCCCGGGTGTGGACCCGCCATCGGCCCCGCTCGAACGCCGCGCCGACCACGTCGACGCCGAATCGGTAGTGGCGGCGCAGATCGAACCGGTCCGCGACGTGGCGCAGGTAGTCGAGGATCTCCGGTTGCGCGGCGAAGCGTTCGCTCCACGTCCAGCTGCGCTGCAGTTCTTCGTCGAAAGAGTAAGAGTAATCCACGCTTTCGACGTCGCAGCGGGCCCCGGGATACCGGTTCCAGTACCAGGTGCCGCCGACGTCCGGTGCCGCCTCCAGCCCGAGCACCGAGAGACCCGCCGACGCGGCCCGATGCACGGCGTAAAGCCCGGCGAAGCCGGCGCCGATCACGATCACGTCGGCTTCGGTCATGCCGACCCGCAGAGCGTGGGCTGCAGAAGGGCCCGCAGGTCGGCGCAGACCAGGTCGCGGGCCGAGACCGCGGGCGGGAAGGACGGGATGGTCAGGAAGCCGTGAAACAGGTCCGGGAAGTCGCGATGCACCACACGTACCCCCGCGCCGCGCAACCGGTGCGCGTAGTCACAGCCCTCGCTGTGCAGGGGATCGAGCCCGGCGGTGACGATCACCGCGGGCGGCAGGCCGGCGTGGGAATCCGCCCGCGCCGGCGCCACCAGGTGGGGCGGGTCCGAAAGCGTTGCGTCGCCCAGGTATTGGCGCCAATACCAGCGCATGGCCGCACCGGTCAGGAAGTAGCCGGTGGCGCAGCGCAGGTAGCTCTCGGTGTCGAAAGAGGGGTCGATGACCGGATACAGCAGGAGTTGCGCCGCCGGGCGGGTGACCGCCCTGTCCCGGCACAGGACGGCGGTGACCGCGGCGAGGTTGCCGCCGGCGCTGTCACCGGCGACGGCGGTGCGCGCCGGGTCGATGCCGAGCTCGAGCGCGTGCCCGACCACCCAGCAGAACGCGGCGAAGGCGTCCAGCGCGGCCGCCGGGGCCGGGTGTTCGGGCGCGAGGCGGTAGTCCACCGAGACGACGACGGCCTGGGTGCCGCGGGCCAGGGCGCGGCAGAAGCCATCGTGGGATTCGATGTCGCAGAGGACAAATCCGCCGCCATGGCAGAAGACGATCGCGGGCTGATCGTCCTCGGCGTCGCCGTGCGGGTAATAGATCCGCGCGGGGATGTCACCGGCGGGCCCCGGGATCGACCGGTCCTCGGTGCGGCGGACGTCGTCAATGTTGTTGACGGGCTGGCGTCGCTGGGCGACGGCGGCGCGGGCCTGCTCGGCGGTCATGGTCTCAACGGGCGGGAATCCGGCGTTCAACTCGCGCAGCATCGCCGGGACGCCGTCAAAGGGGTCATCCATGTGACGCCTCCGCGCGCATCGGGGGGCCGCTCATGCGGGCCGGTACTTCAACAGGGTGATTCCGTCTTCGGGCAGATCGTAGAACACCGGCTCGACCCGCATGCCGATTCTGACGTCGGCGGGGTCGACGTCGACCAGTTCGGTGCTGAATTTTCCTCCGGTGTCCCACTGCACGACCGCGAGCAGCTGCGGCAGCGCGTCCGCCCAGGGCGGTCCGGTTGGCCGCCGGGCGATCGTGAATGTGTACAGCGTTCCGGCGCCGTCGATTTCGCGCCATTCCAGATCGTCGGCCAGTGTCCCGGGGGCGAGGGTGCGCGGATAGAACACGTAGCGCCCGAGCGAGGGCGAGTACTGCACCAGGATGCGGTGCCGGGCCAGGGCGTCCCAGAACGGCCGGGACACCGGTGTCGGCTCGGGTACGGGGATGTCCACGGCTAGTCCCCCCGCATCAGCAGGGCGACCTGCTCGCTCATGATGCCGCCGTTGCCGGTGACGAACGCGGTGTGGCAGTCGGGCACCTGCGCGTCGCCGGCCCGCCCCATGACCTGCCGCGCGCCGTCGACGACGTGGTGCATCCCGCCGGCCATGCCGGCCTGTCCGAAGGACAGTTGGCCGCCCGCGGTGTTGAGCGGGAAGTCACCGCGGTGGGTCAGGTCGTGGCCGGTGATCCATGACATTCCCCGGCCTTTCTCGCAGAAGCCGGCATCCTCGAGGCTCATCAGCACGGTGATGGTGTAGCAGTCGTAGATCGACGCCATGTCCACCTCGGAGCGGGTCAGGCCGGCCATTTCGAACGCCCGGTCGGCGGCTCGGGCGATCGGCGTGCGCAGCAGGTCGTCGGCGTAGGTGGGCGTCTTGAACGCAATGTGTTCGCCGAACCCCCTGATCCACACCGGGCGGTGGCGCCCGCGCCGGGCGATGTCGGCGTTGGCGATCAGCACACCCGCTCCCCCGTGCACCCGCATCACGGTCTCCAGCATGTGGATGGGGTCGGCGATCATCGGGCTGGCGAGGACGTCCTCCGCCGTGATCGGGGTGCCGTGGAAGACGGCGCCGGGGTGGGCGCACGCATTGGTGCGTTGGTCCACGGCGATTTTCGCCACCGCCATGGGGTCGTAGCCGAACTCGGCCGCGTAGCGCTGGGCGATCTGCGCGTACGGCGCGTTCTGACCGACGTTGCCGTACGGGATCTCGAATTCCGCCTGCGGCGATCCGTAGTTGTTCGACGACGCGCCATACCAGTTCGGTGGGGGCGGTGGGCGCTTCTCGGACTGCGGTTGCGACGCCGAGCCGGGAACCACGGCCAGCACCGCGTCGCAGATGCCGAGCTCGACGGAGGCCGCGGCCCGCCAGATCATGCCCGCGGCGGTGGCCCCGCCCAGGTCTACCCGTTCACCGAAATCCAGTGCGAGGCCGAGGTATTCGCACAGTGTGGCGGGCGCGAACATCGCCGACTCGGCGATGCCGTGGGTCAGCAGACCGTTGACGCCCGCGGCGTCGATGCCCGCGTCCTCGATGACCATCTTGGCCAGCAGCGCGTACTGGTCGAGGGTGAACATCGGCGAGTGGGTGGGCCGCCGCTGCGCCGGCAGCTCGGCGATGCCGACGATCGCCGCCTCGCCGCGCAGGCCGGTCACGCCGGGGTTCCGCGTCGGGGCAGCTCGACCGTCGCCGTCCCGGGCATCAGTACCGTCTCGCCGCGGCGGCCGGCGATGTCGAGGTCCACCAGCCCGGCGCCCTCGCCGGCGAGGCGTTTGCCGGTGACCGTGCCGCCGAAGCTCAGGGGCTGGCCGGGATGGGCGACCGCGCGGTTCTGGACGGAGAAAGACAGCAGGCGGCCGCGCCCGCCGATCCAGTCCCCGATGGCGCGGCCGAGCAGGGCCGCCTGCAGCGGGCCGTGGACCAGCACGTCGTCGTAGCCTTCGACGGTGCGCGCCCAGTCCTTGTCGTAGTGGATGCGGTGGCCGTTGTACGTGGCGGCACTGAAGAAGAACAGCTGCGTTTCGTCGACGATCACCGTGAGGTCGGGCATCCGGTGGCCCACTTCGACGTCGTCGTAAAACACTTGATCGGTCACGACACTCCTAGGGACGGGCGATCATCGACGTGGACGCCTCGGCGAGTAGGTCCTGATGTTGGTTGCGGTACACCGTTTTCCAGGTGACCAGAACGAATCTGCCGGAACGGCCCTGCTTTTCGACGATGGAGGAGATGGTGCGGACCATTTCGACGTCGTCGCGGTGATAGGCCGGCAAGTGGAACGTGAAGCTTTCCCCGCCGGCCATCCGCTTGGGGGCACGGGGAAAGGCGAGGCCGCCGGAGACGGCGCCGGAGGAACCGTCGGGCCGCAGGGCCTCGAGGTGCGTGACACCCAGCACGGCATATTGCAGGAACAGCGGTGGGCAGATGATGTCGCGAAAGCCGTTGGCCTTGGCGTAATCCGGGTCGAACCACAGCGGATTGTGATCACCGACCGCCGCCGCCCAGCGTTGCCAGTCACGCCGGTTCACCTCGCCGGTGGCCGACGCGGCGACGGTGCCCACGCGCGCCGCCGATTCGGCGTCGATCAAGCTGTCCTCACTCACCTGCTCTCCTCTGGTTCCAGGGTCTCCTCCAGCCATGATGCGGCGACGTCCGCCCCGCCGCCCCACGTCGATCCCAGCCGGGCCCGCTCGCTCCACAGATGCAGATCGGTTTCGGTGACATAGCCCATGCCGCCGTGTAATTGGTGGGCGTCCAACGTGATCAGCCGCGCCGCGGTGGCGGCGTGCATGCGCGCGATCGCGGTCTCGCGGGTCGCCGTGCGGCTGCGGCCGATCCAGAAGACCGCCGCATGCGCGGCCAACCGCGCGGCCGCCAGCGCGATGTGCATGTCGGCGACCAGATGCTGGGCGGCCTGGAAAGACGCGATGGGCCGGCCGAATTGGTGGCGCAGCGTGGTGTACTCGACGGTGCGGTCGATGACCGCCTGCCCGACTCCCACCAAGTCGAGCGATCCCAACGCCACCGCCAGGTTGGCCACCCGGCGCAGCGCGGACTCGGTGACGTCACCGAGCAGCGCGTCGGCGGTGAGCGCGACGTCGTCGAAGCGCATGGTGAACGCCCGATGCCCGCCCGCCATCGCGAGCGGTTCCCTAATCACGCCGGGGGCCGCGGTGCTGACGACGAACGCCAGCGTGCGGTCTTGCGCCGCAGCCGAAGTCACGACGACGTCTGCGACGTCGGCGTCGGAGACGTAGTCCGCGGTGCCGTTGAGCCGCCATCGTCCCGACGCGGGGTCGGCGCGGAGGGCGGCCGTCACCACGGCGGCGTCGCGGGCGCTCCACAGGGCCGTCGTGCCGCGGGTGGTGCCGCCCGCCAGGCCAGGCAGCCAGGTGGCCTTGGCGTCCGGGGAGCCGAGTTGGTCGACGGCGAGCGCGGATTGGATGCTGCTGTGGACCGTCGTCGGGCAGAGCGCGCGACCGGCTTCGACGTAGAAGACGGCGAGATCGTCCACCGAGCCGCCGGAGCCGCCGTATTCCTCGGCGATGGCCAACCCGAGAACACCGGCGTCCGTCAACGCCTGCCACAGCGCCGGGGTGCGGCGGTCCGCGTCCGGATCGGCCAGCCCCCGCACCAACGGTACGGGGCTCTCGGCGGCCAACAGGGCGCGCAACGACGCGCCGAACTCGCGTTGTTCAACGGTGGGTATCGCTTTCATCGGCGTGCGGCGCGGTCCCTGCTCAGCGCCCGTAGCTGGGCATCTTGTGCCCGCGCTGGGCGATGATGTCGCGGAGCACCTCGTTGGTGCCGCCGCCGAAACGCATCAGCGGCGCGGCCCGGTAGAGGCGCTCGAACGTGCCGGCCAGCGGCGCCTGCTCGCCGCGGTGCGCGAGGAGACCGTCGGGGCCGAGCACGTCGAGCGCGAGCAGGGCGATGCGCTGGCGCAGTTCGCTGGTGAAGACTTTCTCGACGCTGACCTCCACCGTTGGGATCACGCCGCTGTCGAGGATCGACGCGGCCTCGTAACCCATCAGGGTGGCCACCGCGACGTCGGCGTCGGCTTGGGCGAGCCGGCGGCGCAGCGACGGGCTGGCGGAGGGCACCGTGCCGTCTCGGCGCGGCACCCGTGCGAGTTCACGCAGCTCGTCAACGGCGCGACGCAGATCGCCCGCGTTGGTCAGCGCGCCGCGCTCGAGGTCGAGCGCCCCCGTGATGTAGGTCCAGCCGCGGTTGACCTCGCCCACCAGGTTCGTGACCGGCACCCGCACGTCGCGGAAATGGACCTCGTTGGTGCGATAACCCGACCATGCGTACAGCGGGCGGATCGCCACGCCGGGACTGTCGATCGGCACGATGATGACCGAAATGCCCCGATGGCGAACCGCTTGGGGATCGGTGCGCACGCAGAGCCACTCGTGGGTGGCGCGCTGTGCTCCGCTGTTCCAGATCTTGGTGCCGTTGATCACCCAGTCGTCGCCGTCGCGCACCGCACTGGTGCGCAGGCTGGCCAGGTCGGTGCCGGCCTCGGGCTCGGAATACCCTACGGCGCAGATCATTTCGCCCCTGGCGATCAGCGGTAGCCAGTCGGACTTGTTGCGTTCGGTGCCGTGCCGCATGATCATCGGCGCCACGGACGTGACCGTCAGGTCCGGTCCCGGCACGCCCCAGTACTCGAATTCGCTCATCAGCAGGTGCAAGTGGACGGCGCCGAGGCCCAGTCCACCGTATTCGCGCGGCCAGTTGAGCCCGAACCAGCCCCTCTCGCCGATCTTGCGGCGGAACCGGGCCACCTCGCCGTCGGGGAACTCCAGGTCGTGCTCGGCGAGTTCGGCGCGCAGCTCGGCGGTGACGTTGTCGCGGAGGAACTCGCGGACCTCGGCCAGCCACGCGCGCTGCCCGGCGTCGAGTTCGAAATCCATTCCGGCCCCTTTGCCGCAGATGTGCAGTCGGAGTCTATAAGCGGGATCGGCGCCGGGCCGCGTTACGCCGACGCGAGATTCGCTGCGAGGTCGAGCAGCCGTATGACGGCGGGGTCCGGGTGCGGGCGGTGCACGGCGACGATGCTGGTGACGAGGTTGGGAAGGTGGTCGGAAAACGGCACGAAAACGACGCCGGGGTGGCACATGGCCGCGACTTGTTCTGGAACGACCGCGGCGGCGAGACCGGCGATGGGATAGCTCATCATCGCCGACAGCTCGTCGGTTTCGGCCACCACGCGTGGAACTATGCCGGCGTCACGAAGCGCGGCGTGGACGTGGGCGGACACGCCGGGCAGCGAGCTTGGTGACGGTAGAACAACCGGTTCTTCCCGCAAGTCGGCCAGCCGCAGCGACCGTTGCTCGGCCAGTCGATGTCGCCGGGGCAGAGCCACGACGGCGTTCTCACGGTCCACTTCCCTGGTGACCAGTTCGTGCGCGTCGTGGATCGGCCCACGGGCGAACGCCACGTCGAGCTCACCCGACCGGATGGAATCGAGGATGGGCGCGGTGCGCGCTTGGACCAGGTGCAGTGTCAGGTCGGGTAGCGCGGCGGCGCTGGCACGCAGGATATCGGGCACGAATCGATACGCCAGGCTGACGATGAAGCCGACATGGACAACACCATGAAGACCCCCTGCGACGCGCCGGGTCCGCCGAATGGCGGCGCGATGTGCGGCGCTCAAATTTTCCGCGTCCGCACGGAACGACCGCCCGGCGACGGTCAACTCGATCCCGCGCGCAGTCCGATCGAACAAGCTGACACCCAGGATCCGTTCGAGGCGTTGCATCGCTTGGGTCAAGGGGGGCTGGGTCATGGAAAGCCGTTGGGCGGCCCGGCCAATGTGGCCTTCTTCGGCCACCGCAAGAAACTGCTCGAGCAATCGCTGAGTCAATTCCATATCCGACATCATATGAAGGCTGGTGCCAAAAAGTATTGGACGATATGGCGTGGCGGACGTTGACTGGTGATCGCAGTACCCGATCGCAGGAGAGGGGGCCCCGGTGTCCGACTTCGGCACCTTTGGCCGGTTCGTCGAAACACCGGTCGCGGCGATGCCGCCGGAGGTGCGCGGCGCATACGAATTCACCCGCGAGCTGCGAGGCCTGGTCCCGGGTCCGCACAAGATTTGGCTCGCCAACCCCGCGCTGGCGAAGACGATCGTGCCGACGGGCGCGTATTTTCAACGCGACTCCACATTGACCAAGACCGAAATCGAGATCGCGACCAACGTGGTCAACGGGCGGTGGTGCAGCCCCTACGCCAACTACGAACACGAGATCATCGGCGAGCACGCGGGACAGCTCGACCCCCGCCGTGTGCAAGCGTTGATCGCCGGCCTGCCAACCTCGTTCGACGACCCCCGCCAACAGGCGGTCTATGAGCTCGCGTCCGCACTGGTCGCTCCGCGGGTCGTGCCGATGGGCCTCTACCGGCGGGCCAAAGAGTTGCTCGGTGACGAGGGGATCGTGGATGTCGCGGTGCTGTTGGGCTGGTTCACGATGGTGTGTCTGACCCTTGCGGCCTTCGACGTGCCGGCCAACGCGGTGGGACTGGACCAGTAGACATGGCCATGCCCTCGTTGCCCGCCGTCACGCTGGCTCCCGTCGCCTGGTTTCCGCAGTGGCAATTCCCCGAAAATCTTGCCGTCCGCTCCGACGGGTCGGTCCTCATCACCGACGTGTTGCACAAGCAACTCTGGTGGGTGGAACCCGCGGCCGACGCCACGGTCGTCGAACCCGCGCTCGTGCACACCTTCGACCACCCGGTCACCGGCATCGCCGAGGTTGCGCCCGACGTCTTCATCGTCAACCTCACCGAGGGTTACACCACCCACGAATCACATTTACTGCGAGTCGATTTCACATCCTGGGAGCCGGGGACGCCGCTTTCGCCCGAGCTGATCTACACCTTCGACGACCGTGTCCGGGCCCTCAACGGCAGCTGCGTCCTGGGCCCGGGGGTGTTGGCGATCGCCGATTGCTTCGCCGGGCTGATTTGGCGGGTTGACCTTGCGGATGATGCGCGAAGCGCCGTGGGCCGGGTCTGGCTGACGGACGACACGATGTTCGACGACCCCGACAGCGGTGTACCTCCCCCGCCTCAGCCGGGTGTGAACGGCGTCCGCTACGGGGCTAAGACCGGTTACCTGTACTACACCTCGACCGCGCAGAAGGTGTTCATGCGGGTCGCCGTCGATCCAGCCACCCTTGATCCGGCGGGGCCGGCGCAGTTTGTCGCCGCCATCGACAACGCGGACGACTTCTGCATCGACGAGGACGCCGGGTTCGCCTACGTCACGAGGCATCGGGCCAACACGCTCGACCGGGTACCGCTGGCAACCCGGCATGGCAGCGAAGTGCGCCACCTCGCCGGCGACCCGTTCGACGACGCCCTGGTCGGTCCGTCCAGCGCCGCATGGGGCCGCGGGCCCGGCGAATACGGCCGCGTCGCCTACGTGACCACCGACGGCGGCACCACCGCTTCCCCGGACGGCGTCGTCCGACAGGCCGCGCTCCTGCGCGTCGAGCTGGATTACCGGAGCACGAGTCCTGAACCGGGCGAGTGAGACCGTCTGCGCCGCGCCGCCTGTAAATACGCTGTCAAACTCCCGTTAATTCGCATCGGCGCTCTCGCTGTTATGCGGCGGGGCTGGGACCCTATCTACATCGGCTGGTCGATGCGGACCAGGCACTCTGCCCAGCCCCCGCCTGAGGGAGATGTCATGCCCACTGTTGAGACGCGCCTTCGTGAAGACTTACGCAACTATGCGGTCGAACTCCGGCAACTGGCTTACACGCTGCCCCTCGGCGTGGGCGAGCACAGCCTGCTTCAGTTGTCGGATCGCATGCGCGCCGCGGCCGACCAGGTGATCCGCAAGGGCGCCTGACCCGCGGCGGCCTCAGCCGCCCCTGAGCCGGATCTTCCAGCGGACGAAGCTCAGGTAGAAGACGCTGATGACCACCAGCATGGCGATGTCGAACCACCACGCGGCCGGCGTGTGATGCCAGTGCGAGTCCTTGGGGCTGAGCGGACCGGGCACCAGTTTGCCCAAATCCGCGGTCGAGGCTGACGCCGCGAATCCCCAGCGCGCCGGGGTGGCCCAGGACATCTGGTCCAGCCCGAGCCGACCGGTCACGGGGATCATGCCCCCGGAGAACACCAGCTGCGACATGACCGCGACGACCAGCAGCGGCATGATCTGTTCGTTCGACCTGGCGATGGCCGACAGCGCCAGCCCGAGCATCGCCGAGGCCACGCACGTCAACGCCACGTCGACGAACAGTTCGAGGCCCGGCCGCCCCAGGGCCACCGCGCCCTGGGTCGGGCCGCCCTTGCCGAGCAGCACGATGATCGTCACGATCGCCGACTGGATGACCGCGAAAACCGTGTACACGCAGACCTTGGCCAGCAGGTAGGCGCTGGTGGACAACCCGACCGCCTGTTCACGCAGGAAGATCGGGCGTTCCCCGATGAGGTCGCGGATGGTGAGCGCGGTGCCCATGAACACGGCGCCGACGTTGAGCAGCACCAGGATCTGCCCGGGCTCGTTGGGCGCGGCGCCGTACGGGTTGGGGATGCCGAAGCCCACGTTGCCGGGCACCGACATGGACAGCGATCCCATGATGAACGGCAGCACCGCCAGGAAGACGAAGTAGCCGCGGTCGGAGAAGATCAGCCGGACCTGCCGCCTCGCGATCGTGGAGAACTGCCGGAACAGGCTGGTGTGCGACGGGTCGCCCAGGTCGGCGGGCTGCTGCGCGGGCGGCGGTGGCGGCGGTGGGCCGGTGCGCGCCAGGTAGCGCGCCTTGGCGCCGTCGGGGTCGCCCGCGACCGAGCTGAAGATGTCGGCCCAGTTGGTCGTGCCCATGGCGGGACCGATCTGGCTGGGCGGCCCGCAGAAGGCCGTCTTGCCGCCGGGGGCCAGCAGCAGGACCTGGTCGCACACGTCCAGGTAGGTCAGCGAGTGGGTGACCACCAGCACCACGCGGCCCGCGTCGGCGAGCTGGCGCAGCATGGTCATCACCTGGCGGTCCAGCGCCGGGTCCAGGCCGGACGTCGGCTCGTCCAGGATCAGCAGCGACGGCCCGGTCAGCAGCTCCAGGGCGACCGATGCGCGCTTGCGCTGGCCGCCCGAGAGCTTGTCCACCCGGGTGTGCAGGTGCTGCGTCATCTCGAGTTCCTCGAGCACCCGGGCCACCACCTGGGCCCGGTCGTCCTTGGTGGTGTCCGGGGGCAGCCGCAGCTCGGCGGCGTACATCAGCGCCTGCTGCACGGTCAGCTGCCCGTGCACCACGTCGTCCTGGGGCACCATGCCGATCCTGCTGCGCAGCGAGGCGTACTCGGCGTGGACGTTGTGTCCTTCGAACGCGACGGTGCCCCTGGTCGGGTGCGTGTAACCCGCGACCAGCCTGGCGAATGTCGACTTGCCGGCTCCCGACGGTCCGATGACCGCCGTCAGCGTCCCGGGTTGTGCGCCCAGCGAGATGTCGTCCAGCAGCGTCTTGTTGTTCTCGATCGTCCACGTCACGCCGCGCACGTCCAGGCCGCCGGTGGGCGTTGCGGTCGCGCTCTCGTCGCGGCGGGCCAGCGTGCCACCGGCGAAGACGAGGTCGATGTTGCCGATGGTGACCACGTCACCGTCGTGCAGCACCGCCGAGTCGACGCGCGCCCCGTTGACGAACGTGCCGTTGATGCTGCGGTTGTCGTGGATCTCGGTGCCGTGCGGCGTCGGAATCAGCGTGGCGTGGTGGCGCGACGCCAGCACCTCGGGAATGACGATGTCGTTGTCGTTGGCCCGGCCGATCTTGATCGCGCCCGGCGCCGACTCCAGCGCGGCCTTGCCCGGCCGCAGGATCTTCATCATCGAGGTGGCCAGGTTCGAGGCGTCGCCGGCGACCCGGCTCGTCTCCGGGCCCGCAGGCTGCGCCGGTGGCATGTTCGGCGGCGTGCGGTAGATCTGCGGGGCGTGCTGCGGGCCGCTGGGCGGCGCCGCCGGTTGCCCGCCGGTCGGGTGCCGCGGCTGCGGTCCCGACGGGTAGCTCGGCATCGACCCGCTTGGCGGGGGGACCGGCGTGGGGCCGCTGGGCGGGTGCACGGGCTGGGCTCCGCTGGGCAGGTGCGTCGGCTGGCGGAATGCGGCCGACGACGACTGCTGCGGCTGGCCGGGCCATGACGCGCCCGCGGACTGGCCCTGCGGGGCCCGTGGGCTCGCCGCGGTGACCGGGTTGACGATCGGTATCGAGGTCGTGAGCGGGGGGCGCCCGGCCGTGCCCTGGTGGCGGCCCACCTCGAAGGTCAGCGCCGGACCGTCCGGGTTGCCGATGTTGACGCGCAGGCCATCCTGGATGTCGACCATGGGCACCCGATGATGGTTGACGAACAACCCGTTGAGGCTGCCGTTGTCGATGGCAACCCATCGGCCCTGGTCGAACCGGACGATCAGGTGGGTGCGGGAGATCAACGGATGCGCGACGCGGACATCAGCGCGAAGGTCACGCCCGATCACGACGTCGTTGCCCGGGGCGAACGTGCGTTCGGCACCCTCGTACCGCACCGTCAACACGGGTGGGACTGGTCGGCTCATCACGACCAACTGTATCGGCAGCCGCGCGGATCAGGACGCCGAATCTCTACCGGATCGCCGCCGCCGGTTTCCGACAGGCGGACGGCGGGTGACACGCCGGGGACAGGCGATGGTCTTCCCGGCGGCGTCCCCGCCGTCGATGCGGTCACGTGGGAGCGTGGCACCGAAGATGTCCCCCCGGGCGACGAGGCGCAGGGCGGCCCACCGTTCGGGGTGCCTCCGCACAGGCAAGGACGACGTGAACCCACCGACCGCGCGCCCCGATCGCTACGGCACATCATTTCGATTGCGGCACAAACTTTTTCAGGTGTTTGGTCAGCCGGCGGCGGCGTGCAGCTTACGACGCCACGACTGGGGAGCCGCGGTGACTTCCTTGACGAAATCGCCGATGTGGCGAATGGCGCGCCTGCCCTCGGGCAGGATGTCAGCCGCCAACGGGAAGTCGTGAATCTGCCCGTCCCAGAGGTGCAGGTCGCACGGAACGCCGCTGGCCTCCAAGCGCTTTGCCATGAGTTCGGCATCGGGCAGCAACAACTCGTCGGAGCTCGCATGGATGGTGACCGGCGGTAGGTCGGACAGGTCGGCATCCACCGGTGAGGCGACGGTGGACTCCCCCCGGCCCTCCAACAGCTGTGCCTGGTTGAGGTATTGGGCGAACATCGACAGCGCGCCGCGGGTGAACATCGAGCACCGGCGCGCGTTGCGGTGCCTCAGCTTTCGGGCGGGGTCGGCATCGGTGAACGGTGAGATCGTGGCGATGCCGGCGGGCCGCATCAGGTCGCTACTGATGGCCAGCAGCGTGGTCATGAACGCCAGGTATCCCCCGGCGGAGTCGCCGGCCACCACCACCCGGTCGCCGTCGAAGCCGCGATCCTGCAGCCAGCGAAGGCCGTTCATGCCGTCCTCGATCGCATCGGTGATCTGATGGGTGGGCAGCTTCCGGTACCCAACCGTGAGAACCGCGGCGTCCGCTGCTTTCGACAGGCGCGTGACGACCGAGCGGTGCGTGTTGAGGCCGCAGGTGAGGAAGGCGCCGCCATGCAGATACAGGATGGCGCGATCCGTCGATGCGCCCGGCGCGCAAACCCATTCGGCGGCACAGTTTTCCAGTTGCACCGGTTGGATCTTTGCCGAGATGCCGAACCGCGGCAGCAATCCCGCCAAGCCGTCGACGGATTCGAACGGCCAGTGCAGGTTCGGGGTGAAAGCCCACGCTCGCACGGTGTTCTTCACGATCAGCCTGCTGGCCAACGAGACTGCGAACGATTGAGGGCTATGGCGATGGTGGACTCGCCGCTTCATTGCGCCACTTGGCAACAGATGCGGATGGGTGCTCACCATTGCGCTACCTCCTAAGTGCGGACCGAATACCCGTCCGTGGGCACGAATAACTTCCCGTGAAGACCGCGCGAATGTTGGGTACGTCACGGTTTACCGCTGGCACGCGGTGGGTATAAGGGAGCATTCCGCGGTTTCGTCGGCCCGGGCATCGGCGGTTTCCCCCGGTGGCCCAAGATATGAGCGATGAACGACGAAACGCCTGCTGCCGCGCTGCTGGGCGACCGGGTGGCCGTGGTGACCGGCGGTGGTGGCGGCATCGGCGCGGCCACCGCGCGGCTGTTCGCCCACCAGGGCGCACACGTGGTGATCGTCGACATCGACGGCGGGCTGGCCGCACGGACGGTCGACGACATCGCGGCCTCGGGCGGATCGGCGGTGGCGGTGGTCACCGACGTCCGCGACGCGGGGGCGGTCGACGACATGGCGCGATCGGTGTTGGAGCGCTACGGCCGGGTGGATGCGCTTATCAACAACGTGGGCCACTGGCTGCGGCATCCGGGAAACTTCGCCGACACCGATCCCCAACTCTGGGACGAGCTGTACCGGGTCAACCTGCACCATGTCTTCCTGGTCACCCACGCGTTCCTGCCCGCGATGGTCGCCCGGCGGACCGGCGCGATCGTCAACGTGTCGTCCATCGAGGGGCTGCGCGGTTACCCCGAAGATCCGGTCTATGCCGCGTTCAAGGCGGCGGTCATTCAATTCACCCGCAGCCTCGCGGTCCAGGTGGGCGGGCATGGGGTGCGGGTCAACGCGATCGCGCCCGACGTCACCGAATCGCTTCAGGTGCCCTACTCGCGGTGGCTGTCTCCCGACGAGCAGGCCCAATGGCCGCAATGGGTTCCGGTCGGCCGGATGGGTGTACCCGAGGACCAGGCGCGCGTCATCTTGTTCTTGGCCTCGGACCTGTCCGGCTTCGTCACCGGCCACACCATCCCGACCGACGGCGGTACCGGCGCGGCGGGCGGCTGGTTCCGCTCGTCGCGCCGGCCCGACCGCGAGTGGACGAATCGGCCCATCGCGCCCTGATCGGCGAATCTGCCCTCACACCAAGCCCAGTGCGGCGTTTTCGGCGCGGATCCGCACCCTGAGCACGATCGCGTTCGCGATGCTGAACGCGATCGCCGTCAGCCATGCCGTGTGAACGAGCGGCAGCGCCGCCACCTCCGCCGCGACCGCCGTGTAATTCGGGTGGCGCACCCAGCGATACAGCCCGCCGCGGACCAATGGTGCGCCCGGTATCACGATCAGCCTGGGGTTCCAATGCTTGCCGAGCACGGCCACGCAGCGCCAGCGCACCACCGTGCTGAGCGCCACGACGGCGAGCATCGGCCACCCGAGCCAGGGGATGAACGGCCGGGCGAAGGTCCAGGTCTCCACGACGCACGAGACCAGCAACAGGGCGTGCATGCTGACCATCGCCGGGTAGTGGTCGCGGCCGAACTCCTTGCCCCCGTGGGCGAGTGACCATTCGGTGTTTCGCCGCGAGACGGCCAGCTCGACCAGGCGTTCGGCGCCGATGGCCAGGATGAACAGGTAGTAGTACATGGCGTCGGCCTTCACCACTGCAGCAGGAGCAGCTCGAAGCTGAAGCCCGGCCCCATCGCCAGCATGACGCCGAACGACCCCGCGGCCTGCGGCTCCGCCAGCGTGCGGCGCAAGACGTCGAGCACCGACACCGAGGAGACGTTGCCGTTGTCCCGCATCGACTTTCGGCTGTGCGCCGTGGCCTCCGGCGGGAGCTCCAGCGCTTCCTCGATCGAGTCGAGCACTTTGGGACCGCCGGGATGACATATCCAGGTCGCGATGTCCGCGAGAGACAACCCCTGATCGGCGAGGAAGCCGTCGACCTCGTCCCGAAGGTAGGTTTCCGCCATTTTCGGGACGTCGCGCGACATCACCAGCTGGAAGCCGCTGGAGCCCACGTTCCACCCCATGACGTCGACCGTCTCCGGAACCACGCGGCTGCGGGTGGCGAGAATCCGCGGGCCGGCATTGCCGTTCAACGGGTTTCGGTCGGCACCCGCAGCGACGACGGCGGCGGCGCCGTCGCCGAACAGCGACACCCCGATCAGGGCGGGGATCGACGTGTCGTCACGCTGCAGCGTGAGGGAACACAGCTCGACCGACAGGAGGACCGCCACGTCCCCGGGGTAGCCATGCAGGTAATCGTGCACGCGCGCCATTCCGGCGGCCCCGGCGACGCAGCCGAGGCCGAACAACGGGACGCGTTTGACGTTGGGCCGCAAGCCGATTCGGGTCATCAGCCGGGCATCGATGGTGGGCACCGCGATGCCGGTGCTGGAGACCACCACAATGGTGTCCACCTCGTGCGGTTCGAGGCCGGCGTCTTCCAATGCCGAACCTATCGCGCGTTCGCCGAGGTCGACGGCGACTTCGAGGTAGGCGTCGTTGGCTTCGGTGAAGCCGCTCAGCTGCGGGTACCGCGAGAGCGGCAGCGCGAGGCTGCGCTGGTCGACGCCCGTTGTCTGCGCGAAGCGCAGGAACCGCGGGTCGGTGAATTCGGTTAACTCCCGGGCGACTTCGTCCTGGTTGTAGCGGTGCGAGGTGAAGGCCACCGCGGCCCCCGCGATGTGCGGTGCGCCGCGTCCACGCTGAGCGGCCCCGCTGGGGGATGTGAGTTGCGTTGTTGCAGTCATGCCTATCCCGACGGACCGCTCCGCCGGACGGTTCAGTGCAAGGCACCCGGGGTGAGATGAACCACAGACCGGCGCTTGCCGTTAACCAAGCGACAGGGGGTTGAAAGCGTACGCGATTCAGTGTGTCTGTGCGGGCCGGAAGCGGGCCTGATCGTCGATGATCGTCACCGGTATGCCATTGAGTGCGCCGTTGCCGGACGGCTCGTCGATAAACGTCGGTGGGGAAAGCACATTCGTGTTGGCGCCCGGCGAACCGTTGGCCACCGCCATGCGGGTGCCCGGCTTGCCGTGTCCCCAGCCGTGGGGCATCGACACCACGCCCGGTTTGATCGCCTCGGTGACCTCGACGGGCACTTTGATTTCGCCGGCCGCCGATTTGACGGTGACCACGTCATCGTCCGCGACGCCGCACCTGGCCGCGTCGTCGGGGTGAATCAGCAACGTGCACCGGTCCTTTCCCTTCATCAGCGCGGGCACGTTGTGCAGCCAGGTGTTGTTCGAGCGAAGGTGTCGGCGGCTCACCAGAACCAGCGGTTCTGCCGGTCGTTCCATCCTGGCGGCCAGCCGCGGCAGGTCATCGAGGAGGTATTGCGGCGCCAGCCGGATCTTCTTGTCGGGCGTGCCCAGGATGTCCGGCAGTTGCGGCACCATCGGTCCGAAGTCGATGCCGTTAGGGTTGGCCTTGAGCAGATCCAGCGTCAGCCCGCCGGGATTCTTGCCGTACTGGTCCCCGAACGGCCCGGTTCGCAGTGTGAGGTCCAGCATCCGCTCGGGGCCGCCGTGGTCGTACAGCTTGCGGATCTCCGCCCCGTCGAGGCCCCGCGTGAAGGCCAGGTAATCGAAGAACCCATCGTCGATCGCGGCGACGTCGACATCTTCGGCCGGCGTGCCGGTGCACAGGCCGGTCAGCCTGATCAGGATCTCCCATTCGTGCGGGCGGTCTCCCGGATCGAACACCGGCGGCGAATAATTCGCGATGCTGTGGATCGCGAACAGCAGGATGAGATCGTCGTGGTGCGGCTGCTCGAGCGGGGACAGACCGGGCAGGATCACGTCGGCGTGCCGTGTCGTCTCGTTGAGCCAAAGATCAACGGAGATCATCGCTTCCAGCATCGGCAGCACTTCGTCGAGCTTGTCGCCGCCGGGCGTGGACAACACCGGGTTGCCCGCGACCGTGATCAGCGCCTTGAGTTGTCCGTCGCCGGGAGTGGCGATCTCCTCGGCCATGCAGGACACCGGGGCCTGGCCGAGCACCTCCTTCGCCCCGCGCACGCGGGTATGCCAGCGGCCGAACTCCGGAAGGCCACCCTCCAGGCCGGGCAGCGGCTGCGTGGTGATGGACCAGGCCGCCGGCTTGGGGAACATCGCTCCCCCGGGCACGTCGAAATGTCCGGTCAGAATGTTGATGACGTCGACCAGCCAGCTGGCCAGGCTGCCGAATTCCTGGTTGCACAACCCAATTCGGCCATACACCACCGACCTCTCGGTGCCGGCGAGCTCACGCGCCAACCGCCGGATGCGGTCCTCGGCGATGCCGGTGACGGCGCTGACGCGCTCCGGCGGCCAATCCGCGGCGACCCGGCGCATCGTGTCGACCCCGTCGACGTGCGGTCCAAGGTGGATCAGGTCTTCCTCAAACAGCGTGTGCGCCACGGCCAGCAGCAGCGCCGCGTCGGTTCCGGGCACGATGGGCAGCCATTCATCGGCGCGGGCCGCGGTCTGCGTGCGCACCGGGTCGATCACGATGACCTTGCCCCGTTTGCGGATCGCCTCGATCAGCCCCATCACGTCGGGAGCGGCCAGCAGCGAGCCCTGTGACGCGGCGGGGTTGGCGCCCATGATGACCATCAGGTCGGTGCGTTCGATGTCGGGCACGGGGAAGTTCCACCAGAGGCCGTACATCAAATGCGACGACAGGTTCTTCGGCCACTGGTCGACAGTGCCCGGCGAATAGGTGACCGGCATCCCCGACATGCCCATCAGCACGCCGGCGTAGCGGGCCAGGGAGAACGAGTGCGCCAGCGGGTTGCCGGTGTAGGCGGTGACCGCGCCGATCCCGTACTTCTCGATCACCGGCGTCAGCAGCTCGGTGCAGCGGCGGAACGCCGCGTCCCAGGTGACCTCGCGCCATTCCCCGTCGACCTTGATCATCGGTTGGCGGATGCGATCCGGGTCGTCGTGCAGCGCCGCGAGTGAGACGCCCTTCGGGCAGATGTGCCCGCGGCTCCACACGTCGTCGCGGTTCCCCCGGATGCTGGTGACCCTGCCGCCGTCGACGTGAATCTCCAAGCCGCACATGGCTTCACACAGGGGGCAGGTGCGCAGATGCCTGCCGTCTTCGCCGGTCTTCACCCACCCACTGTATTCCGCTACCGACCGTCGCGGAAGTGCCAAATTCGGGCGTCAGGACGCCCAGGGGCCGATGCCGCCGATCTTGTCGATGCGAATGCGGGTCAGGAACCCCGGCGGTGCGCCGTCCGGCGGGAACTTCGTGTTCGGGTCGCCCAGAACGGGGTTGAGTTGGGCGAGAAGCTCGGGCGCCCCGCCTTCGACGACCCGCGCCGTCCCGGTGATCCAGAGGTAGGGCCGCATCCCGGTGTGCGCCCCGCCGGGCGACGCGATCGTGACGGCGACCCGAGGGTCGTTGCGCACGTTGCGAACCTTCTTGTGCTCGGCGAGATGCGCACTGACGAGTTCGTCTCCGTCGGGCGTCGACTCCAAAGCGACCCACACCAGGCTGACTTGCGGGCTGCCGTCGGGGTTCAGGGTCACCAGCGTGGCGTCGGCGCCCTTGCCGATCAGTTCGCGGGCCGCGTCATTGAGTTCCATGCGTTGTTCTACGGCCCCGCGGCGGGATTCATTCCCCGCATGCGGAATAGGGGGCGCCGGCGGCGGCGTTGCGCTGGGCGACCGATCTTTCAGACACATTTGAGTTTGGCCAGTTGGCTGTACAACCGCGAGGCGGCGGTCCTAGCGTCGACGCCAGCAACTCGTCGTGAAGGGAGCTGGCTCGTTGAGCACCGAACCGGGTCCCGTGCGCCGTAGGGATGTGCGATGAGTGACCCTCGACATCCTTCGGGCATCGAGTATCTCCGTGGCGAAGTCCTCGACCGGCTGGACGCGCAACCGTTCGAGGACTGGTCCCCCGCGCTGCTGCGCGCCCTGATCGCGATCTTCGACCTGAACGGGGTGACGCCGGCCAACCGCCACGGGTTCCGGCCCCACATCGTGAAGTAGCGCCGGCGCGTCGGGTATTAGGCTGCGCCCGAGGAGTCACGACGGTGGAGATCTGGGAACTGGTTGCGCGTGAGCGCATCCGCGACACTCTGGCGCGATACAACTGGGCGGGCGACGCCGGCGACCTGGACGGCCTGGCCGGGACGTTCTGCGCCGACGGCGTCCTGGAGATTCGCGGCCTCGAGCCGCTGCGCGGGCGATCGACGATCGCGTCGTTCCTCGCCGGCGTCAACGTCGACCGCGCCGCCGACGTCAAACCGATCGTGCGACACAACCTCACCAACGTGTTGTTCACCGGGCTGACGCGCGAGTCGGCGCACGTGTCGTCGTACTTCACCGTCCTCACCCACGCCGGACTCGACCATTTCGGCCGGTACCGGGACACGTTGGTGCCCGACGGTGACACCTGGCTGATCAGCCATCGCAAGGTGTCCACCGACTGGGCCGCCTCCGACTCCGCCATGGCGAGGCGGCCGGCGCGGGGCTGAGTCCTGCGCGCCGATGAACACCGGTGGCGATTTCGTTAAATGTCTCGCTCACATGTTTGCCTGAGACGGCGAAACGGCTACAGATAGAAATCACACCTAGAGATTGCGGTCGACCCTTATTGCGTTCGCCGGTGGGGCCCGGCGCTGACCAGAGGTCATGTGACCAGCGGTCAGAGCACACAAACGGGACGAGCGGATATGCAACGACTCAGTGGGTTAGACGCGTTCTTCCTCTACCTCGAATCACCGACGCAGCCGCTGAATGTTTGCTGCATCCTGGAGCTGGACCCGGCTCACGTGCCGGGCGGCTACACGTTCGGACAGTTTCGGGAGGCGCTGGCGGCGCGGGTGGACGCGGTGCCCGAATTCCGTCTCAAGCTGGCGGACAACCAGCTGAACTTCGATCATCCGGTCTGGGTCGACGACGATCGTTTCGACCTCGCACGCCACCTGCACCGGGTCGCCCTCCCGGCGCCGGGAGGGTCGAGGGAGTTAGCGGAGATCTGCGGGCACGTCGCCGGGCTGGCGCTGGACCGCGATCGCCCGCTGTGGGAGATGTGGGTCATCGAGGGGCTGCACGGCGGCGATGGGCTCGCCGTCGTCCTCAAGGCCCACCACGCGGTGGTCGACGGGATCGGCGGGGCCAATCTGCTGGCCCAGTTGTGCAGCACCGCGCCGGACGCCCCAGCCCCGAAGCCCGCGGCCCGTTCCGGCGGGGCGAATCCCCTTCAGATCGCCGCGTCCGGACTCATCGGCGCCGGGCTGCGGCCGTGGCGCCTGGCCAAGGTGGTGCCGGCAACCGCGCTGACGCTGGCGCAAACGCTGCTGCGGGCCCGCGGCGGCGGGCAGACCATGGCCGCCCCGTTCGCGGCGCCGCCGACGTCGTTCAACGGCCCCTTCACGCGGCGCCGCAACGTCGCCTTGGCCACCCTTGATCTCGACGACGTCAAGACGGTCAAGAACAGGTTCGGCGTCACCGTCAACGACGTGGTGACCGCTCTGTGCGCGGGCGCGTTGCGGCAGTTCCTGGTGGACCGCGGCGAACTGTCGGACAGCCCGTTGGTGGCCAGCGTGCCGGTCTCGGTGCGGGGCAAATCCGACCGGCCGGGCCGCAACCAAACCACGTGGATGCTGTGCCGGCTGGAGACCCACATCGAGGATCCGGCCGAACGGCTGAGTCGCATCGCGCAGGGCAACGCCGCGGCCAAGGACCACGCCGCCGCGATGGGGTCCAGCCTGCTGCAGGACTGGACACAAGTGGCCGGGCAGACCATGTTCGGCACGGCGATGAAGCTGCTGCCCCGGATACCGCTGCCCGATAAACCGCCGCACAACCTGGTGCTGTCCAACGTGCCCGGACCGCAGGAACAGCTCTACTTCATGGGCTGCCGGGTCGACGCCATGTATCCGCTCGGCCCGATCATCGCCGGCGCCGCGCTCAACATCACGGTCATGTCGCTCAACGGCCGCCTGGGCATCGGCCTCATCTCCTGCCCCGACCTGGTTGCCGACCTCTGGGACCTCGCCGACACCTTCCCCGCGGCGCTCAAAGAGCTGCTGAATTGCAGCGAATCGAGCCACCAGCAGAGCTGACCGCCGCGGCGTGGCAAGGTGACACCCGTGGCAGACACCGTTGCGCAGCCCGAGCTGCGCGAAATCAGCACTCCGAAGGGCGCTTTGCGCTACTACGACTGCGGCCCGGAATCCGCTCCGGTGTTGCTGTTCCTGCACGGCTCCGGACCGGGTGTCACCGGCTGGCGCAACTTCCGCGGCATACTGCCCACGTTCACCGGGCGGTTCCGCTGCCTGATCCTGGAGTTCCCCGGGTTCGGCGTCAGCGACGATTTCGGCGGTCACCCGATGGTGACCGCGTTCGGCACCGTGCCGCCCTTCCTGGACGCGCTGGGCGTGCAGCGGGTGCACATCGTCGGGAACTCGATGGGCGGCGGCGTCGGCATCAACTTCGCCACCCACAACCCCGACCGCGTCGACCGGTTGGTCACCATCGGCGGCATCGGAACCAACATCTTCAGCCCGAGCCCCAGCGAGGGCATTCGGCTGCTGCAGGAGTTCGTTGAGGATCCCACCCGGCAGCGGCTGGTCGACTGGCTGAAGTCGATGGTCTACGACCAGGCGCTGATCACCGAGGAGCTGGTCGAGGAGCGCTGGGAGCTGGCCACCGACCCCGATACGCTGGCCGCCGCGCGCCGCATGTACGGGAAAGCGGCCTTCGGCGCGATGAACGCCGCGATGGCCGCCTCCGACCGGCCGATGCCGTGGGCCGTCATGCACAAGCTGGCCGCACCCACCCTGCTGACCTGGGGACGCGACGACCGGGTGAGCCCGCCGGACATGGCGCTCATCCCGATGCGCACCATCCCCAATGCGGAGCTGCACATCTTCCCCAACTCGGGGCACTGGGCGATGATCGAGGCCAAGGAGGCGTTCGAGAGCACGGTGCTGGCGTTTCTGTCCCGCGGCTAGCGGCGATCGCGAGCGCGGCGGAGCCGGGCGCTGCGGGTCGCCGTCATGGATCTAGCGGCGATCGCGAGCGCGGCGGAGCCGGGCGATGCGGGTCGCCGTCATGGATCTAGCGGCGATCACGGCTCGGCCAGCCCCGTCAGGCCCGCGGTGAGCAGCGCGTGTGCGGCGGGATTACCGTCCAGAATCCGGCTCGCGCGCGCACCGATCCGCCATTGCCCCTCGACCCGCTGCAGCACGAAATGGTTTGCCGTGCAACGCCATACGCGATAACCGTCGCCATCGCGGATCAACACCAGCGACTCACAGACCGCCACCGCCGCATCGCCGGCGACGGTGACCACGCACGGCCCCAGGAAGTGACAGCACCCCTTGGCCACCAGTTTCTGGTGGGCCGATGACTCGACCATGGCGTGCACGGCGGCCCGGCCCTCCATGCGCCAGCCGTCGACGTCGTAGCTGCCGTCGCTCGCCCAGAGCCCCGCGGTGGCCTCGGCATCCCCGGCGTCCACGGCCGGACCGTACGAGGCAATCAGCCGGGTGATGTCGCGCTCGTCCTCGAGTCGGCGCAACCGCGCGGACAGTTCGTCGATGTCGCTCATGGTTGCTCCTCATCGTCGGGATCGCGGCAGCGGACCACTATCGATCCCCACACGGTAGGACGGCCGGGCTGCGCCTCAAGGGCTGACCGGGTTCGACCCGGGCGGCCCGTAACCAGAACGGCCCATTTGGGTTTGCTAAATCCATGAATCAGCCGACCCGAAGATTTTGATCGAGGCCTCCTAACAGCTGCGATCACTTTTTACATGTTCTTTACGTGCGCCGTTCTCAAGTTGCTGGGCCCTTGACCTCGGGTTAGGTTGGTCAGGTTTGCGGTCGCGGCCAGCGTCGGTCGGCGGCCTTCCTCGCGGCAAAACCGCGAAGCCACCATTCGTCATGTGCGTGAAAGGGGTTGCGCGTGCGACAGCTTTCGGCACTGCGGGTGATGACGGTGATGTCTACGGGGCTCGGCGCCGCCGCGGGACTCGGCGACGCCGTCGGCCGGTTGGCCGCCGCCGGTCTCGACGTTGTCGCGCTGCCGGTCCGGGTGGGCGCGCACGTGCTCTCCGGTGAGGTGTCCCGCTCCACCCTGACCCGGCGATGCGGGCGCGGCGACGGCCGCCTGTGGATCGAGGTGCGCGGCCTCGACGGCACGGACGGGGCGGAACGCGGCCGCGCCGCCGTCGAGGCGCTGCGGGCGCAACCCGGCGTCACGAAGGTCAGCCTGAACCGTCCGCTGTCGCGCGTAGTTGTCGAGGTCGACGACGGTGAGGCGTCCCTCAATGCCCTCTGCTCCGCGCTCGACGAGGCTGAAAAGACTTACGGCGCAGCCGATTCCACGCGGGGCGGCAGCCTCCCCGGTGACGGCCTGTTGTTGGCCACCCGCGGCGCGATGGTGGCCGTCAACGCCGCCGGGTTCGCGGTCGCGGTTGCGGGGCGCGCGTTGCGGTTGCCGGCGGCCCCGATCGCCGTCGAGGCGGCGTCCGCGATCGCGAATCATCAACCGTGGCTGCGTCGCCTGCTCGAGGGCGGAATGGGCCCCGGCGCAACGGATACCGCGTTATCGATGTTCGGCACCGTCGCGCATGTCGTCACGCTGTCGCCGGCGAAGCTCTCGGTCGATGTGGCGATGCACGCTTTCAAGGCCGCCGAAACCCGGGCCGCGGCACGGGCGTGGGCCCGATATGAGCCGGAATTGGCCCGGCATGCCGACTCGTCGGAGGCGCACGGTTCCCCGCGCCCGGTTCCCCCACCGGCCGGCCCGATCGAACGCCATGGGAACCGCGTGGCGTGGGTGCAGATGATCGGCGTCGGCCTGACCGGGGCGCTCACCCGCAACGTCACCATGGCGTCGAACGCGGCGCTGGCGGCCTCGCCGAAGGCGATGCGCACGACGCACGAGGCGTTCGCGGCCACGCTCGGCCGCGGCCTGGCAGACCGCCACGCGGTGCTGGTGCTGCGGCCGGAAAGTCTGCGCCGACTCCACAAGGTCGATGCCCTGCTGATCGATCCGCGCGTGCTGTGTGGCGCTCAGATGCGGGTGGTCAGCGTCCGCGGCGCCCGCGACGACGACGCGCTTGCGGCCTGGGCCCGCGCACAGGAGCTGCTCGACGAAAGCCCGCCCCCCGGCTGGCACTCGATTTCCCCCGCATCCCAGGAGAACGCTGATGGCGGCGATGCGGTCGAGGCGCTCATCGCCCCGGCCCCACACCCTCTCGCGTCGGCGCTGATCGCCCGCGCGCGCGACTCGGGCGTGCGCCTGGTGTCCGTTGACACCGACCTGCTCGGTGACCTGCGCCCCGCGTTCGACGACGTCCACCCGGTCGGTGGCGGCGACGTCGACGGCGCGCTCGCCGATGCGGTGTCCACGCTGCAACGGGATGGGCACACCGTCGCGGTGCTTTCATCCCTTGGCGCGCAGGCCCTTTCCGGGGCCGACGTGGCGCTGGGCATCAGGCCGGACGCCGACGCTCCGCCGCCCTGGACCGCCGACCTGATGCTCGACGACCTGGGCGGGGCGTGGCGCGTGCTGCACGCGTTACCGGCGGCCAGGAGGGCGAGCCAGCAGGGCATCGCCATCTCGGTGGGCGCATCGACGCTGGGCGCGTTGTTCATGGTGCCCGGGGTGCGCAGGCTGCGCGGGCCCGGCCCGGTGACCATCGGTGCCGTCGCGGGGCTGCTGTCGGGATACCTGTTGGCGCTGGGCACGATTCGCACACCCGTCCCCCGGCCGGCCCCGGCGTTCGAGTGGCACGCGATGTCGGCAGAGCGGGTCGGTGAAGTGCTGGCCGCGCTGCGTGGCCCCGACGAGCCCTCCGCCGCAACGGATTCCGAGCAAGACACCACCCGGTTCCCCGCCGCGGCGTGGGAGTTCGCCAGGGCCGCCGTCGCCGAGCTGACCGGTGACCCGTTGACGCCGATCCTCGGGTTGTGCTCGGCGGCCACCGCGGTGCTGGGGTCACCGACCGACGCGGTACTGGTCGGCACCGTGCTGACCGGGAACGCGCTGCTGTCGACGGCCCAACAGCTTCGCGCCGAGAATCGGCTGAACCGCCTGCTCGCTCAGCAGACCCCGCCGGCCCGCGTCCTCACCGAGGGGCCCGACGGCGCGCGCGGCTACCGAGAAGTCGTCATCGAGCAGCTGCGGCCCGGCGACCTGATCGAAGTACGCAGTGACGAGGTGGTGCCCGCCGACGCTCGGGTGATCGAGTCACACGACCTCGAGGTCGACGAATCGTCGCTGACCGGTGAATCCCTGTCGGTCCAGAAGCAGGTCGAGGCCACGCCCGGGGCCGAACTGGCCGAGCGCCGCTGCATGATCTATGCCGGCACCACCGTGGTGGCCGGCACCGCGGTCGCGCTGGTCACCGCCGTCGGGGCCGATACCCAGGGCCGACGCGCGGCCGAACTGGCGTCCGGCGAGCTGCCGACCGTCGGCCTGCACCATCAACTCAGCCAGCTGATGAGCCGCGCGTTCCCGTTCAGCGCGGGCGGCGGCGTCGCGGTCGGCGCGCTCGGCCTGCTCCGCGCCGGCGGCCTGCGCCAAGCCCTCGGCAGCGCCATCGCCGTCGCCGTGGCAGCCATTCCGGAGGGCATGCCCCTGATGGCCACGCTCGCCCAATCCGCGTCGGCCCAGCGGCTGGGCGAATGCGGGGCGCTGGTGCGCGTGCCGCGCGCGGCGGAGGCGCTGGGCCGCGTCGAGGTGGTCTGCTTCGACAAGACCGGAACGCTGAGCGAGAACCGTCTCCGCGTCGCCGAGGTGCGCCCGGCGGAGGGGCATTCCCGCGACGACGTCCTGCGGTGCGCCGCCCAGGCCGCGCCGGCCGACGACGGCAATCCGCACGTCCACGCCACCGACGAAGCCATCGTCAAGGCGGCGGACGCGGTGGCGGGATCCGGCCCACGACCCGTGCCCGACGCGCACCTGCCGTTCCGGTCCGGCAGGGCGTTCTCTGCCTCGGTGACGGGCACGCAGTTGTCCGTCAAGGGCGCACCGGAAGTGGTCCTGGCCGCGTGCCGGGAGGCGGGCCCGGAAGTGGACGACGCCGTCGCGGCCCTGACGACGGCGGGGCTGCGGACCATCGCGGTGGCCCAGCGCCGCCTGAGCGCGGCACAGGCACGAGCGGTGCGAAAGGACCCCGACAGCATCACCGGACTGTGCGAGACGGGACTCACGCTCACCGGATTCCTGGGCCTGTCCGACACCCCACGCCCTCAGGCGCCGCAGTTGCTGGCGGGCCTCGCCCAGCGGGGCGTGGCCATCCGGCTGATCACCGGCGACCACCCCGTCACCGCGACCGCGATCGCCCGCGAACTGGGGGTGTCGGTGAGCGCCGACGAGGTCATCACCGGGTCGGAATGGAACGCGCTGTCACGGGCCGATCAACAGCGGGCGGTCTCCGAGCGGTTGATCTTCGCCCGGATGTCACCGGAGAACAAGGTGCAGGTCGTCCAGACGCTCGAGCGCGCCGGGCGGGTGTGCGCCATGGTCGGCGACGGCGCCAACGACGCCGCCGCGATACGGGCGGCAAGCGTCGGCGTCGGTGTGGTCGCCCGCGGCAGCGACTCCGCCCACACGACCGCCGACCTGGTCCTGACCGACGGACGCATCGAGACACTGGTGGCCGCCATCGACGAGGGCCGCCGACTGTGGCGCGGCGTCCAGGGAGCCGTCGCGGGCCTGCTCGGCGGCAACGCCGGCGAGGTGATTTTCTCGGTCATCGGCACCGCGCTCACCGGGACCTCACCGCTGAACACCCGGCAGTTGCTGCTGATCAACATGCTCACCGACGCGTTGCCCGCGACCGCGGTCGCCGTCAGCGCCCCGGCGGGGCCGGTGCAACGCGTCGGGCGCGGCATCGACGAACGCGCGCTACGCCGGGCCGTGGCCGCGCGCGGAGCGCTCACCGCCACCGCCGCCACGACCGCCTGGGCGATGGCCTCGGTCACCGGGCTACCGGCGCGGGCCTCCACCGTCGCGCTGATCTCGTTGGTCGCGGTCGAGCTGGGCCAGACCGTGGTTGACTCCCACGCCCCCCTCGTGCTGCTCACCGCCGCCGGGTCCTTCGCCGCATTCACCGCAATGATCAGCACCCCGGGGATCAGCCAACTCCTGGGCTGCACGCCGGTCGGACCCCTGGGCTGGGCGCAGGGGCTGGGCACCGCCACCGCCGCCGTCCTCGCCGTCGCCGCCGCGAACCGGTTGCGGCCGGCCCGCCCGACCGAGGAGCCACCACTCGCCGATGATTCCGAACTCGACGAGCCCGCCCAGTCCGCCCCACCAGCCCAGCCGCACAACGCATCCCGGGCGCCGCACACCGCGGTCCTGGCGGCTCCCGCCAAGGCCGCCCGCGCGCTGAAGTTGGTGGACCGACACCAGCATCGGATTTCTGCGGAGGCCGTCACCGATCACCCGTGAGGCCATCAGTCGCGGGCAGCGCGCGGCTTGATGAACACGCCTTCCGCACCGACCGTGAGTCCTTGGCTATCGGTGATCTGCCCCTTGGCGAAGGTCTTCACGCCCTCGACGCGCTCGACCCACGCTTCGGCCCGCACCAGACCTAACGGGGTCCCCCGGACATAGCGCAGCGTGAGCGTGCCGGTGTAGGCCGGTCGACCGGGTTCGTGCGCCGTCGCGCCCAGGACGTGGTCGAGCACCAACGCGCACACTCCGCCATGGACATGTCCCGGAGGCCCTTCGTAGGCGGCGCCGAGCGTGATCTCGGTCCACACGGCACCACCCGCGTCGCGGTGAATCACCAGCGGAGGCGCGACCGGGTTGCGTACGCCGATCATGACGTTGCCGGAAGCCACGGGTTGGCCGTCGAACGAATGGCGAACACCGAACGAACCCGGCATCAGGCTTTCGCTCAATTGCTCTATCGCGCAATCGATGTGCGCCTTCGCCGCCGCAACGGCACCGGCGCCGGCCTCGGTGCGGATGGTCGCGTCGATCAGCCGGCGAACGGACTGGGTGAGCGCTTCATACGCCGGTGCGCCGCTCATGTCGCCTTCTGCGTCAGCCCGGCGTCGACGACGAGCTGCGTGCCCGTGATGTAGCGGGCCTCCTCGGAGGCCAGGAACACCGCCACATTGGCGACGTCGACGGGCTCCACCCACGGCACCGGCAGCAGGTTGCGCGCCCGCAGCACTTCCGCGGCATCCGCGGCGGTCGGGTTCTCCAGATCCGGGCGTAAGCGTCGAATCGTTCCGTCGTTGAGGATCATCGGGGTCGCGACCGGCCCGGGATGAACGGTGTTGACCCGGATGCTCGACGGCCCGAGCTCGTTCGCCAGGGTGCGCGCCAGCCCCACCACCGCGTGCTTGCTCGCGGTATACGCCGCGGAATTCGGCGTCCCGCGAAGACCGTTGGTCGAACTGATGATCACGATGGCGCCCCCCTCGCCCATGTGCGGTACGGCCGCCTTGACCGTGTGCCATACGCCGGTCAGGTTGATGTCGAGCGTGCGCTGCCAGTCCTGGGAATCGAGTTCCCACGTCCGGCCGCCGGCCAAGTGGATTCCGGCATTCGCGACGACGATGTCGAGGCGTCCCAGTGTCGCGACGCCGTCGGCCACGGCGCCCGTCACCGCCTCCCAGTGACTCACGTCGGCAACACCCGTCGCGCAGCGTCGACCGCGGCTTTCGACATCCCTTGCGGTGTCGGGCAATTCGTCGCTCGCCGCTGAAGCGTCGAGCGCGATCACATCTGCGCCCTCGTCGGCGAAGCGCTGACAATGCACCCGTCCCGTGCCCCTCGCCGCGCCGGTGACCAGCACCACCTTGCCGAGCAGTCTGTTCATCGCGGCATCTCAACCAGATCGAAGCCCGGGTAACCGGCCCTGGCCACCTCGTCACAGATGTCGTTGTATGCCGCGAAGCCGCCGACGAACAACATGAATCCCCTTGGCTTTCCGGGGACGTTGGCGCCCATGTACCAGGACTCCGCCTTGGTGAACAGCGTGGCGTCGGCGAGGCGGGCACACTCGGCCCCCCAGCCGTCCACGGCGTCGCGGGTCGCCTCGATCGCGGCCAACCCGTGGCCCTCGAGGTAGGCAATGGTTGCGGCGATCCAATTCACCTGCGCCTCGGCGTGCAGCACCATGTTCGCCAGCACGGCGGGCGCCCCGGGACCGGAGATCAGGAACAGGTTCGGAAATCCGTCGACGCCCAGACCCAGATAGGTGCGCGGCCCCTGTGCCCAGTCGTCCCGCAGCCGACGACCGCCGCGTCCGATGATGTCGATCTTGGCCAGCGCACCGGTGAGGGCGTCGAAACCCGTTGCCAGCACGATCATGTCGACGTCGTAGTGCGCGTCGGCGGTTCTGATCCCCGTGGTGTCCACGGCTTCGATCGGGGTGTCGCGCACGCTGACGAGCGACACGTTGGGCCGGTTGAAGGTGCTGAAGTAGTTGCTGTCGGTGCAGATCCGTTTCGTGCCGATCGGGTGATCGTTCGGGATGAGCAGGTCCGCCAGCGTAGGGTTGTCGATCACCGCGCGCACCTTCTCCTCGTAGAACTTTCGCGCCTCGTCGTTGGCGGTCAAGTCGGTCAGCTGGTCGGGGAAGGTCTTCGAGAACAGCACACCGCCCAGCTGCCAACGCTTATCGAACGCGGCCCGACGCTCCTCCGGCGTGAATTCCATCGTCGGCTTCGGCGCCGTGATATGTGGTGACCCGCCACCGCTGCGCCACGAGAGCCGCCGCCGTTCCGCGTAGTTCGCCTTGATGTCGTCGAGTTCCCGTTCGGTCAACGGCTTGTTGCCGGCCGGGACACTGTAGTTGGGCGTGCGCTGGAAGACGAAGAGGTGTGTGGCGTGTTCGGCGATGATCGGAATCGATTGAATGCCAGACGAACCGGTGCCGATAACGGCGACCCGCTTTCCGGCGAAGTCGACGGGATGCTGCGGCCACGCGGCGGTGTGGTAAATCTCGCCCGCGAACGACTCGAGGCCGCGGAAGTGCGGCGTCAAAGCGGCTGACAGCGGACCCGTCGCCATCAGGCAGAACCGGGCGGACAGCACGTCATCGCCCTCGGTGGTGACCACCCAGCGCAGCGCGGTTTCGTCGAGCGCCGCCGAGACGACACGGGCGCCGAATGTGATGTCGCGGCGCAGGTCGAGCTTGTCGGCCACCCAGTTCAGGTAGGCCAGGATCTCCGCCTGGGTGGCGTACTTCTCGGTCCAGTTCCACTCTTGCTGCAGTTCATCGGAGAACGAATAGCAGTAATCGACGCTTTCGACGTCACAGCGCGCCCCCGGGTACCGGTTGTAGTACCAGGTGCCGCCCAGCTCCGGTGCCGCCTCCAAGACCCGCACGGACAGCCCCTGACTGCGGAGCTTGTGCAGGGCGTAGAGTCCGGCGAACCCGGCGCCGACCACGACGACGTCGACCAACTCCGCGTTATTCACGGGCACCGACGGTATGTCCTGTCAGCTCCACCGCCGGGGCGGGTTCCCGGTCACCGGACACTGCGGTGACGGTGAATTCTGAGCGCTTTTGCTTCCGCTCATCGGGAACGGCTTCGGCTGAGGCACCAACTGCGGTAGACCATTACTAAGCCTCCAGACGTAAGGACACCAACATGAGCGAACGGGTACTCGACCGGGTCGTGGCGATGGCGGATCAGTTGCGCGACCAGGCCCCCGAGGCCGAGCGGATCGGCCGGCTCACCGATGACACGGTCAAGCTGATGAAGGGCGCCGGCCTGATCCGGCTGCTGCAAACCAAGCAATATCAGGGCTTCGA
>NZ_LZJW01000101.1 GCF_001667885.1 Mycobacterium scrofulaceum | reverse complement strand
GGCCGGCATGTAGGGACGCGTGTCGTAACTGGTCTTGTAGCCGGGCAAAGCGATCAGGCCCACCAGCGCCAGCGCGCCGGCCAATGTCGGCTACACCGCGGCCGAGAAACATTTCTCGCGGGCCCGGCTGGAGCCCGAATTGCTCATGGTCGAAACCGATCACGACATGCGTAACCCGGAAAGCATGCTCATCCTGGACAAGGTGGCCAAGGCGGTATTTCACGTTCCCGGCGTCGCGCAGGTGCAGACCATCACCCGGCCGTTGGGCACCCCGCTGGTGCACAGCTCCCTGGCGTTCGTGGTCAGCAACTCCAGCGCGGCGCAGCAGGAAAACCTGACCTACCAACAGGATCGGGCCAACGACGCCCTCAAACAGGCGAACGAGCTGAACAAGACCATCGACATCCTCAAGCAGCAATACGTATTGCAGCAGCAGCTCGCCGGCACCACCCACGACGAGACCGAGAGTTTCCACGACACGCTCGGCACCATCCAGGACCTGCGCGACAAGATCGCGTACTTCGACGACTTCTTCCGACCGGTTCGCAGCTACTTCTACTGGGAACGGCATTGCTACGACATTCCCATCTGCTTCGCGTTCAGATCGCTCTTCGACGCGCTCGACGGGATCGATCAGCTCACCGAGAAGTTCGAAAACCTCACGGCCTCACTCGATAAGCTCGACGCGCTGCAGCCGAAACTGGTGGCGCTGATACCGCCGCAGATCCAGAGTCAACAGACCAACCGCGATTTGACTTTGGCCAATTACGCCACGCTGTCGGGCATCTACGCGCAGACCGCGGCCGCGATCGACAACGCGACCGCGCTGGGGCGGGCCTTCGACGCCGCCAAGAACGACGACACCTTCTACCTGCCGCCGGAGGTGTTCAACAACCCCGACTTCAAGCGCGGGCTCAAACTGTTCCTCTCACCCGACGGCAAGGCCGCCCGCATGATCGTCACGCACGAAGGCGATCCCGCTACCCCGCAAGGCATTTCGCACATCGACCCGATGGCCAAGGCGGCGCACGAGGCCCTGAAGGGCACGCCGATGGCGGACGCGGGAATCTATCTCGGCGGGACGGCCGCGACGTACAAGGACATTCAGGACGGTGCCAAGTACGACCTGATGATCGTCGCGTTCGCCGCGCTCAGCCTGATCCTGCTGATCATGATGATCATCACGCGCAGCCTGATCGCCGCGCTGGTCATCGTGGGCACCGTCGCCCTGTCGCTGGGCGCATCGTTCGGGCTCTCGGTCCTGGTCTGGCAGTACCTCCTCGGCATACAGCTGTATTGGGTGGTCCTCGCGCTGGCCGTGATCCTGCTTCTCGCAGTGGGATCCGACTACAACCTGCTGTTGATCTCCCGGTTCAAGGAAGAGATTCACGCCGGCTTGAACACCGGCATCATCCGGGCGATGGCGGGTTCCGGATCGGTGGTCACCTCGGCCGGCATCGTCTTCGCGGTGACCATGTGCGCGTTCGTCTTCAGCGGTTTTCAGGTTCTCGGTCAGATCGGGACGACGATCGGCCTCGGCCTGCTGTTCGACACGCTGATCGTGCGGTCGTTCATGACGCCTTCCGTCGCAAGGATTCTCGGGCGCTGGTTCTGGTGGCCGCAACGGGTGCGCCCGCGCCCGGCCAGCACCATGCTGCGGCCCTACGGTCCGCGCCCGGCGGTTCGGCAGTTGTTGCTGTGGGAGGACGACGACCCGGCGGTGCTGTCCGGCTCGACCTCGCCGACGGTGCTGTCCGGCTCGGCGCGCTAGCGGAGCATGGTGGCGACGATCCCGGCCAGGTAGCCCAGGCGGGCCACCTCCGACGGCCGGAATTCCGGGCCCGGGCGGCCCAGCACCACCGCGGTGTGCGGATCGCCCAGCGGGGCCGCGACCATCGTGGTGTCCATGTCGCGCCAGGCCTGCGGCACCCAATCGCCCGCGCTGTCGAGCGTGACGGCCCGCTCGATCGGCAGCCACGGGGCCGAATCGGCCCGCGTCTCGGGCGCCCCGGGGCTCGAGGCCAGCCGCTGGAGCCCGTCGCCCGCGCTGCGCACCACGGTGCACCAGCTGACCCGCAGCACCCGGGGCGCCTCGTTGGCCAGGACCTGCAGCCGGGACGCGTTGTCGCCGGCCGCGGCGACGTGGTCCAGCAACTCGAGCTCGCGATGCGCTTCCAGCAGCCCGGTGTGCGGGCGCACGCTGTCCACCCGAACACCGTTGAGTGATTCCGCGGCGGTGATCAGCGTGTCCGGCATCGCGCCGGGGGGCAACTCGATCACCAGGTCGTCGATCGCATAACCCGAGCTGCGCTCGACCACGTCAAGGGACAGGATGTCGGCGCCCACGGAACCGAGCGCGACGGCCAGCGAGCCCAGGCTTCCCGGGCGGTCGACCAGCTCGATGCGCAACAGATACGACGGCACGGCCAACACTGTTGCACAGCGATGCGTGGACTGCATTTCTGCGCATAACCGGCGGCCCTGAACCTGGCCCCGCGGTCGCGACTAGGCTTTCCTGTCGTGTCTCAGATCTCCCGCGACGAGGTGGCGCACCTGGCCCGGCTGTCCCGGCTGGCGTTGACCGACAGCGAACTCGACAGCTTCGCCGGCCAGCTCGACGCCATCCTGACCCACGTCAGCCAGGTGCAGGCGGTCGACGTCACCGGCGTCGAAGCGACCGACAACCCGCTCAAGGACGTGAACGTCACCCGGCCGGACGAGCCGACCCCCTGCCTGACGCAGTCCGAGGCGCTGGCCCAGGCGCCCGAGGCCGCCGATGGCCGCTTCGCGGTGCCGCAGATCCTGGGGGACAGCGAGTGAACGAGATCATCCGGTCCGACGCCGCGACCCTAGCGGCCCGGATCGCGGCCAAGGAGCTGTCGTCGGTCGAGGTCACCCGGGCGTGCCTGGACCAGATCGCGGCGACCGACGACCGCTACCACGCCTTCCTGCACGTGGCCGCCGACGAGGCGTTGGGGGCGGCCGCTGTCGTCGACGAGGCGGTGGCCGCCGGGGAGCGGCTGCCCTCGCCGCTGGCCGGGGTCCCGCTGGCGCTCAAAGACGTGTTCACCACCGTCGACATGCCCACCACCTGCGGCTCCAAGATCCTCGAAGGCTGGCGTTCGCCCTATGACGCCACCGTCACCACGCGGTTGCGCGCGGCGGGCATCCCGATCCTGGGCAAGACCAACATGGACGAGTTCGCGATGGGCAGCTCGACGGAGAACTCCGCCTACGGCCCCACCCGCAACCCGTGGGATCTCGACCGGGTGCCCGGCGGCTCCGGGGGAGGCAGCGCGGCGGCGCTGGCCGCGTTCCAGGCGCCCCTGGCCATCGGGTCCGACACCGGCGGCTCGATCCGGCAGCCGGCGGCGCTGACCGCGACGGTCGGCGTCAAGCCGACCTACGGCACCGTGTCGCGCTACGGCCTCGTCGCGTGCGCGTCGTCGCTGGATCAGGGCGGCCCGTGCGCGCGCACGGTGCTGGACACCGCGCTGCTGCACCAGGTGATCGCCGGCCACGACCCCCGTGACTCCACGTCCGTCGAGGCGGCGATACCCGATGTGGTCGGGGCCGCCAAAACCGGCGGGACGGGTGACCTCAAGGGCGTGCGCGTCGGAGTCGTGAAGCAGCTGCGCGGCGACGGCTACCAGCCGGGCGTGCTGTCCTCGTTCGAGGCCGCCGTCGGGCGGCTGACCGAGTTGGGCGCCGAGGTGACCGAAGTCGATTGCCCGCACTTCGAATACGCGCTGGCGGCCTACTACCTGATCCTGCCGTCGGAGGTGTCGAGCAACCTGGCCCGCTTCGACGCGATGCGATACGGGCTGCGCGTCGGTGACGACGGGACACACAGCGCCGAGGAGGTGATGGCACTGACCCGGGCCGCCGGTTTCGGTCCGGAAGTCAAGCGGCGCATCATGATCGGCACCTACGCGCTCTCGGCCGGGTACTACGACGCCTATTACAACCAGGCGCAGAAGGTGCGCACGCTGATCGCCCGCGACCTGGACCGGGCCTACGAGTCCGTCGACGTGGTGGTGTCGCCCGCGACGCCGACCACCGCCTTCCCGCTGGGCGAGAAGGTGGACGACCCCCTGGCGATGTACCTGTTCGACCTGTGCACGCTGCCGCTGAACCTGGCCGGCCACTGCGGCATGTCGGTGCCTTCGGGGTTGTCACCCGATGACGGCCTCCCGGTCGGACTGCAGATCATGGCCCCTGCGCTGGCCGACGACCGCCTCTACCGGGTGGGCGCCGCCTACGAGGCGGCGCGCGGCCCGCTGCCGTCGGCACCCACCCTGTAGCCGCTTACCGGGCGATTTTGCGCCTGCTCGCGCCATAGGGGCGTCGCCCCAGGCAAGATAAGGGCATGCGGATCGGAGTTCTCACTGGAGGTGGTGACTGCCCGGGGCTGAACGCGGTCATCCGGGCGGTGGTGCGCACCTGCGACGCCCGGTACGGCTCGTCGGTGGTCGGCTTCCAGGACGGGTGGCGCGGATTGCTGGAAAATCGGCGCATACAACTGCAGAACGACGACCGCAATGACCGGCTGCTGGCCAAGGGCGGCACCATGCTGGGGACCGCCCGGGTGCATCCCGACAAGTTGCGGGCCGGGCTGGACCAGATCAAGCAGACCCTGGACGACAACGGCATCGACGTGCTCATCCCGATCGGCGGCGAAGGCACCCTGACCGCAGCGCACTGGCTGTCGGAGGAGAACGTTCCCGTCGTCGGCGTGCCGAAGACCATCGACAACGACATCGATTGCACCGACGTCACTTTCGGTCACGACACCGCGCTCACCGTCGCCACCGAGGCGATCGACCGGCTGCACAGCACCGCGGAATCCCATCAGCGGGTGATGCTGGTGGAGGTGATGGGCAGGCACGCCGGCTGGATCGCGCTGAACGCCGGCCTGGCTTCTGGCGCGCACATGACGCTGATTCCCGAGCAGCCCTTCGACGTCGAGGAGGTGTGCCGGTTGGTGAAACGCCGCTTCCAGCGCGGAGATTCGCACTTCATCTGCGTGGTCGCCGAGGGGGCCAAACCGATTCCGGGCTCAATCTCGTTGCGCGAGGGCGGACTTGACGAGTTCGGCCACGAGAAGTTCACCGGCGTCGCGGCCCAGCTGGGCGCCGAGGTGGAGAAGCGGATCAACAAGGACGTCCGGGTGACCGTGCTCGGTCACGTCCAGCGCGGCGGCACCCCGACCGCCTACGACCGGGTGCTGGCCACCCGGTTCGGCGTGAACGCCGCCGACGCCGCCCATGCCGGCGAGTACGGCCAGATGGTGTCGCTGCGGGGGCAGGACATCGGGCGGGTGGCGCTGGCCGACGCCGTGCGCCAGCTCAAGCTGGTGCCCGAAAGTCGCTACGACGACGCCGCCGCCTTCTTCGGCTGATCCCCGCGGATTCGGCAAACGGCGGGTGGCCCTGACCTGACCCCGGCCTGACCAGGGCCTGAACTTGCCCCACGGCCGCCCAGCTCGGGGCCCGGTCGCGCAAAATTCGTGGTTTCCGAACCGGTTCCCAGCGGTTATACCCCCGAAGTGAGCAACCGCGGTTCGATTCGCGGAGTCGTTCAGCACCCCGCGGCGACGGCGGGGCCGGTGGGCCCGCCGGTTCGTCTGCCGCGTCCGCCCGCGCGGCGTGTCGATGCCGATCCGGCGGCCGCCACAGTGCCTCAGCCCCACCCATCGGACCCGGCCATCCGCCGGCCGCCGTTCAGGCCGCCCCCACCCGCACCCGCCCCGGCGCCGGGAGGCCCCGCGGGGCGACGGCCTGCTCGACTGCCGGGCGGGACGGCGCTGGACGGGCTCGACCAGCAGGAGCGCGACGTCACCTCCCGGTTTAGCTGGCGAGAAATGGTCCGTCGCCTGACGGGCGTCGATCTAGGCCCCGGCAAAGACGCCCGGTACGCAGAGGAGCTGCGCAACCGCATCCGTGCGGAGGTGGGCGGCGCATTTCCCATCGCCGTTCTCAACCTCAAGGGCGGCGTCGGCAAGACCGCGGTGGTGGAGGCGCTGGGGTCGACGTTCGCCGACGTGCGCCACGACCGGATCGTCGCCGTCGACATGGACGCCGGCGACCTGGTGGAGCGCCACGGCAAGCCCAACGCACTGGGAATGGCCGAGCTGCTCGCCGACGACACGATCACGAGTTACGCGGACGTCCGGGCGCACACCTACATGAACAACTTCGGCCTGGAAGTGCTCGGATTGCCCGACTACGCGCACACCGACTGGCGGCTCGAGCGGCACGACGCGGTCAAGGCGTTTTCGATCCTGCGGAACCACTATTCGGTGGTGTTGGTGGACTGCGCGAAGGCGCTCAACTCGGGGGTGATGGACGCGGTCCTGCGCGAGGCGCTGGCGTTGGTCGTGGTGACCAGCACGTCCATCGACGCGATTCGGAAGACCGCCACCACACTGGATTGGTTGGCCAACAACGCATATCAATGGCTGGTGCAGTCGACGGTACTGGCGATCAACCACGTCGAGCCGGCCAAGGTGGAACTGCTGGCCGCCACCGAGCTCGAGCGATTGTCCGGGCGCGTCGGCGCAACGGTGGTGCTGCCGTTCGACCGGCACATCCACGGCGGGAATCAAATCGAGCTGGATCGACTGAGCAAGGAAAGCCGGCGAAGTTACCTCGAGATGGCGGCGGTGCTGGCCGACATGTTCCCCGGCAGGGGCGGCGAGCCCGACCGGTTCCCCGTGCCCCGCTCGCCGCACTGGCCCTGATCGTCGGTGACCCGCTTCGCCCGGCTCCGCCGCGCTCGCGGTCACCACTACGGTCGATGGTGGTGACCCGCTTCGCCCGGCTCCGCCGCGCTCGCGGTCACCACTACGATCGACGGCATGAGTGTTGCTGCCAGCGCCGATCTCATGGACTACGACGAGGTCATCTCGCGCTTCGACCCGGTACTCGGCCTCGAGGTGCACGTCGAGCTGTCGACCGTCACCAAGATGTTCTGCGGCTGCTCCACCGCGTTCGGCGCCGAACCCAACACCCAGGTATGCCCCGTCTGCCTCGGGCTGCCCGGCTCGCTGCCGGTGCTCAACCGCACGGCGGTGGAATCGGCCATCCGGATCGGGCTGGCGCTCAACTGCGAGATCGTGCCGTGGTGCCGGTTCGCCCGGAAGAACTACTTCTACCCGGACATGCCCAAGAACTACCAGATTTCCCAGTACGACGAGCCGATCGCGATCAACGGATACCTGGAAGCGCCGCTGGACGACGGCACCACGTGGCGCGTCGAGATCGAGCGCGCGCACATGGAGGAGGACACCGGCAAGCTGACCCACCTGGGCAGCGAGACCGGCCGCATCCACGGCGCGACGACGTCGCTGCTCGACTACAACCGGGCCGGTGTGCCGCTGATCGAGATCGTCACCAAGCCCATCGTCGGCGCCGGCGAGCGGGCCCCCCAGATCGCCCGGTCCTATGTCACGGCATTGCGAGACCTGTTGCGCGCCTTGGGCGTATCCGATGTCAGGATGGACCAGGGATCGATGCGTTGCGATTCTAACGTCTCGCTGATGCCCAAGGGCTCCACCGAGTTCGGCACCCGCACCGAGACCAAGAACGTCAACTCGCTGAAAAGCGTTGAGGTCGCCGTGCGTTACGAAATGCAGCGGCAGGCCGCCGTGCTGGCGTCCGGCGGTCAGATCATCCAGGAGACCAGGCACTTTCACGAGGCCGGATACACCAGCCCGGGCCGCGCCAAGGAGACCGCCCAGGACTACCGCTATTTCCCCGAGCCCGACCTCGAACCGGTCGCGCCCAGCCGCGAGTGGGTCGAGCAGCTCCGCGAGACGATCCCCGAACTACCGTGGCTGAGCCGCAAGAGGATTCAGCAGGAATGGGGCGTTTCCGACGAGGTGATGCGCGACCTGGTCAACGCCGGCGCCGTCGACTTGGTGATCGAGACGGTCAAGCACGGCGCCACCAGCGAGCAGGCGCGCGCCTGGTGGGGAAATTTCTTGGTGCAGAAGGCCAACGAGGCCAACGTCGGCCTGGACGAGCTGGCGATCACCCCGGCTCAGGTCGCCGCGGTGATCGCGCTTGTGGACGACGGCAAGCTGTCCAACAAGCTGGCCCGCCAGGTCGTGGAGGGGGTGCTGGCCGGCGAGGGCGACCCCGAGCAGGTGATGGCGACGCGCGGCCTCGAGCTGGTGCGCGACGACTCGGTGACCCAGGCCGCGGTCGACGAGGCGCTGGCCGCCAATCCCGATGTGGCGGAGAAGATCCGGGGCGGCAAGGTGGCCGCGGCCGGCGCGATCGTCGGCGCGGTGATGAAGGCCACCCGGGGGCAGGCCGACGCGGCTCGGGTCCGCGAACTGGTGCTTGCGGCCTGCGGGCAGGGCTAGCCGGCCCACCAGGAGCAACTCGGCAGGACGCGCGAGACTTCAGCCCATCATTAGCCGAGTCTCGAACGTGATATCACCTGCGATATCGAATTCGCGAATCATGTGGTGGTTCGCTCACGGTAGGGGTGTGGCTGCTGTGGCGTGCTCCGGCAGGCCTCAATCAGGTCTTGTCGTCGTTGTTGCGCGGGAAACCGCCGCCCTGCGGGAACAGCGGGAACACCACGTCGTCGAGTTTCTCGGCGTCGCCGGCGGTCTTGTTGACGGTTGCGCCCCAGACGTTTCCGTCCGGTGACATCCGCAGCGCCCACGCGTGGGCGTGGGTGTCCTTGCGGACCACGTCGGGTTCACCGGTGACCGCACCCGTCGCCGGGGCCAGTCGCACTGCCACCGTCAGTTTGGTGTTGATCAGGTTGACCAGCACGGTCCCGTCCATCGCCGCGCAGCCGGCTACGCCCGGCTTGTCCGGCCAGGTCCACACCGTGGACACCTCCGAGGTCTTGGTGATGCGCTGCAAGCGATCCGCCGTCGGGGTGCGGTCGGCGACGTAGAGCGAGCCGTCCACGGGATCGATGCACAGGCCGCCGCCCGCGCCGACGCCCGACAGCGCCGTCGTCGGCGGGGCCTGCCCGATGGTGGTCGGCTGCTCGATGCGAAGCACCTTGCCGGCCAGCGATTTGGGATCCGAGGCCGCCGCGGGGTTACCCGCATCGCCGGTCATCACGACCAGCGTGGTGGGGCTCGTGAAGATCAGCGCGCCGGTGTTCCCGGTGGCGCCCTTGGGGATCCCGGTCAGGATGTCCTTCGGAATGTCGCCGTCGGCGACCCGGATCACCCGATTGTCGGTCGGCGTGCTGATGTAGGCGTACATGAGCCGGTCCTGGGTGTAGGTCGGCGACAGCACGATGTCCATCAGGCCGCCGTCCCCGGACGGATCGACGGGGATGACCATCTTCACCTTCGGCTCGGCGCTCACCGAGATCTCCTTGACCGCGCCGGTGGTGCGCTCGGCGACCAGCGCGGTTTTGCTGTCGGGCCCCATGATCAGGCCGCTGGTGCTCTCCAGGCAGCCCTGCATTACGCCCGGAGCCGGGCACGCCTTGGGGAACGGCGTGGGCGGCAGCGGCGGCGGCGGAGGAGGCGTCGAGCTGGGTTGCGGCTTGAGTTCGGGGTTGGTGGTGAACGGCTGCGACTGGGCGTCGTTGAATCGTGCGCACCCGCTCGCGACAAGCACCACCGCGCAAAGCGCGGCGAACCCGCACCGAACCGAGCGCCCTAATCGCATGACCGACAGGCTACGGACACTGTGGCCGCCGCCGCCACACGCCCGCGCCCGCCCGCCTGGCGCGACGCGTTCCGACCGCTTCCCGCGAACGGCGAACGGGTCGGGCCGGGCGGCGATTTCCGGGCGTATGGTGCCCTTCGGCGGGCCGCGAAAGGCATTTTCGGGCCGATCTGGGCGTGTTCGGCGGGCAAACCGCCGATTGCCTGGCGAAAGCGCCGCTCAAATCCCCAATTCAGGGCCAACTGCCCTTACCCTGACACGCGTGACCAGTCAACCGAATGACGGACATTGGCAGCGGCCCGGCGAATCCCCGGAGCCAACTCCAGGTCGCCCCGCGACGGCGCGTGTGGTTGACCCCGAAGACGATCTGACGCCCGTCGGTTACCCCGGCGACTTCAACCCCTCCACCGGAACCACCACCGTCATTCCCTACATGGGCGACCACGCGGGCGTGGGCGGGTCCAGCGCGGCCGGTTACAACGTGCTCGACCAGCAGGAGCCGTTGCCCTACGTCCAGCCGCAGGCATCGCGGCACGCGGCGGCCGAGCCCGCCGAGATCGACGCGGACGAACACCACGGCCGGCTGCACGAGGTCGGCCGGCGCGGAACCCAGCATCTGGGTTTGCTGATCCTGCGAGTCGGGCTCGGGGTCGTGCTGGCCGCCCACGGGCTGCAGAAGCTGTTCGGCTGGTGGGGTGGCTCCGGCGTGGGCGGCTTCAAGAACTCACTGTCCGACGTCGGCTACCAGCACGCCGACATCCTCGCCTACGTCAGCGCCGGCGGCGAGCTTGTCGCGGGCGTGCTGCTGGTACTCGGCCTGTTCACTCCGGTGGCCGCCGCCGGCGCGCTGGCCTTCCTGATCAACGGCATGCTGGCGACCATCACCGCGCGGCCGCATCCGCACAGTTTCACGTACTTCCTGCCCGACGGGCACGAATACCAGATCACGCTGATCGTGATGGCCGTCGCGGTGATCCTGTGCGGGCCGGGCCGCTACGGTCTCGACGCGCGCCGGGGCTGGGCGCACCGGCCCTTCATCGGGTCGTTCGTCGCGCTGCTGGTCGGCATCGCCGCGGGCATCGCGGTGTGGGTGCTGCTCAACGGGGTCAACCCGATCGCCTGAGCCTCACTCGTACGGGTTGGGCACCCGGCCGGAGCTGGCCTCGGTCAGCTGCGGCAGCGTCGCGAACGTCACCGCGGGCAGGCGCACCTCCGCGCCGCTCTTGAGACGCGCACGGGCCCACGAACCCCGATGGAAGCGCAGCCCGTCGATGTCATCCCAGTCCAGCGTCTGGCTGCCCAGCAGCGTTCGGACCGTCACGCCCCGATCGTCGGCGACGGTCCGCAACCGGACGATCAGCGCCGACAACAGCACGGGGATCACCAGCAGCGGCGCCGAGGGCGGCCACAGCATCACCGGGATCAGCAACCCCAGGGTGAAGAACCCGACGGCCAGATGCGCGATCGGGGACACCTTGATCACGACGGGTGTGTGGGAGGACGATCCGGTAGCCACCCGACCATCATTTCACCCGTTGCGAGGGGCCGGATCCATGTGCGGGCCGAGGGCAGCGGATTTGACTGCTGAGCTGTGCGAAGGCTACCGTCGGACGTTATGGATACCGCCGGACAGCCCGGGATGCTCGTAGTAATTAGTCGGCGCGTTGGTGCCTGACTAGCCTCTCGGCATTTGAAGCTATCCAGACCAACGCGCAACCCTCGTGCAGCAGAAGAGCTGTCGGGGGTTTTTTGTTGCCCCCAGCGAGACTCCCAGAGTGAATAAGGACGAAAGACAGTGAGCGCACCCACGAGGCAGCACACCACCCAGCCGGAGCGTGCCGCCGACATCGCCTCCGACGCGGCGGAAACCCCCGCCGCCGCCCCCGCAAGGAAGCCGAAACGTGTTGGGCCCGAAAAGGTTACCGGCGCCCAGTCGGTGATCCGGTCGCTGGAGGAACTCGACGTCGAGGTCATCTTCGGGATTCCCGGCGGCGCCGTGTTGCCGGTGTATGACCCGCTGTTCGACTCGAAAAAGCTTCGCCACGTGCTGGTTCGGCACGAGCAGGGCGCCGGTCACGCCGCCAGCGGCTACGCCCACGCCACCGGCAAGGTCGGGGTGTGCATGGCGACGTCGGGCCCCGGCGCGACCAATCTGGTCACGCCGCTGGCCGACGCCCAAATGGACTCCGTGCCCGTCGTCGCCATCACCGGCCAGGTGGGCCGCACGCTGATCGGCACCGACGCCTTCCAGGAAGCCGACATCTCGGGCATCACGATGCCGATCACCAAGCACAACTTCCTGGTCCGATCGGGCGACGAGATTCCGCAGGTGATGGCCGAGGCGTTCCACATCGCCTCCTCGGGCCGCCCCGGCGCGGTGCTGGTCGACATCCCCAAGGACGTGCTGCAGGGTGAGTGCACGTTCAGCTGGCCGCCGCGCATGGACCTGCCCGGCTACAAGCCGAACACCAAGCCGCACAACCGCCAGATCCGCGAGGCCGCCAAGCTGATCGCCGACGCCCGCAAACCGGTCCTCTACGTCGGTGGCGGCGTGATCCGCGGGGAGGCGACCGAACAGCTGCGCGAGCTGGCCGAACTGACCGGCATCCCGGTGGTCACCACCCTGATGGCTCGCGGGGCGTTCCCCGACAGCCATCGACAGCACATGGGCATGCCCGGCATGCACGGCTCGGTCGCCGCGGTGGCGGCGCTGCAGCGCAGTGACCTGCTGATCGCCCTGGGCACGCGCTTCGACGACCGGGTGACCGGGAAACTCGACACCTTCGCGCCCGAGGCGAAAGTCATCCACGCCGACATCGACCCGGCCGAGATCGGCAAGAACCGCCACGCCGACGTGCCGATCGTCGGCGACGTCAAAGCGGTCATCACCGACCTGATCGCGATGCTGCGGCACTACGACATCCCCGGCAACGTCGACATGACGGAATGGTGGGCCTACCTGGACAGCGTTCAGTCCACCTACCCGCTGAGCTACGACCCGCAGAGCGACGGCAGCCTCGGCCCGGAATACGTCATCGAGAAGCTGGGCCAGATCGCCGGCCCCGACGCGGTGTATGTCGCCGGGGTGGGCCAGCACCAGATGTGGGCGGCGCAGTTCATCTCCTACGAGAAGCCGCGCACCTGGATCAACTCCGGCGGGCTGGGCACCATGGGGTTCGCCATCCCGGCGGCCATGGGCGCCAAGATGGCCCGACCCGAGGCCGAGGTGTGGGCCATCGACGGCGACGGCTGCTTCCAGATGACCAACCAGGAGCTGGCCACCTGCGCGATCGAGGGCGTGCCGATCAAGGTGGCGCTGATCAACAACGGCAACCTGGGCATGGTGCGGCAGTGGCAGACGCTGTTCTACGAGGAGCGGTATTCGCAGACCGACCTGGCCACCCACTCGCATCGCATCCCCGACTTCGTCAAGCTGGCGGAGGCGCTGGGGTGTGTCGGATTGCGTTGCGAGCGTGAGGAAGACGTCGAGGACGTGATAAACCAGGCCCGGGCGATCACCGACCGCCCGGTGGTGATCGACTTCATCGTCGGCGCGGACGCGCAGGTGTGGCCGATGGTCGCCGCGGGCACCAGCAACGACGAGATCCAGGCCGCTCGCGGCATTCGCCCGCTGTTCGACGACGAGAGCGAAGGGCACGCCTGATGCACACGCACACGCTGTCGGTGTTGGTGGAGGACAAACCCGGTGTGCTGGCCCGCGTTGCGGCGCTGTTCTCGCGGCGCGGTTTCAACATCGAGTCGCTCGCCGTCGGTGCCACCGAGCAGAAGGACATGTCGCGCATGACGATCGTGGTCAGCGCGGAGGAGACCCCGCTCGAGCAGATCACCAAGCAGCTCAACAAGCTGATCAACGTCATCAAGATCGTCGAGCTCGACGACGGGGCCGCGGTGTCCCGGGAACTGGCGCTGATCAAGGTGCGCGCCGACGCGGGCAGCCGCAGTCAGGTGATCGAAGCGGTTAACCTGTTCCGCGCCAAGGTAATTGACGTATCGCCAGAGGCGCTGACGATCGAAGCGACCGGTGATCGCGGCAAGATCGAGGCGCTGCTGCGGGTGTTGGAACCGTTCGGCATCCGCGAGATAGTCCAATCGGGAGTGGTGTCGTTGTCCCGCGGTCCGCGCGGCATCGCCACGGCCAAGTAACACACAAGGAGATATTCAACAGTGGCACTAGAAATGTTCTACGACGACGACGCAGACCTGTCGATCATCCAGGGCCGCAAGGTCGGCGTCATCGGGTACGGCAGCCAGGGGCACGCCCACTCGCTGAGCCTGCGCGACTCCGGCGTGCAGGTGCGGGTCGGGCTCAAGGAGGGTTCGAAGTCGCGGGCCAAAGTCGAGGAGCAAGGGCTGGAGGTCGACACCCCCGCCGAGGTGGCCAAGTGGGCCGACGTCATCATGCTATTGGCGCCCGACACCGCGCAGGCGGAAATCTTCGCCAACGACATCGAGCCCAATCTGAAGCCCGGTGACGCGCTGTTCTTCGGGCACGGCCTCAACATTCACTTCGGTTTGATCAAGCCGCCCGCCGACGTGACCATCGCGATGGTCGCCCCTAAGGGGCCCGGCCACCTGGTGCGCCGCCAGTTCGTCGACGGCAAGGGCGTGCCGTGCCTGATCGCGGTCGACCAGGACCCGAACGGCAACGGCGAGGCGCTGGCGCTGTCCTACGCCAAGGCCATCGGGGGCACCCGCGCCGGCGTCATCAAGACCACGTTCAAGGACGAGACCGAGACCGACCTGTTCGGCGAGCAGGCCGTATTGTGCGGTGGCACAGAGGAATTGGTGAAGACCGGCTTCGACGTCATGGTGGAGGCGGGCTACCCGCCGGAGATGGCCTACTTCGAGGTGCTGCACGAGCTCAAGCTCATCGTCGACCTGATGTACGAGGGCGGCATCGCCCGGATGAACTACTCGGTGTCCGACACCGCGGAGTTCGGCGGGTATCTGTCGGGTCCGCGGGTCATCGACGCCGGCACCAAGGAGCGGATGCGCGAAATCCTGCGCGACATCCAGGACGGCACCTTCACCAAGAAGCTGGTGGCCAACGTCGAGGGCGGTAACAAGCAACTCGAGCAGCTGCGCAAGGAGAACGCCGAGCACCCCATCGAGGTGACCGGCAAGAAGCTGCGCGACCTGATGAGCTGGGTCGACCGGCCTATCACCGAGACGGCGTAGTCGCGAGCGGACGGGCGTCCGTGAGGCCGCCCGTTCGCTGGGCCGTCCGTCCGCGAGACTTAAACCATGGCGACCGTTTACGGCGTGTCGTGTGCGTGGTTTAAGTGTCGCGGAGGCGGGCGTGCGGCCGGCCGTCTGGACCACGCGGCGGGGAGCCAGCCGCGAGGCCGCCCGTTCGTGAGGCCGCCCGTTCGCGAGACTTAAACCATGGCGACCGTTTACGGCGTGTCGTGTGCGTGGTTTAAGTGTCGCGGAGGCGGCCGGCCGTCTGGACCACGCGGCGGGCCAGGTGATCCAGGGCGTTGCCGGTCGCCTCGTCGAACTCGTGGATGTTGTCGTGGGTGGAGGTCAGGCTCACCCCATACGGATTGCCGTCGACGAACTTGACCGGGTCGGTGTAACCGGGCGGCACGATGATGCCGCCGAAATGCATCAGGGTGATGTATAGCGACAGCAGCGTGGTTTCCTGTCCGCCGTGCACGGTGTTGGAGGACGTGAACGCGGCGTACACCTTATCCGCGAGCTTGCCCTCGGCCCACAGCCCGCCCAGCGAGTCCAGGAAATTGCGCAATTGCGCAGCGGGAGAGCCGAAGCGGGTCGGCGAACCGAAGATCACGGCGTCGGCCCAGACGATGTCCTCACCCGTCACGGCCGGAAGGTCCTTGGTCGCTTGGTAATTCGCGGTCCAGGCCGGATTCTGCGCGAACGACTCCGGGTCGCGGGTTTCGGCGACGTGCCGCAGCCGGACCTCGGCGCCGGCGGACTCGGCGGCGGCGGCCACGCGTTGCGCCATCGCAGTGCCGTGCCCGGTGGCCGAATAGTAGATGATCGCGAGTTTGGTCACGAGCGCATCTTAGGGCACCCGGCCCGCGTCCCCGGCGCGCGTCGGTGCAGGTTACGGCAGTGGTGAGCCCGTCGATGCCCGTCAAACGGAGCCGTTAGGCTGGCCGGGTGAATCTGCCTGTTGTATTGATCGCCGACAAACTCGCCCAATCGACTGTCGCCGCCCTGGGAGACCAGGTCGAGGTGCGTTGGGTAGACGGGCCAGACCGGGAGAAGCTGCTGGCCGCGGTGCCCGAGGCCGACGCGCTGCTGGTGCGCTCGGCCACCACGGTGGACGCCGAGGTGCTGGCGGCTGCCCCCAAGCTGAAGATCGTCGCCCGCGCCGGGGTCGGGCTGGACAACGTCGACGTGGATGCCGCGACCGAGCGCGGCGTGCTGGTGGTCAACGCGCCCACCTCGAACATCCACAGCGCCGCCGAGCACGCGGTGGCCTTGCTCTTGGCCGCCGCCCGGCAGATCCCGGCCGCCGACGCCTCGCTGCGTGAGCACACCTGGAAGCGGTCGTCGTTCAACGGCACCGAAATCTTCGGCAAGACGGTCGGCGTGGTGGGCCTGGGCCGGATCGGGCAGTTGGTCGCGCAGCGGTTGACGGCCTTCGGCACCCACCTCGTCGCCTACGACCCCTACGTCTCGCCGGCCCGGGCCGCGCAGCTGGGCATCGAACTGCTGCCCCTCGACGACCTGCTGGGCCGCGCCGACTTCATCTCTGTGCACCTGCCGAAGACACCCGAGACGGCGGGCCTGATCGGAAGGGAAGCGCTGGCCAAGACCAAGCCGGGCGTCATCATCGTCAACGCCGCGCGCGGCGGCCTGGTGGACGAGGCCGCGCTGGCCGAGGCGGTGAGCAGCGGCCACGTCCGGGCGGCCGGTCTCGACGTCTTCGCCAAGGAGCCGTGCACGGACAGCCCGCTGTTCGAGCTGCCGCAGGTGGTGGTCACGCCACACCTGGGCGCATCCACCTCCGAGGCCCAGGACCGGGCGGGCACCGACGTCGCCGAAAGCGTGAAACTCGCGCTGGCCGGGGAATTCGTTCCCGACGCCGTCAACGTGGGTGGCGGCGTGGTCAACGAAGAGGTGGCGCCCTGGCTGGACCTGGTGCGCAAGCTCGGCGTGCTGGCCGCCTCGCTGTCCGCCGGGCCACCCGTTTCGGTGTCGGTGCAGGTGCGCGGCGAGCTGGCCTCCGAAGACGTTGAGGTGCTGAAGCTTTCGGCTCTGCGTGGCCTGTTCTCGGCCGTGGTCGAGGGTCCCGTCACGTTCGTCAACGCCCCGGCGCTGGCCGAAGAACGCGGCGTCACCGCCGAGCTCACCACGGCGTCGGAGAGCCCGAACCACCGCAGCGTCGTCGACGTGCGCGCGGTCGCCGCCGACGGCAGCGCCGTCAACGTGGCCGGCACGCTGTCCGGGCCGCAGTTGGTCGAGAAGATCGTCCAGATCAACGGCCGCAACTTCGATCTGCGCGCCCGCGGCACCAACCTGGTGATCAACTACGTCGACCAGCCCGGGGCGCTGGGCAAGATCGGCACCCTGCTCGGCTCGGCGGGCGTGAACATCCAGGCCGCGCAACTCTCCGAGGACGCCGAGGGGCCGGGCGCGACGATCCTGCTGCGACTGGATCAGGACGTGCCGGGCGAGGTGCGATCGGAGATCGGCGCGGCGGTGGGCGCCAACAAGCTTGAGGTGGTTGATCTGTCGTGACGCGCGCCGCTGACGTTGCAGAACGAACTGATGTGGAGTGGCGCCGATGAAGTTGGCGGTTATCGGCGGTGACGGCATCGGGCCGGAAGTGACGGCCGAGGCCGTCAAAGTGCTCGACGCTGTGCTGCCCGGTGTCGAAAAGACCGATTACGACTTGGGCGCCCGGCGTTTTCACGCCAGCGGTGAGCTCTTGCCGGAATCGGTGCTCGCCGAGCTGCGCCAGCACGATGCCATCCTGCTCGGCGCGATCGGCGATCCGTCGGTGCCCAGCGGCGTGCTCGAGCGAGGTCTGTTGCTGCGCCTGCGTTTTGAGCTCGATCATCACGTCAACCTGCGACCGGGCCGGCTGTATCCCGGTGTGGCAAGCCCGCTCGCCGGAAACCCCGACATCGATTTCGTGGTGGTGCGCGAGGGCACCGAAGGCCCGTACACCGGCACCGGCGGCGCCATCCGCACCGGCACGCCCAACGAGGTTGCCACCGAGGTGAGCCTGAACACCGCCTTCGGCGTGCGCCGCGTGGTGGCCGACGCATTCGAGCGCGCGCAGCGCCGGCGCAAGCACCTGACGCTGGTGCACAAGACGAACGTGCTGACGTTCGCCGGCAAGCTGTGGGCGCGCATCGTCGCCGAGGTCGGGGAGCAATACCCCGACGTCGAGGTGGCGTACCAACACGTCGACGCCGCCACCATCTTCATGGTCACCGACCCCGGGCGCTTCGACGTGATCGTCACCGACAACCTGTTCGGCGACATCATCACCGACTTGGCGGCGGCGGTGTGCGGCGGAATTGGCTTGGCCGCCAGCGGGAATATCGACGCCACGCGGACCAACCCGTCGATGTTCGAGCCGGTGCACGGCAGCGCGCCGGACATCGCGGGGCAGGGCATCGCCGACCCGACCGCGGCGATCATGTCGGTGGCGTTGCTGCTCGCCCATATCGGCGAGGACGATGCCGCTAGCCGGGTGGATCGGGCCGTCGAGTCGTATTTGGCAACGCGTGGGAACGAACGGCTCGCCACCACCGAAGTCGGCGAACGGATTGCCGCCGGGCTGTAGTTTCCAGGCCGGGCGGGAGCAGCCGCGCGGGCACCAACGGCACTGCGATGGCCGGGAACAGTCCGCACAATATCCACGCGTTCGGGTATTTCGCGGCGGTGATCAAGGCGCCGAAGAGCGGTGGCGCCGCGGCCGCCATCACCCGCTGGGTGGTGTTCTGGATGCCGAGGGCGCGCCCGCTCCAGAACGGCCCGGCGAATTCGGTGATGGCGGTGGCCTCCAAACCGTTGTCGAGCACGGCGATCACCGCGATGGCCACCATCAGCGGCGCCTGATAGCTCGAATTCAGGAAATCGGCCCACGCCAACAGGAACAGGGTGATGGCGGCCGCTCCCGCGATGAGGCGGACCGGGCGCATTCGCGAACCGATCCGGTCGGACCAGCGGCCGACCAGCACGCGGCCGACCGCTCCCAGCAGCTGCGAGAGGGTGACCAGACTGCCGGCTGCCGCGACCGACCAGTTCAGATTCTTGATCAGCCACACCAGCATGAACGTGACGGTCACCGTCTGCGGCACCATCATCAGACCCGCGACCGTGTGAATTCGCCACAGCGTCAACGACCCTCGGTAGGGGCTGGCGAGTTCGGTGTCAGAGGCTTTCTCCCGCGGCTTGCGCGGCGGGTCGATGATGCCGATCGCGCTGGCCGCCGCTCCCAAGGCGCACGCCAACGCCGTGAACCTTAATCCCGCGCTCGGCCCGTGCTCGCCGAGCTCCGGAATGACCAGCGCTCCCAAGGCGATTCCGAGGGGCTGTGCCGTTTGGCGGAAACCCATCGCCAGGCCGCGCTGGTGCGGCGGGAACCACGCCGACACCAGCCGCCCGCCGGCGGTGTTGCAGCTCGCGGCGGCCATGCCGCCGAGAAACAGGTAGACGGCCATGAGCACCATCGAGTGCGCCGAAGCCGCGGCGTAGGCCGCCACCGCGGTGAGCGCCGAACCCGCTGCCATCACCAGACGCTCGCCCACCCGGTCCAGCACATAACCCCATAGCACCAGCGTGACGACCATGCCCCAGCTGGGCATCGAGGACAACAGGCCGGCCTCGTCGAGGGGGATCCCCCGCGCCGATTGCAGCGAGGGAATCAGGAATGCGACGCCATTGATGAAGAGGAAAGAACTCGCGGTTGCCACCAGGGAGACGACCATGATGGACCAGCGCGCGCCCGCGCCGAGGTCCCTCGTGGCGGCCGTCCCCGTTTGCATTCCCCATGCTTGCACACGTGCGGAAAACCGCTGGTAATACTCGTGTGCGGGCCGCCATTGCGATGAGGCGACCGCTCATCAGTAGGCTCAACGAAATGCGCCTTGGTCGAATCGCCAGCCCGGACGGTGTCGCCTTCGTCAGCATCGAGGGCGACCTCGCCGATCCCGCCGCGATGATTGCCCGCGAGATCGCCGAGCATCCCTTTGGCACGCCGAACTTCACCGGCCGCTCGTGGCCGCTGCCCGATGTGCGGTTGCTGGCCCCGATACTGGCCAGCAAGGTGGTCTGCATCGGCAAGAACTACACCGATCACATCGCGGAGATGACCGAGCTCACCGGCCCGGCCGCGCCCGATCCGATCATCTTCCTCAAGCCCAACACGGCGATCGTCGGCCCGAACGTGCCGATTCGGTTGCCGGCCAACGCTTCACCCGTGCATTTCGAAGGCGAGTTGGCCGCGGTCGTCGGCCGTCCCTGTAAGGACGTCACGGCCGCCGAGGCCGCTGACAGCATCCTGGGCTACACCATTGGCAACGACGTGTCGGCCCGCGATCAGCAGAAGGCCGACGGCCAGTGGACGCGGGCGAAGGGCCACGACACCTTCTGCCCGGTGGGGCCGTGGATCGTCACCGATGTCGATCCCGCGGACCTGGAAATCCGGACCGAGGTCAACGGCGAGGTGAAGCAGCACAGCCGCACCTCGCTGATGATTCACGACGTCGGCGCCATCGTCGAGTGGATCTCGGCCGTGATGACCCTGCTGCCCGGCGACCTGATCCTCACCGGAACGCCGGCCGGTGTCGGTCCCATCGAGGACGGCGACACGGTCGCGATCACCATCGAGGGCATCGGCACCCTGTCCAATCCCGTGGTCCGTAAGGGAAAGTCGTGACGGCCGAGGCGAAAGTCCGGGTCCGGTTCTGCCCGTCGCCCACCGGCACCCCGCACGTCGGAATGGTCCGCACCGCGCTGTTCAACTGGGCCTACGCCCGGCACACGGGTGGCACGTTCGTGTTTCGCATCGAGGACACCGACGCCGAACGCGACACCGAGGAAAGCTATTTGGCGCTGCTGGACGCGCTGCGCTGGCTCGGTCTCGATTGGGACGAGGGGCCCGAGGTCGGCGGGCCGTACGCTCCGTACCGGCAGTCGCAGCGCAAGGAGATCTACCGTGACGTGGTGGCCAGGCTGCTCGAAGCGGGCGAGGCCTATTACGCGTTCTCGACCCCGGAAGAGGTTGAGGCGCGCCACATCGCGGCGGGCCGCAACCCGAAACTGGGATACGACAATTTCGACCGGCAGCTGACCGACGCCCAGCGGGCCGCCTTCCTCGCCGAGGGGCGCAAGCCGGTGGTGCGGCTGCGGATGCCCGACGAGGACCTCGGATGGAACGACCTCGTGCGCGGGCCCACGAACTTCGCCGCGGGCAGCGTGCCCGACTTCGCGTTGACCCGCGCCAACGGAGATCCGTTGTACACCTTGGTCAACCCCTGCGACGACGCGCTGATGAAGATCACCCATGTGCTGCGGGGCGAGGACCTGTTGCCGTCGACCCCACGCCAGCTCGCGCTGTATCAGTCGCTGATCCGGATCGGCGTGGCCGAGCGGATCCCGGAGTTCGCCCACCTGCCAACGGTATTGGGGGAGGGGACCAAGAAGCTGTCCAAGCGTGACCCGCAGTCGAATCTGTTCGCCCATCGCGACCGCGGCTTCATTCCCGAGGGGCTGCTCAACTACCTGGCGTTGCTGGGATGGGCCATCGCCGACGATCACGACCTGTTCAGCCTGGACGAGATGGTGGCCGCGTTCGACGTCGTCGACGTCAACTCCAACCCCGCGCGGTTCGACCAGAAGAAGGCCGACGCGCTCAATGCCGAGCACATCCGCATGCTCGCGCCGGCCGACTTCGCGGGCCGGCTGCGCGACTACTTCGACGTCCACGGCCACCGCCTCGAATTAGACGAAGCCGCGTTCGCCACGGCCGCCGATCTCGTGCAGACCCGCATCGTGGTGCTCGCCGACGCGTGGGAGCTGCTGAAGTTCCTCAACGACGACGAGTACGCCATCGACCCCAAGGCCGCCGCCAAGGAGCTCGGTCCGGACGCGGCCGCGGTGCTGGACGCCGCCCTGACCGCGCTGGACGGCGTGACGGACTGGACGACGGCCCAGATCGAGTCCGCGCTCAAGGCCGCGCTCATCGAGAACCTGGACCTCAAACCGCGCAAGGCCTTCGGCCCGATCAGGGTCGCGGCCACGGGCACAACGGTCAGCCCGCCGTTGTTCGAGTCGCTGGAACTGCTGGGCCGTGGGCGCAGCCTGCAGCGGCTACGCGCCGCTCGCGAAACCGTCGCCGGCTAGGCGAAGACCTCGCGTGCGGATTGTGTGGCGAGTCTTTGGTAGTCTGCACTGCGGTTCGCAAAGGCCGACAACGGCTGGCAGCGGCGGTCTCCCGAGCGGCGTGTTAGCGCTCAGAATGACCGTTGACCAGCGGTTTTAGGCAGCCAATGGGGTATGGTGTAATTGGCAACACAGCTGATTCTGGTTCAGCCATTCTAGGTTCGAGTCCTGGTACCCCAGCAAAATCTCGCCACCTCAAGCGATTAGGTGGCCTTCTGACGTGTGAGCTATGCTGACACCTCGGATCGTGTCTGGCCCCGTCGTCTAGCGGCCTAGGACGCCGCCCTCTCACGGCGGTAGCGTGGGTTCGAATCCCATCGGGGCTACAAAAACTATTGACCGGTTCCCAACACGGCCGGCGCCGTGGAGCCACCCACCGGCATGGCCGGCAGGCCGAGTTTGCGGTGATCCCAGGAGCGCGCGCGCTGAGCGACGATGCGGACGCAGACGCGCTTGTTCATCATCTGCTCGACGAAGGGCCTCATTTCGTCGGTGTAGGGCCCGGTGTAGCGCTCGAACACGCTGACCCCCACCCGGTGCGACACGTCGGGGTCGTCGACGATCTCCGCCACGCCCTCGAAGGACACCCCACGCAGTGTGTCGTAGGTGTCGCCGTCCTCGATCAGGAAGCTCACCCGCGGATCCCGTTTGAGGTTGACGGCCTTCTGCGACTTGGCCTTGGTCTCTAGCCAGATTTCGCCGTCCACGACGGCGTACCACATTGCGGTCAGATGCGGCTGGCCGTCGGGCCCGATGGTGGCCAGCGTGCCGGTGCGGCTCTTGACGACGAAGTCGGCGATTTCGTCTTCCGACATGACGATGCTCGCGCGCTGATTGGTTCCCATGGCGGTCAGTCTGTCAGGCGACGTGCGGTCGTGCACCGGTGGCTCGACCGATGTTCTACAGCCGGCGAGTGAGCGCTTCGGCCGCCGACAACAGATCGGCGGCCCAGCGCGCGCCGGGTCGGCGGCCGATACGGTCGACGGGTCCCGATACGGAGATGGCGGCGATGACCGCGCCGCGGCCATCGCGCACGGGAACCGACACGCTCGCGACTCCGGGCTCTCGCTCGGCCACGCTTTGCGCCCAGCCGCGGCGCCGCACTTCGGCAAGCGTGCGCTCGGTGAACTTCGCCGTCGGCAGCACCGCCTTCTGCGTCGCCGCGTCGCTGTGGGCCAGCAGCACTTTGGCGCCCGAGCCCGCCGTCATCGGCAGTCGCGCCCCGACCGGCACGGTATCGCGAAGGCCCGCAGCGGGTTCCAGGGCGGCCACACAGACCCGCGTGGTGCCTTCGCGGCGGTACAGCTGCACGCTCTCACCCGTGGTCTCGCGCAACAACGGCAGCACGCCGGCGCTGGCGGCCAGCAGCGGATCGTTGACGTGGGCGGCGAGCTCGGTGACGGCCGGACCCAGTAGCCAGCGTCCTTCGTCGTCGCGGGCGAGCAGGCGATGGATTTCGAGGGCGGCGGCCAGTCGATACGCGGTGGCCCGGGGTAATCCGGTCCGTTCACACAGTTCGGCCAGTCCGCAGGGGGATTCGGCGATCGTGTGCAGGATACCCACGGCTTTGTCGAGGACGCCGATGCCGCTAGACTGTCTCACAAGAAGATATTAGCGTCTCGCATTCTGAGATCACAGCCCGTGGTGGATCGGCGAGCCGCGCACCAGGAATAGAGGCGAGATTTCAAATGGGATCCGGCAAGCCGCGCACCCTGGCCGAAAAGGTCTGGGACGACCACGTTGTGGATAAAGGGGACGCTGACGCGCCCGACCTGATCTATATCGATCTGCATCTGGTGCACGAGGTCACCAGCCCGCAGGCGTTCGACGGTCTGCGCCTGGCCGGCCGGCCGGTGCGACGCCCCGACCTGACGCTGGCCACCGAGGATCACAACGTGCCCACCGTCGACATCGACAAGCCGATCGCCGACCCGGTGTCACGCACCCAGGTCGAGACGTTGCGCCGAAACTGCGCCGAATTCGGCGTGCGCCTTTACCCGATGGGCAATATCGAGCAGGGCATCGTGCATGTCGTCGGGCCGCAATTAGGTCTCACCCAACCCGGAATGACGGTCGTCTGTGGTGATAGTCACACGTCGACGCACGGTGCCTTCGGGGCGTTGGCGATGGGCATCGGCACGTCGGAGGTCGAGCATGTGCTGGCCACCCAGACGTTGCCGCTGCGGCCGTTCAAGACAATGGCGGTCAATGTCGACGGCGAACTGCCCGCGGGTGTGACGGCCAAGGACATCATTCTCGCGCTGATCGCCAAGATAGGCACCGGCGGCGGGCAGGGCCACGTCATCGAATACCGCGGCAGCGCCATCGAATCGCTGTCGATGGAAGCCCGGATGACGATCTGCAACATGAGCATCGAGGCCGGTGCCCGGGCGGGCATGGTGGCGCCGGACGCCACCACCTTCGAATTTCTGCGCGACAAGCCGCACGCTCCCCAGGGCGAGCAATGGGACGCGGCGATGCGCTATTGGCAGCAGCTGCACACCGATCCCGGCGCGGTCTTCGACACCGAGGTCCACCTCGACGCAACGTCGTTGAGCCCGTTCGTGACCTGGGGAACCAATCCGGGGCAAGGCGTGCCGCTGGCCGCGGCCGTCCCCGACCCGGAGCTGATGACCGGCGACGCGGAGCGGCAGGCCGCCGAGAAGGCGTTGGCCTACATGGACCTTCGCCCCGGCACCCCGATGCGCGAGATCGCGGTCGACACCGTGTTCGTGGGCTCTTGTACCAACGGTCGTATCGAAGACCTACGGGTGGTCGCCGACGTGCTGCGCGGCCGCAAGCTGGCGCCCGGGGTAAGGATGCTCGTGGTGCCCGGATCCATGCGGGTGCGTGCGCAGGCCGAAGCCGAAGGGCTGGGCGAGGTTTTCACCGCCGCGGGCGCCGAATGGCGCCAGGCGGGCTGCTCGATGTGTCTGGGGATGAACCCGGACCAGTTGTCGCCGGGGGAGCGGTGCGCGGCGACGTCCAACCGCAACTTCGAAGGGCGCCAGGGGAAAGGCGGCCGTACGCATCTGGTTTCTCCGGCCGTCGCCGCCGCGACGGCGGTTCGCGGCACATTGTCCGCCCCGGCCGATTTGAACTGATCCATTCCGAGAAGAAGGCAAGAGCATGGAAGCATTTCACACGCACACCGGCATCGGTGTGCCGTTGCGGCGGTCCAATGTCGACACCGATCAGATCATTCCGGCGGTGTATTTGAAGCGGGTCACCCGAACCGGTTTCGAGGATGGACTGTTCGCCAGCTGGCGGTCCGATCCCTCATTCATCCTCAACCTCAGCCCCTTTGACCGGGGGTCAGTCCTGGTCGCTGGACCCGATTTCGGGACCGGCTCGTCGCGCGAGCATGCGGTGTGGGCCCTGATGGACTACGGGTTCCGGGTGGTCATCTCGTCTCGATTCGGTGACATCTTCCGGGGCAACGCCGGCAAGGCGGGGCTCCTGGCGGCCGAAGTTTCGCAAGATGGCGTGGAACTACTTTGGAAGCTGATCGAACAGAGTCCGGGGCTGGAAATCACTGCCAATCTTCAAGATCGAAATATCACCGCGGGAACGACGGTGCTGCCGTTCAAGATTGACGACCACACCGCCTGGCGCCTGCTCGAAGGGCTCGACGATATAGCCCTTACGCTGCGGAAACTCGACAAAATCGAGTCATACGAGGCCGGGTACCCGCAGTGGAAACCGCGCACTCTGCCTGCCTCCTGAACGGTCGAGACGACCGGAATTTCTTCTCGCTCACCTAACTAAACCGGGCCGAATTCCAGTCCCCCACCGGTCAAGCGCGGCAACCGGATTGCGAAAATCTGCGATTGTCCGACCCTGAAATTGCGCGTGGCTCTTGGAAATTTGCTGGGTGAGGGTTTACCGTGTGCACTAGTCGGTTCAAACAGAGGACCACTAGCGTCGGAGGGATTGGATGAATAAGGCAGAGCTCATAGATGTGCTCACTCAGAAATTGGACACCGACCGCCGGCAGGCAACCGCCGCCGTCGAGAACGTCGTCGACACCATTGTGCGCGCGGTGCACAAGGGCGACAGCGTCACCATCACCGGGTTCGGTGTATTCGAGCAGCGGCGCCGCGCGGCCCGGGTGGCCCGCAACCCGCGCACCGGCGAGACGGTGAAAGTCAAGCCGACTTCCGTGCCGGCGTTCCGGCCCGGTGCTCAATTCAAAGCGGTTGTGTCTGGGGCACAGCGTCTCCCGTCGGAAGGACCTGCAGTGAAGCGTGGTGTAGTGGCAAGCGGCGCGGCGAAGAAGACGGCCGCCAAGAAAGCTCCGGCGAAGAAGGCGGCGGCCAAGAAGGCGCCCGCCAAGAAGGCCGCAGCGAAGAAGGCTCCCGCCAAGAAGGCTCCGGCGAAGAAGGCCGCGACCAAGGCTCCGGCCAAGAAGGCCGCAACCAAGGCCCCGGCCAAGAAGACCGCGGCGAAGAAGGTCGTGGCGAAGAAGGCTCCGGCCAAGAAGGCCGCAACCAAGGCCCCGGCCAAGAAGACCGCCGCCAAGAAGGCTCCCGCCAAGAAGGCCACCGCGCGTCGCGGTCGCCGCTGAGGCATCGGTCGAGTTCTAGACGCGAATACCCTTCGGGGGGCAGCGATGCACCCGAAGGGTATTCGCGTGTTACGCCCGCACGTTGGCGGCCAGGGCCCCACCGATGTGGTCGGCCGACACCAGCCGGCCGCCCGCGAGCGAGAGCACCCAGGTGCTGCCCTTGTGGTTGCGTGACTTGTCGGGACGCACCCCGTCCCGTTCGCACCACCACGCGATCAAATCGGGGATCACCTTGCCCTGCGTGCAAATGACCGGTGTGCCTTGCTGCTCCGCGATGGCGAGCACGCGGCGCCGGCCGCGTTTGGGGTTCTTGGCGTAGGCCTCTTCGGTGAGGGCGGGCTCGTTGTGTACCGGCACACCCAACTCCTCCGCGAGCGGCTCCACCGTCTGGTGGCAGCGCAGCCGGTCGGCCGCGTAGACGTCGGTGGCGCCGAAGGCAAGCAGTTGCGGCACCAGTGCCTCGGCCTGTGCGCGCCCCCGTTTGTCCAACGGCCGCTGGGTGTCGTCGCCCTTGAAGCGCGATTTCCGGCCGGCCGTGGCGTGCCGGACCACCAGCACGGTTTTCGTGTCTGCGGGGACTTTGGTGAAGTGGCGCAACATCTTTCGATCGTGAGAGTAGCTGAGTTTCTTCAGCGCGTCGGAGACCGGCAGCCATACCAATTCGTCGACCTCGTTGCCGGGGGTGAAGTCACCGCCGGTGCTGCGCGCCGCCCAGTAGTAAACCTTTTTGACCCCCGCCTCGATCGGGTAGCTCACCATGTCGAGGCGCCTGCCCAGGATCGCGCCGTGTCCGGTCTCCTCGCACACCTCCCGCACCGCGGCGACGGGCGCCGTCTCGCCCGGGTCGACCTTGCCCTTGGGCAGCGACCAGTCGTCGTAGCGCGGGCGGTGGATCACCGCGACCTCGAGGCCGGGGTTGGACGAATCGGTCGGCCGCCACAACACGGCTCCGGCGGCGTACACGATCCGGCTTCCCGAACGCGAGCTCTTGGTCGGCAACTCAACTCCTGCAGGTCAATTCGGTCCGGGGTCGGCCGCACGTTCGCGGTGCGGCCGGAGACAACCGTAAATCACCACGCGGAGGGTTATTGACTGCGGTGCCGCTCCATCAACGACACTTGGTGATCGCGCACGGTGTGGCCCTCCTGCGGCGACGCGGTCCACTGCCCGTCGGGCCCCAGCTCCCAGCAGCGGGTGGCGGGGTCGAGCGCCGATTCGAACAAGTCGTCCAGGTATGAGGTCAACCGCGGATCTTTCACCTGAACCAACGCCTCGACGCGGCGGTCGAGGTTGCGGTGCATCATGTCGGCGCTGCCGATCCAGAACTCGTTGATGCGATTGAAATGCATGATGCGCGAATGCTCCAGGAAGCGACCGAGAATCGAGCGGACCGCGATGTTCTCCGAGAATCCCTCGGCCCCGGGCCGCAGCGCGCAGATGCCGCGCACCACCACCTCCACCCGCACGTCCGCCATCGACGCGCGATACAGCGCGTCGATGACCTGCTCGTCGACGAGGGCGTTCATCTTGAGCCGGATCCGGCCGCCGCCGTGTTCGCGGTGGGCGGCGATCTCACGCTCCACACGATCGATGATGCCGGTGCGAATGCCGTGCGGGGCGACCAGAAGGTTGCGGTAGGAGACCTTGCGCGAGTAGCCGGTCAGCGAATTGAACAGGTCGGTCAGGTCGGCCCCGATCTCGGGAGACGCGGTCAGCAGCCCGACGTCCTCGTACAGTCGCGCTGTCTTGCCGTTGTAGTTGCCGGTGCCGATGTGGCAGTAGCGCCGGATCGTGGAACCCTCGCGGCGGACCACGAGGCAGGTCTTGCAGTGTGTCTTGAGTCCGACGTATCCGTAGACGACATGCACGCCCGCCTGCTCCAGCTCGCGCGCCCAGCGGATGTTGGCCTGCTCGTCGAAACGCGCCTTGATCTCCACGAGCGCAACCACTTGCTTGCCGGCCTCGGCGGCGTTGATGAGCGCCCGGACGATCGGCGAATCACCGCTTGTGCGGTACAGCGTCTGCTTGATCGCCAGCACATTCGGGTCGGCGGCGGCCTGCTCGATGAATCGCTGCACGCTGGTCGAGAACGACTCGTACGGATGATGAAGCAGCACATCGCCTTCGCGCAGCGTCGCGAAAATGCTCCTCGGCGTCTCGCGGTCGACGAAGGCGGGGCTGGTGGCGGGGACGAACGCCGGATCTTTGAGCGCCGGCCGGTCGACGCTGTAAACCTGCCACAGCGACGACAGGTCCAGCAGACCGGGGACCTCGATGACATCACTCGGATTCACGTCGAGCTCGCGGAGCAGCAATTCCAGCATGCTCTCGGTCATGTCGTTGGCGACCTCGAGTCGCACCGGCGACCCGAACCGCCTGCGCGCCAACTCCCGCTCCAGCGCCTGCAGGAGGTCTTCGTCGCGGTCCTCTTCGACCTCGTAGTCTGCGTTGCGGGTGATGCGGAACGCGTGATGCTGAACGATCTCCATGCCCGGGAAGAGCACCGGCAGGAAGGCCGCGATCAGCTCTTCCATTGGCAGGTAGCGGATTATGGCGGGTCCCTCGCCGTCGTCCGGATGTCCGGGGCCGCGCAGTTCGACGAAGCGGTCCACGTTGTTGGGCACCTTCACCCGCGCGAAATGCTGCCCGCCCTCGTCGGGTTGGCGCACCATCACCGCCAGGTTCAGGCTCAACCCGCTCACGAACGGGAAGGGGTGAGCGGGATCGACGGCGAGCGGGGTGAGAACGGGGAAGACTTGTTCGTGGAAGTAGGTCGACAGTTCGTCGCGCTCAGCCTGATCCAAATCGGCCCACGTGACTATATGTATGCCTTCCTCGGCCAGCGCCGGGCGCACCGAATCGAGGAAGACCCGCGCGTGCCGGGTCGCGATCCGTTGCGTCTGCTCACCGATCAGGGCGAGTTGCTCGCGCGGCGTGAGTCCGTCGGCCGATCGAACCGACAGCCCCATCTCGTCGCGGCGCTTGAGGCCGGCGACGCGCACCATGTAGAACTCGTCGAGGTTGGACGCGAAGATCGCCAGAAACTTGGCCCGCTCCAACAACGGCAACGAGTTGTCGGCGGCCAGCGCCAGCACGCGCGCGTTGAAGTCCAGCCAGCTCAGCTCGCGGTTGAGGTAGCGGTCCTCCGGCAGGTCGGTGATGGCGGACGGCGTCGCGGCGGGCGGCGCTGCCACGGCCGAGTCGCCTTGATGCCACGAGTTCTGGTCGGGGCGCGCCTCAGCTTCGGTTTCAGTCACCCTGCGATCATTGCTCATCACTCGCCGATGCTGCTAGCGCTCGACGGACATCCATTCGCCGTTGGGATGACGTTCACCGCGAGGACAGCTTCGCCGCGTCCCGGTCGATGTCATTGCTGGGCGAGGGCCCGGGCGGTCGCCGCGCCCACCCCGAGGCGGCGCGCGGCGGCGAGGTCATCGGGGGTGTCGACGTCGCAGCGCAGGCCCGGCCACGCGCCGGTCAGCTCGATGGCCCCCGAACGTCGATGCCGCGCCGACGAATCGGCGCCGAACCGCGGATCGAGTTCGGCGCCGAACGCGAACAACGCGGCGGTTCCCGTCGCCAGCCGGTCGGCGACGAAGCTGCGGCGGTGCTGCCGCGCCGCGGCGATCGCCTCGGCCAGCTCCTGCGTCTGCAGTGCGGGCAAATCACCTTGCAGCACAACGATGTTCGGGAAGAATCCGCCCACCGCACGTTCCGCGGTGGCGATGGCGTTGTTCAGCGGGTCGCCGTGCCCCTCGGGCGTCGGGTCGGCCAGCACCTCGGCCCCCAGCTCCGTTGCCGCCGCGGCCGCCGCCTCGTCGGGCGTGACGACGGTGATGGAGCCCAGCGCCGCAACGCGCCCCGCCGCGGTCAGGGTGTCGATCAGCATGGCGAGGACCACGCTCTCCCTGGTGCGCGCCGAGAAAACCGGGGCCAGCCGGGTCTTGGCCGCGGCCAACCGCTTGACGGCGACGATCAGGGCAACGTCCTTACCCGCTTCGTCGGCTCGTGTGCCGCTCATGAGATCTCATCCTGCCAGCGACCGCCGAGGGCGGACGCGCTAGCTCGCGTGACACCCGCTGATCTAGGGTGTAGCGGCTGCAACACGCTGAGAGGACAGACGGGGGTGGTGGATGACCGGCTCGAAGGGCGCCGTCGCGGTCATGGGCGCCGGGGCTTGGGGCACGGCGCTGGCCAAGGTGCTCGTCGAGGCCGGGGAACCGGAATCCGAGGTCACGCTGTGGGCGCGCCGGTCTGACGTCGCCGACCAGATCAACACCACCCGGTCCAACCCGGACTATCTGCCCGGCACCGTGCTGCCGGCGGGCATCCGCGCGACCACCTACGCGGCGGAGGCGCTCGCCGGCGCCTCGACCGTGCTGTTGGGGGTGCCCGCGCAGACGATGCGCGCCAACCTCGAAGGCTGGGCGCCGCTGCTGGCCGACGGTGCGACCCTGGTCAGCCTGGCCAAGGGCATCGAGCTGGGCACCCTGATGCGGATGAGTCAGGTCGTCGTGTCGGTGACCGGGGTGGACCCGGACCAGGTCGCGGTGGTGTCGGGGCCCAACCTGGCCAGCGAGATCGCCGAATGCCAGCCCGCCGCCACCGTCGTCGCGTGCAGCGACTCCGGTCGCGCCGTCGCCCTGCAGCGCATGCTCAACACCGGGTACTTCCGCCCCTACACCAACAGTGATGTCGTCGGCGCCGAGATCGGCGGGGCGTGCAAGAACGTCATCGCGCTCGCGTGCGGCATGGCGGCCGGCGTCGGACTGGGGGAGAACACCGCGGCGGCGATCATCACCCGGGGTCTGGCCGAGATCATCCGGTTGGGGATCGCGCTCGGCGCCAAGGGCGCCACGCTCGCCGGGCTGGCCGGGGTGGGCGACCTGGTCGCGACGTGCACGTCGCCGCAGTCGCGCAACCGGTCCTTCGGCGAACGCCTGGGCCGCGGCGGAACGATGGAGTCGGCCATGCAGGCCGGCGGCGGCCACGTCGTCGAGGGCGTGACGTCCTGCGAGTCGGTGCTGGCGCTCGCATCCAGTTACGACGTCGAGATGCCGCTCACCGACGCCGTGCACCGGGTCTGCCAGAAGGGGCTGTCCGTGGACGAGGCGATGGCACTGCTGCTCGGCCGCCGGACCAAGCCCGAGTGACCGCCGCGTCCATCGAAACCGCAGCCAGCGGCGCCGCCCGGCCCGAACGCCGCGCAACCGGTAGCCTCTTTAGGTTGTGAGTGCCAGCGGAAAGCGCGTGCGCGTCGCCGTCGTCTTCGGCGGGCGCAGCAACGAGCACGCCATCTCGTGCGTGTCCGCGGGCAGCATCCTGCGCAACCTCGACCCCGAGCGGTTCGACGTGCTGGCGATCGGCATCACCCCGGAGGGATCGTGGGTGCTCACCGACGGCGACCCGGACACGCTGGCAATCAGCAACCGGCAGCTGCCCGAGGTGACCGCGCAGTCCGGCACCGAACTGGCCCTGCCGGCGGATCCGCGCCGCGGCGGCCAACTGGTCGCCCTGTCGCCAGGCGCCGGCGAGGTCCTGGCGTCCGTCGATGTGGTGTTTCCGGTGCTGCACGGGCCGTACGGGGAGGACGGCACGCTCCAGGGCCTGCTCGAACTGGCCGGTGTGCCCTACGTCGGGGCCGGCGTGCTGGCCAGCGCGGCGGGCATGGACAAGGAGTTCACCAAGAAGCTGTTCGCCGCCGAAGGGTTGCCGGTCGGCGCGTACGCGGTGCTGCGCCCGTCGCGGTCGACGCTGCAGCCCGAGGAGCGCGAGCGGCTCGGTCTGCCGGTGTTCGTCAAACCCGCGCGGGGTGGCTCCTCGATCGGGGTCACCCGGGTGGCGAGCTGGGATGACCTGCCCGCCGCCGTCGCGGCCGCGCGCCGGCACGACCCGAAGGTGATTGTGGAGGCGGCGATCCCCGGCCGCGAGCTGGAGTGCGGCGTGCTCGAAATGCCGGACGGCACAGTCGAAGCCAGCACGGTGGGTGAGATTCGCGTGGCGGGGGTGCGGGGACGCGAGGATTCGTTCTACGACTTCGCCACCAAATACCTTGACGATGCAGCCGAATTGGACGTGCCGGCCAAGGTGGACGACGACATTGCCGATGCCATAAGGCATTTGGCGGTGCGGGCGTTCAAGGCCATCGACTGTCAAGGGCTGGCCCGGGTCGACTTCTTCCTCACCGACGACGGACCCGTGCTCAACGAAATCAATACGATGCCCGGGTTCACCACGATCTCGATGTACCCGAGGATGTGGGCGGCCAGCGGCGTGGACTATCCCACCCTGCTTGCGACCATGGTGGAAACGGCGTTGGCCCGGGGCGTGGGTTTGCGCTAACCGGCCGCCGGCGCCGGGTTGATGGGCACGGCCGCTATTGTGCGGTCGATCAGCTCCGAGAGTTGCTGGATCGGCGTCGGGCCCGATCCCGACGGCAGCGTGAGCGCCACGTACACCGGCCGGTCCACCGTGTACCAGGTCGACCTGCCGGCGTCACCGGCGGACTGTTGTTCGGCATGCACCTCGAACCACTGCACCCGGTCGACGATCTGGATCGGCGAGCCCACCACGAACTCGGCGGGCCGGTCGAGACCGCAGCGCAGCACCACGGGCTCGCTGTCCGGTCCGGCCCGCCACGCGGTGACACCCTGCGGCGCCGGCTGCGCCACGGGCGCGCGTTGATAGTCACCGAGCCGCTGCGGCAGCGCCCCGGCCAGCGCCCGGCACGCGGCGCTGTCGGCCTGGGGCGCCGGAGCCGCGGGCACGGCGACCGGTTGCGGCGGCGCCTCGCGGTTGGCCGCGATCACCAGGATCACCCCGATCGCGGCGACGGCCAGGGCGACCGCGGCGATGATCAGCGCGGGCGGCGGCCCCTCGTCGACGGCGGGGCGGGTATCGGGGTCGGTCGTCACCGCCCGCGCACCTCCTATCTCGGGCCGCGAGCGGTCCGCATCGTGCCGGGGATCTAGACTGGCGCGGGCCGCTCGCGCGGGCAGTAACCCAACTTACCGCAGGTCGGCGGCTCCGATAGTGGCCCGCACCGGGCGGGGACGCGCCGGAGGAGGTGGCGTGGTCGACGACGGATCGAATTCCACACTGCAGCAGCTCGGTGAGTTCGCGGTCATCGATCGCCTGGTGCGCGGCCGCCGGCAGCCGGCCGCGGTGGCGGTCGGGCCGGGCGACGACGCGGCCGTGATCCAAGCCAGGGACGGCCGCGTCGCGGTGTCGACCGACATGCTGGTGCAGGACCGGCACTTTCGGCTGGACTGGTCGACCCCGCACGACGTCGGCCGCAAAGCAATCGCCCAGAACGCCGCGGACATCGAGGCGATGGGTGCGCGGCCCACGGCCTTCGTGGTCGCCTTCGGCGCCCCCGGTGACACGCCGACCGCGGACGTCGACGCGCTGGTCGGCGGGATGTGGGACGAGGCGCACCGCATCGGCGCGGGCATCGCCGGCGGCGACCTCGTCAGCTGCCCGCAGTGGGTGGTCTCCGTGACGGTGCTGGGTGACCTCGATGGCCGCGCGCCGGTGCTGCGGTCCGGAGCCAAGGCGGGCTCGGTGATCGCGGTCGCCGGCGAGCTGGGCCGCTCGGCGGCCGGCCTTGCGTTGTTCGGCAAGGGGATTGAGGGTTTCGACGCGCTGCGCCGGCGGCATCTGGTGCCCCAGCCGCCCTACGGTCAGGGTGTGGCGGCGGCCGCCGGGGGAGCGCAGGCGATGATCGACGTCTCCGACGGCCTGGTCGCCGACCTCCGCCACGTCGCCGAGGCGTCCGGCGTGGCGGTGGATCTGTCGACGGCGGCGCTGGCCGCCGACCACGACGCGCTGGCCGCCGCGGGCGCCGTGGTGGGCGCCGATCCGTGGTCGTGGGTGTTGGGCGGCGGTGAAGACCACGCCCTGGTGGCCTGCTTCGCCGGGCCGGCGCCGGCCGGGTGGCGAATCATCGGGCGGGTACTCGAGGGCGAGGCCGACGTGCTCGTCGACGGGCAACCGTGGACCGGCTACGCGGGCTGGCAGTCATATGACGGTTAGGGTGGCGCGATGAGCGTCGATGCTACGAAAGGACCGGCGATGACGGCGCGGCCGTTGACCGAACTCGTCGAGCAGGGCTGGGCCGCCGCGCTGGAACCGGTGGCGGATCAGGTGGCCGCCATGGGTCAGTTCCTGCGGGCGGAGATCGCCGCCGGACGCAAATACCTGCCCGCCGGTCAGAATGTGTTGCGCGCCTTCACCTTTCCGTTCGACGACGTCCGCGTGCTGATCGTCGGGCAAGACCCGTACCCGACCCCGGGACACGCAGTGGGACTGAGCTTTTCGGTGGCCCCCGATGTGCGTCCGCTACCGCGCAGCCTGGCCAACATCTTCGACGAATACTGCGCCGACCTCGGTCATCCGCAGCCCTCGTGCGGTGACCTCACGCCCTGGGCCCAGCGCGGGGTGATGCTGCTGAACAGGGTGCTCACCGTGCGGCCGAGCAATCCGGCCTCGCACCGGGGCAAGGGCTGGGAAGCGGTGACCGAGTGTGCTATCCGCGCGCTGACCGCGCGCCCGCAGCCGCTGGTGGCGATCCTGTGGGGGCGCGACGCTTCCACCCTCAAACCGATTCTGGCCGAGGGGAATTGCGTGGCCATCGAGTCGCCGCATCCGTCACCGCTGTCCGCCTCTCGGGGGTTCTTCGGGTCGCGCCCGTTCAGCCGCGCCAACGAACTGTTGACGGGCATGGGTGCCGACCCCATCGATTGGCGGCTGCCGTGACCGAGATGACGGCGTTGCGGGCTCACCATCGGGGTGGGCCGGAGCAGTTGGTGGTCGAGCGGGTGCCCGTGCCGGTTCCCGCCGCGGGCGAAGTTCTGCTGGCCGTTCGTGCCGCGGCCATCACGTTCGACGAGTTGACCTGGGACGAGACCTGGACCCGAGACGGTGTCAGCCGCACGCCGGTGATCCCGTCGCACGAAGTCTCCGGCGTCGTTCGCGAGGTGGCCGCGGGCGTGGGGGATTTCGCGCCCGGCGACGAGGTGTACGGCCTGGTGCCGTTCGACCGCGACGGCGCCGCGGCCGAATTCGTCTGCGTGCCCGCGACCGATCTCGCCACCAAGCCGTCGACGGTGTCGCACGTCGTCGCCGCCGCGCTGCCGCTGGCCGGCCTGACCGCCCTGCAGGCGCTCGTCGACCACGCGGACGTGCGGGCCGGCGAGAACGTGCTGGTGCACGGCGGCGCAGGCGGCGTGGGCGCGTTGACGGTTCAGCTCGCCGCGATGCTGGGCGCGCGCGTCACCGCGACCGTGCACAGCGACACCGGCGACCTCGTCCGCGGGTATGGGGCCGCCCGGGTGATCGACGTCCGCACCGAGACATTCGACGACGCCCGCTACGACGTCGTGATCGACACCGTCGGCGGTGAGACGTTGGACCGGTCGTTTCCCGTGTTGAGCCGTGGCGGGCGGCTGGTCACCCTGTCGGCGCCACCCCCGCCGGGCAAGGCCGACGAATACGGCGTCACGGCAATCTTTTTCATCGTCGTCCCGGACCGTGACCAGCTGAGCAAACTCGCCGCGCTGGTCGACGACGGACGGTTGCGGGTCGACATCGCCGAGACTTTCCGGCTCGAGCGGGGCCGCGAGGCGTTCGAAAGCGGCCGGCGCCCGGGCCATCGACCCGGCAAGACGGTCATCGTCGTCGGGGACTAGGCGGGCCTGTTTTCAGGTTCGTGGGTAATCTGTACTCCCCTGTGTCACTGTCGTTTCTGTGGTCATATTGTGGGGCCGATCGGCTACTCTGACCCCGACTTTCCCCCAACAACCTGCACATCGCCCGTGACCCCGTGGACCGGCGCGCCGTTTTCCTCGACGAGTGAGCTTGCGAGTGACGGCGAGTGTGGGGCCTATGCATGCAAACTCTCGAAAATGTGTACATAGGCCACACAGTCGCGCGCCGTGACCTCACGGCCCCGGGAAGTTGACGTCCTTGGTGACGGACTTCCACTCTTCGATCGACGATGACAGCGCGGCGAGCTTGTCGCGCATGGCCTTGAGCACGTCACGGCCCAGCAGCAGCCGCAGTGGCGGCTCGTCGAGCGTGGTCACCATCAACACCGCCTCGGCGACCTTCTTCGGATCACCGGGAAGATGATCGGCGAACTGCTTGATCAGGTCCTTGCGCGCGGCCACGTCGACATAATCGGCGATCGGTGTGCCCGACTCCTTCATCGATCGGGTCGCCCAGTCGGTGCGGAAGGCGCCCGGCTCGATGGCGGTCACCTTGATCCCCAGCGGCCGCACCTCGGTGGCGAGCGCCTCGGTGATCGCCTCCAACGCGAACTTCGTCGACGAGTAGTAAGCGTTGGGCGGGTTGGCGACCAGACCGGTCATCGAGGACATGTTGATGATGTGCCCGGAGCGGCGGGCGCGCATCGCCGGCAGCACCGCCTTGATCATGTTGACCGCGCCGAAGTAGTTGACCTCGAACAGCTGTCGGACCTCGGCGTCCTCGCCCTCCTCGACGGCGGACAAATAGCCGTGGCCGGCGTTGTTGACCAGGACGTCGATGCCGCCGAACGCCGCTTCGGCCGCCGACACTGCCGCCGCGATCTGTCCGGGGTCCGTCACGTCGAGCGCGACGGCGAGCGCCCGGTCACCGAACTCGTCGGTGAAGTCGCGCACCGAGTCGGCGCGGCGGGCGGTCACCACCGCGCTGTGACCCGCTGCCAAAGCGGCGCGGGCGATTTCGCGACCGAAGCCGGTCGAGCATCCGGTGATGAGCCAGCGCGCCATCTCAGGCCGACCCTTCCGGGAGGCGCCGCAGATACCCGGCGCGCCGGTCGGCGAGTTGCGCGGCCCGCTCCCGCGGGCTGACCCGGGGCAGGTGGCCCACCTCGGCGTCGAGCCGGTCCAGCTTGACCACCCGCCCGCGCGCGCCGAGGTCTTCGCGAGGGCCCGCCTCGCCGAATTCGGCCATGCGCAGGGTCAGGATGCCCTCGCGCAGGCCGTCGGAGTCGATCCAGTTGGCCACGCCCGGATCGGTCGGCGCGATCACGTAGGTGTAGCTGCCGTCCTCGTTGGCCAACGACTGCGCCTTATTGAGGCTGCCGGTGCGGTCGAGGATGTCCAGCGTGGTGCCCCAGATGTTGCTCAGCGGCACCGTGAAATATTCGGCGCCACCGTCGTTGAGGTCGACCACGAACGCCTCGTCGGGCGCGAGATCGAAGCGACCCATCACATAGACCTGGTTGCGCATCGCGCCGACCTTGTCCGCCGACCAGGCCAGGTCGAAATGGTTGGGGGGCATCTTGTACACGCCGTGGCTGAGCTTGCCGGTGAAGTTGGCGAAGTAGTCCATCATCGCCGCGGTGGCCTCGGCCTGCTCGTCGAGAGTGCGCGCCGCGGAAGCCGGCGGCCCGCCGAGCCGTTGCACCTCTAGGTGATTGGGGTCGTCCCGGCCCCAGTCCAGCAGCACGTCGCGGATGTAGAACTCGTGCGCCGCGGCCGTGGTTTGCACGTGGTTGGGCCGCCCGCCCGCGGGATCGGCGTCCACGGTGATGGTGAAGCTGCCGTCGGAGTCGACCCGCATGGTGCGCCCGTTGAGCACGTCGACAGTGCCCATGTGCGCATCCCAGAGCGTGAAGTAGTTCTCGGTCATCCGATGCTTGCCGACCCGGCCGTGGATTTCGTAGCGTTCGTCGCCGGAGATCGGGATCACCCGGTACACGCTGTCGGGATTGTCGATGCCCCAACGTGATCCGGGGATGCGCCGGCCGTCGACGGGGTGCGCGAGCCGGGTGATGCAGCTGACCTTGGGCCGCAGCTTGTCCTGGTTGGACGACCACACCGCCGCCGAGAACATCACCTCGGCGAACGCGTCGTCGAACCGCTCCCGCATCGCCTCCGACGCCTTGGCCCGGCCCAGCCAGGTCTCGGCCACCGATTGGTAGGCGGCCTTGACGACCGGGTGCTCGGTCAGCTCGAGCGCGGCCAATTCCTGTTCGTGCTGCGATGCTGTCGCGACGGGGTCATCAGGCATGCGCTGCTCCTTCGATGTACTGTCCAAAGCGCTTGTGATACAAGGTGAATCGTTCGTCGACCTGCTCTGGGCGCAGCCCGTAGGCCGGCAGGTCGTAGGGCGGGCGCGCCGCCTCGCGGGGACGCCCGGCCAGCCAGCGCCGCATCGCACCCTCCGCCTCGGCCGTCAGCGGAACCCCGACGGCGTCATAGACGCGGGCGACCTGACCGATCGGGTCGGCGACCGCGTCGTCGAAGCCGATGTCGGTGACCCGGTTTTCGTCATCGGACCAGCCGTCGCGTGTCGCCATCGCGCGGTCGTTGGTCCAGCCCATCCGCTCCAGCCACTGCGCGCCCACCCGGTGCCCATCGACGACGTCGGCGTGCATCGCGTGCAGCGTGGCATTCAGGCTGGCCCCCGACGCGATGGTGGTTCGCGGATCGCGATGCATGTGCACGATGTGTAGACCGGGGAACCGCGCGCGCAGTAAATCCAGATAGCCCAGGTGCGCCGGCGATTTGAGCACCCAGCGCTGGCCGTGCAGCCCGCGCCGACGCTTCTGCCACTGCACGAACTGCAGCATGCGGTACAGGTGGTCGTAGGCGGGGGTGAAGTCCTGCGTGTCGAGCCACGATCGGTAATGGGGAAGGTGCGCACCGGATTCGGGTACGTGGGACAGGAACGCGTCGGCCAGAAAGACGATCTCCTCCTCGGCCTCCCGCGCGTACATCGGATGGATGGCGAACAATTCCGGTGCCAGCTCGCGCGACTTCGCCTCCCGCGCTTCGCTGATGGCGATCCGCGGATCCACGCCGGTGAACCGATAGTCCAGCCGGGGCGCCACCTCAACGACCTCCCAGCCGTAGGCGCAGACGAAGCGCGGGTCGGCGGCCAGCAGCCGCTGTAGCAGGGTGGTGCCGCTGCGCATCATCCCGACCACCACGATCGGCGGGGCGACCCGCTCGTCGAGGATCTCCGGGTGGCGGCGTATCCACTCCTGGGCGCGTAGCCGCATGCGCAGGCTGTGCACGATGCCCGAGCGCAGGATGTGCACGCCAACGGCATTGAGGTCGGCGGCCGCGTAGTCGTCGAGCAACACCCGCAGCGGCCCTTCGAATTCGCCTGGCCCCCAGTCGGTGAGCGCCTCCTTGCGCTGGGCGCTCGCCAGCACGGCGGGCAGGTCGAACGGGCCGTCCATGCGCTCAGAACTTCAAATGCTGGCTGACATCGCCGACCTGGTCGACGAACATGGTGCGGCTGTCGAACCGCCAGGCGCCCTCCACCCGGTGGAACGTGTCCTTGTAGTGCCCGGTCACGATCACCTGCAGCGGGAGGTCGGGGGTTGCCTGGGTGACGGAGTAGTACGACGTGCTGCGGGCGGTCCCCGCGGCCTCATCGATGTGCAGTTGCACGTTGGTGGTGTTGTGCTTGGTCTTGGGCGTCCCGTCTTCGTAGATGCGCGTGGCCATCTCGTACATCTCGCGCACCCGGGCGGCGCCGGCGAACACCGTCTCCGGTGGTCCGTTCTCCACGCCGCAGATGCGGCCATGCGCGAAGAGCCGGGCGACCCCGTCCAGATCGCCACCATCGAGAAGCTCGGCGTAGGTGTAGATCAGGTTGGTGATTTCTGTTGCGCTGTCACTCATGTGGACCACCCGTCGCACCCTGTTCCGCCGCTTCCGCGAACAATGGTGGCAGAACCGGTCGAATTTACATAGAACCGACCATTACTCTTGATCGCCGTGACCCTACCTTGGACGCCGAGCCGGCTCGGCAACCTGACCGGCAAGCGAGTCGTCGTGACCGGAGCGACCAACGGCGTCGGGCTCGGGACCGCCCGCGCGTTGGCCAAGGCCGGCGCGCACGTGATCCTGGCGGTGCGCAACACCGAGCTGGGCGAGCAACGCGCCGCCGAGATGGGCGGCAAGACGACGGTGGCCAGGGTCGACCTCGCCGACCAGTCCTCGGTGCGCGCCTTCGCCAGTTCGATCGACGACGACGTCGACATCCTGATCAACAACGCCGGCGCCCTGACCGAACGCCGCACCGAAACGGTCGACGGATTCGAAAAGACACTGGGCACCAACCTGCTCGGCCCGTTCGCCCTGACCAACCTGCTGCTGCCCAGGGTGCGCTCACAGATCATCAACGTCGGCTCCGACGCGCACCGGTCGGCGACGCTACACCTCGACGACCTGCACCTGCGCCGGCACAAGTGGACCCGGCTGGGCGCCTACGCGCAGTCGAAACTCGCGGTCATGCTGTGGGGATTGGAGCTGGACCGCAGGCTGCGTGCGGCGGGGTCGCCGGTGGTCACCCAGCTCACTCACCCGGGCTGGGTGGCGTCGAACCTGTCGCAGCTCGGCGACTCGCCGCTGATGTCGGTGGCCCACAAGGTGGTCAAGGTGGTGGCCGACCGGCTGGCCAACGACATCGACGAGGGCGCGGCCCCCACGCTGTACTGCATCAGCGAACCGTTGCCGCCCGGCAGCTACGTCGGGGTCACCGGGAGATTCGGGCTGCGCGGCGGCCCGGTGCTGATCGGCCGGTCGCCGGTGGCGTGCGATTACGACGCGGCCGCCCGCCTGGTGGCCTTCGCCGAGCAAGAGACCGGCACGAAGTTGGAGGTGTAGCCATGGGCGAACTCGACAACAAGGTCGCCGTCATCACCGGAGCGGCACGCGGCCAGGGCCGCAGCCACGCGGTGGCCTTCGCCGAGCAGGGCGCCGACATCATCGCCGTGGACATCTGCACCGACATCGACGCGATTCCCTACCCGCTGGGCACCAAATCGGACCTCGACGAGACCGCCCGGCTGGTCGAAGCCGCGGGCCGCCGGGTGGCGCCCGTCGTCGCCGACGTCCGCGACCTGGCGCAATTGGAGGCCGCCGTGCAAAGCGGAATCGACGACGTCGGGGAGGTGGACATCGTCGTCGCCAACGCCGGGGTGGTCGCCATCGGTGACCCCGAAGCCCACTCGGAACCGGTGTTCAACACGATCGTCGACACCAACCTCAAGGGCGTGTGGCACACCTTGCTGGCGACGGTGCCCTCGATCATCCGCAAGGGCCAGGGCGGGTCGATCGTGCTGATCAGCTCGTCGCAGGGGCTGACCGGCCGGGGCGGCGACGGCAGCGCGGCCATGTTCGCCTACGCCGCGTCCAAGCACGGGGTGGTGGGATTGATGCGGTCGGCGGCCAACGCCTACGCGCCGCACAAGATTCGGGTCAACTCGGTGCACCCGAGCGGGGTCATGACGCCGATGATCCTCAACGACTTCGTCGTCAACCGGATGCTGGAGAACCCGAACCCGGCCGTCTCGCAGATGCTGCTGCCCGACGTGCCGCTGGTCGAAGCGCAGGACGTGACCGAGGCGGTGCTGTGGCTGGTCGGTCCCCGGGCCCGCTATGTGACGGGCGTGTCGATACCCGTCGACGCCGGGCACATCGTGATGTAGCCGGGACTAGCCCCGATGGTGGCGACCCGCAGCGCGCGGCAATGCCGCGCTTGCGATCGCCACTAGCCCCGATGGTGGCGACCCGCAGCGCGCGGCAATGCCGCGCTTGCGATCGCCACTAGCCCCGCGTGACCTTGCCGGCCTTGATGCAGGACGTGCAGGCGTTGAGGCGCTGCTTGTTGCCGCCCGGGCGGGTGACAACGTGCACGGTCTGGACGTTGGGGTCCCACCGGCGGCTGGTGCGGCGGTGGGAGTGCGACACCGACTTGCCGAAGCCGGGGCCTTTCCCGCAGATGTCGCACACAGCGGCCATTGTTCAAGCTCCTCAAATCTCGGGGGTCCGGCTCGGCGGTCTGACACGGGGCCGGAAAAGCCCGGGCCGACCCGGGCCCAACCAGGATACCGACTCCCGTGGCAACCACCAAAACGATCACCACCGCTGTCGCCCCGTCTGGCTAGGCTCAATGGGCCGGATCGCCCCGCCGGCGGGTGGTGGTCACGGGCAGCCGTCGCCCAAGTCGCCGGGCTACGCTGGCGCCCACCGGGTGCCTGGTTGTGGAGGAGGTGGCTGACTCTGGGAACGTCGGAACGTCTGCTCGACGCGATCACCTTGCGGGACTGGGCGCACACCGCCGTCGGCGACCTCATCACCCACATCGACGAGATCAACCGGCTCAACGTCTTCCCCGTCGCCGACTCCGATACCGGCGCCAACATGCTGTTCACCATGCGTTCGGCGCTGGCCGAGGCCAATGCGGGGGTGAATACCGAGGGCGGCTCGGCCTGCGTCGCCCGGGCCGCGGCCGCGATGTCGGCCGGCGCGCTGAACGGCGCCCGCGGCAATTCCGGGGTGATCCTGTCCCAGATCCTGCGCGGGATCGCCGACGTCACCGCCGTCGCGGCGGCCGAAGCCGGCGGTGAGCTGCCCCACATCGACGCCGCCACCCTCGCGGCGTCGTTGCGGCGCGGCGTGGACCTGGTCATCGCCTCGATGGGCGGGGAGGAGGTCCCCGGGACCATCGTCTCGGTGCTGCGGGCGGCGGCCGACGCCGTCGCGGAGTGCGCCCAGGCCGGGGAGGGGCTCGCCCCGGCGATCACCGCCGCCGGTGACGCGGCCGTCGTCGCCCTGGAGAAGACGACCGAGCAGCTCGACGTGCTGGCCGACGCCGGCGCTGTCGACGCCGGCGGCCGGGGCCTGCTGGTGCTGCTGGACGCGCTGCGCACCACGGTCACCGGTCAGGCGCCCGCCCGAACCGTGTACGAGCTGTCGCCGCGGTCGCCGGCGCCGGACGTCGCGGCCGAACGGCCCGCGCCGCAATTCGAGGTGATGTACCGGTTGGACGGCTGCGATGCGGCCGCGGCCGACGCGCTGCGGGACCGGCTCGGGGAGCTGGGCGATTCGGTGGGCATCGCGGCCGCCACGTCGGCCGAGCGGACGTACTCGGTGCACGTGCACACCGACGACGCCGGCGCCGCGGTCGAGGCGGGGCTCGGGGCGGGGCGGCTGAGCCGCATCGTGATTTCGGCGCTGAGCTCCGGCGCCGCCGGCCTGCCGGCCGGGGGCTGGACGCGGGAGCGGGCGGTGCTGGCCGTCGTCGACGGCGACGGCGCCGCCGAGCTCTTCGGCGGGGAGGGCGCCTGCGTGCTGCAGCGCGATCCGGCCGACCCGGTGAACATCAGCGCGCACCAGCTGATGCGGGCGGTCATCGACACCGGCGCCGCGCAGGTGATGGTGCTGCCCAACGGCTACGTGCCCGCCGAGGAGCTGGTGGCGGGGTGCACCGCGGCCATCGGCTGGGGGATCGACGTGGTGCCCATCCCGACGGCGTCGATGGTGCAGGGGCTGGCGGCGCTGGCCGTGCACGAGACCGGCCGGCAGGCGGTGGACGACGGCTACACGATGGCCCGCGCCGCCGGTGCGGCCCGGCACGCGTCCGTGCGGATCGCGACCGAAAGCGCGCTGACCTGGGCCGGCCGCTGCCAGCCGGGCGACGGGCTCGGCATCGCGGGCGACGAGGTGCTGATCGTGGCGGCCGACGCGGTGGCGGCGGCCATCGGCCTGCTGGACCTGTTGCTGGCCTCCGGCGGGGACCTGGTGACGGTGCTGGTCGGCGCCGGCGTCGAATCGGAGGACGACGCCGCGGCCGTCGGCGACATCCTGCAAAAGCACATGCACGACCATCACCCCGGCACCGAGCTGGTCACCTACCGCACGGGCCACCGCGGTGACGCGCTGTTGATCGGGGTCGAGTAGCCGTGGTGTCGCTGGGCGACCGGCTGGACTTCGTGGTGGGCGCCAAGGCCGCCGACCAGCTCGACGAGGAGTTGGGCATCCGCACCGTCGACGACCTGCTGCGCCACTATCCGCGCAGCTACACCGAGGGCGCGACCCGGTGGGACACCGACGATCAGCGCCCGCCGGCCGGCGAGCACATCACGATCGTCGACACGATCACCGAGACCAAGACGTGGCCGATGAAGAAGACCCCGAAAAAGCTCTGCCACCGCATCACCCTCGGCGCCGGCCGCAACAAGGTGACCGCGACGTTCTTCAACGCGAACTATCTGAAGAAGGACCTGACCGAGGGCACCAAGGTGATGCTGTCCGGGGAGGTCGGGTTCTACAAGAACGTCATGCAACTGACGCACCCGGCCTTCCTCGTGCTCGACTCCCCGGACGGCAAGAACCGCGGCACCAGCTCGCTGAAGAACATCGCGATCGCCTCGCAGGCCACCACCGGTGAGGTGCAGATGGCGGCGTTCGAGCGCGCCTTCTTCCCGATCTATCCGGCGACCACGAAGGTGCAGAGCTGGGACGTCTTCCGGTGCGTGCGCCAGGTGCTCGACGTCCTGGATCCGGTGGACGACCCGTTGCCCGCCGACCTTTGCAGCCGCCACGGCCTGGTCTCCGAGGACCGCGCGTTGCGCGACATCCACCTGGCCGAAGATGTGTCGGCGCGGCGGCGGGCGCGGGAGCGGCTGACGTTCGACGAAGCAGTGGGGCTGCAGTGGGCGCTGGTCACCCGGCGGCACAGCGAGCTGTCGGAGTCGGGGCCGCCGGCGCCGCCACGCTCCGACGGCTTGTCCGCGGAACTGTTGCGGCGCTTGCCGTTCGAGCTGACCGACGGGCAGCGCGAAGTGCTCGACGTGCTCGCCAAGGAGCTCGCCGCCACCCGGCCGATGAACCGCCTGCTCCAGGGTGAGGTCGGTTCGGGCAAGACGATCATCGCGGTGCTGGCGATGCTGCAATTGGTGGACGCCGGTTACCAGTGCGCCCTGCTGGCACCCACGGAAGTCCTTGCCGCCCAACATCTCCGGTCCATCAATGACGTGCTCGGCCCCTTGGCGATGGCCGGTCAGCTCGGGGGTGCGGACAGCGAAGGTGGGGTGGCCACCCGGGTGGCCCTGCTCACCGGCTCGATGACCGCGGCGCAGAAGAAACAAGTCCGCGACGAGGTGGCG
>NZ_LZJW01000100.1 GCF_001667885.1 Mycobacterium scrofulaceum | reverse complement strand
GCGTCATCGACTATCGGCCGTTGCGGCACAACGTATCCGGCCATCGAGATGCCGCCGTGCACCTCCCAGGTGCGCGCCGCGATCGGCGCGACGCTGCCCGGCTATATGATCCCGTCGTCGCTGACCGTCCTGGACGCGCTTCCCAAGACCGAGTCGGGCAAGCTGAATCGGCCCGGGCTGCCGCGGCCCGCGGTCACCACCACCGGACACACGGAGCCGTCGCGCACCGACACCGAACGGGCGCTGGCAAAGGTGTTCGCCGAACTGCTGTCGACGCCCGAGGTGGGCCGCTTCGACGACTTCTTCGCCCTGGGCGGGGACAGCATCCTGTCGGTTCAGCTCGCTTCGCGGGCGCGGGCCGCCGGCCTGGCGGTCAGCCCACGGATGGTCTTCGAGAACCCGACGGTGCAGCAGCTGGCGGCCGCTCTCGACGGGCAGGACGACACCGATCACACCGACGCTCGGTTCGAGCCGATGAGCACCTCCGGGCTCTCGGCGGACGACCTGGCCGCGGTGACGCAACTCTGGTCGTCGTCGCGCGACGGTGCGCCATGACGGCCACCGAGGACGTCGCGCCCGGCATCGAGGACGTGATGGCGATGAGCCCGCTGCAAGAGGGCTTGTATTCGCTGACCACGCTCGCCGAATTCGCCGACGGCGACGACGCCGACGATCCATACGTGATCGGCATGGCCGCCGACATCTCCGGTGCGCTGGACGTCGCGCTGTTACGTGATTGCGCGACAAAGATGTTGGAGCGGCACCCCAACCTGCGCGTGAGCTTCTTCAGCCGAGGGATCGCCCGCCCGGTGCAGATCGTGCCGTCGCGGGTCGACCTGCCGTGGCGTACCGTCGCCGCGGGGCCCGAGGACGTGCAGGCGCTGGAGGCCGGTGAACGCCGCCGCCCGTTCGACCTCGAGCGCGGTCCGGCCATCCGCTTCCTGCTCATCGAACTACCCCGCGCTCGCTGGCGTTTGGTGCTCACCGCCCACCACATCGTGATCGACGGCTGGTCGATGCCGGTGTTCGTCAACGAGATGATGATGCTGTACCGGGCCGGCGGCGACCTGTCCGCGCTGCCCGCCGCGCCGCGGCCGTACCGTGACTACATCGGCTGGCTGGCGAGTCGCGATCTGGAAGCAAGTCAACGGATCTGGCGCGAGCACCTGGCCGGGCTCCCCGGCCCCACCCTGCTGTCGGCGGCGCTGGGTTCGGCGGAGGACCGGCGGACCGGGCTGCCCCGCACCACCCAACTGCGGCTGTCGGCCGCGGCCACCGCGCGGTTGGTCAGCGATACCCGGTCCCGGGGCGTCACCGTCAATACCCTGATGCAAATGGCTTGGGCGCTGGTGTTGTCCAGGCTGACCGACACCCATGACGTGGTCTTCGGGGTCACGGTGTCCGGCAGGCCGCCCGAACTGACCGGCGTGGAGACCATGATCGGGCTGTTCATCAACACTGTCCCGATGCGGGTGCGGCTCGACCCGGCCGCCAGCGTGAGCGAGCAATGCCGCACGGTGCAGCGCGACGCCGCGCTGTTGCGTGAGCACGGCTACCTCGGGCATGCCCAACTGCGCGCGCTCGGCGGCGTCGGGGAGATGTTCGACACCCTGCTCGTCTACGAGAACTTTCCCCTGGACGGACTGACCGCCGACGCCGAATTGTCCGCCGGCGGTGCGACATTCCGGCCATCCGCCCTGCAAACCCTGTCACACTTCCCGATCACCGTCGCCGCACACATCGCAGGCGGCGAACTGGTGGTGCTGGTCGAAGTGATCGACGGTGCGCTGGGCGCCATCCCCGCCGCGGCCTTCGGCCGCCGCGTGCTCACCGCCGCCGAACGGCTGCTGCAGGATTGGGAGCGGCCGCTGCGCCAGGTCAGCGTCCTGTCCGAGGACGAAACGACCCCGCTGCGCGGCGCGGCCCCGCCCGTCGGGTCGGCGCGCGGCATCCACACCAGATTCGCCGACGTCGCTGCCAGGACACCGGACAACATCGCGGTCAGCTGGGCGGGCGGCACACTGAGCTACCGCGAACTCGACGCCCGCGCCAACGGCCTGGCCGCCGGCCTCGCCGACCGCGGCGTGCGGCCCGAGACCCCGGTGGTCATCCGGCTTCCCCGGGGACCGCACTACATCGTCGCGATGCTCGCCGTGCTCAAGGCCGGCGGCGTGTGCGTGCCGATAGAGCCGGGTTTCCCCCCGGAGCGGGTGGATTCGATCCTGCGTCAATCCGGCGCCGCGATCGTGCTCGACGAGGAGTCACCGGTATCCGGCGACCGGCCGGGCACCGACTTCCGCCCGGTAGAGGTGTCACCCGGTCAGGCCGCCTACGTCGTGTTCACCTCGGGCACCACCGGAGAACCCAAGGGGGTCATCGGAACTCACGCGGCGGTGTGCGCCTACGCCGACGACCACCTGGACAACGTGTTGCGGCCCGCGGCCGCCCGGCTGGGCCGGCCGCTGCGCATCGCGCACGCATGGTCGTTCGCGTTCGACGCCGCCTGGCAGCCGTTGGCCGCGCTGCTCGACGGCCACGCCGTGCACGTCGTGGACGAGCACACGCAGACCGACGCCGAGGCGCTGGTCGAGGTGATCGCCGAGCACGGCATCGACATGATCGACACCACCCCGTCGATGTTTGCCCAACTGACGGCGTGCGGTTTGCTCACCACCGTGCCGCTCGCGGTGCTGGCGCTGGGCGGGGAAGCGCTCGGCAAATCCGCCTGGAACCTCATCCGCGCCGAATGCGCGCGCACGGGCATGGCGGCCTACAACTGCTATGGCCCCACCGAGACCACGGTCGAGGCGGTGGTCGCCGCCATCGCCGGGCATAACGAGCCGTCGATCGGACGCCCCACCCTGCACACCCGCGGCTATGTACTGGACTCCGCGCTGCGACCGGTACCGTGCGGGGCGACCGGCGAGCTGTATCTGGCGGGCGCCCAGCTTGCCCGCGGCTACCTCGGCCGTGCGGCCGAGACCGGTCAGCGGTTCGTCGCCGATCCGTTCGCGACCGGCGAACGCATGTACCGGACAGGCGATTTGGTGCGTCGGGGTCTCGACGGCTCCCTGGGTTACGTGGGCCGCGCCGACGCTCAGGTCAAGATCCGCGGCTATCGCGTCGAGCCGGGCGAGATCGCGGCCGCGCTCGAATCACATCCCGGCGTGCAGCACGCCGGCGTCCTGGTGCGCCGCGACGACGGGGTCGCGCGGCTGACCGCCTACGTGGTCGCTGCGGACGCGGCCCCGCGGCCGCCGTCCGCTTCCGAGCTGCGCGGCATGCTCGGCTCCCGATTGCCGCGCTACATGATCCCTCAGCGCATCGTCACGGTCGACGAGATTCCCCTGACCGTCAACGGCAAGCTGGACGAAGCCGCGCTCAGCGCGTTCGACGCCGCCCAGGCGGCACCCGCCGAGGCAGACCCCAGCACGCCGACCGAAGCCGCACTGGCCGAACTCCTTTCGGAGATCCTCCATCAACCGCGGATCGACGTCTGCGCGGACTTCCTGCAGCTGGGCCTGGACAGCATCACGGCCCTCTCAGTGGTGCAGGCGGCCCGGGCGCGGGGAATCGCACTGCGCGCCAGGCTCGTCCTCGAGTGCGCCAACGTCCGCGAATTGGCGGAGGCGATCGACTCCGAAACCACCTCCGCCACGAGCGATGTCGACGACGACGCCAGCCCCATGCCGGTGCTGCCCAACGGCCGGTGGCTCTACGAATTCGGCGAGCCGCGCCGCCTGGCGCAGACCGAGGCCATCCGGCTGCCCGAAGACGTCACCCGCGAGCAACTGGATGCCGCGCTGGCCGGCATCGCCAACGGCCACGAAGTGCTGCGCGCCCGCCTGGACCGGAACTCCATGACCCTGGTTCCGACACCGCACACCGGCACCGGGATCATCGACGAGGTTGCGGTCTCCGACGATCTGCAGGAGGTCATTCCGGCACACGCCGCCCGGGCCGTCGACCGCCTCGACCCGGAGCGGGGGACGATGCTGGCCGCGGTCTGGCTTCGCCCACCGGCCGGGCCGAGCGTCCTGCTGCTGGCCGCCCACGTCCTCGCGATGGATCCGGCGTCCTGGCGGGTGGTGCTTGGCGAATTGGATGCCGCCCTAACGGCTTTGACCGCCGGGCACTCGCCCGCACGAGTCCGCGAGCACACCACCTACCGGCGCTGGGCCGCCGCGCTCACCCAGCGCGCCCACCGGCTGGACACGCTGCGGTTCTGGGCCGCCCAATCCGACGGCGACGACCCCGAGCTCGGCGCCCGACGGGTCGATCCGCGTCACGACCGGGCCCGCGATCTGGACGTCCGCATGATCGCCACCGACGCCGACATCACCCGTCGGCTGCTGGACTCGGGCCTACCGATGCAGAACCTGCTGATCGCGGCCACCGCCGCAACGGTGACGCGGTGGCGGCAGTCCCGGGGGCAGGCAACGCCGCCGCCACTGCTGGCGCTCGAAACACACGGGCGCGCCGACGGTCTCGTCGACGACCCGGGCGCGCACACCATCGACACCGGTGACACCGTCGGACTGCTGAGCTCCATCTACCCGATGCGGGTGACGTCGACCGATCCGCGACAGGTGGGGGAGTTGCTGGCGGCGATCCCGGGCGACGGGCTCGACTACGGGTTGCTGCGCTACCTGCGCAGCGACGCCGCCGAGCGGCTCGCCCCGCTGCCCGGCCCTCAACTGCTGCTGAACTACGTCGGCACCGCCCACGCGCACGGCGGCACCGTGCTGACTTTGGAGCGCGCGCTGCTGGCCGGGGTGTCGCCGCAGCCCGAACCGGATCTCGCGGTGCGCCACGAGCTCACCATCGTGGCCGCCATGCTGACCTTCGACGGGCAGCGGGTGTTGGCCGCCCAGTGGCGCACGCTGCCCGACATTCTGAATGACGCCGATGTGGCTGAGCTGCAACACCTTTGGATCGATTCGCTGCGGGAGATGGCCAGATGAGCACACTTGCGATCCTCGGCGCCGGGGCCAAGGCGGTCGCCGTCGCGGCCAAGGCTTCCGCGTTGCGGGACATGGGCATCGACGCTCCCGAGGTGGTCGCCGTCGAACGCATCGGCGTCGCGGCCAACTGGCAGGCGAGCGGCGGTTGGACCGACGGGGCGCACCGGCTGGGCACCAGCCCGGAGAAGGACGTCGGGTTCCCGTACCGCTCGGCGCTGGTGCCCCGCCGCAACGCCGAACTCGACGAGCGGATGACCCGCTACAGCTGGCAGTCGTATTTGATCGCCACGGCGTCGTTCGCCGAATGGATCGACCGCGGCCGCCCGGCGCCGACCCATCGCAAGTGGAGCCAGTACCTGGGTTGGGTGGCCGACCAGATCGGCCTCAACGTGGTGCACGGTGAGGTCGAACGGCTGGCCGTCAGCGGCGACCAGTGGACCCTGCATACCCACGAGTCGACGGTGCACGCCGATGCCCTGATGATCACCGGGCCCGGCCAGGCCGAGAAATCCCTGCTGCCCGGCAATCCGCGCATGCTCTCGATCGCCCAGTTCTGGGACCGCGCCGCGGGGCACGACCGGATCAGCGCCGAGCGGGTGGCGGTGATCGGCGGAGGCGAGACCGCGGCGTCGATGCTCAACGAGCTGTTCCGGCACCGGGTTTCGACCATCACCGTCATCTCGCCTCAGGTGACGCTGTTCACCCGCGGCGAGAGCTTCTTCGAGAACTCGTTGTTCTCCGACCCCACCGACTGGGGCGCACTGACGCTGGCCGAACGCCGCGACGCGCTGGCCCGCACCGACCGCGGCGTGTTCTCGGCGAATGTGCAGGAGGCCCTGTTGGCCGACGACCGCATCCGCCACTTGCGGGGCCGGGTCGCCCACGCGGTGGGCCGCGACGGGCAGATCCGGCTGACCCTGTCCACCAACCGCGGCAGTGAAAACCTCGAGACGGTGCACGGTTTCGACCTCGTCATCGACGGCTCCGGCGCGGACTCGCTGTGGTTCACGTCGTTGTTCGGCCAGGACGCGCTCGACCTGTTGGAGCTGGGCCTGGGCGGACCGCTGACCGCCGACAGGCTGCAGGAAGCGATCGGCTACGACCTGGCGGTCGCCGACGTCACACCCAAGTTGTTCCTGCCCAACCTCTCCGGTTTGACGCAGGGCCCAGGATTTCCCAACCTCAGCTGCTTGGGATTGTTGTCAGACCGGGTATTGGGATCCACGGTGGGTTCGGCGGGCCCGGCCAAGCGCACGACGACAAGGAGAACCGATGAGCATCAACCCCTTCGATGACGATAACGGCACGTTCTTCGTCCTCGTCAACGACGAGGAGCAGCACAGCCTGTGGCCGAGCTTCGCCGACAAACCGGCGGGCTGGCGAGTGGCCTACGGCGAGGCGAGCCGCGCGGAGTGCCTGGAGTACATCGAACAGAACTGGACCGACATCCGGCCGAAGAGTCTCCAGGAATCGATCGAGCGACGCACGTAACGGGCGGCGGTGCGCGGCCGTAGCGTCGCCGTACCGTGACCGGCCCGAGACACAATTGCCGGTCACACCAGGCACACTTACACCTACTACACCGTGGTCTCGCGGAACCGTATGGGGGACAAGATCGTCGAAATCCCGTCATGGTTCATGCGTATCGAAGGGGGAACCGTGAAAACCATGAAGAGTATTGCCACCGGCGTGGCGGCGTTCGCCGTCGTAGGGGGAGCCGCCGGTGGCGTTTTCGTCGCGGCACCGATGGATCAGGTGCGGTTGGCCGCGCTCGACGCGCCGCTGCCGCAGGACCCGCCACCGCCGCCGCCGGCCCCGGGCGCCCTGCCGACCCCGGAGCAGCTGGCGAACCTGTGCAACCAGGCCACCGACCCGGGCGTCTCGTACACCACCAAGAACAACCTGGTGGAAAACGGCATCAGCCCCGACGAGGGCCACGTCGCCGACCACGATCTGCGAAAGGCCTACCGCAACGGCAACTTTCCGGAGACGTTCGCCGTGACGAACATCGCGCCGGCCGGCCCGAACATGGCCCAGGCCGACGTCGCCATCTCCGGCCCGAAGTTCGCCGGCCCGGTGCAGAAGCACTTGGTGTTCGTCAACCAAGGCGGCAACTGGATCCTGCAACATGACGCCGCCATCGCCCTGATTCAAGCGGCGACCGCGACGAACTAGCCGGCCCGATTCTGGGCCGCCACACAGCTGGGGCACAGGTTCCGCCTGTTGTCTTCATATGGCTCGGCCGTAACGTAGCCGTGCCGAGAGGCGAAACAACAGGAGTAGCAGGCGCGCTGACCACCACGCCCGATGCGTGGATCCGTTTCACCAGGCGCGCCCGTCGAAGGGGGAACCATGAAAACCGTCAAGTTGCTCGCCACCAGCGCGGCAGCCTTCGCCGTCATCGGGGGTGCGGCCGCCGGCGCGGTCTCCATCGCGCCTTCGATGGATCAGGTGCGGCTGACCTCGGTCGGTGCGCCGTTACCGCAGGATCCGGCTCCGGTTGCGGCCGCCGACCTGCCGACCGCCGACCAGCTGACCGGCGTGCTGAACAGCCTGGCCGACCCGAGCGTCTCCTTCTCCAGCAAGAGCAACCTGGTTCAAGGCGGCATCAGCGGGATCGAGGCCCACGTCGCCGACAAGAAGCTGCAGAAGGCGGCCAAGAACGGCGACCTGCCCCTGTCGTTCGGCGTCACGAACATCCAGCCGGCCGCCGCCGGCTCCGCCACCGCTGACGTCGCGGTCTCCGGTCCGAAGCTGACGTCGCCGGTCACGCAGAACGTCACGTTCGTCAACCAGGGCGGCTGGGTGCTGTCGCGCGCGTCGGCGATGGAGTTGCTGCAGGCCGCCGGTCAGTGATCGGCGCGCAGGCCTAACCGCGCGATGCGGACGGGGTCGGCCAGCACGTCGATCGAGGCGACCAAGCCGTCGCGAACGACGAACCCCATGATCGCCGTCGCCTGCCCGGCGACGAAAATCACCGCGCCGGCGGCCCCGTTGACGGTCGCCGCGCGCACCTCGCGCTCCGGCCCCGCATAGCCGCGGGCCAGCCTGGCCACGGCGGGCGCACCCTCGGCGCGGAAGCCGGCGGCGCCCCGGCCGAAGTCCCCGCGCAGCACCACGTCGGGATGAAGCACCGCCACCAGGCGGTCGAAGTCTCCGCTGCGGCCCGCCGCGAAGAACGCATCGACGGCTTCCCGCTGGGCGGTCACGTCGCCGTCGGGCGCTGGGCCGGCCTCTTCGATGCGCCGGCGCGCCCGGCTGGCGAGCTTGCGGGTGGCCTCGGGGGTGCGGCCGACGATGGGCGCGATCTGGTCGAACGGCACGGCGAACGCGTCGTGCAGCACGAACGCCAGGCGCTGCTCGGGTGGCAACGTATCGAGCACCACGAACAACGCCAGCCCGACGGCGTCGGCCAGCATCGCGCGGTGTTCGGGGTCGAACTCGCCCTCGGCTTCCACGATCGGGTCCGGCAGGACGGCGGCCAGTTCCTCCGGCCCTCGGGTCCGCCGGTCGCGCAGCATGTTCAGACAGATGCGGGCCACCACGGTGGTCAGCCAGGCGTCCAGGTTGGTGATTCCGTCGGCGTGGGTTCCGCTCAGCCGCAGCCACGCCTCCTGCACGGCGTCCTGGGCGTCGTCGATCGAGCCCAGCATGCGGTAGGCGACGGCACCCAGCTGCGGCCGCGCCGCCTCGAAACGCGCCGTCACCGACGCATCCACGGTTACGTATCCCCGCGGGTCTCGGGCAAGGCACAGACCCGGTCGCCCGAAAAGCCGGACGAGCCGATCCCGAGCGCGAGATTGAAGCGCGCCCGCAGGTTTCCCAGCGTGATGACATGGGTCAGCCCGACGAGTTGGGCGTCGTCGAAATGCGCGCGCAGCGCATCGAAAAGCTCGTCGCTGACTTCGACCGGGGTGCGGCTGATCGCGGTGGCGTACTCGAGGATCAGCTTGTCGACATCCGAGAAGCAGGCGGCGTTCCGGTAGTCGGCCATCCCCAGCAGTTCCTCGTCGGTGACGCCCCAGCGGCGGGCGATCTGCGAGCCCAGGTCGATGCAGTACTCGCAGCGCACCGTCGTCGCCGCCTTGAGCTCCGCGAGCGCGCGGTCGCGCGGACTGAGGATGTCCAGCTTCGACTCGGCCTGCTCGAGCCTGCCGTACGCGTTGAGCAACCGGGGGATGTGCGCGTACATCCGCAGCGGTTCCAGCATCCCGGCCGTTTCCAGCCCGGTCATTTGGGCGAGCTTGCGCTTGGTGAAGAAGAACGCGATCTTGGCGCCCAGACCGGCGTCACGGTCGGAGACCCCTGGCAACCGGGACATGGCGATCCTCCTAGCAAGTTGCGGTGTGAACCAACGTCCTCACTAAGTCGACACCCGGCGGCGCCCAAACGTGACCGGCTACCTCGGCGGCCCCGGCGCCATGTCCATGTCGAACACCCGCGCGTGCAGCACCGTGCGGTTCCGCAGTGCGGCGCGCACCGCCCGGTGCAGGCCATCTTCGAGATACGTGACGCCCCGCCACCGCACCGCGTGCGGAAACAGGTCGCCGTAAAACGTGGAGTCCTCCGACAGCAGGCGGTCCAGGGCGAGCACCGTCGTGGTGGTGACCAATTCGTCGAGCCGGATCTGCTGCGGCGGAATCTGGGCCCAGTCCCGATAGGACAGCCCATGCTCGGGGTACGGCTTGCCCTCGCGCACGCCCTTGAAAATCATGACCCGATCTTCCCCGACGCGTCGCGAGCACCCGACCGATTCATGCTGGACAGGCTAACCGGAAGAAGCGTCGGCAGCGCCGAAGCGGCCCCAATCGGTGCGGGCGTCGCCGACTGCCCGCCGCCGCCCGCCCGCTGGTAACCATTGGCGCGGCTGGGGACCCGTAAAATGGACCCGGTCAGCGCGGTGCAGGGAGGTGACAACCAGTGGGAAGTGCCGACGATCGGCGTTTCGAGGTGTTGCGTGCCATCGTCGCCGATTTCGTTGCCACGAAGGAACCCATCGGTTCCAAGACTTTGGTGGAGCGCCATAACCTAGGCGTCTCGTCGGCGACCGTCCGCAACGACATGGCGGTGCTGGAGGCCGAGGGTTACATCACCCAGCCGCACACGAGTTCCGGGCGGGTGCCCACGGAGAAGGGCTACCGCGAGTTCGTCGACCGGCTCCACGACGTCAAGCCGCTGTCCTCCGCCGAGCGCAGCGCGATCCTGAGCTTCCTGGAGTCCGGTGTCGACCTGGACGACGTCCTGCGCCGGGCGGTGCGGCTGCTGGCCCAGCTGACCCGTCAGGTGGCCGTGGTGCAATACCCGACGCTGACGTCGTCCACGGTCCGCCACCTGGAAGTGATCGCGCTGACGCCGGCCCGCCTGCTGATGGTGGTCATCACCGACACCGGTCGGGTCGATCAGCGCATCGTCGAACTCGGCGACGTCATCGACGACCACCAGCTGTCGCAGCTCCGCGAGATGCTCGGCCAGGCGCTGATCGGCAAGAAGCTGTCGGCCGCCTCGATAGCGGTGGCCGACCTGGCCGGGCAGCTGCGTGCCCCGGACGGCCTGGGCGACGCCGTCGGCCGCTCGGCGACGGTGTTGCTGGAGTCGTTGGTGGAACACACCGAAGAACGGTTGCTGATGGGCGGTACCGCCAACCTGACGCGCAACGCCGCCGATTTCGGCGGCTCGCTGCGCTCGATCCTGGAGGCGCTCGAGGAGCAGGTGGTGGTGCTGCGGTTGCTGGCGGCCCAGCAGGAAGCCGGTAAAGTGACGGTGCGTATCGGCCATGAGACGGCCGCCGAGCAAATGGCGGGCACCTCGATGGTGACCACCGCCTACGGCACCTCCGACACCGTGTTCGGCGGAATGGGTGTGCTGGGGCCCACCCGGATGGACTATCCGGGAACTATCGCCAGCGTCGCCGCGGTTGCCCTTTATATCGGCGAAGTCCTGGGTGCTCGATGAACGCGCACCCGCGGTACGCGCAGGCGCGGGATAAGAAACAGGTTTAGGAGAGTCAGGCGTGGCACGCGACTATTACGGGCTGCTCGGGGTGGGCAGAAATGCCAGCGACGCGGAGATCAAGCGCGCGTACCGCAAGCTGGCGCGCGAGCTGCATCCCGACGTGAACCCGGATGAGGCCGCGCAGGCGAAGTTCAAGGAGATCAGCGTCGCCTACGAGGTGCTCAGCGACCCCGAGAAGCGACGCATCGTCGACCTCGGCGGCGATCCGATGGAAAACGCCGCCGCGGGCGGCGGGTTCGGCGGCGGGTTCGGCGGCCTCGGTGACGTGTTCGAAGCGTTCTTCGGCGGCGGCTTCAGCGGCGGCGCGACCTCCCGCGGCCCGATCGGCCGGGTGCGTCCCGGGTCGGACTCGCTGCTGCGGATGCGGCTCGACCTCGAAGAGTGCGCCACCGGAGTGACCAAGCAGGTCACCGTCGACACCGCGGTGTTGTGCGACCGCTGCCAGGGCAAGGGCACCAACGGCGACTCGGTGCCGGTCCCGTGCGACACCTGCGGCGGACGCGGTGAGGTGCAGACGGTGCAGCGGTCGCTGCTGGGCCAGGTGATGACGTCGAGGCCGTGTCCCACCTGCCGCGGCGTCGGAACGGTCATCCCCGACCCGTGCCACCAATGCATGGGTGACGGCCGGGTCCGCGCCCGGCGCGAGATCAGCGTCAAGATCCCCGCCGGGGTGGGCGACGGCATGCGGGTTCGGCTCGCCGCCCAGGGCGAGGTCGGGCCCGGGGGCGGGCCGGCCGGCGACCTGTACGTCGAGGTTCACGAGCAGGCCCACGACGTCTTCGTCCGCGAAGGCGACGACCTGCACTGCACGGTGTCGGTGCCCATGATCGACGCGGCGCTGGGCGCCGCGGTCACCATCGACGCCATCCTGGACGGCCTCAGCGAGGTCACCATTCCGCCCGGCACGCAACCGAATTCGGTCATCACGCTGCGGGGCCGCGGGATGCCGCACCTGCGGTCGGGCACCCGGGGCGACCTGCACGTGCACGTCGAGGTGGTCGTGCCCACCCGACTGGACCACCACGACACCGAACTGCTGCGTGAGCTGAAGGCCCGGCGCAGCCGCGACGTTCCCGAGGTCCGCTCGACGCACGCCGGCGGCGGCCTGTTCAGCCGGCTACGCGAAACGTTCACCGGGCGCTAGTCGCCGGCACGCAAAGGCGCGCACATGGTCGCGACCCTCTTCTACGTCGACGCACTGCCCGACGTCGGCTCGCTGGCCGTCCTCGACGGCGACGAGGGGTTCCACGCGGCCACCGTGCGGCGGATTCGCCCCGGGGAGCAATTGGTGCTCGGCGATGGCGCCGGCGGGCTGGCGCACTGCGAGGTCGAGCACGCCGGCCGCGACGGGTTGCGCGCCCGGGTGCTCAAGCGCTGGAGCGTCGCGGCCGGGCAGCCGCCCGTCACTGTGGTGCAGGCGTTGCCGAAGTCGGATCGCTCGGAGCTGGCCATCGAGTTGGCCACGGAGGCCGGTGCCGACGCCTTCCTGGCCTGGCAGGCGGCCCGGTGTGTGGCCAGTTGGCAGGGCGCGCGCGTGGACAAGGGACTGCGCCGTTGGCGCGCCGTCGCCCGTGCGGCGGCCAGGCAATCACGTCGGGCGCACATTCCGCCCGTCGACGGCGTCCTGTCCACCGCGGCGCTGGTCGAGCGGGTCCGCGACGAGGTGGGCGCCGGCGGGGTGGTCCTGGCGTTGCACGAGTCGGCCGCCGACCCGCTGACCCGCCTCGATATCGCGGGCGCGACGTCGTTGCTCGTGGTGGTGGGTCCCGAGGGCGGCATCGCGCCCGACGAGATCGCCGCGCTGACCGAGGCGGGTGCCGTGGCGGTGCGGCTGGGCCCCCAGGTGCTGCGCACCTCGACCGCCGCGGCGGTGGCGCTGGGCGCGCTCGGCGTGCTCACCCCGCGCTGGGATACCGCGTCGAGCCTGTAGTTTTGCGCCCCGCTTCCCACTTTCGCCGCACAGCGACCGTCAGCCGGATCGCACCCGGGGGCCGCGGGCCGCAGTGCTGACCAACGGGGCGAATGGCGGTTGAAGGCTGACCAACCAGGGCCCCCGGCGTAGACTTAGGCAGCCGAGCAAACCACCGACAAGCCGAGAAAGCAGGCATCGAGAGCCACGTGACGCCCCGCGAGACCAGCGCTGTTGACGCAGCCGGAGGCCTCCAGGCCAACGCCCAAGTACGCAGCAGCATCGATGTTCCGCCCGATGTCGTCGTCGGTTTGTTGGGCTCGGCCGACGAAAACCTTCGTGCGCTGGAGCGCAGCCTGAACGCCGATCTGCATGTGCGGGGCAATGCCGTGACGGTCTCCGGCGAGCCGGCCGACGTCGCTCTCGCCGAGCGGGCGGTTTCCGAGCTGGTCGCGATCGTCGCCAACGGCCAGCCGCTGACGCCGGAGGTGGTCCGGCACAGCGTCGCCATGCTGACCGGCAGCGACAACGAGTCGCCGGCCGAAGTGCTCACCCTGGATATCCTGTCGCGGCGCGGCAAGACGATCCGGCCCAAGACCCTCAACCAGAAGCGTTACGTCGACGCGATCGACGCCAACACCATCGTCTTCGGGGTCGGCCCGGCCGGCACCGGCAAGACGTACCTGGCGATGGCCAAGGCGGTCAGCGCGCTGCAAACCAAACAGGTCAATCGCATCATCCTCACCCGCCCCGCGGTGGAGGCCGGTGAGCGCCTTGGCTTCTTGCCGGGCACCCTGAGCGAGAAGATCGACCCGTATTTGCGACCGCTGTATGACGCGCTCTACGACATGATGGACCCCGAGCTGATCCCGAAGCTGATGTCGGCCGGGGTCATCGAGGTGGCGCCGCTGGCCTATATGCGCGGCCGCACACTGAATTCGGCCTTCATCGTCCTCGACGAGGCGCAGAACACCACCGCCGAGCAGATGAAGATGTTTCTCACCCGGCTCGGCTTCGGGTCGAAGATGGTGATCACCGGCGACATCACCCAGGTGGATCTGCCCGGCGGCGCCAGGTCGGGCCTGCGCTCGGCGATCGAGATCCTGGACAGCGTGGAGGACATCCACATCGCGGAGCTCACCAGCGTCGACGTGGTGCGCCACCGGCTGGTCTCCGAAATCGTGGACGCCTACGCGAAATTCGAAGAGCCCGGATTGGCGGCCAACCGGGCGGCTCGTCGGGCGTCGGGCTCGCGCGGGCGCCGGTGACGAAGGTTGTGACGGGTTGATGGGCGTCTTATGAGCATCGAGGTCTCCAACGAGTCGGGCATCGACGTTTCCGAAACCGAATTGATCAGCGTCGCACGGTTTGTCATCGCCAAGATGGACGTCAACCCGGCCGCCGAGTTGTCGATGGTGTTGTTGGACACCGCGGCGATGGCCGACCTGCACATGCGCTGGATGGACCTGCCCGGGCCGACGGACGTGATGAGCTTCCCGATGGACGAGCTCGAGCCGGGGGGCCGGCCCGACGCCCCCGAGCCGGGGCCGTCGATGCTTGGCGACATCGTGCTGTGCCCGGAATTCGCCTCCGGGCAGGCCGATGCGGCGGGCCACACCCTGGGACATGAGCTGGCGCTGTTGACCATCCACGGCGTGCTGCATCTACTGGGCTACGACCACGGCGAACCGGACGAGGAAAAAGAGATGTTCGCCCTGCAAGACCGGTTGCTCGAAGAGTGGGTCGCCGAGCAGGTCCAGGCCTACCATCAGGATCGCCAGCAGGAGCGGGATCGCCAACTGCTGGACAAGTCAAGGTATTTCGACAATTGAGCCGACAAAAAGCACTCGGAATCGCGGCCGCGGCCGCCATTGCCCTGGCACCGATCTCGTCGGTGGCCACCACGATCGGCGTGGCCGACGCGGCTCCGTGCGCCGGCGGCGGGGCGAACCCGACCAGCTGCAACTGGTGCCAATACCTGGTGGCGCAGTATCACACCTCCAACGTGTGCTCCCAGGACGCGCCGCCCCGCCGGGTTCAGCCGCCGCCCAGCCCGGTGCAGGTCCCCGTGGTCCCGCCGTACGAGCCGCCGAGCACGGTGCCGGTACAGGCCCCGCCGCTCATTCCCCCGCCGAACCTGCCGCCCGCCAACACGCTTCCGACGATCAACCCGCCGGGTCCCGACGCGTCGCGAAACGTCTCGGTGGTGGCGCCGCCCCGCGGGCTCGACGTTCCGGCCCAGGCGGTCGCGGCGGCCAAGGCCGCACCGCCGACGCGGGTCAATCCCGCCGACCCGCCGAAACCGCCGAAGCAGGTTGACTTCAACCAGCGCGTGCAGAACGTCGTCAGCACCCACCGGGAGAACGTCGACGTCCTGAAGGTCGACAACCAGCGGCTGGTCCGGCCTCGGCACTGGGACTACGTCGACTACGACGACCCCTTCCGCCGCCCGGCCCTGTTCAACCCGCTGAACCAGGGGATGACGTTCCGCTACTCCTACAACGGCGCCGACCGGGAGGCGTACCTGGCGCCGGGCGCCCGGATGGTGCTCGACGCCGCCACTGTCGGCGTCGTCCCGTTCACCGCGGTCGGTGATGGCTGGGTGGTGTCGGGCAGCTTCTACGGCGGGGGCTCCGTGCCGCCGGAAGGTTTCAACGGTCCACCGCCGCCGGACTACAAGCCACCCGAGCCGCCGAAGCTGTACCAGAACGTCCTGATCTCCGTCCCCGCCGTCGACCAGACGCTGGAGGTCGGCCACGTATCGGTGGTGGGCCGCGACGACAGCCAACCCGGCGGCAGCCAAGACGTCTTCCTGCTCGACGACTCCACCTTGGCCTGGGGCCAGACCAACGACTCCAGCAGCAGCAGCACCCAAATCAGCGTGACCAAGACCCAGTCGTTGCCGCACGCCGGCCCGACCGACGACGGCAGCTTCCTGGTGGTGCTCGCCGTTCGCCCGCCCGCGGAGCCCACCCAGCCCGCCCAACCCTGGTGGCCCTCGGCGCTGGGCTACGGGGCATTGGGGGTCGTGGTGTGCCTCGCCGCCTGGGCGCTCAACCGAAAGCGGAGCGACGACGACGTAGAACAGCCCGTCGCCACGTCGAGGTCTTCCGGCAATTGACCGGTCTGTCTTGGCTGCTCGGCGCGTTGGCGCTGATCGCTATCGGCGGGCTGTTCGCCGCGATCGACGCGGCGATGAGCACGGTGTCGCTGGCCCGGGTCCAGGAGCTCGTGCGCGAGGAACGGCCCGGCGCGGTGTCACTGTCCGAGGTGATGGCCGAGCGGCCGCGCTACATCAACCTGGTCGTATTGCTGCGGATCACCTGCGAAGTCACGGCCACCGTGCTGCTGGTGCTGTTCCTGTACGACAACTTCGGCCTCAATTGGGCGCTGTTCGGCGCCGCGGCCACCATGGTGGTCATCAGCTTCGTCGTCATCGGGGTCGGCCCGCGCACCCTCGGCCGTCAGCACGCGTACTCCATCTCGTTGACGACAGCCGTTCCCCTGCGGCTGATCTCGTGGTTATTGATGCCGCTCAGCCGGTTGCTGGTGGTCCTGGGTAATGCGCTGACACCGGGCCGCGGCTTGCGCAATGGGCCGTTCGCGTCCGAGATCGAGCTACGCGAAGTCGTCGACCTGGCCCAGCAGCGCGGCGTCGTCGCAGCCGACGAGCGGCGGATGATCGAGTCCGTCTTCGAACTCGGTGACACCCCGGCTCGCGAGGTGATGGTGCCCCGCACCGAGATGATCTGGATCGAAAGCGACAAGCTGGCCAGTCAAGCGTTGAACCTCGCGGTGCGCAGCGGCCATTCGCGCCTCCCGGTGATCGGGGAGAACGTCGACGACATCGTCGGGGTCGTGTACCTGAAAGATCTTGTGCAGCAGAGCTTTCTCTCGGGTGACGGCGGCCGGGGCATCACCGTGGCCCAGGTCATGCGTCCGGCGGTGTTCGTGCCGGACTCCAAGCCGCTGGACACGCTGCTGCGCGAGATGCAGCGCGACCGCAACCACATGGCCCTTCTCGTCGACGAGTACGGCGCGATAGCCGGCCTGGTGACCATCGAAGACGTGCTGGAGGAAATCGTCGGCGAGATCGCCGACGAGTACGACCAGGCGGAGACGGCCCCGGTGGAAGACCTGGGCGACAAGCGGTTCCGCGTCTCGGCGCGGCTGCCGATCGAAGACCTCGGCGAGCTGTACGACGTGGAATTCGACGACGATCTCGACGTCGACACCGTGGGCGGCCTGCTCGCCCTGGAACTGGGGCGGGTTCCGCTCCCCGGAGCCGAAGTGGTCTCGCATGGCCTGCGGCTCCAGGCCGAAGGCGGCACCGACCACCGGGGGCGCGTGCGGATCGGCACGGTCCTGCTGAGCCCGGTCGAACCCGAGTCCAACGGTTCCGACGGAGCGCACCCCTCGTGACGTCCAGCTTCCGCCCCCCGCGAGCGAGGGGTCCCCGCCCAGTAGCGCCTGTCGAGTCGGTGAGATGACCGAATTCCATTCCGGTTTCGTGTGTTTGGTCGGCAGGCCGAACACGGGCAAGTCGACGCTGACCAACGCGCTTGTCGGCACGAAGGTGGCGATCACCTCGACACGCCCGCAAACCACCCGGCACACCATTCGCGGCATCGTGCACCGGGAGAACTTCCAGATCATCCTGGTGGACACGCCGGGTCTGCACCGGCCGCGCACGCTGCTGGGCAAGCGGCTCAACGACCTGGTGCGCGACACCTACGCCGAGGTCGACATCATCGGCTTGTGCATCCCGGCCGATGAGGCGATCGGCCCTGGGGACAGGTGGATCGTCGACCAAATCCGTTCGACCGCACCGAGGACGACGTTGGTCGCCATCGTCACCAAGATCGACAAGGTGCCCAAAGAGCGGGTGGCCGCTCAGCTGGTCGCGGTCAGTGAACTGGTCGGCGACTCGGCCGAGATCGTCCCCGTGTCGGCCGCCACCGGGGCGCAGGTCGACGTGCTGATCGACGTGCTGGCCGCGGCGCTGCCCGCCGGCCCGGCGTACTACCCCGACGGCGAGCTCACCGACGAACCCGAGGAAGTCCTGATGGCGGAGCTCATCCGCGAGGCCGCCCTGGAGGGCGTTCGCGACGAGCTGCCGCATTCGCTGGCGGTCGTCATCGACGAGGTCAGCCCCCGGGCGGACCGCGACGACCTGATCGACGTGCACGCGCTGCTCTACGTCGAGCGCGACAGCCAGAAGGGGATCATCATCGGCAAGGGTGGCACCCGGCTGCGCCAGGTCGGTACCGCGGCGCGCGGCCAGATCGAGAAGTTGCTGGGCACCAAGGTCTACCTCGACCTGCGCGTGAAGGTGGCCAAAAACTGGCAGAGCGACCCCAAACAGCTTGGTCGGCTTGGCTTCTGAAGTCGTATTTTCCCGCGGAGTTTGATGGCATCGGCTACGGGTAGCCGTCGCGTATGACCCAAGCACAATTAGCGTTAGTGACCGGCGCGTCCAGTGGTATTGGGCTCGAACTGGCCAAGCAGTTCGCCCAACACGGTTATGACCTGGTCGTGGCCGCCGAAGACGACGCCATCAGTGACGTCCCGGACAAACTGTCCCGGTGGAGTTCCATGGTGCAGCCGGTGCAGGTGGACCTGCGCACCCCCGAGGGGGTGGAGCACTTGTACCAGAGCGCAATTGAAGGCGACCGCGTGTTGGCCGCCGCCGCGCTGAACGCGGGCATCGGACGCGGCGAGATGTTCCTCAAGAGCGAGCTCGCCGACGACCTGAGCATCGTCGATCTCAACGTGCGCTCGACGGTCCACCTGGCCAAGCTGGTCCTGCGCGACATGGCAAATCGCGAAGCGGGCAAGGTCCTGTTCACGTCGTCCATCGCGTCGCAGATGCCGGGCTCCTATCAGCCGGTGTACAACGCGTCGAAGTCGTTCGTGCAATCGTTCGCCGAGGCGCTCCAGGACGAATTGCGTGACACCGCAATCACGGTGACAGCGCTGATGCCCGGGCCGACGGACACCAATTTCTTCGCACGCGCCAAGATGGTGGAGTCCCTGATGGGCAAGGGGCCGAAGGACGACCCCGCCAAGGTCGCGCGGCAAGGGTTCGAGGCGTTGATGCGCGGCGATCAGAAGGTCGTCGCCGGCTCGGTCCTCGTCAAGGCGATGGGAGCGGCCAACCACCTGCTGCCCGACAGCGTCAAAGCCGTTGGCAACCGGGTGATGTCGCGGCCGCGCTGACTCAATTTCGTTTGACGGCCGCGACGGCCGCGCCCGGATTCGCCGCTAGGCGAGCACGCGGATGGTCTGCAGCGACGGATCCGCCGCATCGGGGACGTTCATGCCGGCCCGCACACCGGAGCACAGGTAATCCAGCACGGCGTCGTTGAGCCGCTCGCCGGGCACCACGGCGGGAATCCCCGGCGGATACGGCGTGCACTGCTCGGCGGCAACGCGGCCCGCGGCCTCAGCGGTCGGAACCTGCTCGACGCGTCCGAAGAATGCGTCGCGCGGCGGGCAGACCGTTTCCAGCTGCAGCTGCTCGGGCGACGGCAGGTCGATGGGCGGCGGCGGGTCGAAGTCGTCGGCGGCCTTGCGCCACGCCGCAAGCGCCTCGGTGAGGCGGCTCGCTGTTTCCTTGTCGTCGGCCATCGACAGCGTCGCCAGAATGCGGCGATGATCGCTCATCCCCGTGTCGATGTGGGCGTGCTCGCGTAGCCAGTCATGGGCCTGATAACCGGAGGTGCCCGTAGCGGACACGTCCATCAGCACTTGCATCCGGTCCAGGTCATGGGAGGCCTGCACGCCGAGCAATTCGTCGTCGAGCACCTTCACGTCGGGGATGGATTCGATGTCCTGACGCAGCTGGCACGCGAGATCCATAGCGTTGCCGAGCAATTCGTGGCCGTGCTGCACCATCTGGCGCCGCCACCCGTCCATCGCGGCGTACACCAGGACGTTGGGGCTAGTGGTCATCAGCAGGTCCGCGCACGCCGATAGGCGGTCCTTGTCGATCCGGTCACCCTGCACGTGAAACACCGAACCCTGTTCGAACCCGGCGCCCATCTTGTGGACGCTGACCACGCACACGTCCGCGTCGGCGTCCATCGCCCAGGTCGGCAGATTCTCGTGGAACGGCAGGTGTGCGCCCCAGGCCTCGTCGATGATCAACGGTTTGCCGCGCGCGTGGCAGACCTCGGCGATGCCGGCGATGTCGGCGCACGTGCCGTACGGGCTGGGGCTGACGATGAGCGCGCCGGCGGCGTCGGGGTGCTTGTCCCAGGCCTCTTCCACCTGCCGCGGCGACGGCGGATGCGAGAAATGATGCTCGGCGTCCCAGCTGGGGGTGATCCACCGGGGCTGAACCCCGGAGAATATGAGCCCCGCCACGATCGACTTGTGGCTGTCCCGCCCCACCAACAGGCTGCCGTCGCCGCCGGCCACGGCCATCATCGCCGCCTTGACCGATAGGGAACTGCCACAGGTGGAGAACCAGGCGATGTCGGCGCCCACGGCCTCGGCCATCAGGTCTTCGGCGTGCTTCAGGTATTGGTGGCTGGTCCTGCGGTCGTCCAGCCCGCCGCTGGCCAGTACGTCGTCGGCGAACGGCTCGCGGCCCAGCACCGCCAGCACCCGTTCGTCGGTGCCGCGGCCCTGCCGGTGGCCCGGCGGCGTGAACCCGTACCGGTTCTTCTCGCGGTAATCGACCAGCGCATCTAACAGTGGAGCATCAGATTGGTCCATGGGCGAAGGAGTACCCGCCCTGCCCCCGGCTATGCGACCGCGTCGCCGGCCTCGAGTAACCCGTGTTCGCGGACCGCCGCCATCGACAATGTGCGGTAGCCGAATTCGTCGAAAAGGACGGTGACGCGGTCGCGGTCGCCGCCGATCACCACACCGGGTCCCCATTCCCGGTGCCGGACGGCGGTATCCATGGGCAACGCGGGTTGCTCCATGCCGACGTCCTCGAGCCGTTCCGCGGCGCGGCATCGATCGCAATTTCCGCACGGACCCGCCAACCGCTCCCCGAAGTAGGCGAGCAGGAAAACCCTTCGGCACGAATCGGTTTCGGCATAGCCCCGCATCATCTCGACTCGGCTGAGGTCAACGCGTTCACGGAGGCCGGCCGCCCGCACCGCGTCGGCGACGGCGGCGTCGGGCGGCAGGCGCGTGCGCAGGAAGCCCCTGCGGGTGGAGCGGATCGTGCCGGCCTCCTCGAGCAGGTTGACGGCATTGGTCAACGCGCGCCCGCGGACGTCGAGCCGCCCCCGCAGGTCCTTCATCCGCGTCGGGCGCGATCCGTCCAGCGTGCTGTACACCGCTTCGAGCTGCTGTTCGTCGGGGCGGCCGGCGGAGAAGAAGCGTGCCAGGCCCAGGTCTTCGGCGCGGTAGAACAGGAGCGCCAGCGCGCCGCCGCCGTCGCGGCCGGCCCGCCCGATCTGTTGGTAGTAGCTGTCCAACGAATCCGGCACCGATGCATGCAGGACAAAACGCACGTTCGGTTTGTCGATGCCCATGCCGAACGCCGACGTGGCGACCACGACCTCGTATTCGTCGTCCCGGAACCCGGCGTGCACGGCGTCACGCTCGGCGGCCTTCATGCCGGCGTGGTAGATCGCTGCAGCAATCCCCTTGGCGCGCAATGCTTCCGCGTAGGACTCGGCGTCCTTGCGGGTGGCCACGTACAGCAGGCCCGGGGTCGGCAGTCCCGGAATGGCCTCGAGCACCGCCGACCGCTTCTCGTCGGCGTCGAGGTGGCGCTCGACCACCAACCGCAGATTCGGCCGGTCGAAACCCCCCACGACGACCGCGGGATCGCGCAACGCCAGACGGTCCACGATGTCACGGCGCACCACGACGGAGGCGGTCGCGGTCAGGGCGACGATCGGGATCGACTCGCCGAGCCGGCGGAAAACGTCGGCCAGCCGCCGGTAATCGGGCCGGAAGTCATGGCCCCACGCCGACACGCAGTGCGCCTCATCGACGACGATCATGGAGACCCGCACCGCGGACAGCCGGCCGACCACTTCGTCGTTCGCCAGCTGTTCGGGGGAGATGAAGACGAAATCGGCGTCGCCCCGTTCGACCGAATCCCACGCCCGCCGAAGCTGCGCGGCGCGCAGCGCGGAGTTGATCGCGACGGCCGTTCCGGCGCCGCTGGCTTCCAGCGCGGCGATCTGGTCTTCCTGCAACGCGATTAGGGGCGAGACGACCAACGTCGCCCCGTCGGTCAGCAGCGAGGGCACTTGATAGATCGCCGATTTGCCGGAGCCGGTCGGCAGCACGGCGAGCACGTCGCGCCCGTGCAGCACCGCGCGCATCGCCACGCGCTGGTCGTCGGTAAGGCGTTCCCAGCCGAAGTGCCTGTGCGCGACTGCGTCGAGGTCGACGCCGTCGGATCGTTGCACTGCGGTCAATTACCCGGTGCGGTCCTCGACAAACCCGAAGTCGCTCAAGCGAAGTCAACTTCCGACGACGTGCGGCTCACCGTTTCACCGTCGCGGCGGCGGGGTACCGGCCACCGGCGGCGCGCCCGCTTCGGCGTTCCACCACACCGTCGGCTGTTTGGTCGACCATCCGCAGACGGCCTCCAGCTCGGCGGCCAGCGAGATCAGCATGCCCTCGCTGTTGGCCGGCCCCATCAACTGCACCCCGATCGGTAATCCCTCCGACGTGAACCCGGCCGGCACGTTGATCGACGGCCAGCCCAGCACGTTCCACGGGAAGGTCAGCGGGCACGCGGCGATCATCGCGCGGTCGGTGCCGAAACTGCTCAACCGGTCGAAGGCGCGGGCCAGCGGGGGCGGTTGGGCGGTCGTCGGAGCCAGGACGACGTCGACGATGTCGAAGATCGAACCCACCCGGCGTTGGGCGGCTGCTTCATGGCGGCGCGCGGTGCGCAGGATCGCCTGACCCAGTACGTGGCCCATGCGCAGGTTGGCCAGGGTGCGGGGATCGAGGACCACCCCGTCGCCCAGCCGCTCCTCCCAGTCCCGCAGGCCCGCGGTGGACCGGGCCAGGAAGTCCCACGACAGCCGCAGGCCGTAGTCGGGATTGCCGGGCACGATGGTGTGGCCCAGCAACTCGAGTTGCTTGGCCACCGCCCGCGTCGCGGCCAGGATTTCCGGGTGCAGCTTGGGGCGGAACCCGGTGTAGGGAAACCGGGTCGACAGCGCGATGTTGAGCGGGCCGGGGGCGATACCGACGTAGTCGGACGCGGTGATCGGCGGCGGTTTGTGCCGGTCGCCCTCGACATTGCCCGACGCCGCGTCGAGTACCAACGCCGCGTCGGCTACCGTGCGGGCCAGCACGCCGTTGACCGTGATGCCGTTGAACGCGTCGGGCAGCGGCCAGGTGGAGATCCGGCCGCGCTGCGGCTTGATGCCGACCAGGTGCGTCCAGGCGGCGGGGATGCGGATGCTTCCGGCGCCGTCGGAGCCGAGCGCCGCCGTGACCAGCCCCGCGGCCACCGCCGCCGCGCTGCCGCCCGACGAGCCGCCCGGGGTGTGCCGCCGCGACCAGGGGTTGCGGGTATGCCCGAAGCCGGGACCGCTGGTGAACGGCCACTGGCCGAGCTCGCAGGTGTTGGTCTTGCCGACGATCACCGCGCCGGCGGCCTTGAGGCGGCGAACCACCTCGGCGTCATGGGTGGCGGGCGCGACGTAGCCCTCGGTGCCGTAGGCGGTCGGCACTCCAGCAACGTCGACGTCGTCTTTGACCGCGATCGGGATGCCGAGCAACGGCGCCGTGTCCCCGGCCGCCCGCCGCCGGTCGGCCGCCGCCGCGGCGGCCAGCGCCGACTCGGTGAGCACCACGCGGAAGGCGTTCAACGTCGGCTGGCTGGCGTGGATGGCGTGCAGGGACCGGCGCACCAGTGTGACCGATGTCACCGACCGGTTGGCCAGCTGATAGAGCAGGTCAGTCAGTGTGGGCAGGCGCTGGCCGCCGGATCCGAAAACGGACCCAGGACCTGACTCGGAAGCGCCAATCACGGGGTACGAGACTAACCGGCGCGGATACCAGCATTGTCGCGGCGGGGTGCAAAACTATGGTGATGCGGCTGTATCGAGACCGGGCTGTGGTTTTACGCCAGCACAAGCTCGGCGAAGCCGACCGGATCGTCACCTTGCTCACCCGCGATCACGGCTTGGTTCGCGCGGTGGCGAAGGGTGTTCGCCGCACCCGCAGCAAATTCGGTGCACGGCTGGAGCCGTTCGCGCACATCGACGCGCAGCTGCATCCCGGCCGCAATCTCGACATCGTCACCCAGGTGGTCTCAATCGACGCGTTCGCCACCGACATCGTGAGCGACTACGGCCGCTACACCTGCGGGTGCGCGATGCTGGAAACCGCCGAGCGCCTCGCCGGTGAGGAGCGGGCCCCCGCCCCGGCCCTGCACCGGCTCACGGTGAGCGCGCTGCGCGCGGTGGCCGACGGCCGCCGGTCCCGGGACCTGCTACTGGATGCCTACCTGCTGCGCGCCATGGGCATCGCCGGGTGGGCGCCGGCGCTCACCGAGTGCGCGCGGTGCGCCACACCGGGGCCGCACCGGGCGTTTCATGTCGGCGCCGGGGGCAGCGTCTGCCCGCACTGCCGTCCGGCCGGTTCGACGACACCGCCGCCGGGCGTGCTGGACCTGATGTCCGCACTGCACGACGGTGATTGGGAGTTCGCCGAACAGGCCACGCAATCGCATCGCAGCTACGTCAGCGGGTTGGTGGCCGCGCACCTGCAATGGCACCTGGAGCGGCAGCTCAAAACGTTGCCGTTGGTGGAACGCACGTATCACGTCGACCGCACCATCGCCGAACGACGCGCAGCAGCGCTGATCGAGCAGGATTTGGACTGTGGCTAGCAAGGCCGAGCGGAAGGCGGCGTCCACCGTCTACCCGCAGCTGCCTCCCGCCCCCGACGACTATCCGGTATTCCCCGAAAGGTCGACTTGGCCGGTGGTGTTCCCCGAGCTGCCGCCGGCTCCAGGCGGCGGCCCGAGCCGGCCGCCGCAGCACATCTCGAAAGCTGCGGCGCCCCGGATCCCGGCCGATCGATTGCCCAACCATGTGGCGATCGTGATGGACGGCAACGGCCGCTGGGCCACCCAACGCGGATTGACCAGGACCGACGGCCACAAGGCGGGCGAAGCGGTCGTCATTGACATCGTCTGTGGCGCAATCGAAATCGGAATCAAGTGGCTCAGCCTCTACGCCTTCTCCACCGAGAACTGGAAACGTTCGCCCGAGGAGGTCCGCTTCCTCATGGGCTTCAACCGCGACGTGGTGCGCATGCGCCGCGTGAACCTCAAGGCCATCGGGGTCAAGATCCGCTGGGTGGGCTCGCGTCCGCGCCTGTGGCGCAGCGTGATCAATGAATTGGCGATCGCGGAGGAGATGACGAAGGACAACGACGTCATCACCGTCAACTACTGCGTCAACTACGGAGGGCGCGCCGAAATCGCAGAAGCCACCAAAGAAATCGCACGCTTGGCCGCCGCTGGCCGACTGAACCCGGAGCGCATCACGGAGGCGACGGTGGCGCACCACCTCCAGCGACCCGACATCCCCGACGTCGACCTCTTCCTGCGAAGCTCGGGGGAACAGCGGTCCAGCAATTTCATGTTGTGGCAGGCCGCGTACGCTGAATACATCTTCCAGGACAAACTGTGGCCCGATTACGACCGACGCGACCTGTGGGCGGCCTGCGAGGAATACGCTTCTCGTAACAGAAGATTCGGGAGCGCGTAGTGGGGACCGGAAGCGCGGCGGAGCCGGGCGCAACGGGTCCTCACGGAGAGGATCCGGGGACCGGAAGCGCGGCGGAGCCGGGCGCATCGGGTCCTCACGAGGAGGATCCGATGCCGTCACTGCAGGAACGTCTGGCGTCGGTGCTCGGCGAAGTCCTTCCGGTCGAGGAGGAGAGCGACGGGGCGCTGACCGTGCGCCATGGGGGGACCATCGCCTCACTGCGGGTGGTGAACATCGCCGACGACCTCGACCTGGTGTCGCTGACCCAGGTGGTGGCCTGGGATCTGCCGCTCACCAAGAAGGTCAGCGATCAAGTCGCCACGCAGGCCCGCGAAAGCAACTTCGGCAGTGTCACGCTCGTCGAGAAGATCAACGAGAAGGCCGTGCGGCGCAATTCGGGCAAGGGGACGGCCAAGAGCGCCGACGTGATGCTGCGCTATAACTTTCCCGGCGGCGGCCTGACCGACGACGCCCTGCGCACCTTGGTTCTGCTGGTGCTGGATTCGGGCGCCGGGATGCGTCGCACGTTGGCGGGTTAGTGCCCTAGGACACCGCCGATTCCGCCAGCGCGACGGGTACCGGCCCCCGGGCGTTGCGCCCGAGGCGGTTCTGCAACAGCGTGCGTAGCAGGTCTTGGTCGTGCTGGGCCGGCCGCGTCGAGTCGACGAACCGTTCGACGACCTCGACGAAGCGATCCGGGTCGTCTTTGAACGGCATGTGCCCTGAGTTTTCGAAGACCTCCAGGCGTGATCCGGGCACCGCCTCGTGGGCTATCCGCGCGTGTTCCACCGGGATCACGAAGTCGTCCTCGCCCCAGATCACTTGCACCGGAATGGGTTGCGCGAGATAGCTTCTGTCCAGCATTGTCACGTATTGGCCACGCCGGTCCACCACCGAACGCAAAGTACGCGCGAAGGCCGACAACGCGCGCGGGTCCCGGAAGCCCTCGAGCAGATTCACCACATCGGCGACGTCGTGCCCGAGGTTGGTGGGGCCCAGCACGGTGGCCATGGCCCGGCCGAACAGCCGGATGGCCGGCATCACGCCGGGCATGCGCAGCATGGCCAGGGCCTCGCTGCCCAACGGCATCGCCGCCAATCGCAGGGCCACGCTTACCTCGTGGGCGACACCGCCGCTGCTGACCAGCACGATGCGCTCCACCAGCTGCGGGTACTGATAGGCGAATTGCATTGCGACACCGCCACCGAACGAATGCCCGACCACGGTGACACGGTCGATGTCGAGCGCGGCGAGCAGGTCGCGCATGCCATTCGCGAAGGCCGCCAATGAGTAGTCGGCGCGTGGTTTGTCCGACTCCCCGTGGCCCAGCAGGTCCGGCGAGATGACCGTGAAGCGCCGTGCGAGTTTGGCGTGGACAGGCTCCCATGACGTGGAGTTGTCACCGACGCCGTGGATCAGGAGCAGCGCCGGTCCGGACCCGGCGATCCGAAACGCACGCCGGTAGCCGTGGATGGTCCGGAATTGCAGTGCCGGAGCATCGACGTCGCGCACCGGCCGCAGATGGGGCGAGGGGTGGTTCGCCATGGTGCTCTCACTTCCCTAGAGTTCCTGCTTGTCTCGGCCCGTGGGCCACTCATGGGTAGGAGCACGCGGCGGGCGCGTGTCGGACACTTTTTTCAGAACTTTTTTCGCCGTGCCGCCCGCGGCCGGCTCGGGTCAGCCTAGGAGCCGCACTGTGAACACGTGCCGAAGATCTCGATGGTGTGGCTGACGTCGGAATAGCCGTGCTTGGCGGCGACTTGCGCCGCCCACTCCTCGACTTCGTGGTCGCCGACTTCGATCGTGGAACCACAGCTGCGACAGACCAGATGGTGATGGTGGTGCTCGGAACACCGGCGGTAGACCGACTCACCGGTGTCGGTCCGCAGTGTGTCGACCATTCCCGCCGCCGCCATGGACTGCAGCGTCCGGTAGACGGTGGTCAGACCGATGTTCTCCCCGCGGCGGCGCAGCTCGTCGTGCAACTCCTGCGCCGAGCGGAAGTCGTCGAGCGTCTCCATCAGCGTCGAAATCGCCGCCCGCTGCCGGGTCGACCGGACACTGGCGCCGGTCAAAGCGTGTCCTCGCTCGCGTGCGCGACCGCGTCCACCACGATGTGCGCCAGGTGATGGTCGGCAAGCCGGTACAGCACCTCGCGGCCGGAGCGTTCGCCGGCGACGACGCCGGCAGCCTTGAGAATCTTCAGATGCTGGCTCACCAGTGGCTGCGGCACGCCGAGCGCGTCGACCAGCTCGTGCACGCAGCGGTGGGATTCCCGCAGCTGCAGCACAATGGCGATCCGCACGGGTGCGGCCAGCGCGCGCAGCAGCTCGCCGGCGGCGCCGAGGATTTCCCGCGGCGGCGGCACGGGGTAATCGGCCGGCGCGCCGGACCTGGTTCCGCCGTGCTCGTGGGCTACCGCGCTCACTTCACCGGCGGCGGTCGGCATCGGGGAGGGGGACATCGCCATGGAGAGAGTCATCACCTCGGAAAAGTGCCAGGTTGTGGGGGGATCCGCCGGAAGGCCTCGCGGGCGGCCGACTTCCACTGTCACATGCATGATGACGCATGTCAAAGACCGCGGCGCCGATCGTTACCATGACTAATGCTCTGTGCGCGGCGGGCAATCGCCGCGCGTGCCCGCTCGAACCCGGAAAGGGAGTGCACCACGCCGTGGCGTCCGTCATCGACACCGTAGTCAACCTGGCCAAACGGCGCGGGTTCGTCTTTCCCTCGGGTGAGATTTACGGCGGCACCCGCTCGGCGTGGGACTACGGCCCGCTGGGAGTGGAACTCAAGGAGAACATCAAGCGGCAGTGGTGGCGGTCGGTGGTCACCGGCCGCGACGACGTCGTGGGAATCGATTCGTCGATCATCCTGCCGCGGCAAGTGTGGGTGGCGTCCGGTCACGTCGAGGTCTTCCATGACCCGCTGGTCGAGTGCCTGAACTGCCACCACCGGCATCGTCAGGACCACATGCAGGAGGCGTACGCGGCCAAGAAGGGGATCGACGACCCCGACACGGTGCCGATGACCGAGATCGTTTGCCCGGATTGCGGCACCAAGGGGCAGTGGACGGAGCCGCGCGAGTTCAACATGATGCTCAAGACCCACCTCGGGCCGATCGAGACCGAGGAGGGGCTGCACTATCTGCGGCCGGAGACCGCGCAGGGCATCTTCGTCAACTTCGCCAATGTCGTCACCACGGCCCGCAAGAAGCCGCCCTTCGGTATCGGCCAGATCGGCAAGAGCTTTCGCAACGAGATCACGCCGGGCAACTTCATATTCCGGACGCGCGAATTCGAGCAAATGGAAATGGAGTTCTTCGTGGAGCCTTCTACCGCGAAGGAATGGCACCAATATTGGATCGACACCCGGCTGCAATGGTATGTCGATCTGGGGATCGATCCGGAGAATCTGCGGCTGTTCGAGCACCCCGCCGAGAAGCTTTCGCATTACTCCGACCGCACCGTCGACATCGAGTACAAATTCGGGTTCGCCGGTAACCCGTGGGGTGAGCTGGAAGGCGTCGCCAACCGCACCGATTTCGACTTGTCAACCCATGCAAAGCATTCCGGTGCCGACCTGTCCTACTACGACCAGGTCACCGACAAGCGCTACACCCCGTACGTCATCGAACCGGCGGCCGGCCTGACGCGCTCCTTCATGGCGTTCTTGATCGATGCCTACACCGAGGACCAGGCCCCGAACGCCAAGGGCGTGATGGAGAAGCGCACGCTGCTCCGGCTGGACCCGCGGCTGGCCCCGGTCAAAGCCGCGGTGCTGCCGCTGTCCCGGCACGCCGACTTGAGCCCGAAGGCTCGTGATCTGGCCGCCGAACTGCGCACCTGCTGGAACATCGATTTCGACGACGCGGGCGCGATCGGGCGCCGTTACCGGCGCCAGGACGAGGTGGGGACGCCGTTCTGCGTGACGGTGGATTTCGATTCCCTCGAAGACAACGCCGTCACGGTGCGACGGCGCGACGACATGACGCAGGAGCGGGTCCCGATGAACGCCGTGGCCGACTACTTGGCCCCCCGGCTCAAGGGCTGCTAACCGGCGTCGGCGCCACGGCTGTTCGCACTCTCAGGACAACTGTCCGGTTGGTCGGCGCGCTCGCCACGCCGGGTATTAAACGTTTGATAAAAAGCCGCTTCTGGGTAGCTCATTGGCCTAGGCTCATAAAGGAATGTTGCTCACGTGTCTAGTCGGCATGGGTGGGTGTCGGGTTCGTATGCGTGTAGTGGGTGCCGTTGACTCGGTCGGTGGGTTGGGGATGTTGTGATTCCAGCGTTTCTTTTCTTCCCCCCCGAGATCAACTCTGCGCTGATGTATGGCGGCGCTGGGCCCGGCCCATTGTTGACGGCGGCCGCGGCCTGGGAGGCGCTGGCGGCGGACTTGGCGTCCGCGGCGGCGTCGTTTGAGTCGGTAGTGACGGGAGTGGCCTCCGGTCCCTGGACCGGTCCGTCGTCGGCGGCGATGCTGGCGGCGTCGACGCCGTATCTGCAGTGGCTCATCTCGGCGGCGGGGCAAGCGGAGATGGCGGCCGCGCAGGCGACCGCGGCGGCGGCGGCGTACGAGGCGGCGTTCATGGCGACGGTGCCCACCCCGGAGGTGCTGGCGAACCGCATCCGGTTGCTCACGCTGATCGCGACGAACTTCTTCGGCCAGAACACCCCGGCGATCGCGATGACCGAGATCGAGTACATGGAGATGTGGGCCCAGGACGTGGCCGCGATGGTGGGCTATCACATCGGGGCGCAGACGGTGGCGGCGACGCTGCCGGCGTTCAGCGTCCCGCCGGCGGGCCTCGGCGGATTGGCGGGCCTGGTCACGGCGCCCCTGAGCTTTGCGACCCAGGCTTTCGGGGCCTTCGGCACCGCATTCGTGTCGGAATTGCAGTCGGTGCTGGGGGCGTTTTTCCCCGGCCTGTCGTCGGTGACGTCGTTGCTGTCGTCGATGCCGGTGACGACGATGACCGCGCTCGCGCCGATCGGAATGTACCCGGCGAGCGCGCTGATGTCCCCGATGATGGTGCTGGCCCACAGCGCGGGACCGGTCGCGCCCGCGGCGGCCGGCGTCACCACGGTGGCCGCGGAAGTCCCGCAGGCCGCCGTGGGCGGCGTCCAAGGGCTGCAGTCGGCCGGCGGGCTGGGCGTTGCGACCGCCGGGTTGGGCACCGCGCGGTTCGTCGGGTCGATCACCGTCCCGCCGACCTGGGAGGGGTCGATGCCGGTGCCGGCGGTCTTGACCAGTCTTGCCGTGCCGGCCCTGGGCGCCCAATTCCCGACGCCGATCGCCACCGGGGGAGCGTCTTCCGCGCCGTCCGCGGCCGCAGGTTCTACGCCGGCCGTGGCCATGGCGGTGGACGATCGGGGCGCCGACGACAACAAGACCGACAAGAGGGGGCGCCGCGGCGGCGAGAACCCGCACGTGGTGCAGTCGCGGCCCAAGGTGGTGCCACGGACGAAGGGCGGCTAGGGCTGTGGCCGCCCAGCGTTCGGGCAGCTAAGGCTAGCGTCGCTAGCGGCGCGTCGGCTGTGTCTGTCAACGTTCCGCGGCAATTTGCGGGGGCGACGTGGTCGTCGATTGCGCCCCGTGGCAATTGGTTGGATTTCACCAGCGCCGCGTTTATCGCGTCGAGCCACCCCGCGCGGCTTCGGTCCGTACCCGGGCGTACGCTGCGCACAAGCAAATCCACATTTTTCCGGCATTTGCCTCAGGTTTGGCTTACGATGTGCCTGCTTGGTGTTATTGGGTTCGGCCACAGCGTCCGACAATCGGCTGTGGAAGGGGGCAACATGCTTTTGCCTCTTGGTCCGCCGCTACCAGATGACTCGGTTTCGGCGGTTCGGGGTGAGTCGGGGATGCTCGGTGGCCTGTCGGTTCCGCTCAAGTGGGGCGTGGCCGTGCCGCCGGATGACTACGACCACTGGGCACCGAAGCCTGATGTGAGCGTCGACGCCGTTGACACGGTGGCCGACGTCCCGGCACCGGCGGTGGTCGCGGAAGCCAACCAGTGGAACGACTGGCAGCGGTGGCAAGACGGGACCGAACCGCACTTCGAAATCCCACGCCCCGGTGGTGTGGTACCGCATTCACCGGCGGCCGGCTGACCCGCTGGCCGCACCCGACGGCTCAGAATCGGCCGCCGCCACCGAGGAAGCCGCCCCCGGACGAACCGCCCGACGACCCGCCGAATGACGTCGGACTCCAGCCGCCGAACCCTCCCCGCATGCCTCCACTGAGCACGTTGCCGATGATGATTCCGCCCAGCATCGCGCCCATGTCGCCGCCGCCGCGGGCGAAGGCGCGCTGAGCCGATTGCACGTCGGCATTGGCCAACGCCTGTGCCTGGGCCGCCAGCGTCGACGCCGCGTTGGCATGGGAGATCGCTTCGGTCGGGTTGGCCGCCCGCTTGTCCCGTGCGGCTTGCAGGTGCCGCTGACCTTCGGCGAGCCGCGTCCGGGCCTCCGGGCCGATGCTGCCGCGGCGGGTGTCGATGTAGTCGGAGACCGCGCGCACCCGCGACTCGGCGGTGAACAACGCCTGCTCCAGCGACCGGTTGAGTTGCTCCGCGGCGGCGTGCTCCCGGGCGAGGGTGACCAGCAGCCCGTTGAGGTCGGCGTCCGCCTTGGCCAACTGGGCGAACGCGCCCAGCGGGTCGGTGGATGCTCCGGCGCGCGCGACGTCGACGGCCCGGGCCGCCGCGTCGCGCGCCGCGATCAGGTCGCCGGTGCGCGCGGGCGTGGTGGACTTCGATTGTTGCAGGAGCTCGTTGGCGCGCCTGATGTCCGACTGGATGTCGGTCATCGTCGACGGCAGCCGATCGATGGCGTGCTGGATGTCGGTGGCCGCGTTGTCCACCGAGTCGAGCAGAGCCCGGGCCTGCCCGAGCGCGGACTCGGCGGCACGGACGGCGTCCACCAAACCGGCCTGCCGGCCGCTGACGGCTTCGGCGGCCAGATCCCGGGCGGTGCTGATGTTGCGGTCGGCGAATGCGAGCCGCTCCTTGGCCGCCGTGACGTTGCCCGACACCGAAGTCAGTGCGGCTGCGTCGAATTGGCCATGCAACTCGGCCAGCCGCTGTGCTGAAGGGGCGATGCGAGTGGTGAGCTCAACGTATTGCTGGGTGAGGGCGTCGAGCCGCGACGACGCGTTGATCACCAGATCGCGCAGGTTTTCGAACGCCTCGGCCTGCGACTCCAATTCGCGGTCGGCGCGCGCCGCCGACACGACCACCCGGGTGAGCAACTCGCGCCGCTGCGCGGGCGTCTCGGGCGTGCTGTCGTCGAGCTGTTGGCGAACCGTGAATGCTTGGGACAGAGCGGCTTTCGCGTTGTCCAGCGCTTTGGTGAACGGCTGCGTCCGGTCGGCACCGAACTCGGCGATCGCCAAGTCGAGTTCATTGGAGCTGGTTCGAACGGCGTTGTCGACGTCCACCACCAGCGCGCGGGACAGGTCGTCGAGGGCTTGCAGCGGCACGGCGGCCAGCGCATCGACGTCGGTGGGGTCGACCCGCCGGGCCGCCGCCAATTCGGCCGCGCGCCGCCGTCGTCGGCGGTATCGCATGACCAACAGCAAGGCCGCCAGGGCGACGAGAATTGCGGCCAGCGTGATCAGCAGGACCACCCGCCCCGACGAGCCCGGGGACACGTTGAGCCCGTTGGCCGCCGCGACCGCGGCGCCGCTCCAGTCGCCGTTGTGCAGCGCGGGTTCGATCCTGTTGTGCCGCAAGTCATCGACCTGGCGGGCGGTGACCCCCTTGACGGTCGATGGCACCAGGAACGCGTATGCCCGGCCGGTGGTGGCGACGGCCAGCAGGGCGTCGTAGTCGCCCAGATCGCTGGAACGCATCGTGTCACGTGCCCAGTTCACCGCGCTCTGGCCGGAGAAGTCGTCGACGTAGACCACCCACAGCCGGATGTGGCGATCCGCGTAGAGCCTGTCCACCGCCGACGTCACCGCGGCGCGCCCGGAGTCCGACAGGACGCCCGCGTTGTCGGTGACGTAACCCGCCAACCGGAAGGGCGGTTGCGCGTCGGCCGCGGGGGCGACAAGCAGCCCGCCGCCCAGACAGATCGCCAGGATCGTCGCGATCGCCCCAAGCAGGCGAGCAGTGCGCATGACGCCAATTTAGCCCCGCGACAATGCGGCCGAAGAGCGGCGCATGGGAGCGGTCCGTTGCCCGGCATTCCCTGGCAGACTGTGCGTCGGTGACCACGAATCGGCAAGACCCATACGACGACTTCGACCGTCAACGGCGGGTAAGCGAAGCGCCGAAGACTGCGGGGTTGCCGGGGACCGAAGGCCAGCACCGCACCGACTTCGCGCGGGACCGTGCCCGGGTGCTGCATAGCGCCGCACTGCGGCGGCTGGCCGACAAGACCCAGGTGGTCGGGCCGCGTGAAGGTGACACCCCGCGCACGCGGTTGACGCACTCGCTGGAGGTCGCCCAGATCGGAAGGGGGATGGCGGTCGGCCTGGGCTGCGACCTCGACCTGGTCGAGCTGGCCGGCCTCGCCCACGACATCGGCCATCCGCCCTACGGGCACAACGGCGAGCGAGCCCTCGATGAGGTCGCCGCCGACTACGGCGGTTTCGAGGGGAATGCCCAAAACTTTCGCATCCTGACCAGCCTCGAACCGAAAGTGCTTGACGAGCAAGGCAATAGCGCGGGGCTGAACCTGACCCGCGCGTCCCTCGACGCGGTCACCAAGTACCCGTGGTTCCGTCATGGGCAGAAACGCAAGTTCGGGTTCTACGACGAGGACCGCGAGCCGGCGGACTGGGTGCGCGCCCGCGCCCCGGAGGGCCGGATGTGCCTGGAAGCGCAGGTGATGGACTGGGCCGACGACATCGCGTATTCGGTGCACGACGTCGAGGACGGCGTCGTCTCCCAGCGCATCGACCTGCGCGTGCTGGCCGACGACGACGAGGCGGCCGCGCTCGCGAAACTGGGCGAGAGCGAATTCTTCCGCGTCAGCGCCGACGACTTCATGGCCGCCGCGGCGCGGCTCTCGGGACTGCCGGTGGTCGCCGCCGTCGGCAAGTACGACGCCACCCTGGCCGCATCGGTCGCGCTCAAGCGGCTCACCAGTGAATTGGTCGGCAGATTCGCCTCGGCGGCCATCGCCACCACGCGCGCCGCGGCCGGTCCCGGGCCGCTGGTGCGCTACCGGGCCGACTTGCTGGTGCCCGACCTGGTGCGCGCCGAGGTCGCCCTGCTGAAAATCCTGGCGCTGCAGTTCATCATGTCCGATCCGCGGCATCTGGAAAACCAGGCCTTGCAACGTGAACGGATCCACCGGGTCGCGCAGTGGCTGTATGCCGGGGCCCCTCAGACACTCGACCCGGTCTTCGCGGCGGCGTTCACCACCGCGGCCGACGACCGGGCCCGGCTCCGGGTCATCGTCGACCAGATCGCCTCGTACACCGAGGGTCGGCTGGAACGCATCGACGCGCGCCAGGCCACCGGTTAGCCGCGGGCCATCCCTCAGCCGCGCCGTCGCTACCGCGGACTAGGCTGCCCGGCATGACCAAAATCAGCGGTATCGCCACCCTCGCGGTGGGGCTTCCCGTCGTCGCCATGACCGCCTGCAGCTCACCCCAACATGCGAGCACCCAGCCCGGCACCACACCTCCGGTCAAGAGCGCCCCGCCGGCGTCGTCGGGCGAGACGACGACCCCGGCGCCCAACGGCGAATCGCTCAACGCGCAACTGAAGACGCCGGACGGGCGCTCCGTCGCCACGGCGACGTTCGACTTCACCGGCGGGTACGTCACCGTCACGGTCAAGACGGTGGCCGGCGGCATCCTGTCGCCGGGCTTCCACGGCCTGCACGTCCACGAGATCGGCAAGTGCGAGCCCAACTCCGTCGCCCCGACCGGTGGCCCGCCCGGGAACTTCCTGTCCGCGGGCGGCCACTACAACGCGCCCGGGCACACCGGCAAGCCGGAAAGCGGCGACCTGACGGCGCTCGAGGTGCGTTCGGACGGCTCGGCCTACCTGGTCACCACCACCGATGCGTTCAACCGGGACGTCCTGGTCGGCGGCCAGGGCAAAGCCTTGATGCTGCACGGCGCCGAAAACACCGACAACGCCATGGAACGGGTGGCGTGCGGCGTCATCGGAACCGGATAGCCGGCCGGCTTGGCGCTCTAGACTGAGCCGATGTCCAGCCCGGCAGGTTCGTGGGGTCACCACCCGCGCGTGGGGGACGATGACGCCCGGCCGAGGGGCCGGGGCCGGATCCCCGATCGGGACATCGCCGCCATCCGCGAGCGGGTGCGCATCGACGAAGTCGTCGGCGACTACGTCCAATTGCGGCGCGCGGGTGCCGATTCCCTCAAGGGGCTGTGCCCGTTTCACGACGAGAAGTCGCCGTCGTTCCACGTCCGCCCCAACCACGGACACTTCCACTGCTTCGGCTGCGGCGAAGGCGGCGACGTCTACGCGTTCATCCAGAAGATCGAACACGTCAGCTTCGTCGAGGCGGTCGAGCTGCTCGCCGACCGCATCGGCCACACGATCAGCTACACCGGGCCGGCGACCAGCGTGCAGCGCGATCGCGGCAGCCGCAGCCGACTCGTCGCGGCCAACGCGGCCGCGGCGGAGTTCTACGCCGCCGCGCTGGAATCCGACGAGGCCGCGCCGGCCCGCCAGTACCTGACGGAGCGGAATTTCGACGCCGACGCGGCCCACCGCTTCGGCTGTGGGTTCGCGCCGTCGGGATGGGACTCGCTGACAAAACATCTGGTGCGCAAGGGTTTCGAGTTCAAGGAGCTGGAAGCGGCCGGCCTCTCGCGGCAGGGCCGTCGCGGCCCGATCGACCGCTTTCACCGGCGGTTGCTGTGGCCCATTCGCACCGCGGCAGGCGAGGTGATCGGGTTCGGTGCCCGCCGGTTGTTCGACGACGATCCGATGGAAGCCAAGTACATCAACACGCCCGAGACGCTGCTGTACAAGAAATCGTCGGTGATGTTCGGCATCGATCTGGCCAAGCGCGACATCGCCAAGGGCCATCAGGCGGTCGTGGTCGAGGGCTACACCGATGTGATGGCCATGCATCTGGCCGGGG
>NZ_LZJW01000099.1 GCF_001667885.1 Mycobacterium scrofulaceum | reverse complement strand
CACGGCGGCTCGGGCACCACTGCCGCGAGCCTGCGTGCCGGCATACCCACCTTGATTCTTTGGAGCTCGGCTGACCAACCTTATTGGGGAAATCAGGTCAAACGACTCAAGGTCGGCACCGCTCGGCGATTCTCCGATACCAGCGAGCGATCGCTGGTCGCAGACCTCCGCAAGATCCTGGCCCCGGAATATGCGCTTCGAGCCCGCGAACTCGCCAGTCGGATGACCGCGCCCGCCGAGAGCATCGCGAGGGCCGCCGATCTCCTGGAGAGCGCCGCCCGCTAGATATGTTCCGGTCGAAGAACTTTCTTAACGTGCCGGCTTGATCAGGAGGCCCTGTCCCGTAGGCAACGCGCAGATCTTCACGCCCAGTTCGTCCGCGACGGAATCCATAGCGGCGCGCTGCTCGTCACGTCCCCGATTCGCGTAGTCGTCCAACAGGACGAAGGCACCGGGCGTGAGCCGCGGCCAGAAATAGCGCAGGGCGGCGACTTCCGGTGGTGCGCAGTTCATGTCGATGTGCAGGTAGGCGACGGTGGCCGCGTCGACCTGTTCGAGCGTTTCCGGCACCGCTCCGACGATGATGCGATGATTGCGCCACTCCGCGAAATTTGCGCGGACACTGTCGACTCCGTTGGCGTACATTCCGTTACGCAGATGGTCTTCGCTGATCTTCAATGCCCCGGCTTGGCGTTCGTTCTCGGTGACGAAGCGTGGGTCGATTCCGGCGAAGGTGTCCAGCAGGTAGAAGGTCTTGCCCAGCCGGTCCCAATCCAGGTATTCCATGATGGCGCTACTCAAGAATCCATAGCTGACGCCGCATTCGACGAAGTCGCCGTCGAGCTTGCTGGCGCTGGCCGCCGCCCACAGCCCCACGTGCACGCGCCACTGCCACTGATACCAATCCTCTTTGCCCAGCGAGCGGGCGCCGCGCCTATAGGCCCGCTGGAAGTCCGGATCGTCCAGGAACGCGTGATAGTTGTTGAACGTGACCAGCGCGTCGTTGGCGTAGACGTCGGGAAGGATGGTCCGCGCGAGCCAGTACTCGGTGCGTACCCACCACATCCGCAGGCGGGTTCCGGTTGTCAGCCCAGTTGCCACGGCGGCAACCATAGCACTGGGGGATCGATCGTCTGCGACAAATGCGGCGGGTTCACCGATTCAACGTTCCTGATCAGCAAAAGCTTTGGCAGGGAACGAAGTTCGCTCGTGGGATCGGACGCCCTCAACGGGGCGGTCGTGCACTGGCTACTTGCGCCACAGCACTCCGGTGCCGTCGATTTCGACGATCTCCGAGGTTACGCCGTGCTTCGCGCGATAATCCGTCACCGCTTGCTCGCACGCCCTGATCGCGTGATAGTCGTCGACGATGCAGAACCCTCCGGGCGACAGCCGCGGATAAAGCGCATCGAGTGCTTGGATGGTGGATTCGTAGAGGTCGCCGTCGAGCCGCAACACGGAGATGCGATCGATCGGCGCGTCCTGCAGGGTGTCCTTGAACCAGCCGGGAACAAACCGAACCTGGTCGTCCAGCAACCCGTAACGCTCGAAATTCGCTTTGACTTCGTTTTCCGGCACTCCCAGGATGCGCGCGTGGCGGTGCAGCGTAATCCCTTTGTCTTGCTTGTAATTCGCGACATCCGGTGGCGGTACGCCGGCGAACGAATCGCACAGCCAGACGCAACGCTTCTCGTCCCCGTAGGCGGCCAGCACCGCGCGCATCAAGATCGACGCGCCGCCACGCCACACCCCACACTCGACCAGGTCGCCAGGGATGTCCTCCTCGAGCACCGTCTCGACGCAGTGCTGAAGGCTGGTCAGGCGCTGCATACCGATCATCGTCAAGGCGTCCGCCGGCCAGTCCAAGCCCAGGTCGCGTGCGTGCTTATTGAATGGGCGCTTCCGCACCAGCATGAGATTGCGGGTGCTGAACAAGGGGCGTCCCAATCGGTACCAGCCCACTGGCACCAACTCGTCATTGCCGTACCTGGTCAGGTCGCGTCGGAGCAAGTCGAGGTATGCAAACCGCGTGTCGTGATCAGTCACGGCCAAAGTTGCCCCTTAATCCGCAAGTCGATAATCCTGGTCATGAGCCTAGACGCATCGCCGAGGCGCTCAATGCGTTTCGCAGTCTATCCATCAACTTGGCCATGCTTGCCAACGTGGATGCCGGTTCACCGCTGCTGCTCAGTGACGACGCTCCGCCGCGGCGGTGCGGTCGCACCGCCCTGAGCGGGCAAATTTCTCCAAGAGGTCGACGGCTCGGCCCACGCTCTCGGACGGTTTGCTCATCCGGCTGGAGAGCTCGCGAGCGCGAGCGGTGTACTCGGGGGCCAGGATCTTGCGCAGGTCCTTGACCAGGGTTTCGCGGGTGCTTGCCGAAAACCGCCTGGAGGTGCCCACCTTCAGCTGTTTGATGTGGGATCCCCAGAACGGCTGGTCCCCCGCGGTCCATAGAATCAGCGTCGGTATTCCGGCGCGCAGACCCGCGGCCGTGGTACCTGAGCCGCCGTG
>NZ_LZJW01000098.1 GCF_001667885.1 Mycobacterium scrofulaceum | reverse complement strand
CTGGAACCAACCCCCACCCAAACGACGCAACCCCTGGCCCATCGTCGCCGGCGTCGCCGCCCTGGTCGTCGTCCTCGCGGCCAGCGCCGTGGGAATCTGGCTCGTCGTGCGACCCAAGCCCGCGCCGGCACCGGACCCGATACCGGCCGAGCGCCTCAGCGCGCTTCTGCTGGGCGCCTCCGACATCAACTCCGTCATGGGATCGTCAACCATGGAGCCCGGCAAGCCCATTCAGTCGATGGACAGCTCGTCGCTGACGGTGTCGCAACCCGACTGCCAGGGGGCGCTGTACACCACCCAGAGCCCGGTGTACTCGGGCACCGGTTACTCAGCGGTGCAGGGGCTGGTGTCGTCGGAGCCGGGAGACAACTACGACCATTGGGTCAACCAGGCCGTCGTCCTCTTCCCGTCCGCCGATAAGGCGAAGGCTTTCTTGGAGACGTCGGCGGGCAAGTGGAAGGGCTGCGCGGGCAAGACGGTGACCGTGACGAACAAGGGCAAGACTTATCGGTGGACCTTCGCCCAGATTCAGGGCAGTCCGCCGAAGATTGCCGTGTTGGACACCCAAGAAGGCGCCGACGGCTGGGAGTGCCAGCGCGCGATCAGCGCCGCCAACAACGTCATCGTCGACGTCAACGCGTGCGGATACCACATCACCGATCAGGGCACCCAGATCGTCGACAAGATCGTCGCCAAAGTCGAGAACGCTTAGCGCAGAGCGCTTTCGCCTACGACTGAAGGTCCGGGCCTTCGGCGCGCAAGTCGTCGACGGCCGCCATGGCGCTGCGCAGCTTGGCCAACCATTCCTCGGCGTGCTCGCCGACGAGCTTGACCGACCAGGCGAGGGCGTCGGCGCGCGATCGCGCGACTCCGGCGTCGACGAGCGTGTCGAGCACCTGCCGCTCCGGTTGCTTCAGGCGCGTCATCACCGGTACTGCGATGTGCGTGAACAAGATCCGCTCCGGGCCGGATTTCGAGCCGACCTCGACGCCCCAGGAAACCTTGCGACCGTAGCGATCCTGCGCCTCGTCGGCGATGCGCATTCGCTCCGAACGGGTCTCCTCGCGGAACCGGGAGGCACGCCCTTCGGCACGGGCCTCGCTCTGCTCGTTCGCCGAGCCCTCGAGCTCGGGCAGCCGTCCGATCACGGTGATCTCTTCGCGGTCGACGATGACCGTCGGATCACCGTCGAACCAGCTTTCGGGCAGACGTCCGGCGAACCATTCGGCGGCGTCGCTGGCGTCGGGTTGCTGGGCCTGCTGCCAGCCGCCGGGTCGGCCGTAGCGCCGGCCGTGCGTGTGATGCGATTTCATAATTACAAGATTACATCGTTACAAGCGTAAGTGAATAGTGTTCACCCGCGGCGAACCCATCGTTGTGACGCGGCCTGCCGCAAGCCGCGGCCGACTGCCCAGAACCCGTTGATATGCGCTGATCAAAGTTGTATTTTTGGTAGCGAAGCAGGCCCGGAAACGACCAATTCCAAGCGCCGGATGTCAGGGTAGAAAACCGGCCGCGTAGGACCCGCGCATGACGGAGTCAAACGCCCCCTAGAGTCGTCCGGGCCTGCCCATGTCGGCAGCATCCCCGAGTCAGTCTCCGCGGTCGCCGCGACGAATCCGAAACAGCTTCACCTCGTTCTTGATGCCTTTGAGGCGGCGCGCACCGGCGAAGGAGCCGGTGAACTCGCCGGTGTCGCCGATCGTCTCCCAGGCCGAGTCCGCCGCCAGCACGGTTCCCGGGCGCGCGACACTGGTGACCCGGCTCGCCACGTTGACCGGGCTGCCGAACCAGTCCCCCGCCCGGCTCACCGCCATGCCGGAGGCGACGCCGGCCCGCAACCGCGGGAAGTCGTTGTCGGTGTCGACGGCCTCCACGAGCTTCAGGACCACGTCGAGCATGGGCAGCGGCTCGGGACAGACGAACATCGCCGCGTCCCCGATCGTCTTGATGAACCGCACCGGCGGCACGGTCACGTCCCGGGCGAGGTGAGCCAGCCGGTTGGCCAGGTGCCCCAGCTCCTCGGCCGATACCACTTCGCCTATCCGCGTGAAGCCGACGAGGTCGGCGAACGCGACCGTGATCTGGCGCGCGCCCGGGAGTGGCTTGCCCGCGGCCCGCTCGGCGGCGTTGACGGCCTCAGTCTCCATCATGTGCCGCAACTGCATGAACAGCATGTGCTGGATCATCGGGCCGAGCATCGGCGCGATCTGGCCGACCAATGCCTTTGACGCTTTGGCGATTTCCAGCTCGGTGGCTCCCGGGCGCATGATCGTCGAAAGGGCGGCATAGCGCATGACCTCCGCGGCGCGGGACAGGCCTTCGGCGAGCACCCGGACCACGAGCACCAATTGCTCGGGATTGAGGCCCAAGTCGACGAACCGCTGGGCGAAGGCGGCGGCCTCGCCGTCGGCGCGCATGTGCACCACCGCGTCGGGGTCGTCCACGCGCACCAGGCCGATGGCGCGCTGCACTTGCTGCAACAACGCCAGGTCCACGCCGTAGGTCTCGCTGATTTCTCGGGTGGACACGTAGGTCCCGTCGCCGCCGAGGAGGTGGCGGGTGGCCAGCAGCAGTGGCGGATTGGTCGTCCGGATCTCTTCCGGGGTGACGCCCTGCTCGAGGAGCCACTCCACCAGTTCCGCCCGCTCGGTGCGTGCGGTGCCCTCGAGTCCGTCGAGCAGGTCCTCGATGTGCGGGTCGGCGCCGTTGTGACCGTCGTCCTCCACTTCGCCAACGTACAACGCGCGCCGACCGCGAGCGCGGCGCAGCCGGGCGAAGCGGGTCGGCGCCAACAGACACCGCCGACCGCGAGCGCGGCGTGCGCCGATCGCGAGCGCGGCGCAGCCGGGCGAAGCGGGTCGGCGCCAACAGACACAGCCGGGCGAAGCGGGTCGGCGCCAAACAGACACCGCCGACCGCGAGCGCAGCGCAGACACAGCGAGCCATGATGTGAAGCGATGAGCGCACCACTGTTGCGGGGATTCCCGCCCGTCGTCGACGAACGCGCCGGGGTGCTGATCCTGGGCTCGTTTCCCAGCGTGCAATCCCTGGCGGTGGGTCAGTACTACGCCAATCCGCGGAACGCGTTCTGGCGGATCACCGCGGAGCTGTTCGGCTTCGACGCGACAGCGCCCTACGAAAGTCGGCTGGCCGCACTGCAATCGGCCGGTGTGGCCCTCTGGGACGTGGTGCGCGCATGCCGCCGGGTGGGCAGCGCGGACTCGGCGATCGAGCCGAAAAGCTTGGTGGTCAACGACTTCGGTGAACTGTACGCCCGCTACCCCGCCATCACGCGGGTGTACTTCAACGGCGGCAAGGCGGCCGAGCTGTACCGCAGGCTGGTCGGGCCCGACGACCGGGTTCAGTACCGGCGGCTCCCGTCGACGAGCCCGGCGCATGCCGTGCCGCCGCAGTCGAAGCTGGCCGCCTGGCGCGAAATCTCAGCGCAGCTATGACACCGGCGGTCGGCGGTGCGCCCATGGCCGGGCGGTTTCGATCTGCGCGGCCAGCGACAACAGGGTCGCCTCGTCGTACGGTCGGCCCACCAGCTGCACGGCGATCGGCAGGCCGTCACCGTCGAAGTCCCACGGCACGGCCGCGGCTGGTTGTCCGGTGAGGTTCCAGACCTGTTGGTAGGGCACGCGTTGCGCCACCGCCAGCAGCGTCCACACCGCACCGCGGCGTTGGTAGGCGCCGATGCGGGACGGGCCGGTTGCGTTGCCCGGCGTGAGGACGACGTCGACGTCATCGAAGATCGATTGAATCCGGGCGGTCAGCGCCGGCTCCGCCTCGCGAAGGGCCGTCATGCGGTGATCCGAGAAGAACGAACCGGCGCGGGCCAGGTTGCGGGTGCGCGCTTCCAGGCGTTCGGGGTGCGGTAGCGAGTCGGCGTCGTCGCTGATGCCGCGTAGATAGCGCGGCAGGTAATTGGTCATGATCGCCGACGGCGGATAGTCGGGGTCGGCGGTGATCACCTCGTGGCCCAGGTCGCGCAGCAGCGCGCCGGCCTGTTCGACCGCCGTGAGCTCCGCCTTGCCGACCCTGACCGGCAGCGGCGTCGGCGACTTGGTGCTCAGGGCGATCCGCAGCCTCCCGGGCGCACGGGTCGCGGCGGCCACGAACTCCCCTTCCGGCCCCGGGACCGTCGACGTCGCATCGAGGAACATCGCGGCATCGAGCACCGAGCGGGCCAGCGGACCGTTGACGCTCAGCCCGTGCCAGGCATCGTCGTGCGGCTCCAACGACACCCGGTCCCGTTGCGGTTTGACGCCGAACAGGCCGCACCAGATCGCCGGAATGCGAATCGAGCCGCCGCCGTCGGATCCCAGGGCGAGCGGAGCGAGGCCCGCGGCCACCGCCGCGGCGCTGCCGCCACTGCTGCCGCCCGGGGTGCGCCGGGGATTCCAGGGGTTGCGGGTCGCACCGAAGGTCAGCGATTCGGTGTAGGGGAACATCATCAGCTCGGGCACATTGGTTTTGCCGATGATGACGGCGCCCGCCGCGCGTAGCCGGTGCACCACTTCCGCGTCGGACGTCGCGGCGGGCCGGTGCCCGCCGCTGCCGTAGGTCGTCACCTCGCCGGCAACGTCGACGTCGTCCTTGATCGCGATCGGCACACCCAGCAGGGGGAGCCGCTCGCCGGCCTCGAGGCGGTCCTGCGCGACGGCGGCCTCGTAGCGCGCGCTGTCGGCGAGCACCACGCGGTAGCAGCGCAGCTGACTGTCCATCCGCGCGATCCGGTCCAGGTAGATCTCGAGCAGCTCGGGCGCCGTCAGTTCACCGTCGGCCAGCATCCTCACCTGAGCGGCCGCGCCGGCAAAGGCCACCTCGCGAGCGTCCACTGCGGCAGCGTATCCCCCACATCGCGCCGGCCAGTACCGTGGGCGACATGTCCTGCGTGTTCTGTGCGATCGTCGCCGGTGAGGGCCCCGCCATCCGGATCTGCGAAGACGACGACTATCTGGCCATCCTCGACATCCGGCCGTTCACCCGCGGTCACACCCTGGTGATCCCCAAACGCCACACCGTGGACCTCACCGACACGCCCCCGGAGACGCTGGCCGGCATGGTCACCATGGGTCAGCGGATCGCCCGCGCCGCCCGCGCGACCGAGTTGGCCGATGCCACCAACATCGCCATCAACGACGGCAGCGCCGCCTTTCAGACGGTGTTTCACATCCACCTGCACGTGCTGCCCCGGCGCAACGGCGACAAGCTGTCGGTCGCCAAGGGGATGCTCCTGCGGCGCGACCCCGACCGGGACGCCACCGCGCAAATCCTGCGTACGGCCCTGGCCCGCATCGACGCCAGCCAGTAATACTGGGCGGATGGCACTTCCGTCCTGGGTTGAGCAGGGTTTACTGCCGCGGATTCTGCGCGTACACGACACCGTCTATCGCAAGTCGAACGGCTGGATCGGCCACCGCATGCTGCTGATCCCGAGCCTGCTGCTCCATACCGTGGGCGCCAAAACGGGACAGCCCCGGACCGCGGCGCTCACCTATGCACGCGACGGCGACGACTACCTCGTCGTCGCCTCCAAGGGCGGCGACCCTCGGGCACCCGGCTGGTATCACAACCTGCGCAAGCATCCGGACGCGGAGATCAATGTGGGGCCAAAGCGTTTCGCGGTGACCGCCCGCCCCGTGCTGCCCGACGACCCCGACTACGCGCGGCTATGGCAGATCGTCAACAAGAACAATGGCGACCGATACGCGGCTTACCAGAAGAAAACGTCGCGGCCGATCCCGGTTGTGGTACTCACGCGGCGTTGACCTCGAACGCCGCGCCGAGGTTTATTCTCCTGTAAACGCGCGGTGAACTCCTCGGTTGCTCACCACACGGCGCCGATCGGCTGGAGCGGGCATGAAACCCTGGGCGGGAAATCCGTGGCGGCGATTAGGGTTGCCCCCGCGTCTGGGTTGGCTCCTCCTCGTCACCTACGCCCTGGCGGCCACGCTGGTGGTCACGTCGTCGATCGCCGGCTGGGAGGGCGCCTACGCGACCCGGCCGGTGGACGAGATCGTGCTGGCGCTTTGCCTGCTGTTCGGGGCGGCATGCGCCGGATATGCGGCCCGCTTCGCGACCGGACGGCACAGGTTCGGGTGGCTGGCGATGCTGACGGCCCTCTTGGGCTGGGCGGTCGGTGAGGTCATCTGGGCGGTCTACGAGCTGCGTCCGGTGCTGGCCCACGTCACGCACCCGGCCAAAGCCGAGATCGTGCTGCTCCTCTGGCCGTTCGGCGCCATGGCGTCGCTCATGCTGTTGTCGCGCGTGTCCCGCAAGAGTCCACGGCGACTGGTGTTGGACGGCCTGATCGTGGCGACTTCCCTGTTCGTCGTGTCGTGGGTCTTCGTCCTCGACAAGGAGCTGCGGGTAGACACCGGCCCGCGGGTGGCGACGGTCGCCGAGGTTTTCAACGACGTCGTCCTGCTGACGATCGCGATCCTGCTGCTGGCGCGGGGCGTGACCGGCGACATCCACAGCCGGAACCTGTTGGCGGGCGGAGTGGCGACGATCAGCATCGCCGACATCGCGACGGTGTTCAGGAGCGGGGTCGGCACCTACCAGGTCAGCGCCCTGGTGGACCTGGGCAGGGTGGCCGGGTTGGGAATGATCGCGTTGGCCGCGCTGGCGAGCGTCAACGAGTTGCCGCTGCCGGCGTCGCGCAGCGAGGAGATCCGCTCGCGCACCCGCTTGTGGTTGCCGTATCTGCCACTGGTGGTGGCCTCGGCGGTCGGGTTGGCGCACGCGGTGGGATTGATGGCGCATGGGCCGCTGCTGTTCGCGCTGGGCATCTTGGTGGCCGCGGTGCTCGCGCGGCAGTTCGTCGTTTTGATGGAGAACCAGAGCCTGTTGTCGGAGGTCGCGCGGGAAGCCTTCCGCGACAGCCTGACCGGCCTGGCCAATCGAGCCTACTTCCTGCAGCGGCTGGAGGAGGCCGTCGCCCGTCGGGAACGCGACGGCGCACCCATCGGGATGCTGTTCCTGGACCTCGACAATTTCAAATCGGTCAACGACGCCCTCGGCCATCCCGCCGGCGATGAACTGCTGGTTCGAGTGGCCGCGCGACTCACCGCCACCCTGGGCGACAACTGCGTCACCGCTCGCCTCGGTGGTGACGAATTCGCCGTGCTGCTCGAGGGTTCCGTCGAGGACTCGCGGGAGGCGGCGCAACGGGTTCTCGAGGCGTTCAACACCCCGATCCTGGTGGACGGCGTTCCCATACCGGTCCGGCCGAGCGTCGGCTTCACGGTGGCCACCGCCGCGTCGGAATGCAGCGTCGAACAGCTCCTCCGTCACGCGGACCTGGCCATGTATACCGCCAAACGCGAAGGCGGCCAATGCGTTCGCAGTTTCGTGCCCGACTTGCCGCTCTCCTACTCGTTTTCGGTCGACCAGCTGAGCGGCCCGCCTCCGGTGGTGGACGACGTGGTGGAGGCGAGCACCGCCCCGAAGCTCAGGCGTGCCGCTGACCTGACGACGCCGAGACCGGCGCAGGCGCAGGACGGGCTCGACAGTGTTCGGTGGCCGCCGACGACGATCCGAATTGGGTTGGCCGTCTTGGCGATTGGCGTGCTCGCCTTCACCGCGACCAGCGCCCTCTTCCCGAACGCCGGACACAGCGTCCTTTTCGCCAAATCCCTCTATTCGGCGTTGAATCTGGGAGCGGCCGCCTTGATCGCCATTCGCGCGTACCGGCTCCGGGCCGACCGGGTTGCGTGGTCGATGATCGCGGCCGGCATGGCACTGTCGGCGCTCGGTGACGTCGTCTATGCGCTGTGGGTGCCAGACGCGCGTTCGCCATCGATCGCCGATCCCGAATACCTGGCGTTCTATCCGTTCGTCTATGCCGGGATTCTGCTGCTGATGCGATCGCATCTGAAACGGGTGCCGATGCCCATCCGGCTCGATTCCCTGGTGTGCGCGTTGGCTTTTGCCGCGCTCGCCGCCGCGCTGCGCGCCGGACCCATGCAGGCCGCCGCGGCCCGCACGCCGGCGACCGTGCTGGTGGGTCTGATCTACCCGTGGGGTGATCTGGTGCTGCTGGCCCTGGCGGTCGGGATGCTGCCCGTACTGGGCTGGCGCCGTGAGTTTCGCTGGGGACTGCTCGTCGCCGGACTGGTGGGCTTCGCGGTCGCGGACACCGTGTACCTCTTCCAGACCTCGGCCGGTTCGTACCGCGTGGGCACGACGCTGGACGCACTCTGGCCGGCATCGTCGCTGCTGGTGGCGATGGCCAGCTGGGCGCGTGCGTCGTCGGCGATACCGGCGGCACGGCGCGGACTCGCCTCCTACGCGGTGCCGGTGACGTGCACCGTCGTGGCGCTCGGCGTGGCCATCCTGGGACACAATTCGCGGCTCGCTTCGACGCTTGCGGCGCTGAGCCTGGTCGCGGTCGCCGCGCGCTTCTCGGTGAGCTTCCGCGATGTCAGCATGCTGGCGGAGAGCCACAAGCAAGCCATGACCGACCAATTGACCACGCTGCCCAATCGACGGTCACTGGCGACGGCGCTGACCGCGCTGTCGGCTTCGGCGTCGTCGGGCCGGGCCTCATCGCGGCGGGCGCTGCTGCTGCTGCATCTGGACAACCTGCGGGAGATCAACGACTCGGTCGGCCGCCACTTCGGCGACGAGCTGTTGTGGCGCATCGCAAACCGGCTCGCGCGCAACGTGCGTCGCGACGATCTGCTGGCGCGGGTGAGTGACGAAGAATTCGCCATCCTGCTCGGCGACGGATCGGACCTGGTGGCCGCGCGGGCCCAGGCCGGCCGGTTGCTCGAAGGCCTGAGCATCCCGATTGAGCTCGATGCGATCAGCGTGGAGATCGATGCCTGCATCGCCATCGCCCTCTACCCCGACCACTGCGACCACCCTCAGGAGCTGTTGAATCGCGCCGAGGCGGCGGTCCCGCACGCCAAGTCGGCGCTCACCAGGATCGCGGTGTACGAGTCCGCCTTCGAGGTCGATCGCGACCACGATCCGAATCTGGTCGGGGAGCTGCGCGCCGCGCTGAACGATGGCGACCAGTTGACACTGCACTATCAGCCCAAGATCAACGCGCACGACGGCAGCGTCCACAGCGTGGAGGCGCTGCTGCGCTGGCAGCATCCGACCCGGGGGCTACTGCTGCCGGAGACATTCCTGCCCGCCGCGGAGCGCGCCGGTTTGATGCGCGCGGTGGCCCACCGCGCGATCAACCTGACGCTCGAGCAGATTCAGTCCTGGCGCGAACAGGGCATCCCGCTGACCGTCGCGGTGAACCTGGCGACGGCGAACCTGCTCGACCTCGACCTCGCGATCACCATCGAGCGGCTGCTGCAGAACCACGGCCTGCCCCCGGACGCGCTGATCATCGAGATCACCGAGAGCGCGCTCGTCGACTCGGAGCGGTCCCGCGACACCGTCGCCGCCCTGCAGCTGCTGGGCGTTCGCATCTCGCTGGACGACTACGGAACCGGGTGGTCGTCGCTGGCGCGGTTGCAGGATGTGTCGGTCGACGAGTTGAAGCTCGACCGGCGATTCGTGGCTCGGCTGGCCCAGGATCCCCGGTCGGTGGCCATCGTGCAGTCCACCGTGGACCTGGCTCAGAATCTGGGCGCCGACCTCGTGGCCGAAGGGGTGGAGGACGAGCTGACCTTGAGCGCGCTGCGCAGTTGCGGCTGCACCATCACACAGGGCTTCGTGCACAGCCCGCCGTTGCCGCCGGACGAACTTCGCCGCTGGATCATCGACAGGAACGCGATCGCGGGGCCGGTCGACTCCGGACGATCGAGCGTGACGGACTGACCGGTTAGAACAATTCCTTGGCCAGCAATTCGAGCGTCGCGACCCGCGCCGGCGCGGTGGCCGGGTCGGTGCCGCGATGGGCAGATGCGACGGGGTTGACCATCACCTCGTCGACGTCGAACCGGTGCGCCAGCGCCCGGAGCTGGTCGGCGGCCTCCGCGGGCGTACCGAGCACCGCTCGGCCCAGCCCGCTGTCCACGATGTGCTGCTGCTGCGCCGTCAGCTCGGCGCCCGCGGCCTCCTCGACGAGCGGCACTGGGCCGAGGGGCTGGCCGGTGCGGAGCCTCGCCATCATCTGAAGGTTGGGCAGCATCAACGCCGTTGCCTCGTCCCGGGTTTCGGCCACGGCGGCGTTCACCGTCAGGAAAGTGACCGGCTCGGCCGCCACGGCGCTCGGCTTGAACTGGGACCGGTACACCTGCAGCGCCTCTTCGGTCCCCTGGCCGGAGAAGTGGTGGGCGAAGACGTACGGCAGTCCCTTGGCGGCAGCCAGGTGCGCGGAGTACATCGACGATCCCAACAACCACAGCGTCGGCTCGCCGGCGGCGGCCGGGGTCGCCTTGAGCCGGTAGTCACCGGAGCGCAGCGGGACGACCACGCCGCGCGCGCTCATCAGCGCCGCCACGTCGTCGAGGTATTCGGGAAAGTTCTCGATGTCTTCGTCGCCGCGACTCCCACGCAGCGCGTAGGACGTCACCGGGTCGGAGCCGGGCGCCCGCCCGATGCCGAGGTCGATGCGGCCCGGGGCGGCGGCTTCCAAGAGCGCGAACTGCTCGGCCACCGCCAGCGGCGCGTGATTGGGCAGCATCACGCCGCCTGACCCGAGGCGCAGCTGCGTGGTTTGCGCGGCCAGATAGGCGATCAGGACCGGCGGGCTGGTGGCACCGACCGACGGCATGTTGTGGTGCTCGGCGACCCAATAGCGCGTGAAACCCAGCCGATCCGCGGCCTGGGCCAGCTGCACGGTCGCCGCCAGCGCATCGCCGGTGGTCTGGTCGGTGCGCACCGGGACGAGGTCAAGGACGGAAAGACGCACGTTCGCCTCAACGCCTTCCGGCCCGCGAACGTTCCCGGCCCCTCAGTAGTCCTTGAGCGTGATCGAGCTGACGATGCGGTCGAAGACCTCCTGCGGGATGGGCGCCCCGCCCGGGATGTTGTCGACGACCAGCCACTGGTTGCGCTTGACGTAGTCGTTGAACTCTTTGTGGTAGTTGGCGAAGCCGAGTTCGTGGTCGTCGCCCGCGGCGGCGAGCTCGCCGGCCAGGATGTAGGCGCCCAGCAGGGCGACGCTGGTGCCCTGGCCCGACAACGGCGAGCAGCAGTATCCGGCGTCGCCGACCAGCGCGACCCTGCCCTTCGACCAGCGGTCCATTTTGATCTGCGACATCTCGTCGAAGTAGAAGTCCGGCGCGCTGCGCATGTATTCGAGGAGCTGGGGACGCACCCAGCCGTCGTCGGCCATCCGCCGTTCCAGCTCGGCGAACTGAGCCTCGGTATCCCGGTAGTCGATCCGCAGATCGCTGTCCATGAAGCCGAGCATGGCCCGGGCCTCGGTGTTGTTGCGGGCGCTGTAGACCCCGGCCATCGTGGAGTCCCCGTAGTGCCAGGTCTGCCAATAGTCGAGATCCAGGAAATTGGGCACGGTGAAGATCGCCGCGTGGGTGCCCAGCCGCTCGATGAATTGCTCCTCGGGGCCGAACACCAACCGGCGCACGTTGGAGTGCAATCCGTCCGCCCCAACGACCAGGTCGAAGCTACGCGCGGGGGCGCGTTCGAAGGTCACGTTGACGGCGGCGCCGTCGTCGTCCAAGCCGGTGATGGTGTCGTCGAAGATGTACTCGGTGGTCCATTGGCTTGCGCCGTAGAGCAATTCGACGAGGTCGTCGCGCAGCAGCTCGATGTCGGGGCTGTCGATGGGCCCGCCGGTGGGTGTCGCCTCGGTGTCTCGGGACAGCTCCTTGCCGTCGCGGTCGACGACCGAAGCGCCGCGAATTTGCGTCTTGCGCTTCTGCGCCGCGGCCAGCAACCCCATGCGTTCCAGCACTCCCAGCGCCGGCCCACGCACGTCGATCGCCTGGCCGCCCGGCCGCGGCCCGGCGTGGCGCTCCACCACGGTGACCGAATAGCCATGCCGTCCAAGCCAATAAGCCGCCGTTGCACCGGCCACACTGGCGCCGGAAATCAGAACGTCAGTCACTTAATCCCTGCCAGCCTTTTCGCGTCCCGGAAAACGTCGTCGAGCATTGCTGGTGTCAACCTACCGGTAAACATGTTTTGCTGGCTCGGGTGGTAACAGCCGAGTAACCGCACACCGGGGGCGAATTGCGCCACAACGCCGTGGCCGAACCGCGGCTTGCGCATCGCGGACGCGCCCGGCAGCCGCAGCGCGATTTGCCAGGCGAACCCGCCCAACGCCACGATCACGCGCACGTGCTCGGACACCAGCCGCCATTCGGCTTCCAGCCAGGGCCAGCAGGTGTCCCGCTCCGCCGGCGTCGGGGCGTTGGCCGGAGGAGCGCACCGCACCGGCGCGGCGATCCGAACCTGGTTGGCCCGCAACCCATCCGCCGCATCGACGCTGGTCGGCTGGTTCACCAGCCCGGCGCGGTGCAGCGCCGCGTACAGCTGATCGCCGGAGCGGTCCCCGGTGAACATGCGCCCGGTCCGGTTGGCGCCGTGCGCGGCGGGCGCCAACCCGACGATCAGCAGCCGCGGACGTTCCGAGCCCCAGCCCGGCACCGGGCGGCCCCAATACGGCTGGTCGGCGAACGCGCGGCGCTTGAGAGCGGCGACATCCTCGCGCCAGTCGACCAGCCGCGGGCACGCGCGGCAGACGCTGATCATGGCGTCGAGTTCGGGGATCGACGTGGCGCGGGGAGCCAACGCGGCGACCTGGGTGGCGTCGGCGGCCACCGGGGTCTGCGGGGTCGCCGGATCGCCCGGCCAACCGGTGCCGGGCACCACTGGAGAATCGAACGCCTGGCCGGTACGAGGGTGGACGAGCACATGAACATCCTGCAGTCAGCCGGTGCGCGACGGCCGCACGCCCCGAATATTCGGTGGTCGGGCCGCGGATCAGCGGCTAAATTCTCCCCGGGATACCCATGAGCCACACAAGCCGCGGCCCGGCACTTCTGATCCTGTCCGCCACGCTGCTGGCGACGACGGGCACCGGCATCTCGATCATCGCGTTCCCCTGGCTGGCCTTGCAGCACCACGACCGCGCCCGCGACGCATCGGTGGTGGCGGCCGCGATGACGTTGCCGCTGGTGCTTTCCACGCTGGTCGCCGGCACCGCGGTCGACCTGGTGGGGCGTCGCCGGGTGTCGCTGGTCTCCGATTCGCTGTCGTGCGCGGCGGTGGCCGCCGTCCCGCTGACCGCCCTGCTGTTGGGGGCCGACGCGATCAACGTCGCCGAGCTGGCCGTGCTGGGGTTCTGCGCGGCGGCGTTCGACCCGGCGGGGACGACGGCACGCCAGTCGATGCTGCCTGAGGCCGCCGCCCGGGCGGCCTGGTCGTTGGACCGCACCAACAGCAGCTACGAGGCCGTGCTCAATCTCGGGTTCATGGTGGGGCCGGGCATCGGCGGCCTGATGATCGCCACGGTCGGCGGCGTCAACACCATGTGGTTCACGGCCGGTTGTTTCGGGTTGTCCCTCTTGGCGATTGGCGCGCTGCGGCTCGAGGGCGCCGGGAAGCCGCACCACGCGACCCGACCGGACGGCCTGGTGTCCGGGATCGCCGAAGGGCTGCGGTTCGTGTGGAGGCTGCGGGTGCTCCGGACGCTCGGTCTGATCGACCTGGCCGTGACGGCGCTCTACCTGCCGATGGAAAGCGTGCTGTTCCCAAAGTATTTCGCCGACCGGCACCAGCCCGCGCAGCTGGGTTGGGCGTTGATGGCACTCGCGGTCGGCGGCGTGGCGGGTGCGCTCGGCTACGCCGTGCTGTCGCGACACACCCGGCGGCGCACGGCGGTGCTGACAGCGACCCTCACGTTCGGCGCCGCGACGGTCGGCATCGCCTTCCTGCCGCCGCTGCCGGTCATCCTGGTCCTCTGCGGGGTGACCGGCCTGGTGTACGGCCCGATCCAGCCCATCTACAACTACGTCATGCAGACCCGGGCGCCGCAGCACTTGCGCGGCCGCGTGGTCGGGGTGATGGCGGGGCTGACCTACGCTGCGGGGCCGTTGGGCCTGCTGGTGGCCGGGCCGCTCACCGATGCCGCGGGATTGCAGGTCACGTTCCTGGCGTTGGCGGTGCCGATCCTGGCGATCGGGCTGGTGGCTCTGAGGCTGCCGTCACTGCGGGAACTGGACCGCGCGCCGGCGTTCGACGCGCAGTCGCCCTGATGCGTCACTCGCCGAGGATCTTGCGTTTCTGCTGCTCGAATTCCTCGTCGGTGAGCAGGCCGCGGTCCTTCAGCGCGGCCAGCCTCTCGAGCCGGTCGACCGGGTCCGCGCCCTGGTGGGCCTGCGCCGCCTGCATCGCGCCAAGCGCCTGCTGTTGCATCTCGGCGCCGCGCCGCATCATCTCCTCCCGGAAGGCGGTCGGGTCGGCGATGGCCCGACGGATGACGTCGGTCATCGGCATGCCCATGACTTGGGCGCCCGCCAGGTCGGGGCGGGCCGCCGTCACGGCGTCGACCGCCGCGTCGGCCGTGGCGACGGGCCGGTGGTCGAGCTGCACGCGGCTGTGGTCCTTCGGGTCGAACAACACCGCCAGCCTCAGGCCCGGTCGCGGCGGGCTCAGCTGAGGTAGCAGCGCGGTGACGCTGGCCTCGAACGGCGCCTCGCCCTCGGGCGTGACCCGCAGCAGCAGCTTCCAGCGAACCTCGGTGTTGTTGACCAGGTTCGGATTGCCGACGGTGACCGAGATCGCCGACTGTTCGGCGGCCAGGACGTCCGCGAACGCACGGGTGCCGACTTTGCTGAGATCTTTGCGTCCGAACATCTTGGACCCGACCTTTCCCAGAATCGCTTCACTGTACAGCGCTGATGGGACCGTAGGATCGGATCGTGAGTGCTGACGTCCTGGCCGAGCTGATCGCCGGCCTGCCCGACGGGATGGTCGTCACCGACCCGGCCGTGACGGAGGGCTACCGCCAGGACCGCGCCTTCGACCCGTCGGCCGGCAAACCGCTGGCGGTGGTGCGCCCGCGGTGCACCGAGGACGTCCAGACCGTGTTGCGCTGGGCATCCGCGCACGCGGTGCCGGTGGTGACCCGGGGAGCCGGCAGCGGCCTGTCCGGCGGGGCGACGGCGCTGGACAACGGCATCGTGCTGTCGACGGAGAAGATGCGCGACATCACCGTCGACCCGGTGACCCGCACGGCGGTATGCCAGCCCGGATTGTTCAACGCCGAGGTCAAGAAGGCCGTCGCCGAGCACGGCCTGTGGTATCCGCCGGACCCCTCGTCGTTCGAGATCTGCAGCATCGGCGGCAACATCGCCACCAACGCCGGCGGGCTGTGCTGCGTGAAGTACGGCGTCACCACCGACTATGTGCTGGGCATGCAGGTGGTGCTCGCCGACGGCACGGCGGTCCGGCTCGGTGGCCCCCGGCTCAAGGACGTGGCGGGGCTTTCGCTGACAAAGCTTTTCGTCGGCAGCGAGGGCACCCTGGGCGTGGTCACCGAGGTCACGCTGCGGCTGGTGCCCAAGCAGAACGCGTCCAGCATCGTGGTGGCCTCCTTCGCGACTGTCGAGGCGGCCGTCGCGGCGGTTCTCGGGGTCACCGCGCGGGTGCGCCCCTCGATGCTGGAGTTCATGGATTCGGTGGCGATCAACGCCGTCGAGGACACCCTGCGCATGGACCTGGATCGCGGCGCGGCGGCCATGCTGGTGGCCGGCTCCGATGAAAGGGGGCGCGCGGGCAGCGAGGACGCTTCGGTGATGGCCGACGTGTTCGCGGAATGTGGTGCGGCGGAGGTGTTTTCGACCGACGATCCCGACGAGGGCGAGGCGTTCGTCGCGGCCCGCCGGTTCTGCATTCCCGCGGTGGAGGCGAAGGGGTCGCTGCTGCTCGAGGACGTCGGGGTGCCCCTGCCGGCACTGGGCCGGTTGGTCACCGGCATCGCGGACATCGCGGCCGAACGCGACCTGACCATCTCGGTCATCGCCCACGCCGGTGACGGCAACACCCACCCGCTGATCGTGTACGACCCCGCGGACGCCGCGATGACCGAGCGGGCCCATCTCGCCTTCGGCGAGATCATGGACCTCGCCGTCGGGCTCGGCGGCACGGTTACTGGCGAGCACGGCGTCGGCCGGCTCAAGCGGCCGTGGCTGGCCGGCTACCTGGGCCCCGAGGTGATGGATCTCAACCGGCGCATCAAACAGGCCCTCGACCCCCAGGGCATCCTCAACCCGGGCGCGGGCATCTAGCTGTCTGCGCTCGGGCGCCCGGCGGCGGGGCGGTTGACATCTTCGCGCGATTGTCGTACCAATGAGACATGTCTGCGGTTATGTCTCACCATGCGCCGGTCACGTTCGAGCTGGCCACCGCCGAGACCTGGGCGAACCCCTGGCCGATGTACCGCGCGCTTCGCGACCACGATCCGGTGCACCACGTCGTCCCGGCCAGCCGGCCCGACCATGACTACTACGTGCTGTCCCGGCACGCCGACGTGTGGGCCGCCGCGCGCGATCACGAGACGTTCTCCTCCGCGCAGGGTCTGACGGTCAATTACGGCGACCTGGAAATGATTGGCCTGCAAGACAATCCACCGTTCGTGATGCAGGATCCGCCGGTGCACACGGAGTTTCGCAAACTCGTCTCACGCGGCTTCACACCACGCCAGGTCGAGGCGGTGGAGCCCAAGGTGCGTGAGTTCGTCGTCGAGCGCATCGAGCGGCTGCGCGCCGCCGGCGGCGGCGACATCGTCACCGAGCTGTTCAAGCCGCTGCCGTCGATGGTGGTCGCCCACTACCTCGGCGTCCCCGAGGCCGACCGGGCGCAATTCGACTGGTGGACGGACGTGATCGTCGCGGCGAACACCAGCGACACCGGCCTGGCCGGCGCGCTGGAAACCGTCGGCGACGCGGTCGGGTCGATGATGGCCTACTTCACCGAGCTGATCGAGCGCCGTCGCAGCGAGCCCGAGGACGACACCATCTCGCACCTGGTCGCCGCCGGGGTGGGCGCCGACGGCGACATCGCCGGCACACTGTCGGTGCTGGCGTTCACGTTCACCATGGTGACCGGTGGCAACGACACCACCACCGGGATGCTGGGCGGCTCAATGCCTTTGCTGCATCAGCGGCCCGACCAGCGGCGGCTTCTCGTCGAGGACCCGGGCCTGATCCCGGACGCGGTAGAGGAGCTGCTGCGGCTCACCTCGCCGGTGCAGGGGCTGGCCCGCACGACAACCCGCGACGTGACGATCGGCGACACCACCATCCCCGCCGGCCGCAAGGTGTTCCTGTTGTATGGGTCGGCCAATCGGGACGAGCGTCAATACGGCCCGGACGCGGGCGAGCTCGACGTCACCCGCTGCCCGCGCAACATCCTGACCTTCAGCCACGGCGCGCACCATTGCCTGGGCGCGGCGGCGGCGCGGATGCAATCGCGGGTCGCCCTCACCGAATTGCTCAGCCGCTGCCCGGATTTCGAGGTGGATGAAACCGCGATCGTGTGGTCGGGCGGCAGTTACGTGCGGCGGCCGCTGTCCGTACCGATTCGGGTGAGATCCTGATGCCCAACGACTGGCTGGGCGCGCACCGCAGCGAGGCCGCCGCGGACCGGATCCTCGACGCGGCCGAGCAGCTCTACACCGAACGCGACCAGGCTTCGATCGGCATGAACGAAATCGCAAAGGCCGCAGGGTGTTCCCGCGCGACGCTGTACCGGTACTTCGAGAACCGGGAGGCGCTGCGCACGGCCTATGTGCACCGCGAGACGCACCGGCTGAGCCGTGCGATCAAGGAGCAGATCGGCGGCATCGACGACCCCCGGGAGCGGCTGGTGGCCAGCATCACCGCCACGCTGCGGATGGTTCGCGGCAGCCGCGCGCTGGCCTCATGGTTCGCCGTCAGCCGCCCGCCGATCGGCGCGGAGGTGGCCGGGCAGTCCGAGGTGATCACCGCGTTGGCCGCCGCGTTCGTCGGTTCGCTCGGGCCCGAAGACCCCGCCATCGTTGAGCGCCGCGCGCGCTGGGTGGTGCGGGTGGTCGCTTCGCTGCTGCAGTTCCCAGGTCGAGACGACGCCGACGAGCGGGCGATGATCGAGGAGTTCGTGGTCCCGATCGTCACGCCGGTCTCCGCCCGGGGCTAGGCGCGTCGTCACACCGGCGACTCCGGTTCCCGGTTGAGGACCATTGCCCGAAATGCCCGCCTCTGAGCGACAAGCCGCGAGCGCCGGGCGTTGCGCCGGCGTTGTCGCTGCGAGGCGGGCACTTCGTCGCCCGCCTCCGCGGCGGTACGCCTGTGGCGGACGGGACAGGTGCGAGGGCTCAGGTCCGCACGCGGGTGAAGCGGTGCAGCAGCCAGGCCAACGGAATCGTCACCACCATTGTCGCGAGGAACAGGTTCAGCATCGAGCCGGTGTAGACATGGGCGCGAACGATGTAGACCATCGCGAATTCCATGGTGATCAAGTGGATCAGGAAAATCTCGTAGGAGATCTCCCCCAGCCACACCATCGGCCGGGTCGCCAGCAGCCGCCAATACCAACCCCGATCGCCTAGAGCCAGCGGCGCCACGGCGAGCGCGGCGATCACCGCGTAGAAGCAGGTCTTGAACAAGGCCTCGCTCAGCGTCGCCGGCGACGTGGTGGGCGCGCCGGCGATGGGCGTGGACACGATGAAATAGCAGACGACGGCCAGCGGTATCGCCACGAACGCATACCCCCGCACCCCCATCGCCTGCAGGACGGCCAGCAGCATCCCGGCGAGGAACCAGGCCAGGTAGGTCGGCAGCCACAGCCGCGCGCCGTCGGGAAACCAGTGATCGGTGTGCACCAGAACCAGCCAGGCCGGGCTGATCAGCGTCAACCCCGCCAGCGCCGCGAGCAGCAGTCTCGGCTGCCAGCGCCGGCGGCAGACGATCACCAACAGCAGGTAGGCCAGCAGCGGAAGCAGCACATAGAACGACGCTTCCACCGCGAGGCTCCACATTTGGGTCAGCCCCTGGTGCAGGTACTTACCCAGGTAGCCGTTGCAGTAGATCTGCGTCAGCGTCAGGTTGCGCGCCAGCCCGAGCCACGTGTGCCCGGGGTTGGGTCCCGCCTCACGGAAGTGGTACAGCACGTAGGCGAACAGCACGGTGATGACGTAGGCGGGCATGATGCGCCGAACCCGGTGCCACGCATAGCGACTCAGCGACGGCGGCGGTCCGCCGGTGGCGGCGGCCTTCAGCCACGGACGGAACAGCAGGAAGCCGGACAGCACGAAAAAGATCGGCACGCCGATCTCCAACCGGGATCCGACCAGTCCCCAATAGCCATGGGTGTACTTGCCGGTGGTGTAGGCGGCGTGGGTGCCGACGACGAGCAGGGCCGCCACGGCGCGGATTCCGGTCAGCGACGCCACCCGGTCGACGTGGGCGGTCTGTTCGAGTCCCCCCTGGGCGTCTTGTTCTTCCGACAGGGTCATCCCGGGTGTTTCCTGCGGGGCTTCTGACCGTCACGGCTGCGGGGCTTGGCCGCCGACCGGTCGGGCTGAAGGTTGATCAGCACCCCCGAGATTCGGGTGTGTTCAAGTTTTTTCAGCGTCGACTTGGGCAGCTTGGCCGGCAGCTCCACCAACGAGAAGTCCGGGCCGATGGCGATGTGGCCGAAATCGCTGCGATGCAGACCACCCTCGTTGGCGATGGCGCCGACGATCGCGCCCGGGCCGATCTTGTGCCGCTTGCCCACCGCGATCCGATAGGTGGCGAACGACCTGTCCTGCCTGGGTCTTTCGGGACGGTCGCGGCGTTCGGTGTGCCGCTCGCGCCGCTCGCGTGGCGGCTCGGGCGCCATCAGGAACTCCTCGCCGTCGCGGGCCTGCAGCGCCAGCGCCGCCGCGATGTCGGCCAGCGGGACGTCATGCTCGCGTTCGTAGTCCTCGACCAGCTTGCGGAACAGATCGATGCCCGGACGGCCCAGCGCGTCGGTGATGGAGTCGGCGAACTTCGCCACCCGCTGGGCGTTGACGTCCTCGACGGTGGGCAGCTCGGACTCGGTGAGCGTTTGCCGCGTTGCCTTTTCGATCGCCTTGAGCAGGTGGCGTTCCCGCGGCGATACGAAGAGCAGCGCGGTCCCCGAGCGCCCGGCCCGGCCGGTGCGTCCGATGCGATGCACGTAGGACTCGGTGTCATGCGGGATGTCGTAGTTGAGCACGTGCGAGATGCGCTCCACGTCCAGGCCGCGGGCGGCCACGTCGGTGGCGACCAGGATGTCGATGCCGCCGTCCTTCAGCGCGGCGACGGTCCGTTCGCGTTGCCCCTGTGGGATGTCGCCATTGATGGCGGCCGCGGAAAAGCCCCGCGCCCTGAGCTTTTCCGCGACCTCCTCGGTGGCCTGCTTGGTGCGCACGAAGACGATCATCGCCTCGAACGGCTCGACCTCCAGGACCCGGGTCAGCGCGTCCATCTTGCGCGGACCGGCCACCTGGATGTAGCGCTGCGAGATGTTCTCGGCGGTGGCGGTTTTGGCCTTGGTGGTGACTTCGAGCGGGTCGTGCAGGTACTTGGTGGTGAGTTTGCGGATCGCCGGCGGCATGGTCGCCGAGAACAGGGCGACCTGCTTGTACTCCGGGGTTTCGGAGAGGATCCGTTCGACGTCTTCGGCGAAGCCCATGGTGAGCATCTCGTCGGCCTCGTCGAGCACCAGGTAGTCGACCCGCGACAGGTCGAGCGTCCCGCGCTCGAGGTGGTCGATCACCCGGCCGGGTGTCCCGACCACCACCTGAGCGCCGCGCCGTAGCCCCGCCAGTTGCACGGTGTAGGAAGAGCCGCCGTAAATCGGTAGCACGTTGATCTTCGGCAGATGGGCCCCGTAGCGGCTGAACGCCTCGGCCACCTGCAGCGCCAACTCCCGGGTGGGCGCGAGCACCAGTGCCTGCGTCGCGGTGCTGGTGACGTCGATTCTGGACAGGATCGGGATGGCGAACGCCGCCGTCTTGCCGGTGCCGGTCTGCGCGAGCCCCACGACGTCGGAGCCCGCCATCAGCGCCGGAATCGTCGCGGCCTGGATGCCGGTGGGTGACTCGTAGCCGACGTCGGCGATCGCCCGCAAGACGGCGGGATGGATCTGCAGGTCGGCAAACGTCGTAGAGGCAGCCTCGGGCGAGCTGTCCGGGTGGTTCATCGTCCATGGAGTCTAGTGGTGGCCGCGAGCTCAGCGGGAGCTGAGCGCTGCGGGCGGCGACCACGTGATCATGAGCACAGCCGCGCCGGGCCCGGGCATGCCTGTCACACCCGCACCCGCGATGACGGTACGGTGCCCGATGTGTGGTCGCTACCCCGCCGTACCGAGCCACTGACCGGCTCGGCCGCTGTCGCGTTGATCGCCATGACGTTGACCGGGTGTGGTTCGGGAGACTCCACCGTCGCGAAGACGCCGCAGGCCACGACGACGACCGAGACCCCGTCCATCACCGCTCCGGCCCAGCCCTCCGGCGCCGCCGCGCCGCCCGGCGGCAACGCCCCGCCGGCCGACCCGTGCGCTATCAACCTCGCCTCACCCACCATCGCCAAGGTGGTCTCGGAGTTGCCGCGCGACCCGCGCAGCCAGCAACCCTGGAACCCGGAGCCGCTGGCCGGCAACTACAACCAGTGCGCTCAGCTGTCGGCGGTGATCATCAAGGCCAACACCAACGCCGTCAATCCCACCACCCGCGCGGTGCTGTTCCATCTCGGACAGTTCATCCCGCAAGGGGTGCCCGACACCTACGGCTTCAACGGCGTCGACGCGGCGCAGACCACCGGCGACACGGTCGCGCTGACCTATCCCAGCGGCATCAACGGGTTGAACACCGACGTGCGGTTCCACTGGAACGGCAACGGCGTCGAGCTGATCGGTAACGCGCCGGGACGCTAGGCGGAGCCGACTTTTCGTCGGTCCCCTCACCTACAGTTGCTGCTGTGTTCGTCACCGGCGACAGCATCGTGTACAGCGCGTCGGACCTCGCCGCCGCCGCCCGCTGCGAGTACACGTTGTTGCGGGATTTCGACGCGAGGCTGGGCTGGGGACCGTCCGCCGCGGTCGAGGACGACCTTCTCGCGCGGACCGCCGCCCTCGGAACCGAACACGAGCGGCGCGAACTGGACCGGTTGCGTGCCAAGTTCGGTGACGGCGTCGTGGTCATCGGCCGCCCGGCCTACACCCTCGAGGGCCTCGCGGCGGCGGCAGAGGCGACGCGGCGCGCCATCGCCGCCGGCGCACCCGCGGTCTATCAGGCGGCGATGTTCGACGGCCGCTTCGTCGGCTTCGCCGACTTCCTGGTGCGCGACGGTGAGCGGTACCGGGTCGTCGACACCAAGCTGGCCCGTTCGGCCAAGGTCACCGCGCTGTTGCAGCTGGCCGCCTACGCCGACGCGCTCGGTGCCGCGGGCGTCCCGGTGGCGCCGGAGGCCGAACTGCACCTGGGTGACGGAACCGTCGCGCGCTATCGGGTCCACGACCTGATTCCGGTTTACCGTTTCCAGCGCGCGCGGTTGCAGCTGCTCCTCGATGCGCACCACGCCGGCGGCTCCGCCGTTCGCTGGGACGACGAGGGCGTGGGCGCTTGTTTGCGGTGCCCCTTGTGCACCGAGCAGTTGCAGGCCGCCGACGACTTGCTGCTGGTTGCCGGCATGCGAGTGGCCCAGCGGGACAAGCTGATCGACGCCGGCATCACCACCGTGTCCGAGCTGGCCCGGCATGTCGGTCCCGTGCCGGACCTGGCGCCGGTCGCGGTCGGCAAGTTGACCGCCCAGGCGAGACTGCAAGTCCGCCAACGCGAGACCGGCACGCCGCGGTTCGAGATCGTCGACCCCCAGCCGCTGACGCTGCTCCCCGAACCGGACCCCGGCGACCTGTTCTTCGACTTCGAGGGCGACCCGCTGTGGACCGTCGACGGCAAGGAGTGGGGCCTGGAATACCTGTTCGGTGTCCTGGAGGCCGGGCCCTCCGGCGCGTTCCGGCCGATCTGGGCGCACAACCGGGTGGAGGAACGCAAGGCCCTGACCGATTTCCTGGCGATGGTGGCCAAGCGCCGCAAGCGGAGGCCCAACATGCACATCTACCACTACGCGCCGTACGAGAAGACCGCGTTGCTGCGGCTCGCCGGCCGCTACGGGGTGGGCGAGGACCAGGTTGACGAGCTGCTGCGCAGCGGAACCCTGGTCGACCTCTACCCCTTGGTGCGCAAGAGCATTCGCGTGGGAGCGGAGTCGTTCAGCCTGAAGGCGCTGGAGCCGCTCTACATGGGAGCGCAGCTGCGCAGCGGCGACGTCACCACGGCCACCGGCTCGATCACCTCCTACGCCCGGTACTGCGAGCTGCGCGCCGACGGGCGCGGCGACGACGCCGCCTCCGTGCTCAAGGAGATCGAGGACTACAACCAATACGACTGCCGCTCGACCCAAGAACTGCGTAACTGGCTGATGTTGCGCGCCTACGAATCCGGCGTAGTGCCGATCGGTGCCCAGCCCGTGCGGGGCGGCAACACCGTCGAGGACCGCGACCAGCTGGCGCTGACCCTCTCAACGTTCACCGGCGACGCGGCGGCGGGCGAGCGCACGCCCGAGCAGACGGCGGTGGCGCTGCTGGCCGCCGCCCGCGGTTATCACCGGCGCGAGGATAAACCGTTCTGGTGGGCCCACTTCGATCGGTTGAACTTCCCCGTGGAGGAATGGGCGGACAACACCGACGTCTTCGTCGCGGAACACGCGTCGGTCAGCGCGGACTGGAACACGCCGCCCCGTGCGCGAAAGCCGCAACGGCGGGTGACGCTGCGCGGCGAACTCGCACGCGGCGAGCTGATGACCGACGTCTTCGCCCTCTACGACCCGCCGGCACCACCGGGCATGTCCGACGACCCCGACCGGCGGGCGGCCGGACGCGCCACGGTGATCGCCGCCGACGATCCAGCGCTGCCCACCGAAGTCACCATCGTGGAGCGAGTCGGCAGCGACGGCAAGCCTTTTCACCAACTCCCGTTCGCGCTGACCCCCGGCCCGCCGATCCCGACGACCGCGCTGCGGGACTCGATCGAGTCCACGGCCGCCGCCGTGGCCACCGGCCTGCCGCGGCTACCCCGCCGCGCCGCGGTCGACATCCTGCTGCGCCGCGCGCCGCGCACGCGTAGCGGCTCACCACTGCCCCGCGGCGCCGACACCGCCGCCGCTATCACGGCCGCGTTGCTCGATCTGGACTCGTCATACCTGGCCGTGCACGGACCACCCGGCACCGGCAAGACGCACACCGCAGCGCGCGTGGTTCAACGCCTGGCGACCGATCATGGCTGGCGGATCGGCGTTGTCGCACAATCGCATGCCACGGTGGAGAACCTGCTGGACTGCGTCATCGACGCGGGGCTGGACCCGCAGCGAGTGGCGAAGAAACGCAACGACCACCGCGCCCCCCGCTGGCAGGAGATCGACAGCAGCGCCTACGCCGCGTTCATCGCCGACACGCCCGGCTGCGTATTGGGCGGTACCGCATGGGATTTCGCGAATGCCAACCGGGTGCCACCGGCTGGCCTCGACCTGCTGGTGATCGACGAGGCCGGCCAGTTCTGTTTGGCCAACACCATTGCCGTCGCGCCGGCCGCCGCCAACCTACTGCTGCTCGGCGATCCCCAGCAGCTGCCGCAAGTCAGTCAGGGCACCCACCCCGACCCGGTCGACACGTCCGCGCTCGACTGGCTGGTGGACGGTCAGCGCACCCTGCCCGATGAGCGCGGGTATTTCCTGGACCGCTCCTATCGCATGCACCCGGCGGTTTGCGCGGCGGTCTCCGCGCTCTCCTATGAAGGCAGGTTACACTCGCACGAGTGCACCGCCGCGCGCTGCCTTGCCGGCTACCGGCCCGGCGTGCGAACGATCTCGGTTGAGCACCACGGCAATTCGACCGAGAGCCCCGAGGAGGCCGACGCGATCGCCGCCGAGATCGACCGCCTGCTCGGCGCGGCCTGGACCGACGAGCGCGGCACCCGTCCACTGACCGCCTCCGATGTGTTGGTGCTCGCACCGTACAACGCCCAGGTGGGGCTGCTGCGCCGGCGGCTGACCGCCGCCGGCCTCGACGAAATCCGGGTCGGCACCGTCGACAAGTTCCAGGGCGGGCAGGCCCCCGTCGTGTTCATCTCGATGACGGCCTCCACCGCGGACACGGTGCCACGCGGAATGTCGTTCCTGCTCAACAGGAACCGGCTTAACGTCGCCATCAGCCGCGCCCAGTACGCGGCCGTCATCGTGCGCTCGGAATCGCTGACCGAATACCTGCCCGGCACGCCCGCGGGCCTGATCGACCTGGGAGCGTTTCTCGCGCTGACGGAGACCCGCCCGGCGATCACCTAGTTCCCGGAGGAGTGGCGGCCGTACCCGGTGGGCTCGTCGTCGGGGTCGCGGCCGTGGCGCTGAACTCGCGGCGCGCCGTTCTGCTGTCGCGGCGGCGGCGCCGGCCGACTGCGGGGGGCGGACGGGTAGGCCCGCGCCGAGCGCTCGGTGACCGGACGGAAACGCTGGCGCGCGTCGACGTGAGAGCCGTTGTGCGCGAACCCGATTGGCCGCACGTCCGGCGGCGGTGGTCGCGGGCGGGTGACCCGGCCGTCCGGCGCGGGGGCGGGCTCGGGTTCGCGGAGCAGGATGAATTCGACGTACTCGTCGTCGTCGTAGTCGTCGTCGACCGCGTCACCCGCCTCGGGCAGGCCCCTCGCTGCCGACGGCGCGAAGCCGACCAGGAACAGCGCGGCCACGATCCCGAACAGGGCGATGAACGCGGGCAACAGGACCGACTGCGACATGGCGGCCGCGAAGGGGTCACGCAGGAACTCGGGCAGTTGCAGGGTCGCGGGCCCCTCGCCGCCGCCGGGGGACGGCTGCGCCGGCATCTCGGCGCCGATCCGCGAGGTCATGAAGGCCGCCATGCCGGCGCTGCCCAGCACCGCGCCGAGTTGGCGGACCGAGTTGTACACCGCCGAGCCCGCGCCGGCCAGGCTCGGCGGCAGGTTGCGGGTCGCGGTGGCGGTCAGCGGCGACCACACGAACGCCATCCCGACGCCCGTCGCGAAGAACGGCAACACCAGCCGCCAGATCGGCGTCGCCGGCGACATCTCGAACGTGAGCCAGGTCAGCGCGATCGCCAACACCGAGAAGCCGAAACCGAGGACCGGCCGCGGATGGTATCGGTCGACGATCCTGCCGACGAACGGCGCGAACACGCCGTTGGCGATCGCCATCGGCGCGATCAGCAGGGCCGAGCGCGTCGGCGAGAGCCCGCAGACGGCCTGCGCATAGAACGTCAGCGGCAACATCATCGCCGTCGCGGCGAACGAGATGATGGCCACGCCGACGTTGCACAGACCGAAGTCGCGGTCGCCGAAGATCACCAGGGGGATCAGCGGCTCGGCGGTGTTCATCGACTGCCAGAACACGAACACCGTCATGAACCCGATGCCGGCGACGATCATCGCCCAGATCCACGGTTCCCAGTGCGCGGCCTGACCCTGCTGCAGGCCGAACACGATCAGGAACATGCCCGCGCCGGACAGCACGACTCCCACCACGTCGAACCGGTGCGCCTGGGTGGGCAGCACTGGGACCAGCCAGTACGCCAGCACCAGCCCCAGCACGCCGATGGGGACGTTGACGAAGAAGATCCACTGCCAGCCCAACCCGTCGACCAGCACGCCGCCGGCCAGCGGGCCCACCAGGCTGGCCACGCCGGCGGTGGCGCCCCACAGGCTCACCGCGACGCCGCGGCGCTCCGGCGGGAAGATCCGGGTGATCGTCGACAACGTCTGTGGCGTGAGCACCCCGGCGCCCACCCCTTGCACGACGCGGGCCGCGATCAGCATGGCGGCGCTGCCCGACAGCCCACACCACACCGAGGCGACGGTGAACACCACCAGGCCGATCAGGTACATGTTCTTGGGACCGAATCGGTCACCGAGCCGCCCGGACACCAGCAGGACGACCGCGTAACCCAGCAGGTATGCGCTGGTCACCCAGATCACCGTGTCGTAGCCAATGTGCAAGTTGGTCATGATCGTCGGGTTCGCGATGGCGACGATGGTCGAGTCGACCATGATCATGAAGAAGCCGATCATCATCGCCCAGAGCGCGTTCCACGGCTTCTGTGACTGCGGCGAGTTCTCGACGAGCAAATTCCGACGCCCGGCGTGGGGTGGGTTCGGCGCCGCGCGCCGGGTTCCCCCGGCCGACGGAGGCGTCGCCGTGGCCATCTCCCCACCTCGTTTCAGCTTCGGACGAAGCGTGCCTGCACGGGCCTTCTTTATCGATCGGCCCGCCCCATCACGGACATCCAGCCTGCATTATTGCCCTTGCGGCGATTGAGGGCAGCCAAGGATCCGATCCGGGGTACACCACCCCCAAGCTTTCGTGTTCGGGCGGTGTTCCGCAGCGGGCACGTTAGCCTGGTAGGACGCCATTTCAGGAGAGGCAAGATGCGGGCCCGACGGAAGCGGTCTTCGAACCGGTTTTTTAACATGTCGCACGCGGATGAGGCGCCGACGGCCACCAACGGCCGGCCCAAGGCGTCCGCGCGGGCATTGGCCCAGGTCATCGAGCGGAGCTCGCGGATTCAAGGCCCGGCCGCGGAGGCCTATGTGTCCCGGTTGCGCAATGCGCACCCGAACAGCAGCCCCGCCGACATCCTCGCCAAGCTGCAGAAACGCTACGTGGGCATGGTGACGGCCAGCGGCATGGCGGTGGGCGCGGCGGCGACCATCCCGGGCATCGGCACGTTGAGCGCGCTGTCCGCCGCGGCCGCCGAGACGGTCACGTTCCTGGAGGCCACCGCGTTCTTCGTGCTGGCCGTCGCCGTGGTGTACGACATTCCCGCCGATCACCGGGAACGCCGCCGCGCCCTGGTGCTGTCCGTGCTGGTCGGCGACAACAGCAGGGAGGCGGTCACCCAGCTGTTCGGGCCCGCCCGCACCAACGGTGGCTGGATTTCCGAGAGCGTGGCCGCGGTGCCGCTGTCGTCGATGTCGCGGCTGAACTCGCGGCTGCTCAAATCGTGGCTCAAGCGGTACACGCTGCGCCGCGGCGCCCTGGTGTTCGGCAAGCTGTTGCCGGTGGGCATCGGCATCGTCGTCGGGGCCGTCGGC